>NZ_JAKRFS010000002.1:0-794358 GCF_022347875.1 Pseudoalteromonas sp. CNC9-20 | reverse complement strand
GGAGGAAAGGCCATGGCGCGTCGGCCGAGATTAAACTTACCCCATATTCCGCAACATGTTGTTCAGCGTGGAAATAACCGTCAGGCCACCTTCTTTACGGAACAGGATTACACCGTATACCTGGACAAGGTGAAAGATTACAGTCGTCGCTTTGACGTCTCTGTTCACACTTTTGTGTTGATGACTAATCACGTTCATTTATTGATGACACAGCGATCGATGACACAGCGATCAAGGGGTCAGAGTTGTTGAATCGAATCAAGGGGTCAGAGTTGTTGAAATTGCTGAGTTGCGCTAGGTTTTTAGTGCAATTGGCTGTTTCAGGGAGGAAAGGCCATGGCGCGTCGGCCGAGATTAAACTTACCCCATATTCCGCAACATGTTGTTCAGCGTGGAAATAACCGTCAGGCCACCTTCTTTACGGAACAGGATTACACCGTATACCTGGACAAGTTGAAAGATTACAGTCGTCGCTTTGACGTCTCTGTTCAGGCTTTTGTGTTGATGACTAATCATCACGTTCATTTATTGATTACACCTACTACAGCAACGGGCGTCCGATCAAGGGGTCAGAGTTGTTGAAATTGAAATTGCAAGCTTCCTTTAATGATGAGCAACTAGGCAACATTGCTGGCTTTTTCAAAGATGAAGATTATGGAGGTGCCTACGGCTATATTCTTGGAGAAATTCAGGGACTAGATGGTGTTGTCACTGATGTTACCAAGTATTGGTTTTAGAAGGCGATTGAAATAAACCTCAACCAAGATACACCAGCCAACACTTGGATAAGGGCTTTTACCACTAAAGGGTTAGCCATAGATGGTATTACTGCCACCCCGGAAATGGCAGAATCGAATCAAGGGGTCGAATCAAGGGGTCAGAGTTGTTGAAATTTGTATTAATCGTTACAAAAAGCTGTTGGTGAATTGAATAAGGTGGAGAAATAAATGTTATTTATTCTTCAGGTGGTCTCATTTTTGGGATTTATATATTTTAAGCTTTTTGCGAGTACAAAAAACGGACCTGCGACTTGGCTGTTTTATATAGCTTCAGTCATTTTTGGCGTCTTTTCGATGAATGTTTATATGGAGAACGAAGAAAAGTTTTACCTTGGGGGAATCTCACTGTTTATCTTCGCAATTACAATTTATTTGATGTCTATGAAAATAAATAAAAAATAGAATCATGGGCCCTCCTAGATCGATAAGGGGTCAGAGTTGTTGAAATTGCTGAGTTGCGCTAAGTTTTTAGTGCAATTGGCTATTTCAGGGAGGAAAGGCCATGGCGCGTCGGCCGAGATTAAACTTACCCCATATTCCGCAACATGTTGTTCAGCGTGGAAATAACCGTCAAGTCACCTTCTATACGGAACAGGATTACACCGTATACCTGGACAAGTTGAAAGATTACAGTCGTCGCTTTGACGTCTCTGTTCACGCTTTTGTGTTGATGACCAATCACGTTCATTTATTGATGACACCTACTACAGCAACGGGCGTCAGCCAACTGATGCAATCGTTAGGACGTTACTATGTCCGCTACGTGAACAATACTTATAAGCGGACAGGAACACTTTGGGAAGGACGTTTTAAGTCGTCATTGGTTGATAGTGACCAATATTTGCTTTTGGTCAGTCGGTATATTGAACTGAACCCGGTGCGAGCGAACATGGTTGTTCATCCGTCTGAATACCCTTGGTCCAGTTATCGCCATAATGCTTTGGACAAGCAAATAGAGCTGATTAAGGAGCATCCTGTCTATCAGGCTCTAGGTAAAGACAAATCAGCTCGAAAGCAGGCGTACCAAGCCTTGTTTAAATCGCAGATGCCGGATTATTCCGTCGCGCAGATTCGAGATGCCCTGCAAAGAACCTGGGTACTGGGGGATGAGCGTTTTAAGAAACAGATTGAGCAGCAGTTGGGGCATACCATTGAGTTAAAAACGTATGGCGGAGACAGGAAGTCGGCATCATTTAACGCTCGGGATAAAAATCAACAACTCTGACCCTTTGAAATCCCCTTTGAAATCCCTAGCACTGGAGAAACTGCTCGAGTCAGTACAAGCTATTTCGCTGCTCGGCCTAGTTGCTTTATTTCATTTACCCAAGCAGACTTTTCGGATTCAGAGGCCGCTACTACTGAGCCAAATAAACTCACTGCGCTGGGCTGAAACCCACTGAACTGTAAGGTGAATATATCGAGTTGTGCAATAACCGATGCGGCTTGGTCTTGTAGGCTCTGCGGCGGTGCATCCATGGTTAAGACGATGCGAGAGGTTTTGTCGGTGAGTAGGGGCACGGGTGTATAGCCTTGGTACTTAAATGCGAACCCGGGCAGGAAACTTCTATCAAACAGGCCTTTGAATTTTGCCGGAAGGCTGCCCCACCAAATAGGCGAAACGATCACAACATGATCTGCCCAGGCAATTTGCTGCTGAAATACTTGTAAATCAGGTTCTAATAGTTGTTCATCATCATAGCCACAATCCAAGCTAGGATTGAATTGCAATGCCGACAGGTTAACTCTTTGAGTATTATTTTGCTCCCTCGCTTCACATTCATAGATATCTGCTAAGTGTTGGCAAAAGCTTGAACGTTTTGGGTTAGCGTTAATGATTAGGATGTTTTTTGTCATCGGGTTTACTTCCGTAAGGTGAAAACTCGATGACTATCTTAAGCTCTGCCCCTAGGGGTAGAGTCAAGCGTGCTGAATATGGGGGCATGAATCGAGAGTGGATATACAGCGCTCTACAGCGTCTATACGCTTTAAAATATCGGATTGCTGAGTGAGTAATTTGTTTTTAATTTCAGCTAAAAACCCGTGCACCCGTGACCAATCAAGCGTGCCGTTGTTGTAGATAAGCGCATCTTTTAATTCTGCCAAAGTCGCGCCTAAGGCTTTTGCCTCCACAATCAATAACAACACTTCTACATGAGGCTTGTTATACACCCTGTAGCGCCCTTGCCTTGGTGGTGCGGTTATTAACCCTCGGGCTTCATACAAACGGATGGCTTTAACGGATAACCCGGTCCTTTTGGCAACTTCACCTATATACATGATGGTCCTTGTTTTCTTTTATACTTTATAGAAGTTAGGTTTGCGGTTCTAGGCAAACCTAAGCATGCAGGGCAGGTATCTTTTTAAGCCCTCTGTACGTTTTTTCTAAATAACAATATTTTTGCTTTAGATTCAAATGCAAAGATTGCTTTTAGCGCCAGTAGGGCTAACAATTGAGTTATCGATTGAGCACCAGTTGGAGCGCCGGATAGTGCTACGAAAAATCCTTATCGTAGAAGACACCCCTACTATCGCCCGGGTGCAAAAGCACATTTGTTTGCAAGCGGGCTATGAGGTTGATATCGCTGACTCTAAAGCGAAAGCCGAGGCGCTGATTGCAAAAAACAATTACTTTTGCGCTATTGTCGATTTTATATTGCCCGATGCGCCGCAGGGGGAGGCCATACCTTGTAGTACAAAGGCGAAAATTCCTACCATAGTGATGACCGGCAGCTTAGAGAGCAAAACCCGAGAAATTGTAGACCGCCATCCCATCATTGATTACATCACCAAAGAAAACAAGCAGGCCTATCAGTACCTAAAGCGTCAGCTCGAGCGCTTGCCGCGCAATGAGAAGATAAAGATATTGGTGGTGGATGACTCAGCGACATCCCGAAACTATGTAAGTGGCCTGCTTAAGCGCCATAAATATCAGGTGCTGGAAGCGCGAGACGGCTTAGAAGCTTTGGCTATGCTTGAGCGATATAACGATATTTCCGTAATCGTAACCGACAGTGAAATGCCGAAAATGCGAGGTGAGGAGCTGTGCATCGAGATCCGTCGTATTTACACTGAAGAGGATATTGCCATTATCGGTATTTCTGGGGTGGAGTCGGCACATTTATCGGCGCGATTTTTAAAAAATGGCGCCAACGATTATCTGCGTAAACCTTTTAACCCGGAAGAGTTTTACTGTCGAGTAAGACAAAACGTAGAAATGCTCGAGCAAATTCGAACCATCCGTCGCCAAGCAAACTCTGATTACTTAACCGAACTGCCGAATCGGCGTTATTTTTTTAGCCAAGTGAACAAATCTCTTAAGGCGGCTGCGCAGCAACAGCAACCAAGTATGATTGCCATGTTAGATGTTGACCATTTTAAAGCGGTGAACGATCGCTACGGCCATGATGGTGGCGATGAGGTGCTCAAGGCATTGAGTAAGGCATTATGTGAGCATTTTGATTATGAGCAAGTCGCACGTATGGGCGGTGAGGAATTTGCGGTGTATTTTGCCGCTGAAGACCCACAGCACTGTTTGCAAAAACTGGAGGCTTTTCGCCACTTTGTGCACACTCAAGGTGCGGCATTAACGCCGCAGAGCATTGCATTTACTGTCTCTATCGGGGCTGCCTACGGCATTAGCGATAATATTGAAGCGTTGATAAAAGCCGCCGACGTGCAGCTTTATCATGCTAAAGACTCTGGCAGAAATACAGTTGCCTATGCCCCGCTTAACACTGACTCGTAAGTACCAAGGTCACATAGCAGGTATTCAGTGCCGTTGCAGTTTGGCGTAAAAAGCTGTGAATTCACACCCAGCGGTTGTGTCTCGTGGGTGTGACGCCTAGATATGAATGTGATTCACTCAATGCGCGTGATCACCACTTTGATCACCGGGTTGTCAAAGCGATGTTGAGCACCCAAAGCCGATTGCGCTAAGCCATCATCGGCACTTACCACGCCTGGATGCAAAGCCACAAAGTTAGTGTCGTCTCTTATTGCGTTGAATCCTTCACCCATACCGGCAGGACCTGGGATAAACTGCGCAAGTTCAGAGTTGCCCTCGGTGCCAGCATCATACCCATGGCCATAGAGCGAGATGCTTTGCCCAGCAGCCAGCGGCGTTAAATCGACGGCGTTAACACCCGTAAACGCATCATTGGTATTGACCAACATGGTTGCTAAGGTCAACTTACTATCAGCAACATCCTCTACTGATAGGGTAAATTCATCGGTATGACCAGGGCTGATAGGGGCTTCTCCACCAAAGAGTGCAATCACTTCTGTATTTGCAAGCAGCGCCGAGTTATCGCCCCCTTCAGCAAGTGCTTCGAGAGCACCTGAAGCCGGCTCACCAATACGCCAAAATTGACCTTGCTGATGCAGTACGCCAGCGACAGGGCTCAATGGTTGCGCTTGCGTTAAATTGGTCAGTGTCACCTGATAATGATATTGCACCGGCTCTGGCGTGTCCACGGCTGATTCCGTAGGTTTTGTGTTATCAGAGCCGCAGGCACTTAAACCAAGCACCACAAGAGCACTTAAACCCAGTGCTCGAGGGAAATGTGTTTGCAAACGCATGCTCACCCCCTACTGCACAGTAATTGTTAGTTTAGCGACAGGGTTCAACCATCGCTGGACGCTGTTATTGATGTCGCTTTTTCCCGCTGATGCACTGTCATCGCCAAGGTTACCGGGGTGAATGTGCACCAACGTATTGCTCAATTCGTTGGTGACGCCGTTGCCCCCGCTGCCAATGAGTTCCTCTAAAGGCGGTGGAACCGGCATACCAGGCACACCTGGGGCACCGCCGCCGCGTATTTCATCGTTGGCTTCAGTGCCGGCATCATAGGCGTTAAGGTATACATGGTAAGTTCCGGGTTCGCTCGGTACAGGCCAATTGCTAAGGCCAACAAAACCATCGTTGGTGGGTAGCATCATCGCCACCAGCGATAAATAGGTATTACTTTCACTGGTGGTGAGGGTGCCTTCGCCACTGTGTCCGGGCGCAAGCAAACCTTGCGCGGGGTTGGCAAGCACATCACCGCCAGCGACTTCTACTTGGTTAACAAGACCGTCGATGGCACCGCCTTCGGCCATGGCTTGTAATTCACTGGAGGCGGCAGTGGCAACGCGAAACAATTCACTGTTGCTATCGTGGGCAGCCACCAGCAGGGGCGTGAAATACATACCTTGGGTTAGGTTTTGCACTCGCACATCAAGTTCAGCAGCGCCCGCAGTGTGGCAAAGTGTGAGTGCAAGAGCGCTCAGGGTCATTTTTGGCAACGATTTCATCTCGAATCCTCTGTTATTCATATGCCGATCACAGCGCGTTTTGCACTGGCAAAGGCAACCTAGTTATGGGAAGTTCGTGAATGCGAATCGGCCGTTTCATCACTCAGCTAAGACAGACCTTGTGGTTCTCAGTTAACTTTCAAATAACATCAATCTTTTTTATTTGTCGGCTCAAATGCCGTGAAAAACCAGGGGGAGTGTGACTTGATAAATAAACAGAGAGTGACGCCGCGTGGGTCACTCTAGCGTGCACTCAACTGTTACTCACTGGCTAGGCGCGCTTGCTGAGTCAGCTGTTGATGCACATTGTTGACTAATTCCTGTGGGATACAGAGTTTATTTGCTAACGCATCAAGATATTGCCCAGAGATGGGCTGACTCAGGTCTATGGCGCTGGCACTGGCGGCATAGACTTCGATACCTGTTTGCGCATTTGGTACAGCATTAACCAGCTCCGACAAGCTCATAGGCTGGCGCAGCTCATCAAATAACATGGCTTTTTCATGGGTTTGCAAGTCCATGTTTTCTACTTGCGCAAAAATGCGTTGTCGCTCTTGCTCGTCTATATGACCATCGGCGTAGGCGGCTGCAATCATCGCGCGCATCAGCAGCAGTTGACCGCCTTCGTTGTCATCTTCCACAACGTGTTCAAAGCTTTGTTGTTGCATAGGAGTCGAGTGATAATTAAAGTTGCCTGAGCGTGGATGTACTGTACTTGGTTCAGCAGCGGAACTTTTTTGTGCATACTGCTGGTATGCCTTCCAAGCAAGGCCACCAATGGCGGCAAGGGCACCATACTTCATCACTTTCTTAGATGTCTTTTTGCCACTTTTGCCGGTGGCTAAGCCACTTAGACCGCCGCCAGCGACACCGCCTAGGAAGCCGCTTAGTGCGCCTGATTTATTTAAACTCCCTACGAGTTTTTGTAAGTCTTTCATTGCCCTTTCCTTATATCCATATTTACTTGGCTACTGTGAGCATAAGCCATGGCTACGTAAATAAAAACAACCAGCTTGTTACAAAACAATACAAAAGTGCGTGAGACAAACGCAGCCAAAGGTATACACCGCACTGTTTTTATTTTTGCATCACTAAAAGCACAAAAAGATCATAAAAATAAAATGTTTATACGCTTTTAATGTAACAAAGTGTTTTCATTCGTGGTCTAGGGTGAATAAGGAGTCTAATAAAAAGGAACATGCTATGAATAGAAAAAGACCGACCAACACCGAAGCGCAAGCTGATATGACCCCAATGCTTGATGTGGTTTTTATCCTGCTTATTTTCTTTGTGGTGACAACCTCATTCGTTCGCGAGCACAGTTTGAGCGTTACTCGTCCCGAGTCTAATTCAGCGGTGTCAGCAGAAAATAAAACCTTGATGATTCAAGTCACTCACAGTAACCATGTGGTGATGGCGGGGAGGAATATCGAGACCTCACAAATCGCCAGCAACATCGCCCGCATATCTGCCACAGAGCCATTCTCTTCGGTTGCCATTCGCGCGCATGAGCAAAGCCGTCATCAGCAAGTTGTGACGGTTATGAATGCTGTACGAGAAATGGGGCAGTGGCCTATCGCGTTAGTTGATTAACGGCCTGTATTCAACGCCAGTGTCATTAGCCAATATGACACTGGCGCTTTTCTCAAGGTTGGTGGAAGTTTGTAGCGCTCAACGTAGTGAACGAAGCCATTAATCGCTGCTTGATCTGTGGGTCAGATTGCTTATTAATTGCCAAGCATGCAGGGAGGTCGCGGCTGAAATTCTCCGGCAGAGCTGCGGTAATATTGTCTGTATCATGCACTGAGGTATTAATTAATAACACATAATCTAACCGGCCATTACGGAGGTTTTGCGTTAATACATCGATATTGGTCGTCACCATCAGGTTTTTGCCTTCGATAAACCCTTGATTGAGTAGTAAAGAATGTGCAACCGAGCCACGACTCACGCCCACTAAGCTCGATTTTGCGTCAGCCAGAGAGCTTGGGGCCAGGTCATGACGGTTTTTGAGTTTATACAGATAAACCTCCAAAGGAGGAACCAGAGGGCATAACCAATCAAAACGCTCACTGCGTGTGGGGGTTTTTAATATGGTAAAAATAAGGGTATTGGCAGAGGATTCTGCTTGTTTGTAGGCGCGCTTCCATGGCAACACTTCAATGCTGTAATCAAGGCCGGCATGATGCATAAGTTGCTGTACGCGCTCGGTGGCATCTCCTCGCACCTGGCCCTGCTTATCAACATAGCTTAACGGCGGCAACTGCTCGGTTACCAAAAAAACCTTATTCTGGGCTATGCTCAAACAGCTCACAAGGGGTAATAATAACAGCCAATACTTCACATCAATCTACTCAATCCTTCGTCCCAAATAAGCCTAGGAGATAAACTAAGTTTTAGCAAAATCAATTAAGTATGGGTTCAGGGACATCTTGCTAAGTTATAATCTCACTCCTGTTAATGTTCCTTTGAACCTTTATTGTTGTTAAGCAGGTTAGCCAGTTACTTTTGTAGCTGGCTTTTTTTTGCCTGAAACACAGCAAACTGGCATCATAGGGGCTGAGAGAATTATAAAAAAGGAAATAGGCATGTCTAAGTTAGTTTGCTTTATATTCAGCGGCTTACTTTTTGTTTTTGGCACTATGGCCAGCAGTTATGCCAATACCCCCGAGTCGGCGCTGCCGGCGCAACAGGCGAAAGGGCTAACACCGAACCAAGAGCAACAAACACAGCAGGTGGTTAAGGATTTAAATGAGCCCATGTATCGCCCGTTGATTGAGCGTTACATCCTCGATGAGCTCAAGGCGGTGCGCCAAGACCAACAGGCTTTGCGTGCCGAATACACCGAAAAGATTGCTCACGCGCAGCTAGAAACCGCTGATCGCGCTATTGTCTACACCACAGACACCATTAACAATGTGTTTTTTATTCTTACCGCGACGGCGTCAATTTTGGTGTTAGTTGGGTGGAACTCACTACGCGATGTAAAAAATAAGGTTGAAGACATTGTTAACTCCCGCGTCAGTGCCATTACCGACGAATATGAAGCGCGCCTAAAAGATTTAGAAGAGCAGCTTCGAGGTCGCTCAGAGGAAATCCTCAACAACCAGAAGAAGATCACCATCACCAACGAAATTCATTCATTGTGGATGCGTGCTAATTTAGAGAGTGACTTTGCTACCAAGGTTGAGATTTACGACGAGATCCTCAATCGTAAGCCTGAAGATGTTGAAGCTATAGCCTATAAGGCGGATGCCTTACTTGAGCTTGGTGATACCCAAGAGGCAATTAGTTTGTGTAATCAGGCGCTAGAAATTGACTCAGATTATGGCTATGCCTATTGGCAGCGGGCTTGTGCATACGCACTAACACACGAGCACAGCGATGCCTTGGCGGATATTCGTATGGCCTTAGACTACTCGCCTAATCTGCGCAATGAGCTGTTGCACGAAAGCGCGTTTGCCAGCCTACATGACAACGATAGCTTTAATGAAATCGTTAATGGCTAAAGGAATTTGGGGGTTGTAGCCGGTGCTACGCCCCTAGCTGGGACGTAAAAATTGGTCGATGGCTTCGGCGAGTTGTTCGTCTAGATGTTCTTCAAAATCACTACGTTGGCTGCCAAAGTGAGCGAGAAATTGCTCGGCCTGTTGCAGTGATAAACGCTTGTTACGCAGCGTGTAGCTGACTTCATCTTTGCTTTTATCGTAACGCGGCACAAAACGGTAAGTGGCAAATTCGGGAGCGCTGATATGCTGTTGTGCGTAGGCACAAAACCCCTCTATGTGATCTTTGCCATCCGGCCCCAAACATCCCGGTTCAACACGGTATAATAACTGTATCTGTGGTGGGGGGTTTGCTGCCATGGCTTTCCTCAATTACTTGCGCACACCTAGCAGTTTAGCTGGTAGTTTTAAAAAACAACACTTTTTGTACTTTGGCGTCTTTCACTTGATAACTGGTGACCACCTCAGAGCGTTTATCAATAACTTCAGGGTCTGTACTGCACGACTCTGAAAGCTCTTGGTCAATAACAAAACTACCATGAACAATACGCTTGATAGGGGCAGTATTTACACACTGTAATTTTTTAAACATCAAACCATAGCGGGCTATGAGTTGCTCTTTGCCAGTGAACATCAACTCGTTGGGGAACATATAAAACGCCACATCCTCAGCGAAGTAGCTAATGAAGGTGTCGATGTCTTTGTTGTTATAGGCATCCACCAAGGCATCCACGACTGCAACCGCTTGTTGTTGTTCTTTACTGAGCTTTTTAACCGCTTTCTTTTCGGCTTTTTTGATGGCTTGCTCAAGCGCTTGTTGCTGCGCTGGGTCTTTTTCAAGCGGCGTTTGTTCGCCGTAGGCATTGCCAATAAAGTTTAGGCATAGCAATGACACAATTAGGTATTTCATTTGTTGGTCCTTTTTTACCAATACTGCTCTACGGTGATCTGCCCTGGCGTACGCCGTCGGTTGCGTTTATAGCCTAATTCTTGAAGGCAGGCACTGGTGTCTTTTACCATCTCAGGGTTACCGCAGATCATAAACTGTGCCACATCTGGGCTGGCACTGAGCTGAACATGATCAAAAAGTTTGCCACTTTTTATTAACCCGGGAATACGCTCACTCAACATGCCATCGACATTTTCGCGGGTGACCACGGGCACATAGTGTAGTTGTGGATACTGCTGTTGCAGCTGTTTAACCAATGCTTGATAGCTTAAATCTTGCTGCTCTCTTACGCAGTGTACCAACACCACGTGAGTAAATTTTTGCCATACATGGGGCTGTTGCAGTATTGATAAAAACGGGCCAATCGCGGTGCCGGTACTAAGCATGTACACTTGCTCGCTGCTGGGCACTTCATCAAGTGTGAAAAAGCCCGTACTCTGCTCGGCGATGCGTACCTCATCACCGGGTTGTAAGTTGGCCAGCGCCTCAGATAGGGCACCATCGTCAACCTTAATTAAGTAAAACTCGAGGTCATCACTGCTAGGAGGGTTTACAAATGAATAGGCTCGGGCCACACGCTCACCGTCCACCTCTAATGCAAGCTTAGTGTATTGCCCCGCAGTAAAAGGGGCGATGTCGGCGTGGACCACCAGCGAGAATAACTTATCATTCCACCACTTCACTCGGGTCACTTTTGCGCTCAGCCAATTAGCCATTTCGCCTCCAGTAATGTCTTTTTACTCAATAAGTTAACTGTGGCAACTGTGAGCTATAAAGTCAATGAGTTTTAATTTTTGGTACAGTTGCTAGAAAGCGCTAACAGTATCAGTATAGCGCTGTGCGGCTGCTCTGGCGTGGTTGCTGCGTAAAGCTTTAATAGCGCCTGGGAGGAGGTTCCGATGTTTAGATCAGTGCGCGCTGCTGAAGCCGCGCGCGAAACTGGCTCGGGGTGCAGTTCTTTATTGTTTGAAAGCGTCGGTTAAAATTAGAAATGTTATTGAATCCACATTGATCGGAGATCACCGTAATCGGCGAAGAAGTATTAATGAGTAGCTTACACGCCTTGGCGATGCGTAGCTGATTAATAAACTCGGTCACGGTGCGCTCGGTGCGTTTTTTAAAAAAGCGATGGAAGTGGTTGGTGCTCATGTGAGCATGCTCGGCAAGCATATCTGCGCTGAGCTTTTCCGTGTAGTTGTCATAAATAAAGGAAATCACCCGGTCAAACTTGTCTTTGGCTGGGTCTTGGCGGTAATCAAAACGAAAACCGGCGCTGGAAAGGTAATCATACTGCGATTGTGCCATGCGCGTTAGCATATCCATTAACAGTACATAGCGCTGTAACGGGCTGGCTTGCTCCATGCTCTCGAACAAGGCCTGGCATTGCTTTGCCAATTGTTGCGAGAAGCGCAGGCCTCGGCGAGCCCCACTGAGTAATTCCTCCAGTTGTTGCAGCTCAGGGTGTTGAGCCACCATGCTTTCTAACCACGGCGCCGGTATTTGTGCCACATGGACAATTTGCTCAGATAAGTCAGTATTGATTTTCGATTGCCAAGTATGGGGCAGTTCAGGGCCGAGCAACACCAAGTCGTAGTCACCATAGGGTGCAATATAGTCGCCGATATGGCACACGCCACGGCTATTGAGGGTTAAGCATATTTCGTACTCGGGGTGATAGTGCCAATTAAATGGGATTTCAGGCAAGCGATACAAGCAATAACGCCAAGAGCAGTTTGGTGAGGGGATCACCTTTTCACACATTGCACGCACGCGCTAACCTCCACTGTTATTGTCCTTGTTAATTGTTTTGCTATTTCAGCAACTCCCCAGCGCTTGTGTGCGCCTATTCTCTCACACTTCAATACTAACCTATCATTCGTTTGCCGCTATAGTGCTTTGGTTTTACGCTTTTTTGACAGCTTAACCGCAACACTGCGAGAAAAGTATGATCAGTGCATAGAATCGTACCGCTTAAAAAACGCTCATGCCTTTACTCTGAATAGGCCAAAAATAGTAAGGAAGAAGATGAGCATAACAATGAAAACAACACCTAAACGCCGCTTTAAAATCAATCGAGTGGCTGCACTCGTGACAACAAGTTTACTCGCTAGCATGGCTATTACTCCCAGCGTCTATGCACAACAGCAGTTAGCGCAAGATGACCAGCAAATGGAAACCATTGAGGTGAGGGGTATTCGCCGCTCGTTGGAAGCCTCCATGAACACTAAGCGCTTTGCCAATGCCGTGGTCGATGCCATTACCTCTGAAGACATTGGTAAATTCCCTGACAAAAACATTGGTGATGCCTTACAGCGTATTTCTGGGGTTACCGTGGACCGCCAATACGGTGAAGTGAGCGGTGTGACCATTCGCGGTACAGCGCCTGAGCAATCAAGAGTGCTGTTAAATGGCCAATCAGTGGCCAGCACCTCATGGTACGACTTAGGCCCTGCAACGCGTACATTTAATATGGAATTACTCTCTGCAGAGCAAGTATCGGCGGTGGAAGTGTACAAAACACCCAAGGCTTCCATCGAGGAAGGGGCCTTAGGCGGCACCGTGGATTTGACCACGCGCAAGCCGTTAGACTTAGACACCAACACCCTGATGGTATCCGCTGAGCTCGCGCGTGGGTCTCTGTACGATGAAACCGACGCGGGTGGTGCATTTTTAGCGAGCTGGAAAGATGAGCAAGAGCGCTTTGGTATTCTCGCTTCTTACTCCATTGAGCAACTGACCTCCGGGCGCCATGTGCTGGAGTCTATCGGGAGTTACTATGAATACTTTGCCGCTGACCCAGGCACAGGGCAAGAATCGACAGTGGGCGCGTGGGCGATAGGCTCGCAGGCTTTTCGAGCTGAGCGCGAGCGCACCAGTGCGCAATTAACCGCGCAATTTGCGCCTACCGATAATACCGAGTTTGTGCTTGATTATTTTCGCTTCGAACTCGATAACCCTCATGTAAACCATAACTTTTTGACCGTCGGCGGGCGCGGCAGCGGCTCTGAAAACGTGCAAAATAATGCCCTTGGCGGCACGGAGCAAGCGACCATTACGCCTGCCTACGCCTCGATTATTTATAATCCGGTGGTGCGCAATGCCGTTAATATGAAAGCCGATGTACTGAACTTATCGGGTAAGTATATCGGTGATACTTATGAAGTAAGTGCCGTACTGGGGCAGTCTACCTCCGATGGCGGTACGCAGTTCGGCGCCTCCAGTTGGTGGATACCGGCGACTGACGAGGGTGATAAAATCGGCGACCCGGCATTTGCAAATGGTCAAAATAGCACCGATGGCGGCTTTAGCTATGATGCGACCGGCCCCTATCAAGTATGGCTGAGCTCACTCGATGCCACCGATGCCAGTCAGTTTAAACATGCTCAAGAGGCCAACTTTCAAACCACCGTACAAGAGCATGATATCCGCTACGCTCAAGCAGATATCAAATGGTTGCTCAGCGGCGATCTGTTTACCAGTATTGAAGCCGGGGTGAAGGTCAATAGCATTGAATTCTCACGCGTAGCGATTCATCGTAACCCAGCCGATGTGATTGGCTTTGTTCCCAATGGCAATTTAAGCAATTGGAGTGATGGCGTGTTTACTGATCTTCACTCGCAAAGCAGCGGCCATATTCTTGACTCCTATGCCAAGCTTGATGAAGACCAGTGGTGGGATTTTATCAGTGGCAAATATGAGGCGGGAGAGCTGATTGAAACACCGGCCTTGGGCGATACCTTCGGCGTGGATGAAGATATGCTGGCGCTTTATGTGCAAAGTGATTTCAGCGGCGAATACTTCCGAGGAAACGTGGGCTTGCGCTATGTGGACACTGAGCAAACCTCGTCTGGCTACGCCGATGGCCAAGCCTTTAAAGAAACGGTGGACTACGATAATTGGTTGCCAAGCATCAACATCGCCTTTGATGTCAGCGACGATGTTATTGTGCGCGCCGCCGCATCCAGTGTGATGTCACGGGTGAACTACAGCGACCTGAAGCCCGGCTTAGCCATTCAAGAAAACTTTGGCTCTGCCAACGGCGGCAACCCCTATCTAAAACCTTATGAGGCCGACCAAGCTGACTTCGGGGTTGAATACTATTTTACCGAGGCATCGCTGTTTTCAGCAGCCGCTTTTGTGAAACAAATTGACAACGTTGTCTTTCTCACTGAAGAGGTCGAGTTTGTCGATGGCTGTGGCGCTCAACCTTCAGAATATGATAGCTGCCGAGTCACCCGACCTCGCAGTAATGGCGATGGTGATGTCACCGGCTTAGAGTTGCAATTGCAGCATACCTTTGCCAATGGTTTTGGCTTTGTCAGTAACTACACCTATGTTGATAGTGAAACAACCCGCCCCGATGGCGCCACAGAAATGGTTCCTGGGGTGTCGGAAAACTCATTTAATGGCTCGCTGTTCTACGAGAACGATCACATCAGTGCGCGTATCGCCTACAACTGGCGCAGTGAGTGGATAGGTGTGGGCGCCGCACAAGCAGTACGCAATGATGACTATCAACAATGGGATGCCTCCATTGTTTGGCACGCCATGGAAAATCTTGATATCAGCTTAGAGGGGGTGAACCTTACCAATGAGGTCATTCAATCTTACGATACCAACTATGACTTAACGCAAAACACCATTGAGTTTGGCTCTCGCTACTACCTCAGTGCCAGCTATAAGTTCTAACTATCAAGGGCCCAGCCTCAGCGCTGGGCAAACAGGGCGATGAATAATATTAATACCATCACGATAGTGGGCGGAGGTACGGCCGGGTGGATGTGCGCCGCCTATCTGAGTAAGCACCACCGAGATAAAACGGTGCGGGTGATAGAGTCTGCACACATTGGTCGTATTGGTGTTGGCGAGGGGTCCACGCCACACCTGCAACAGTTTATGGCCGACTTAGGGGTAACAGAAAGCAGTTGGATGCGTGCCTGCGACGCCACCTATAAGGCAGGGATCCGCTTTAGTCACTGGAATGGCGATGACAGTGAGTATTTTCACCCTTTCTTTAGTGAGTTAGATGAAAAAACGGCGGAGGTGTTTTTTGTCAACGCCAATGCCAGGCGTCGCGGTGCTGCTGTGCCCGCCCATCCGGATGGGTACTTTTTAGCGGCGCAGTTGGCGGCGCAAAATCGTGCTCCCAAAGCGCTCAGTGCATTAGCGCGGCCGCTGCACTATGGCTATCATTTTGATGCGCAAAAGCTGGCAGATTGGCTGCGCGCCTATGCCTGCGCTCGTGGCGTTGAGCACATCAGCGGAACAGTCTCGCAAGTACAAGGTCGCCAGCGTATCGAGCATGTCACCTTAGCGGATGGGCGCACGCTGCAGGGAGACTTTTTCATTGATGCCAGTGGTTTTCAATCACTGCTGGTGGAAAAGGCGCTGCAAGAGCCCTTTATTCGCTTTAACGATGAGTTACTCAATGACCGCGCCGTGGCTTTCGCCACTGAGGCGCTGCCTAACCCACCGGTGTACACCCATGCTCAAGCGATGCCGAGTGGTTGGCGCTGGCACATTCCACTGCAAAGCCGCTGTGGCAATGGCTATGTCTACAGCAGCCAATATCTAAATGCGGAGCAGGCTGAACAGCAGTTGCGCCAAGCCTTGGGTGAGTATCATAGCAGCGCTAAACATCTGCACATGCGAGTGGGCATGATGCGCCGCGCACTGGTCAGTAATGTCATGGCCATTGGCCTAGCGCAGAGTTTTATCGAGCCTTTGGAGGCCACCGCGCTGATGATCACTGGCCACAGCATCGCACTACTGAGCCAATTTATTGAAGGCCAGGTCAGTGCGCAGCATCTTAATGATGAATTACACACCCTCGTGTTGGGCGTGAAAGATTATATTCTCGGCCATTACGCCACTAGCCGTCGTGTCGATACACCCTATTGGTTAGCCAGTGCGGAAATAGCCGCACAAAGCCCGCGAATTGCGCCGCTGTTACAGCGTTGGCGCAGCGGTGGAGATATCGACCAGTGGTTGCATCAGCATCGTCATCAGCAGGCTTATAACCGAGCCAGCTGGTATTGCCTATTAGCGGGCATGGATTATCGCGACACGCACCTCACCCAGCCTTTTGAGTGCGCCCCGGCGCATATCGACAGCGCCGCCAAGGCCTATGTAAAAACACTATGCGAGACTCATTTTGGCGTCCATGAGCAGGTTTTAAGGCTGTGAGAATAGTATCGGTAAGGCACTGAATTGTGCCGCCAGTGGTGGCAAAAGGCTGCGATACTGGCAGCGCATACAAAGAGCATTAATAACCCATTTGGGGTGATGGTCGTGGTTCCCCTTGAGCATTGTGTTTGTTTGCCCACAAGCCGGCTCGTATAAACCATCACCCCTTTTATTTTAAGGCACAGAGGGAAAAACAATGAAAACTAATATCCCTGTGGTCGTATTAGTACTCGCGACCTTTTTTATGATTTCGTTCATTACCAATATCCTCGGACCGATATTTCCGGCGCTTATTGATAGCTTTGATATTGGCTTAACGCTAGCGGGGTTTTTCCCGTTCGCATTTTTTATCGCCTACGGAGTCATGTCCATTCCGGCGGGGTTGCTAGTGCAATCTTGGGGCGAGAAACACGTGATGTTTTTGGCGTTTTTACTCGCTGCATTAGGCGCTGTGGCGTTTGTGCTTATGCCGGTATTTGCGGTTGCAATGACAGCGCTGTTCTTGCTCGGCTCAGCTATGGCACTACTGCAAGTAGCGGTTAACCCATTATTGCGCGAAAGCGGCGGTAGCCAGCATTTTGCGCTGTTGTCAGTGTTGGCGCAGTTGATGTTTGGTGGCGCTGCAACGTTATCCCCTTTGGTGTATTCACAATTACTTGAGCAAACGCAAACTGGGCAAGGTGTTGGAGCCATGATAGCGCCGAGTATTCCCGCGAATATGGGGTGGTTGAGTATGTATTGGCTGTTTGCGGCATTAAGTGTGGCCATGCTGGTCTGGATAGCGCTGACACCCATTAAAAGAGCCCAGCGCAACGCCGGTGAGCGGCTCAGCGCCAAGCAAAGCCTGCAATACTTTAAAAACCCCACGGCCATTAAGTTCTTCTTTGCAATCGCCGCTTATGTTGCCCTGGAGCAAGGCATCGCCAATTCCATGTCGGTGTTTTTACAGCAGCAACATGGCTTAGAGCCCAACACTGAGGGCGCAGCGGTGGTGAGTCATTTTTGGTTGAGTTTAACCCTGGGTTGTTTACTCGGATTAGCGCTACTTAAGTGTGTGGATGCGCAAAAGTTATTGATGTTCTTTAGCGTGGCTGCCGCGCTCTGCTTAATTGTAGCGCTGTTTGGCAGTCAATCGCTGTCGGTGCTGGCGTTTCCTGCTTGTGGGTTTTTCTTGTCCATTATGTGGTCGGTGATTTTCTCTTTGGCGCTCAACTCTTTTAAAGCCGGGCATGGCGCTGTGGCCGGGATCCTCTGCACTGGCATTATTGGCGGCGCCGTGGCCTCGCCA
Organism: Pseudoalteromonas sp. CNC9-20; assembly: GCF_022347875.1. Lineage (NCBI taxonomy): Bacteria > Pseudomonadati > Pseudomonadota > Gammaproteobacteria > Alteromonadales > Pseudoalteromonadaceae > Pseudoalteromonas > Pseudoalteromonas sp. CNC9-20. The sequence goes on along the minus strand of NZ_JAKRFS010000002.1, from coordinate 776,358 downwards.
ATCATTGGCGCAATCAGCCAAGGTATAGGGAGCTTACAAATCGCCATTCTAGTGCTGTTTGTACCGCTGATTTATATCTTTAGCGTGGGTATTTGGGCGCGTCCACTGGTGCGCAATCACACCCTTAATCTGTTTAAAAAATCCGTTTCCAACGAAGAGTTAAAGAGTCCTTCATGAAAAATGTTGTATGCATCGACTTGGGAGGCACCAAAGCACTGGCAGCGCGTGTTGATGGCGTGAATCTCAGCGCCCCGATTCGTCGCGCGGTGCCCTACCAAGGAGAGAAAGAACAAATCAATGCATTTGTCTTAGAGTTAGTGCGCAGTGCCATTGATGAGCACAGCCAAGGCATTGCCATTGGCGTTCCGAGCATGGTGGAAATGCAATCAGGTCGGGTGCTGGAAACCGTGAATATTCCCAGTTGGCACAACGTTGCTTTGCAGCAATTGTTACAGACCCACTTTGAGTTACCAGTGGTGGTGCACAATGATGCCAACTGTTTTGCCATGGGCGAGTATTGTTATGGCGGCCATCAAGTGCAAAACCTCGTGGGCGTGAGCTTAGGCACCGGCCTTGGCGCGGGCATTGTCATCGATGGCACCTTGTATAGTGGCAAACATGCGGCGGCCGGCGAGTTTGGGAGCTTTCCCTATCAGGATGGTATCATTGAGCACTATACCAGCGGGCAATTCTTTAAGCGCCAAGGTTTAGAAGGGGGCGAGCAGGCACTGTTAGCGCAACAAGGCGATGCCCATGCAAAGGCGTTATTTGCTGAGTTAGGTACACACATAGGTTATGCCTTGGCGCAGGTGATGCTGGCTTTTGACCCAGACAAAGTCGTGCTTGGCGGCTCCGTGGCACGCTCTTACTCACTGTTTGCTGAAACCATGCGGCACGCGCTCAGTAACCAGGCTCACCCCATTTTAGTTAAAGCGTTGCAAATAAGCCCCGGGCAGTTGGAATATGCGCCGCTGTTGGGGGCATATGCGTTATTCGAACGTCACACCCATTTGCCACACAAGGAGGTCTATTGTGCGTAACCTAATTTTATTGTTGCTTATTTTCGCAGCCAACGCGCAAGCGATCACGGCGTTGCAGCTTGAGCGCTTGGCGCAGCAACTACAAGTGCATTACACCTTGATTGATGCCAACCCTGATAGTTGTCCTGAGCAAAAAGAGTCGTGTTACCTCAGTGAACTGACACTGTCGTTAGCCAACACCGAGGATTTAGAGCCACTAAGCGATTGGGCCATCTATTTTAGCCAACTGATGCCTATCTACGCGGTGCAGGGGGAGCAGCTCGCTATTGAGCATGTTAATGGTGATCTACACCGCATCCGTGCCACTTCGCAGTTTACCGGCTTTGGTGAGGCGGGCGTAAGCGTGCGTTTTTACACTGAACAATCGCAAATCACCCGCTCGGAATTTATGCCCAACTACCTGATAAGCGATGTTGAGCATCGCCTTGAGCCACAGGTGATCGCCAGCACGCAAAACGCTGTTGATGACACTACAGGCTTAGAGCAGCAACCCTATTTACAGGCTTTCACCGGCATCAAGCAATTACGAGTGAGTGATGATGATAAAACACCTTGGATGGGGGCTGAGTATTTATATCAGCATCAAGTACGCCCGAAGCCCCGTGATACCGTATTGGGTTTGGTGCCACAGCCACAGCACATTGCGCGCACGGCGCCGGGGCGGCTGTCGCTCAGCCAAGGTTTTACACTGCAATTAAAGGGGATAGAGCGAGGCGCTATCGAGGCGGCGTTAAAACGATTAGCAGCCCTCGGCGTTCATGAGCGCCAAGCTGCGGTGAGCATTGAAATTCATGTCAGCGAGCAAGCAGGCGCGCCGCCAGAGTCTTATAAACTCAATGTGCGTGGTGAGGGCATTGTTATTCAAGCGCCCAGTGCCACCGGAGCTTTTTACGGGCTGCAAAGTGTGGCGGGGCTATTGAATAGTGACGATTTAAGCCTAGAGCGGGTCGCTATAGAAGATGCGCCGCATTATGGCTTTCGTGGTTTACACATTGATGTAGCGCGTAATTTCCGAACTAAGGCGTTTATTCTTAATACCATAGAGCAAATGGCGGCGTATAAGCTTAACAAGCTGCATTTGCACTTGGCAGATGATGAAGGCTGGCGTCTTGCCATTGATGGTTTACCGGAGCTGACCGAGGTGGCGGCAACACGTTGTTTAGATTTAGCAGAGCAGCGCTGCTTGTTGCCCCAGTTGGGCGCCGGCCACCTTAGTGACAGTGGAGTGAATGGTTTTTATAGCGCGCAAGATTATGTTGATATTTTGCGTTATGCCCAAGCCCATCATATTGAAGTGGTGCCTTCGCTGGATATGCCCGGGCACTCGCGTGCCGCTATTAAAGCGATGGAGGCTCGCTATCAGCGCTTGCTGGCGCAAGGCGACAAACAGCGCGCCAGTCAGTACCGTTTAGTGGAACCACAAGACGGTACGCAATACCGCTCTATTCAGCATTATAACGACAACACCTTAAATATTTGTTTGCCGTCAACCTATCGTTTTATTGATAAGGTACTGCTGGAAGTACAGCGTTTGCACCAGCGTGCGGGAGTGGCGTTGCACACTTATCATATTGGTGCCGATGAAACGGCCGGAGCCTGGCTGGCGTCACCGGCATGCCAACAGCTCAAAGAGAAGGTCGCGGACTTTAGCTCATTCAATGGTTATTTTATTGAAAAGATTAGCCAATCTTTGGCTAATAAAGGCATTAAAGTAGGTGGTTGGAGTGATGGCATGGGCGATGTGCGCTTAGCAAATATGCCAGCTCACGTGCAAAGTAACGCCTGGGCGACTTTGAGTGACAATGGCCATGAGGTTGCTCATCAGCATGCCAATCAAGGATGGGATGTGGTGATCTCCAGCCCAGATGTCACCTATTTTGACTTTCCATATCAATCACACCCACAAGAGCGCGGTAATCACTGGGCCAGTCGGGCTGTTGATACGCGCAAGGTGTTTGAGTTTATGCCTGATAATCTGCCCGCACATGCAGAAATATGGCGCAGTGTTAAAAATCAACCGTATCGCGCCGATGACAGTGACTCGTCATTACAACCTGGTGTGCAGTTTGCCGGTGTGCAAGGACATCTTTGGTCGGAGATGCTGCGCACAGACCGCCAAGCCGAGTACATGTTGTATCCGCGCTTATTGGCGTTAGCAGAGCGTGCTTGGCACAAACCGCAGTGGGCATTGCCTTATGTGGCCGGTCGCAGTTACAGTGCCGACACCGAGTTTTTCGATGCGCAACGCCAACAGCAACGAGAGCAGGACTGGCAGCGTTTTGCTTATTTAGTTGGCGAACGGGAAATAGCTAAATTAGAAAAGTACGGGCGTTTTTATCGCATTCCCACAGTGGCGGCAAGCACCACTAAACAAGGCCATATCGATGCCTTTACTTTACTTCCCGGGTTTGCCATTGAAGTACAAACGGCGGATGGCCAGTGGCAACCGTTTAAGAGCAATAAGCACTATGGCCCGGTGCGGGCGATACGGGCACGATCGCCGCTAACCCAGCGCCGAGGCAGGGCGTTGAGTTTGCAGTAAACCAAGATTTCACACTAGTAAGGCAAGAGCAGGGCGGTGATCACCGCCTTTTTGCTTTCGCTACTTAAACTAGTTGATTTAAATACGGGAATAAGTATTAATAAGGCTAATTATATTTAAGGATGAAAATAATGGTTCGCTTGCTCTTTACCTTCGCTTTACTGTTACTTACCACTTCTAGCCTTGCGCAAAGTAATCTATTCGTCGACAAATACAAAGGCGGCCGCACCAAGGCCGATGCCCATTACAGCTATATGCCTGTATTAGTGCTAGGCAAAGATGATCAACGTATAGAGTTAGCGGGGGAGTATCGCGCTTACATGCAGGAGATTGAGCCTAGCGCTAAGCTCGGCTTTTCACACCTACTTGCTGATGTTAAAGCCAAGCTGGAGGCCAAGGGTTTTAGCATACAGGTTTATTGCGTTCAGGAGTGTGATAAACGCATTTACGCTCGGCTAATTGATGATACCTTTCGCGATACAGTGTTGTATCGCTTAGGTTATTACAATGTTCAGGAAAACCGATTTGGCTATCTGTCAGCGATGAAAACAGTGAATGAGCAGCCACGTGCAGTTATGCTGTTTGCTAAACAAGAGCGCAGCGGAGGGCTTTCCTTAGGCTATGAGCAAATTGCATCGTTGCCTATGCCTGATGCGGGTCTTAGCGTACAGCAAGACTTTGAGATTGATGCGTTGGATTTTAGTCAGCTAAAAGCCAAGGAAAAAGATGCAAAAGGCAGTGCTGATCACCCATTAATCGAGCGCTTCCCTGGCAGTTATATCAAAAGCAGCGGCGTGAGTGATTATGAACCCTATCCGTTAATTGTAGGTCAGTATAAAAAGTCAATTCCGGTGCGCACCGTCGGCGGTAAAGTGACCACGCTAAATTACCGTATTGATAAAACGGTTGGACCTTATGCAGTTCATAAAAACTACATGAATGCACTGACCCAAGCTGGGTTCACTATTATTTATGAGTGCCAAGCACGTAGTTGTGGCAACTATATCTTGCGCGATAATTACCGCGATACCATTTTTGCTAAGCGTCATGATTCTGATATCTATAACATGACTGAAAAAAGCAACTTTTACTTGTTCACAGCTGAGAAAGACACACCTCATGGCAAGCTATACACATCGATGTACAGCCTACAACGTAGGGCCAAGGAAAGTGTAGAGTTGGTGGTTGATATTATTGAAGAAAAAGAGGTTAGCCACGTAGCTTTAAATATCGACAGTGACAATCTTTTAAAAGAAATACAAAATACAGGCAGTGTTTCTTTGTATGGTATTGAGTTTGACTTTAATAAACACACCATTAAACCTAGCTCAAAAGCGCAATTGGATGAAATTGCAAAGTTCTTAACGCAAAGGGCTGATGTCTCTTTGTATGTGGTTGGTCACACCGATAACAAAGGTGCATTTGACTACAACCAAGACTTAGCGAGTCGACGCGCTCAAGAAGTGGTGAACACCCTGGTTCGTGATTACCAAATAACCCAACAGCGATTGCAAGCGGTGGGTGTCGGGCCAGTCGCTCCGTTGGCTGCAAACGATAATGACGATAATATGCAGCGTAACCGTCGCGTTGAGTTGGTACTTAAAGCACCCATGTTCCTATAACCAAGCAGTTAAGCCCTATCCAGGTTGCAGGGCGCTATGGTTGAATATAAGTTGTTCTGTAGCCTTGTTTTACAAAAGCACTGGTCAGTTATACAAAAGGTGCTGGGCCAGAACCAAAGACTCAATAATATTGGCAGAGCGTAAATTAATCGAAATGAGGGCGCAGCTGTTCACGCATTTCCATCATATTGCCAGGGTGGATTTCCCAGCGGTTTTTATCTTCGAACTCAAAATCGATTTTAAAGCGCTCTGTTTCACCATCCATTTGAAAAAGCAGTTTTATAAAACGCCAGTCGCATTGCTCGTAAACTTCTTCACGGAATTCGAGTAAGGTATCCTCGAGCAACAGCAAGTCGTCTTCAATCCTGGCTGTAGCGAGCTCTACTTTATCGTTATCGTATAGGAAACCAGAGTTAGCGATGTGTCCTTCGTTAAATTCAAAAACAAACGAAAACGCTGTCCATGGGTTTTGCTGTACTTTCTTGCAGCGTAGAAATAGATCTGCAATGTATTGGAGACGTTCCATTGGTATATTCATACGGTGTCCTCTTGTAGGCGTTTGATGCATAAAATCGACAACCAACGCCAAAATAGCGATTAATCGAAATGAGGGCGCAACTGCTCACGCATTTCCATCATATTGCCAGGGTGAATTTCCCAGCGGCTTTTATCTTCAAACTCAAAGTCGATTTTAAAGCGCCCGGTTTCGCTTTCCATTTGGAACAATAACTTTATAAAACGCCAGTCGCATTGCTCATAAACTTCCTCACGGAATTCGAGCAGAGTGTCGTCTAACAACAAAGGATCGTCTTCTATTTCGGCAGAGGCAGGGCGTACTGCTTCTGCGTTATATATGAAACCAGAGTTGGCCATATGACCTTCATTAAACTCGAAAACAAAGGCTAATTCTGTCCAAGGGTTTTGTTCTACTCTTTCACAGCGTAAGAATAGGTCTGCAATGTACTGTAGTCTTTCTGCTGGTATAATCATAAACCCTCTTATGAGCGCTTCAGTCGCTTTTGGCTATTTCTATCTATATTAGAGCGTTCAAGCGTTTTTATAGTTTTGGGCTATACGCTTGAGTTCAGCAAGAATACCCTGCGCTAGTAGAGACACGTAAGGCAGTTGTAGCTCTGTATAGCTTGATACATCATCAGGTATTGAGAGATTTATTAACGTAATTCCCTTTTCACCTTCTGCTAGGCAATTCGGTGAGAAGCGTACTTTTAATTCTTGCCTATCAAAACTATTCTTAACATGACGTGTGTCAGCAGATAATCCACCCTCGCTCGGTAGTTTCATAAAGCCATTTTCTATGACGTCTACCACCCAATCGAGTGAACTTAATGGGAGGCTAAAGGTGCTTTGAATAACACTTTTTTTCAAAAAAGCTTGCTGTGCCTCGTTCAACTTACTCTCATTAAAAAAAATAAGAGAATCTTTCCCTTCAATTATATGCATTAATTTTTGAGGGCCAAAATAATTAGGAAAGGTTTTAATTAAACGATATTCAGAAGGAAGGTTATTAATATCCAGCATATATTTATTACCCTTTTATCGGCTTCGCAGGAACGCGAATAATAGCACCTAAGCTAGGGTCTTCTAGTTCGGCGATTGTTTTAGGGGAGCGTTCTAGTGTAATGCTCTCTAGCGTACCATGTTGATTTGCTGGAACATATCCAGAGTTGCCATTAGTCTTTGTTAGACCATCGCCGGAGAACCACTTGTTTGTGCCAATTTCACAGGTGTACTCGTGGCGGCAAAGGAATTTCTCTTTTTCATTTTTATCTTTAAAGTAGTTATTTGAAAAAGCTTTAACGTGCTCTTTATCGTATTGGTTGAGCTTTGCCTTTTCAAAGTCGTCCATAATTTTGCTGTACTCTTTAGAGTACTCTGGAGTCATTACCTCTTTTAACTTCTCTGGGGAGTGTTCATTTTTTTCCGATAAGTTTTTATTGCTAAACTCCTTAACACCCACGTCCTTCATCCGATCATAGGTTGGTACAAAGGTATAGGAGTCTTCGTTTTCCAAATACTTTTCTTGGTCTACGATAATAACTTCCCACTCGGCGTCCTCTTTCCAATTCATACCATTTAAATCGTTCAGCAGTTTAGGGTCTGTGTCAGCATTTTCCATTTGGTCAAAGGTAGTGGTCCAAGTGGTTGTCCGCCCCGACTCACGTTCAAAACCAAGCTTATCGTTAGGTCCTTTCTTTTCTTGTAAGGTGACAATAAAGCGCTCTTTTACAACGCCCTTTGCGGCTAAGGCTTCTAATTCACTCTGTGAATATTTAGGTTGATATTCGCCGGTCTCTTCTAGACGTTTACGCGCATCAGCCAGGCGCTGCACACACTCTTCCATGCTTTGCGGTGGGGCCTTTTTCGGTGCTGGCGCTTTTTTAGTGCTTGCTTCACTTGCTTGCGGTTCGCTTGCTTTGCTGGTATCCGCTTTTTTGCCTGCGCCGGTGACCACTGGCGCTGAGCTTGTGGAACTGGGTGCGGGTGTCTTTTTCTCTGGGCTTGCCAAATCGGCGCCGCTGCTGCGCTTCGGTGCGCTAGAGCCAGCGGCATCGCTACTGCGTGTTTTATCTGATTTTTGCAGCTGTTGTTTAACCACGTTGGGGTGCTCGGCAATATCCCACAGTTCGAACATCACTAAGCGTTCATCCACCAAAGCTTCGGCCACCTCGTTAAGCTGTGAAGTGACTGGCTTATAGCCTGAGCCGAAGCTGGTGATATGTAAATAGTCGAACAAGGTGCTAATAATAAACTGACTATTGCGCCATGGGTCGAGATCATGCAAAAACTGCTCGGCGAATACACGCCCGGACCGAAATGCATAGATGGGATGGGGAAGCATAGGATCATCGGGGATATGTTCAGGGCGACACACCAAATGAGGATGACCAAAACTGCAATACACAATGTAACCGCGAGCGAATGCCGCAGGCGTTACTGGGTTGTAATCCTTGACGAGACTAGAGCTTTCCATAGCACACATAAATTGTTTTTAACTGGCGACAATATTACCCGATGTGATGCCTAAAAAAAAGCACAATAAAAAGAAAGCGCCCAGTCAGGGCGCTTATTCTACGCTATGGTGAAGGGGGGCCAATTCCTATGCACACCCCCTGTTTGAATCCAATTAGAGAGGAACAAAAGGTGGTTGCAATTGCAAACCCTTCGCACGCTTTTACGGAACTTTATAAATAGAGCGATCACTTTTATTTTAAAAAAATAACAATCGCGTCTATCTCGTGGCTAGAGAACTAGCGCCTTACTTTAATGCGCGGGCTTAGGTGATTTGTTAGTTGCAACCTAGCATGCCTTTGTTATACTCGGCGCGAACTTTCAGTAAGTAGTGAAAGTTCCTAACCAATATTTCGCAATTAAACCCGAAGTGGATGTACACAGTGCTTTCAGCTAACACGAACAATTCAACCTTGCTAACGCAACCGCTGGTGTTGGGCGCGTGCTTTGGTCGTGGTGTTGTGCTTGCTTGTGTACTCTTTGCGCTTAATACGGCGTTGTTGCTCAGCGGCTCCCTTGGAGATGCCATTGAGCTTGAAGCGCTAATGGGCGAAGGTTTAAGCCAAGAGCCTTGGTTGGTGGCGGCGATGCAGTTTTTTGCCCAGCCGGTGCTTAGCGCCCAGTTGTTAATTGGTTTATGTTGGTTATTGTTTTACTTTTTTGCGCCTAAGCGCGCAGCCATTTCGCTGCGTAAAGCGGCGTTTGCCTTTGTCGCCCCCACCCGTTGCCAGAATCCTCAAGGCGCGCATGGGTGCCGCGCTCCTCCATCAGTTGCCGGTTGATTGTTTTTAGTTGCTACCACTCAGGAAATGCGTGTCCTTGGTAGCGACCTCAGTGCGTCTGCTTAATTTTTGTCACTGACCACAGTCAACCCACCGCAGTGTTATTCGCGGTGCCTCGGGCAGCAATGCTAATTTATCTCTGCACACTCTATCTCAGTGAAGGTCAAGCTTTGCGCTGACTTAGTCGCCCATGCTGCGGCTGCAGAGAACCTTTGGCAAAGCAGCATTTTTGCATCTTAAAAATGCTCCCTTAACCGCGAATTTCGCTCTTTAAGCGCTGTATTTATGCGCTTGAAGTAGCTCAGGCCACTTTGTGGCGAGGTTTAACCTTTAGGTTGTAGGGTAGTGTTTTGTTAACTCGAAAACTCTTTTCATTCGCTTTCGCTCTTATGGTGTTGGCGCTCAGTGGCTGTAGTGGCGGAGTGCTGGACCCCAAGGGGCAAATTGGCATTGATGAGAAAAATCTCATTATTATTGCCACCGTTCTGATGTTGGTTGTGGTGATCCCGGTGATCATCATGACTTTGTATTTTGCCTGGAAATATCGCGATGGTCGCGACCATGAGATCTATGCCCCGAAATGGGCGCACTCGAGCAAAATAGAAGCGGCGGTGTGGACCATTCCCATCGTTATCATCATTGTGCTTGGGGTGATCACTTGGCGCTCCACACAAGCACTTGACCCATACAAGCCGCTGGCCGGTAAAGGGGAGCACTTAACCGTGCAGGTGGTGTCGCTAAATTGGAAGTGGCTATTTATCTACCCTGAGCAGGGTATTGCCACGGTCAATGAGCTGGTGTTTCCAGCCAATGTGCCGGTGGAATATAGAATCACCTCGCAAAGTACCATGAACTCCTTTTTTATTCCCCAGCTGGGAAGCCAAATTTACTCCATGGCGGGCATGGAAACCCAGCTACACCTGATTGCCAACGAGCCTGGCACATTCAAAGGCTTTTCAGCCAACTACAGTGGCGCCGGGTTTAGTGGCATGAAGTTTAATGCCATTGCCACCCCCACACAGGCCGACTTTGATACCTGGGTTGCCAATGTCAAAGCCAAAGGGACTAAGTTAGACCAACACAGCTACGAGACGTTAACCCAACCCAGTGAATACCATCCGGTGAGCTATTACAGCGAGGTGGAACAGGGGCTGTTTCACAGCATTGTGATGAAGTACATGCAAGGTCACGGTGAAATGAATTACTACGCCAAGCCCGAGCATGCGGCGCATAACCAACATCGCGTCGAGGAGTGAAAATGAATCTATTTGGAAAACTATCAATTGAGGCCATTCCATACCACGAGCCCATTATTATGGTGACTTTGGCGGTTGTGGCTGTACTGGGTCTGCTGCTTGCAGCAGCGATGACAAAATATCAAAAATGGGGCGTGCTATGGCGAGATTGGATCACCTCCATTGACCATAAACGATTGGGCATGATGTACATAACCCTTGCCCTGATCATGTTATTCCGTGGTTTTGCTGACGCTATAATGATGCGTACTCAGCTGGCCATGGCTACCGGCGGGGCAGCCGGGTACTTGCCCCCTGAGCACTACGACCAAATCTTTACTGCACACGGCGTGATCATGATTATCTTTATGGCGATGCCGTTTATGATTGGGTTGATGAACATTGTGGTGCCACTGCAAATCGGTGCCCGCGATGTGGCCTTCCCATTTTTAAACAACCTGAGCTTTTGGCTTACGGCGGGCGGCGCAATACTGATTAATTTATCTCTAGGGCTTGGCGAATTTGCGAAGACTGGGTGGGTCGCCTATCCGCCGCTATCAGAGTTATCCTTTAGCCCCGGTGTGGGAGTCGATTATTATATTTGGGCGTTGCAGATATCAGGCTTGGGTACTTTGCTGACGGCGGTAAACTTCCTGGTGACGGTATTTAAAATGCGCGCGCCGGGCATGAGCTTGATGAAAATGCCTATTTTTACTTGGGCATGTACCTGGGCGAATATTCTTATCGCCGCATCGTTCCCCATTTTAACAGCGGTGCTGGCCATGCTTACTCTAGATAGATACATGGATTTCCACTTCTTCACCAATGAAGCAGGTGGTAATGCCATGATGTATATCAACTTATTTTGGGCATGGGGCCACCCAGAGGTTTATATTCTGATTTTGCCAGCGTTTGGCATTTTTTCTGAAGTGATCTCGACTTTCACTGGCAAGCGTTTGTTCGGCTACAAGTCCATGGTTTATGCCAGTGGTGCAATTTCCATTTTGGGCTTTATCGTCTGGCTGCATCACTTTTTCACTATGGGCTCCAGTGCCAATGTAAACGCCTTCTTCGGGGTGATGACCATGGTCATTGCGGTGCCCACAGGGGTGAAGCTGTTTAACTGGCTATTTACCATGTACCGAGGGCGTCTGCGCATCACCGTGCCGGTGCTGTGGACCATTGGCTTTATGATCACCTTTACCGTGGGCGGTATGACCGGCGTGTTGCTCGCCATTCCCGGCGCAGACTACGTGCTTCATAACAGCTTGTTTCTGATTGCGCACTTTCACAACACCATTATTGGTGGCGCAGTGTTTGGCTACCTTGCCGGCTTTGCTTATTGGTTCCCCAAAGCCATGGGCTATAAATTGGATGAGCGTTGGGGTAAGGCGTCATTCTGGTGTTGGCTGGTGGGCTTCTTTGTTGCCTTTATGCCGCTGTATGTACTGGGCTTTTTAGGTATGACGCGACGCCTAAACCACACCAACAACCCAGATTGGAACATCTGGCTGTACATTGCCTTTGTCGGTGCTGTGATCATTATGTTTGGCATCGTATTTCAGGTGATCCAACTGGTGGTGAGTTATAAAAACCGTGCGCAATTGCAAGATACCACCGGCGATCCTTGGAATGGCCATACCTTAGAGTGGTCTACGGCATCACCGCCCCAGTACTACAACTTCGCAAACACCCCGGTGGTACGTGATATTGACGCTTGGACCGACACCAAAGAGCAGGGGCAGGCTTATCAGCAAGGGCAACACTATGCGCCCATCCACATGCCGAAAAACACCTCAGCTGGCGTGCTTATGAGCGCCGCGCTTACGGCATTTTGCTTCGCCATGATTTGGCATATTTGGTGGCTTGCCATTGCCGGCCTTGGCGCCGCTATAACCGTGTTTATTAAGCGTTGTTACAGCAATGACGTTGATTACTATGTGCCGGTGGCTGAAATTGAAGCCATCGAGTCAGCCCATATCCATCATGCAACTGCGGAGGGTCGCTCATGAGTGCCACTACATCAACCGCTATTCACACCTTAGGTGAGGCGCATCACCCCGATTGTGCGCACCACGATACATCAAGCAATACCGTGTTTGGTTTTTGGTTATACCTGATGACCGATTGCCTGTTATTCGCGTCATTTTTTGCCACCTACGCGGTGCTGTACATGAACACCGCCGGCGGGGTTTCCGGCAAAGATATCTTTGAGCTTGACTTTGTTGCCCTAGAAACGACGGCCTTGTTGCTCAGCAGTATTACCTTTGGTTTTGCCATGATAACCGCTAAGGCGCAAAAACAGGCGGCTACATTGAGCTGGTTGGCGGTTACTTTTGCCCTAGGGGCAGTGTTCATCGCTATGGAAGTGTATGAGTTTCATCACTTAATTGCCGCTGGCAATGGCCCACAACAAAGTGCGTTTTTAACCTCGTTTTTCTCTTTGGTGGGGCTGCATGGCCTGCATGTGAGTGCGGGGTTGATTTGGATGAGCGTGATGATGATTGAGGTGCTGCGCCGGGGGCTTAAGGGGCAAACGGTAACGCGCTTAAGCTGTTTAAGCTTATTTTGGCACTTTTTGGATATTGTCTGGATTTGTGTATTTACCGTGGTGTATCTAATGGGGGTGATGTCATGAGTCACAGTGAAACTCACGCGATGGATAAGCTCGAGGCAGTCGCAGAGCAAGGCCTAGTTAACCACGCTAAGGATTATGTCATTGGTTTTGTGCTCTCGGTAGTGCTCACCGGCGCACCGTTTTGGGCGGTGAGCAGTGGAGCGTTGTCGACAACCAGTACTTTGGCCACTGTGGTGGTGGCAGCCATAGTGCAAATTTGCGTGCATTTAAAATACTTTTTGCACCTTAACTTTGTTAGTGAAGAAGGCAAAGCGAATAGTATCTCCTTTATTTTTAGTGCCCTTATCATCGTTATGGTGGTTGGCTTATCGGTGTGGATCATTTATGAGTCCAACGCCATGATGATGTACTAACGTCGAGGTCGTGCTTATGTTTCGTCGTTATTTTTCGGTGACTAAACCGGGGATCATCATCGGCAATCTTATCTCTGTGGCGGGGGGCTTCTTGCTGGCCGCACGCGGCGAGATAGACTGGCCACTTATGCTGGCTACGCTCATGGGGCTCTCGTTGGTGGTGGCCTCGGGGTGCGTTGTAAACAATGTTATTGACCGTGACATTGATGCCAAAATGGCGCGCACCCAAGGCCGCGTCACCGTCACCGGCGAAATATCGGCGTCGGCGGCACTGCTCCACGCCCTGGTATTGGCGGTATGTGGTTTTGGCGCATTAATCTACTACACCAATACCTTGGCGGTGGGCTTTGCTGCCTTTGGCTACATCATCTACGTGGGCGTATACAGCTTGTATATGAAACGTCACTCCGTGTACGGCACCCTGGTTGGCAGCCTCTCTGGGGCGGTGCCTCCGGTGGTGGGGTATGGCGCCGTCACCGGCCAATTTGATGCAGGGGCAGTCATTTTGCTGCTGATGTTTTGCCTATGGCAGATGCCGCATTCCTATGCCATTGCGATTTTCCGTTATCAGGATTACCGCGACGCCAATATTCCGGTGCTCCCGGTGGCAAAGGGCTTAGCCCGGGCGCAGCGGCATATTGTTTTCTACATTGCTTTGTATGCCTTGGTGGTCATGCTATTGCCGCTCGGTGGCTACACCGGGCTCGCCTTTATGGCGGTGGCATGCACGACCAGTTTTTGGTGGTTGCTGATGGCCTTGCGTGGCTATCGCCGCGATATTGATATGCATGGCTGGGCACGCCAAGTGTTTGCCTTTTCCATTGTTAATATCACCGTGTTGAGCATCACCATGGCTGTGGACTATCACGCTGCCAATCCACAGTTGCTGGTGCTTAATTAGCACCTTTTAGCAGCATTTTCCCAAAGTTAACCAAAGGCCCGTAAGGGCCTTTTTTCTTATAGTTGTGCAGCCTGCTCAACCACAATGGCATGGCGTGCCGCCAGGCGTTCATGGTCTTTATCGTAGCCGCCACCAATCACCGTAGCCACCGGGGTATTATGCTGTGCACAGCGCTTGAGTACCAAGCGATCACGTTGTGCGATCCCCTGCCAGCTGACATCCAGCTTACCTAGGCCGTCTTGCTGCCAGATATCAACGCCCGCGTCATACAACACTAAGTCGGGGTTCAGGCTGTCGAGCAAGTGCACTAGGGTGTCATCGACCACGCCGAGGTATTCGTCATCGCTTATGTGATTGGCAAGGCCGATGTCTAAATCACTGGCAGATTTACGAAATGGAAAGTTCTTTTCACAGTGAATGGAGCAGGTAAAAGCATAGGGTTGATGTTGCAGCAGCGCCGCTGTGCCATCGCCTTGGTGTACATCAAGATCAAAAACCAACACATTGGTGACCTCACCACTATTAATCAGCGTTTGCGCCGTGAACGCTAAATCATTAACCATGCAATAGCCAGAGCCAAAGTCATAATGAGCATGGTGAGTGCCTCCTGCCAAATGGCAAGCCACCCCATGAGCAAGGGCAAGGCGGGCTGTTTTCAGCGTCCCCAAAGGCGCGGTGAAGGTACGCGCCATTAAGTTGTGTGACCAGGGCAGGCCAATACGGCGCATCGCTTTGGCATCTAAGCGGTTATGCCATAGGTCATGCACATAGTTATCGCAGTGAATTAAGCTGAGATCATCCGGGGTTCCGAGCGGCGGTTGCTCAAGGTTATCACCGACCAAGCCTAGGCCTTTTACATGATGGTACAGGCGCGCAAACTTGCTCATCACAAAGCGATGATTGGGGTCAAAGCTAAACGAGTAATTGGGGTGATAAACCAAAGGTAAATGCGGATTCAAGGCCATACAGCAAACAGACTTAGCGATAACGAGAAGTTAAGCGTAACGAAAGAACCTAGAGTTTGTCTAATTTCCTTGAAAAGGAACTATCATTGTGGTGATAATGTTATGTTGTATCATAACTTTTATAGTAAATCATGAATCTTTCACTTTCTCTTATCTCCTTAGCGTTAGCCAGCAGCCACAATGTAAATAGTGCCATTGAGCACATCGAAGTCAGCGGGCAGCATCAACTTCCTTCTGCAAGCAGCGAATTGATTGGCGCAAATATTGAACTCAATGGTGCCCAATTAAACGAGTTAAAAGCGCCTACGCTGGGCGACACCCTTGATACGTTGCCAGGTGTGAGCGCAAGCCACTTTGGCCCCTCTGCTAGTCGTCCACAACTCAGGGGATTCGGCGCTCAACGTGTGGTCTTAGCGACCAATGCGATGGCTGTGCGTGATATGTCTTCTATCAGCGCGGATCAACTCGTGCCGATTGAGCCTTTCTTTGCCGACAATATCCGTGTGATTAAAGGCGCCACTGCGGTGATCCCTTTTGGCGGTGAGGCGATGGCAGGCGTTGTCGACGTTGATGATAGCCGTATTCCCAAACAATTAAGCGCTTGGCAAGCGCAAGAAAAAGTCGAATTGCAAAGTGGCTACAATAGTGCCAGCTCATTGCTAGCGCAAACTCAAGGGCAGCAACAAGGATTCGCCTTTAATGCCAATATCCTTGTGCGTCAACGAGGTGATTACAAAGTGCCAGACAGCGCCAAGGCACCGGTGTGTGCAAGCTGGTCAGAGTTAGTGACCGATGTGCGCCTAGCCGGCCGCTGTCAGGTTAAATTAGCGTCGCCGCAGTGGCAGTTTAATGGTGAAAAATGGGTTGATATTACCCCCGTTGATGAGCAGATAATTAGTCACTATGGCCTCAATGACCAAGGGAAAGTTAGCAACTCTAGTAGCTATCAAACCTCTGGCTCAATTGGCGGAAGCCAGCTATTTTCAGAGCATCAAGAGCTCGGGTTTGCATACAGCTTTGGTAAAGCTAACCGAGGGATCCCTGGGTTTATGCATCTAGGGTCCGCAACGGCCCCAAAAGTAGGTCAAGCAGCGGATATTCGCATTTACTCTTCTTTTCATCGTATTGATGGCCGCTACAGTCAACACTTCAATACCCAAAGCTACCTAGACTACCTTGAAATTAATGGCTTTTATTCTCAACAAAGAGATGACGAGACGTTAGCTGGCACCTCCGTTAACCTGTTCGAAGTAGATGCTTTGCAACTCAATCCACGAATTGGCTTTACATGGCACGACCAAGCACCGGCCTCGATAGGGTTACAGATAGAGCGCAGTGAACACCGAGGCGAGGGGAGCGATAACTACTTGCCTGAGATCGAGGGCAAACGAGAGGCGCTGTATTTACTTCAAAACCTGCACTTGCAAGCATTGCAACTTCAGTTTGGCGCAAGGTATGACCATATTCAATATAAGCCGAATCTTGAAGGGAGTTATGTGCCCGGGCGTGGCCAAGGAGCAAACGTGCAGGAACGTGAGTTTCACTTGCAAAACTACAGTGTAAGCATGAATTATCATCCCGTGCCTATGTGGTCCCTACATGCTAGCTACACTGATGCGCAGCGTGCACCTGCAATTAATGAGCTCTACGCAAGTAACCCCCATTTGGCTTTATTAATAGAAGAGCAAGGCAATACGCATTTAAATGTCGAACAAAACCGAGCGTTAGAATGGGGGACGCGCGTTACTTTGGGTGACCTACAATTGGCCGCGACATGGTTTGATAATGAATACACCGACTTCACTTATCTAGGAAATACTGGCGTAAACAGAGGGGGTGTGTATGTTCAAGAGTGGCGTCAGGCTGATACCGATAATCAAGGCTATGAAATTACTTTAGATTATTCATATACCTTTACAGACTGGGGCGTAATAACGCTATCTGCTTTCACAGATAGTGTAAAAAATACGCCTCGCTATCAGTTTGATGGCAGCTACGATCCTTTTGAACTAGATAACTTCCTAAATCCAGATAAAGCACAAGAAGCTGAATATTGGCGGCGCACTATGGAAGGAGACAGCATACCTAAAACTCCAGCGAATAGAACGGGCCTAAAGCTAGGTTGGCAGTATGATGGCTTGCGATTTACTGTAAATTACACACATCATGACAAACAACAAAATGTCGGTAAGCATGAAAGGCCTTCATCAAGCTATGCCTTGTTAGGCTTTGATGCCAGTGTTGCGCAGCCTTGGTTAGGAGATAGCGGGGAATTATTTGTCAATATCGATAACATCACTGATGAAGATGCCCGTGCGCACCAAAGTTACTTACGCTTTATTGCTCCATTGCCAGGTCGCAGCATAGCCCTTGGGTTGCGAGCGCGCTTCTAACTCATCGTCGGGGGGCGTTTAAGCCCCTCGTACATACAGTCAACTAAGCACTATACACACAGTGGCTTGGCTTTTTTTAACAACCAAAAATTGCGTAGATGCGCAGCCATCAGCAATAAACTGCCGACAACGGAGAAAAGCACCTCTAAGCTTGGCACAAATAACGCGGTGCCAAGCAGCGACAAGCCAATCAACGCGAGCAGTAACGGCAGTGTTTGATGATGTTGACGCAACCCCTGAGGAAGAGCCCATAACGCCAAGGCTGCAATAACGAGGAAAAGTCCTTGATGAATGCGCTCTGAGAACAAAAACTGCCCTAAAATAGATGTCGATATCAAAAAGCCTGCGGGCAATACAATGCAATGGACTAGGCAAAAAGCACTGAAAAAAATAGCTAATTTATCTTTCATAGGTCCTCCCTTAAATTTCAAGTGTTATATTATAACATTTTGTGCTGTATTGATATCTTCGCATCTTCAAAATAAATCGACGCTTAGCTATTGAAATTCATCGGCATGTCCCAATTTAAATTTGAACGACTATTCAAAAAGGAGTGACTATGTCATTATCAAACCGCCAGATCGTATTGAACTCTCGCCCTGAAGGTGAGCCCGTAGCAGATAACTTCCGCCTGCAAGAGGTGGACGCCCCGAAAGCGAAGCAAGGGGAAATGCTGCTGCGCACGATTTATTTATCTCTTGATCCCTATATGCGCGGGCGCATGAGCGACGCCGAGTCTTATGCCGATCCTGTGGCTATCGATGAGGTGATGGTCGGTGGTACGGTCTCCCAGGTTGTTGAATCTCATATTGAAGGATTTCAAGCAGGGGACTGGGTACTATCAATGAATGGCTGGCAAGATTACGCCATCAGCAATGGTGAAGGCGTTATTAACCTAGGCTCCCAGCCACAAAACCCATCTTATGCTTTAGGTGTTTTGGGCATGCCAGGATTTACCGCTTACATGGGGCTACTTGATATTGGCAAGCCACAAGCGGGGGAAACCGTCGTGGTTGCTGCGGCCAGTGGCGCGGTGGGTGCTAATGTTGGGCAAATCGCCAAGCTAAAAGGGGCAAAGGTCATTGGTATCGCCGGTGGCGCGCAAAAATGCAGTTATGTAAAGGATGAACTCGGCTTTGATGCCTGCATCGACCATAAAGCCGATGACTTTGCTGAGCAATTAGCCAAGGTTTGCGACAGCGGTATTGATGTGTATTACGAAAATGTCGGTGGCAAAGTGTTTGACGCCGTATTGCCGTTATTAAATACCGGTGCGCGTATTCCAGTGTGTGGCCTTGTTTCGCAATACAATGCCACCGAATTACCGCCAGGGCCTGACCGCTTATCATTGCTGATGGGGAAAATCCTTACTAAACGTATGACCATGAAAGGGTTTATCATTTTTGATGATTACGCTCATCGCTATGAAGAGTTTGCCACCGACATGCAAAAATGGGTGCAAGAGGGAAAAATTAAGTATAAGGAACACCTAATTGAAGGGCTAGAAAATGCACCTGAAGGCCTCAATGATGTTCTGGCAGGGCGTAACTTTGGCAAAATGGTCGTCAAAATAAACAACCCCGAATAATGCAAAAGCGAGCCGAGGCGCTTGCCTCGGCGTTAAAAAGTTAATGCTTTTTTAGTTGTCGAAGTGAAGTTACAGCGGTATTGGAAACTGAGTCGAATTCACTATTCGCCCAGCCACCATAGTATGATGAATAGTTTAAAATGATACTCTCACCCTCTGTTGCCAGAGGTGCAAAACTTTGTATAAGAGTTAATTCATTATTGTTTAATGCATTTTGTACGATGCCAAAACATGTAGAAAAGTTAGTCGCTTGAGGACAATTATTATACTTTATAAAAACGACGCGATTATCGTAAACTCCCCAAAAGTGTGTTGTCTCTTCACTCAATTCAACTTCATCGAGAGGGCCATCGGCACGTAAATTGAATCCCAATGTGCCATTGTAGTGAAAAACTGAGTAATAGATATCGTCATTTTCATTTACCCAATCTAGGTGCTCATACAAACCGGCAAAGCTTTGCGCTGAAAGCAGCGGCTGCTCTTCGGCCTTCATAAACAGACTCATAGGTCTTTTTGTTGTATATACATGGCTTACATCTGGCGACACAAAAATATCGTCATCTTTGTGTTGGAAGAAGCCAACTTTATATTCATTGCCAGGGTTACCTACAAGCAAGTGATCCGCTTTGATCTCATAAGGAAGTTTTAGCTCTAATGACCCCTCAGTATGTGGAACCGTTAAAGGAATAGTCAGCTCGCTGGCAGAATCAAAGATGACCTCAACCACTCCTTTAAATTGTGTTTCACTGGCAAGATCATCGTGAACTGATGCTAATCGACCAACATATTTTTGTCCGAATTCTAAAGAGGGGGGGGCTACTTTGTGCAGGCGATAGGTGGCGCTTAAAGAAGCATAGTCAGCTAATAAAGGGGCTAAGCCAATATAGTCATCTACTTCGTAGCCATTTAATGAAGACAATACTTCGCCACTGTGCAGTGCATCATACACGACAAAGTTATCATCAACGTAAAGTGGCTCGATGTAATCGATGTTGCGACCTATCGTCACTTCTTCCCAACGAGGTGCACTGGCGTTTTCAAAGTCTTTAGAAAAACTAATCTCGGTTTCATTCACAGTGAAGTGCTCACCATCGAGTTTTCCAACTAGGCTAGCGTAATAAAAAGAGCGATCAGGTAACGAAACTTTCGCTTCTAAACGAGTTTCAGCGTTAGCGGTGAACAGCCCTAAAAATGTGAGTCTAGGGTCTATTGCTGTTGTAAAGTAGGCATCTTCGATTGTAGGAGCAGAGCGTTTGGCCATATTAAAAGTGTAGTTTTGCTCTAGCCCCTCGACATGGATACGCAGTTGCGAGTCAGACTCAGCGACGGCACGCAGCGTTGCAGTTTGTTGCTCACGCTCGCAGTATGGGCCACATAAAGCAGGGTCAATAGCTAAATTCACAGCGGTCGCACTATTGTTTAACTCATAGTCAAACTGCTTCATGGTGTCATCAATAATTAGCGCGCCGGCATCATAACCATTAAATACAATATTAAAATCATTAGCGCTATTTGACCAAGCACCACGCAGTTCAGCGCGACTCAGACTGATGTCATCACGCCATTGCTCGGGGTTGTCATCTACTTCAACGGTTAAAGAATAGGCTTGGCTAAGCTCACCGTCGGAAACGTTCAGTGCTAATTCGTGACTGCCAATATCAAAAAAATCCGGTGCCAACGTTAACGTGGCGGTATTCTCGGTAAGGTCCACAGTGACCCATTGTGGTTTGTCTTCAATGGTAAAGGTGAGCGCATCACTTTCGTTGTCGCTCATCTCTAGAGTGACCGTGGAGCTTTGCAAAGCTTTAACCGTGTTGTTGGCAACACCACTGAGCGATGGGGCTGTGTTTTGTGGTTGTGAAGGGGCACTTTGTGAATCAGAAGAGCTGCCACCGCAGCCAAAAAGAGACAGTGCAATAGCACTACAAAGAAGCGAATGTTTCATTTTAATTATGTAAATCCTTGTTGATATTAGCAAGATGAGTCACGCAGCTGTTCCAAGCGTGCGTACATATACTCGGTAAAAAAGCCATGCATTAAAAAGCGTTGGCTGAGGTTCCATGGCCCAACTAAATACAAAGGATGTTTGTTGTAAGCCATTTCGGTGAGATTAGGTTCGCCAATCATTTGGCCAATGCGAATAGCCATAGATTGGTCTAGGTTAAAGCCATTAATGGCGTCGCGGTATTCGTCGCGTTTGAGCAGTAAACAAAACAGGCACATAAACAGTGCATGAGCACTTTCAAAGTCTAAAAACTGGCTCCAACGCTTTTCCACCTGAAAATCATCCATATTAACCGCTTGCCAATGGTGCCAATCAAGCTCAGCTTTAGGCTGTGATAGCGGTTGCCAATGGCCGAGCTGAGCAAAGGCTTTAAACAAGCACTGATCATGCTCAACAAAGCTGGCATGGCGCATATCATCAATGGTTTTTGGATACAGCGGCACCGGCTCAACACCGGCTTTATCACTATTGGCGATGATAAAATTCAAGATGTTAGACTCGGTGGCATAGTGGCGCAAAATCAGCAAATTAGCCTCCACACTTACAAAGTGGCGACAAAACCAGCAAATCAGCTTTTGTAGTAGTCCATGGGCACTAAATTGAGGCAGCGGTAGGCGTTTAAATAACCACACTAAATGCAGCAAAATAGCGAATAGCCCTTGAAAAAGCGGGCGCACTAACCAGCGCAGCGGGTTGTTTAAGTCTTTAAGCCATAAATCCACAGCCGCTTGCTCAATGGGGATGGAATTATCAACGGCCAGCGCTTGCAACAGCGCTGAGTCGTTTTTATTGGCGCTATTATTAGCCATCGACTTCCTCCAATTGCAGGGCGTAAAGGCGAGCGACAACCTTGGCGGTGCGTAAAATAGCTTGCACTTGAGACTCGTTTTGACACACCCGGTCGATTAATTGATAAAGCTTTTCTAAGTGGGCATCGTCGTTTTCGCCGTGGTAGCGCATAAAGCGAGTGTACTCACCCTCTAACGCGACACATTGCTCTATTTGCTTTGCCCAATCGCTGGCCATCTTGTGGCCTAGGCCTTCAATGATCCACATCGCGCCTATCATATCCACCGGGTTGGGCTGCGAGCCGCGATACATTAAAAACGCATGCAAGGCTTCGCTACCGGCGTTGCGAGGGGCGCTGAGAATATCGTCAAGTTGGCCGCCGGTGGCAAGGTAATCTTGCTCTAACACCTCGTAATCTCGGTGCTCTTCTTGGGCATGACCAATGACCACGGCGCGTACATCGGCATAGTCTCTATCAAAGCTTGAAGCGGTGCGGGTGATCCAACGGGCTCCCTCAACCACCTGCTGGCGCAGATTAAGGAGTAATTTTTGGTAGTCGTGCACAGTAAACTGACCACGCTGTAGGCGCGCAATAATGTCGACACGCCCAAGTTGGCGCTCAAAGTCGAACCAAATGCGCATTAGCCCTTGCAGGCACTGCTGGCCGTGTTCACTTAATACGTAATGTTCCATATTTACTCCTGTACCACGGTTAATTTCATGTAGGCGTTATTAAAGCGGCCGCTTTCCGGCACCATACAGATAATGGTATCGCCTACGCCATACTGCTGAGTGCGACGAAATTCATCAAGCATAATAAAAATAGAGGCGCAGCCGGTGTTGCCGCGTTCATACAAGTTGGTGTACCACTTATGCTCGGGAATATGACAGCCAGCGCGCTTGAGCATGTCGAAGATGGGCTGGCGAAAATAGTCGGATGAGTAGTGACACAGCAAATGGTCTATCTCGTCGACCTGGACACGGCCTTGGTCTAATAGCCGTAAAAAGCCATCCACGCCTAGTTTGACGATGTTATCGAGTAAGCGCACATCTTGGCGTAATAAAATAGCCCCTGCGGCCTCTGCATCGCGATAGCTCGGGTAATCCTGCCATGGCTTAGTGCTTTTATCCGCCGTACCCACCGACATACACACGGGATAGGCATCGGCGTGCGAAAAGCTGCGGATCCACTCTATTTTAAAGCAGGTGCCACGGGGTTGGCGCTCGAGCATGAGGGCGCCCGCGCCATCGGAGAGCATCCAGCGTAAAAACTCGGCGTTAAAATCTAGCTGCGCGTCTGCGGCCTCATAACGGCTGGCTTTGAACAGCCGCGAAGTGAGTTCACTGGCGACCACCATGGCCGATTCGTGCTCGCCAGCCAATAGTTGTAAATAGGCATTCTTTAATGCCATTAAGCTGCTCGAGCAAATGCCGTGACTGGAGTGGATTTCTACATCACTGAGTGCCAGCTCGGCTTGCACCATAGAGGCAAACCCGGGCAGCACTAAATCCCCTTGGCTGGTGGCAGCGCACAATAAGCCAAGCTGATGTTTATCAAGATAGCTTTGCGCAAGGCAGTCGGCACCCGCTTTAGCGGCCATTTCGGCGTTAGAAATAGTGGTGTTGTGATCGCTATCAATGGCGTAATGGCGTGTTTTAATACCATTAGATTGTAAAATGCGCTTTTTTAGACGGCTTGCTTTGCCGTGCACATAGCCCAGAAGCGGCTCAATTTGGTCATTATTAATGGCCGGGCCCGGCAAGTGGTAACCCGTGCTGGTGATATAAACGCTCACGTTAAAGTCCTTTCAAACTGCTGCGTAAACAGCGAATATTTTCTTCTAAATAAGGGAACACACACAGCACCGCCATAAAGGTTAAGTAAGCGGGTAGGAACCAAGAGCCACCGTGAGGGTATTCCATCGGGGTAAGCTGCATTTGGCCTTGCCAATTGAAGGTGACTAAATCGACCACCACCGGCCAATTAACTACTGCGATGAGCGCCAACATATAAAGCGGCAAGGTCGCCAGGTAGCTGTGTGCATGCATCTCCCATATGCTGATGTGCCGCTTACCCGTCGCGTACGAAACATCCCAATGGGCCACCACCTCGTGCAGCAGCCAAGCGGCAAAGCATATCAGCAGCACCAAAACATTTACGCGATATAGCAAACACATCAGGATAGGAATACCCACTTGGATGCCCATCACCGAGTGCATTAATGACTCTTTTAACCCAGAGGTGTGTTCGATATCGGTTGCGCGGTGACAACACCAGTCAATGAAGCCGGCAATGCCCCATAGCGGCAAAAAAACGAAGAGTAAGAGGTTGATCAGTATCTGTGCAGTATCCATAGCGTTCACACTTCCATGTTAGGAAGCGAAGATTACCACAGCAGCTAAAGGCGGAACAAATATTCGTGTTTAACGGCTGTTATGTGCAAGCTTCGACGCGAGTGTACGGATTTCTTGCGCGTTACTGTCAGACCACGCTTTGGCGCTGGCTTGATTGGCATCAAGCCACAGGTAACTAAGGTGCTCGTCGGCGGCCAGTTGGATTGGATAACGCTTGGGCAAGCACAATGAGAATACATACTCGGTATTCACCGTTGCCCCCGGTTGATAGCGATAGCGCCATTGCTCGCGGATAGCATAACGGTGGCAGCGCTGTTCATCCACCAGCCTGAGTTGCTGCTGGCTAATATCAATGCCGGTTTCTTCGAACACTTCGCGAGCTGCGGTAGCACAGGGGAGCTCACCCTCATCAATACCGCCGGTAACCGATTGCCAAAAGTCAGGGTCATCAGCGCGTTGTAGTAACAGAAATTCTCCCTCGAGGGTGTAGATAACCACGAGTACAGAGTAAGGTTGGCGTAGGCTCATATTCGTTGATAACTGCAATTAAAAGCACAGGGTGCATTAAGATTTAAGTATTGTCTATGGTGCTGATACGTAGACCAACGCCTAGTCGCTCACTACGCAATTACGACCCTGATGCTTGCCCTGGTATAAACAATTGTCTGCTTGTTTTAAAAGTGCGCCGGGGTGGGCGGTGGTTTGCTCAGTAGAGGCAACACCTATCGTGGTGGTTACCGAAATGCTGTGTTCGTGCGCTTGAATGTGGCAATGCTCCACCTGACGGCGTACTTTTTCTGCCACATGGCGTGCTTGTGCCAAGGAAGTATTGGGTAAAATAACACTGAATTCTTCACCGCCAATGCGAGCAAAAATATCGTACTTACGTAAAATGGCGCTGATCTGCATGGTGGCTTCTTTGAGCACAATGTCACCGGCATGATGGCCATATTGGTCATTAATCTGTTTGAATAAATCAAAGTCGATGATCATCAGCGATACATGGGTACCATCTCGCTCTGCGCGAGCTAGTTGCTGCTGCAATTGTTCATTGAAATGACGGCGATTATACAGCCCGGTGAGAGGGTCGGTTGTTGATTCGCGCAGTAAAGTGAGCTCCAAGCTTTTACGATCGGTAATATCAATCACCATGCCAGACCATAACACTGTGCCATCGAGCTGGCGCTTGGGAATAGCATGAGCGAATAACCATTTTTCTTCATTGTCTTCAAGCTCCACTTTAAACTCGCACTCCCAGTCATCTAGGCTTTGCGCGGAATTTAAAATAGAACGTACCACCCGCTGACGATCGTCGTGGGCGATTTTGGTAAGCAACGAGGCGGGGTCCTGTTGCACTGCTTCGGGTGCGACTTCAAAGATGCGCGTACATCCCTCGCTTATGTAAGGGAAGTGCCAAGAGCGCTCAGCCGTTAGCGCAAATTGATAAATCATTCCCGGAAGCACTTGTGCAAACGCATCCAGCCGATTCGAGAGGCTGACATTTTCGCTTTTATCGGTGAGCGAGCCCACTAAGTAATCTTGGCCATTATTCGCCGTGGTTTGCATTCGTTGGCTGTAGTTGGTAAGCCAAATATAATGGCCGTCTTTGTGGCGAAACCGAAAGTCGGATTTAAACACCCCGTGTGCCCCTTCTTTGCGCCAGTGGCGGGTTTGTGTGTCCTGTGCATCTAAATCCTCAGGATGAATATGTTCGCGCCACCAGTGCGGGCTTTGTACGAACTTTATGCGGTTATAACCGGTAATGTGGCTTATCTGCGAAGAAATAAAACTAAAACAACAAGGCTCATCAAAGGGGGCTTTATAAATAGCGGCAGGGACACTGTCGATGATGGTTTTAAGCTCGTTTCTTACTTGTGTGAGTTGCTCCAAGTCATGCACGCGTTGGGTTATATCGATATGAGTGCCAGAGATCCACTCGGGTTTGTCATCTGCGGTGCGGGTCACCACTTTGCCGCAATCTCGAACCCAAACCCAATGACCCTGCTTGTGCTTCATGCGCACATCACATTGATAAACAGGGTCTTCACCGCTGAAATGGCGGTCAAAGGCTGCATCCGATGCGTGTAAGTCCTCAGGATGGGCGTAGAGCAGCCAAGTATCAATTGAAATGGGTGAAAGCTCATCCAAGGTATAACCAATAATATTGGCCCAGCGCTCATTTAACACAACCTCGCCGGTTTGCATATTCCACTCCCACGTGCCGGCTTGAGTGCCCTCGATTAAGGCCTCCAAACGCTCAGCATTGGAGCGCTGTCGGTAACCCTCAAAATGTTCGCTTAATGAGACCACTAAACTACTTTGGTTGCCTTGACACCACTGCGCTGTAGCAATAAACGTACGTTGTTCAAGTTCAACTTGCAGGGTAATGTAGGGGGCTTGCTTGCAAAACGTAGTGAACACACACACATCTTGTTTGTTAAAAAATGAAAAGTCATCAAAATGCAGACCTACATAGCGCTCAAGCTGAGCGGGGTGCGCAGCGCTGCAAACTCCTTGCGAGTCGAAAATAAGCAGTGATGTGTGCGACTGTGTCTGCAAAGTGCCTCCTTCCTTAGCCAAAACAATGACCTATTTAAGGTACCGATACTTTAGAGTGTATTTATTTCGATAGCTCATACAAAAGTATAGGCTAATTATTAAAAGCTATTTATTTTTAGTGCGTTACTAGATTAAAAAATGAGAAAACCGCAATATTTTTGCCCTCAATACGTTTAGCTTGGGTTCATTGGCGCACATTTACAGTAAAGTTATTGCGAAATGGTCAACAGACCAATTAAGGAGGTTGCTATGCGACTGACAGCTTTATGCTTAACTACGTTACTGGCCGGTGCCCTTCCTATGAGTGAGGCAATGGCTAAGCCTGAACACTTCACGCCCCCAGGCCATGCGAAGAAAATGCACCACGGCAAAAAACATAAGCACAAACACAAAGAGCGCTATGAGCGCCACCATCACTGTGATCATTACAGCCATAGATACGACGATGACTACTGGCGTATAGGCCGACATATTGATTATGACGTATACCGTCATGGCAAAGTTCTGAGGCGAGACCGCCATGGCAAAGTTCTGAGGCGAGACCGCCATGGCCATGTAATTGTGGATATGCACGGTGATGTGTTCCGGCTATTAGAGAACAGCCTAGAAATAGTTGAGATTATCAGCCGGAGACATTAATTTTTAAAAACGCCTCAGTGAGGCGTTTTTTATGTGCAAAGCACTCCATTACTTTTTGTTTGTTATATGATAGCTTTTAACTAACTTTATAAATAACAAAGCTTTTTGTGAGTAGCGACTTTTACAACACCCATGCTGAGCGCTTAGCTGAACAGTATCTAAGCACTGACTTTGAGCAGGTACATGAGCAGTGTATGCCATATATTGTGCCGGTACTGAGCAAGGCTCGCGCTCGGATCCTTGATATTGGTGCTGGAGCAGGTCGGGACGCGCGCTATTTTGCTGAACAAGGTAACCAAACTCAAGTCTATGCTGTGGAGCCAGCGGAACTGTTAGCTCAGCTCGGTGAGCAGCATACGCAAGGCTTATCTGTGACCTGGCTCACGGACTCATTACCAGCACTTCATGCCGTGACAAGATTAGAAATCAGTTTCGATCTTATTTTACTTAGCGCTGTTTGGATGCACATTCCGGAGTCTCAACGCGAACGCTCGTTGCGTAAACTGACCAACTTACTTAAGCCAGGCGGACAAATTGTTATTTCCCTGCGTTATGGTCAAGGTGAGCATGAGCGTAGCGAGCGAGCTATGTATCAAGTTTGCGCTGACTCGCTTAAAGCGATGGCTCGCAATTTGGGCCTTAGTTGCACTCTATGTACTGAACGTGAGGGCGATAAGCTAAAACGTGAACAAGTAAGCTGGCAAACGCTGGTTTTTCGTTTACCAGATGATGGTTCCGGTGCATTTCCGCTGATCCGCCATGTGGCGTTAAATGATGGTAAGTCAGCGACACATAAGCTCGCCTTAATGCGAGTGCTACTGCGTATTGCCGATGGCCACCCCGGTGCTGTAATACGGCGCGAGGATAATCGCGTGATATTGCCAGCTGGCTTAGTTGCTCTTTATTGGTGCCATCAATATAAAACCTTAATTGATCACTACCGCCTTTATCAAACGCCCAATAAAAGCCCTAATATGGGTTTTATGAAGAAAAATGGTTGGCACAAATTAGGCCACCTCACCGCCTCAGATCTGAAAGTCGGGAACGGTTTTAAAGGAGAAGAGGCAAAATCTGTGTGTCGCACGTTGTCGCATGCGGTGAGTAACATTCGTGATATGCCTTGTCGTTACATTACTTTCCCTAATACGCAGCAATGCGTGTTTGAACTCAGCAGTTCGGTAGTGCGAGCTACTGATTTACTATTTCTTGATTTTCAAACGTTATGCAAATGGGGCGAGTTCTCTTTGCCTGAGCACACCTGGACAGCGCTTAATCGCTATGCCTGTTGGATTGAGCCTGTTTTAGTCAATGAGTGGGCTAAAACCATGCAATCCTATCAGGGCAACAACCAGTACCAGTGCCCCACTAAGCGTCATATTTTTATGGAAGCATTGAGTTGGTTGGAACCGAAAAGAACGACAACCGAGGTACGCCAGCGCTTCGACGAATTGCGCCATGCAGGTGAGAGTTTATCTTGTGTCTGGACAACCCGCAAGCTGCAACGAGAGTATGACATTGATCATTGCATGCCCTTTGCGCGATGGCCCAATAATGACCTGTGGAATCTGCTTCCCGCATCAGCTCAAGCCAACAACGAAAAGCGTGACCGCTTGCCAAGTGTGCAGCGCCTAGAAGCTCAAGAAGGTTTAATAAAGCACTGGTGGCGTAGTGCTTGGCTTAATACTGGCGATGCAGCGAATCGACAAAAGCAACGGTTTTTTGCAGAGGCTAATCTGGCTCTGCCGAATTTAGATATTAATAATACCTCAGTCGATGATCTTTTCGACGCCTTAGTGTTGCAGCGTGATCGTTTACGAGAAATGCAACAGCTTCAAGAATGGTGATGCCTTACTTTTAGATTTTATAAAGCTCGAAGTTTTATCATCATCACTTATTCCACCACTTTTAAGGTACGGTACTCGTCGTAGGCGAATTGGTCGGTCATGCCGCTGATGTGGTCTTGAATGAGTCGACAGCGGTGGTAAAACTCGTACAGGTGAAAGTGTTCGGCGTTTGTATCCAGCGCAGCAACGGCTTTTTCATAAACGTTGAGGTATTTCCCCGAGAGTTTCTTCACCATGCGTGTGGCAATTAAAAAGTCTTTGTGGTGGCTCAGCACTTGGGTGAACTGCTCGTGCTCTAAATCAAGTAGCACTTGGTACTCATCGAGCAAACCGGAGATGATTTTATAGCCTTGTAGCTCGAGCTTTTCAACCTCGGGATGACAAAATACGCGTTCACGAGCGACTGTTTTCAAGGCATCGGTAATGGCTTGGTGGTGGCTGCCATCTTCGATTAATGAGGCGTTGAGAGTGCCGGCGTACACCTGCTCTATGTTGTCTTTAAAGCGCGTTGCCGCATGCTCGACCAATGGGTGTAAGAGTTTTACACGCAGATAAATGAAAAAGGTGTTGTTGTAGTTAAACTCGGCCTCATCTGCTTTTTGTAGGGCAAACTCGCAGGCTTTGGCCACCAGGTCGCTGTAACCTTGCTCTGCGGTATCCAGTGCGGCCAGTCTCTGGCGATAAGCGTCATCTAAGTAGTGCACTAATTTCTCCACCGAGAGTATGCCTTTTTCTACCGCGTCTTCCATATCGGCTAAGCAATAAGCGATGTCGTCGGCGGCTTCCATTATGTAGCTGGCGGGGTGACGACAGCCATTATCCATTTCTAAGGCATCACCCAATTGAGCGATGAACGCGGCCTCGCTGTGGTAAAAGCCGACTTTTTTCATAAGGTAGCTTTTATCTTCAGGGCGCGCGTTTTTCGCCATAGTGCCGGGGCGAGTGTATTTAAGAATGGCCGCTATTTGGCTGTAACTTAAGTTCAGCGCTAACAGCGAGTGAACTGCGCGGATCGCTTGCGCGTTGCCTTCGAAGTTTTGTAAATCAAGCATTAGCTGGTGCTTTAGCGGGTGTGTTTGCGCAAGCGTCGGCAACGGGCCAAAGCGTTGCTGCAGGTAGCGGCTAAACCAGTGGTTGATGGCGGCCTCACCAAAATGGCCAAAGGCCGGATTACCTATATCGTGCATCAAACACGCCATTTCCACTAAGGTCTCAAAGGGCCGCTCCATGTCGGTGAGGCCATAGTGTGCACGCTCTTGTGCATTGAGCTTAGAAAACAGTTTTTGCACAATAAAGCGGCCGTTTTGCTGTACCTCAAGAGAGTGGGTGAGGCGTGAGCGTACGGCGGCATTGCGCTCTAATGGAAATACCTGAGTCTTTTGCTGCAATCGACGTATGCCGGAGGAATTGATGATGCGGCCGCGATCGCTCTCTAAGCTGGTATGCAAAGTTTTCAGCGGGTTCACTTGGCGTGCGGTGTTTATTTTTGTAGTAAAATCGATGTGCGCCATCATCACTCCTAGATAATTGACCTGCGTCTAAATTAGCAGCTTTAGTTCACAAATCAATGTGTTATTTCGGTGTGAGTGATAGCACTTATCAGTCAATAAACTAGCCCACGGCACGTTGGTAGGTGGGCAAATCGAAAAACAGCGAACTCATATTGGCAATGCGCTTCAATGCTGCCTTTTCTTGGTCCTGCCATTGTGGCACTTGCGTGCGGCTTTCACAGCAAAGCACCCCTCTTGGCTCGAAGTTATCGTGCAGCACGTAATCAAGCAAAGAGTAAAAGCCACATGGCTCAAAGTAGCCTGCGACCATGTGTTTGGTAAACGGATGGTGACGCACATCTTCAATGGCAAGAAAATCATGGCTGAAAAGCGCAGAAAAATAAGCCTGGGCTGTATCTTGGCCAATAACCCCGCCGTCAGAATAGGCGCCGGTGTGTTTATCAAATTTAGCGATGCACACAATACTTGAGGTGTTTTCATTGGCCACCCAAAGGCTTACGACATCGGCTTGGGGAACATGCTCTGCTGCAGTGTGAACTATCTTTTGCAGCTTTTCTATGTGGCTTAAACCTGGGTTAGTTAAAGCCAAGTTAAGCTGAAATAAATCAACCATTTGCCACTCTCCTCACAACAAAAACGTTGTGACTATGCCCAATCTTGCTCCGTACGCTAGATACGTAACTGGAGCTTTACTGCGCCAGTGTGAGCCACTGGCAATTATTTATTATAGGCACCACACGGCGTTGTAGCCTGACTATTTTTGCACGTTCGCTCAATACCACGCGCACCAGTGAATAATACGTAGGCACTAACGTTTTGGTTTCTCGTCATCGAGCGGGCCGGCGCCAATATCTACTTTTTCTTCGCTTGGCTTAAAGTCAGGGTCTAGCGAAAGGTTAGCAAAAGGGTTCGACTTTTTGTCTTTGTCTTTGTCTTTGTCTTCAGCGCTCGTTTGTTCCGGCTCTAAGTCATCAGTGCGAGCTTCTTCACTTTGCTGGTCTTGTTCTGAAAGCGCGGACTCTAATTCCGCAAGCGCGTCATCAAGGCTTTGACTGTTACCATCGTCAATATCAAGCGCCAACTCTTCATCGCTTGATGATGTTTGCGCTTGTGTTGCTGTGCTTTGGGGCTCAATAATTGATGGCTCAGGCTCAGGCTCAGGCTCAGGCTCAGGCTCAGGCTCAGGCTCAGGCTCAGGCTCAGGTTCAGGCTCAGGCTCAGGGGTCTCTAACAAGGGTTGTGACGGGTCAAAGTCGTCAAACGGGTCATCCCCTTGGCTGGAATCATCGTGGCTTTGCTGCGAGCTTGATGCAGGCGGCTCTGTGGCAGAAGTGGATGATGCTTGCTCATCGGAGCTTGGGTCGGACTCGCCACCTGCACGTTTATTGGCGGCTTCTAAAAACGCCATAAACTCCTCATCACTCATATTCGACCAGTCTTTGCTACTGTTGTCACTGCTGGGCAGAGGAGTTTGCTCTTGTTGCTCCGTTGCAGGTGTCGGTTTGGGAGTCGGCGCGGGTGCTGAATCTTTACTAGAGTGTGCTGTATCGTCCGAGTTGGGTGCGTCGTCTTTGCGTTTGAACGGGTGAATTTCCGCGCTCTTGCTTGCTCCTTCCGGATCGCTGGAGCGAGGCTCTGCGGCAGGTTTGGGCATCGGCGCAACGTTCTCGGCGGGCACCTCAGGGCGAGATATATCTTCTTGTGCAGCGCTTGGTTGAGGCGTAGGCTCAGTGCGCGGCTCTGATTTTGGTGGCTGCACGGGCGTCTCGATTAACGGCTTGGTTGAAGACGCGCCCAGCGCGGCGTTGCTTCCCTGAGCAAGCAATTGTTTCACCTTGTCGACCAGGTTAGAACATTGTTGGGCGTCGAAGCTTTCAACACTGTAGCTAAGAATGTAGTCAACCAAGTCTTCACGCTGCATCACCAACGGAGGCAAATCAGATTTGAATAAAGCGTTGTTACTAAACAGTACCAGTAAGTTAACCTGTTGCTCTTGTATGTCCAGTACTTTGGCTAGCGCGCCAGCCTGGGCCTTGAGCTCGGTGATGGGGTTATCAAACTTGATTTCTTCATCGCCGTTTCGGGCGGTCCACTCTTGAGCGTGCTCGCCGCCAAAAATATCGCCTTCTTGGTTTGGTCGCGCCACGATAAACACGCCGTACGGGCTAATATATAACTGCTCGATGGCTGATGATTTGGCTTTTGGACCCACCAGTACAGGGACCGAAGAAAAGCGTTTATAAACTTGTGGGTCGAGCGTGTCAGGTTGTTTACCGGTGACCTTTTGCCACATCTTTTTGTAATTAACCTGTTTCTTAGGCAACTTCGGCACAGGAATAGCTTTGATAGCCGCTGTCTTTTTCGGCTTCACAGCTTTACCTTGGCTGCTGCGGTTGCTGCGAATAAAAATCAGCAACGTAATTAGCATGGCAATAAGCACCAAGGCTATTAATGCAGGGAAAATCAAGCCAACGAAAGGTGAACTCGGCTCTGAAGGTTGGCTTTGTACTGGGGCTGGAGCCACCTTTTTCGCTGTCACCGGAGCTGTTTTTGGCGCGGTGGCTTTTGTTTTCTCTGCCTTCGCTTGTTTTGCAGCCTTTTCGGCGGCACGCTGCTCGACAATAGTAAGTTGCGGCTCAGAGGTGGTAACTGTTGGTTCGGCCTCAGGTCTTTGCTCTTTTAATACCTTCTTAGGTTTGCTGGCTACTTCCTGAGGCTGAGATTGGTCATTTTCGGGTTTTGAGGTCGCTTTCGCTTGCGGTGTGCGCTTTTCTATATTCTTACAATTGGCATCGTAATCTCGTTTGGCACTGCGATAACTTGGGTGCGTGCGAGAGTGATCAAACTGCGCCATTTGCTGCTTCAAAAGAATACACATGGCACTGTTATACTCGCGGGCACTGCTTTGAGTGCTCGCAAGGCTCAAGGTTAGGAATAAGACGAAATACGCGAATCTCATTTTATAAACATGGGTAAACAAGGTGTTATCTACACGTAGTCTAAAGCTTGTGGCCACATTTAGCTATAGCCAAAAAGCGCGATTCGCAATCATACTGAACAGTTGATGAATTTTTCGTCTGTTTTTCAGGTCAGTGAATAGGGGATTCCAACCAATGCTGAATGATGGTTGGATTGTTTTGATACTTCTCAGGGTGCTGAATAATGGACTCCAATAGCGCCAGCTCTTTAGCATAGTGCGTTTCTACATCAGGCACTTTTGATAACAGGCAAAATAGATAATCCGCGAACCCAGGCTTTGCCGGGCGCTGCTCTGTGGCCATACCTTTGTGCATAAGTTGCCTGTAAACATCCTCACGCCAACGCTGCGCCATGGTTTGCGGCGATAAAAAAGCGCTGCCAAGCATGGGTTGTAATTGTGCCAAAACCTGTTCTTTGCTTTTGTCTGCATGCAGGCAAAGCCATAAGGTAAATAGTTCCAGCTCAGTGAGTTCGGCTAAATCTAAATGTGCGCTTGGTTGATTCATAGTTACAGCCGTGTCAGCAATAGCATTGTTGTTCGACAACCGTAGTTAAACGATTGCACCTAAGGTGATACATAGTTCTCTACCGAGCAGTACGGGGCATCGCAGTAGGAAGATCATTTGATGTAGCACAAGCTTGATGATTAGTGCTATTGTTATACTCATAAAGTAGTAGGTAGTGCTTGTAGTTGGGCTGTGTATATGAAGTTTTCCCGTTTTGGTGTGATTGACTTACGCCAAGTTATTCTCGGGTTTGCGGTGCTGTGTGTGATGGTCACCCTCGGTAATCAGTTCATTATTAACTACCGAGTACACGGCCAGCAAATGGTGGCCCATACCTTGGCATCCAATCAGGCTTATGCCAGTAAGCTCTCTGATATTACCGAACAGTTCCTCAATTCTTTACAAATGCAGTTGCGCTATAGCGCTGCGCGATTAGCTGATAACAATACCCTAAAATCACAGCAGCAAGAAACGCTGCGCTTATTAGAGCAAACCGCGTCTTTTAACTCTGTGGTGGTGGTGAACGAGCAAGGCGTTATTACCAGCACTGCGCCGTTAACCTTGGGTGTTAAAGGTGTGAGATTACAAAGCGACAGTGCTAAGCAATCTTTGCGCGCACAAGCACCTACTATTCCTCAACCGTTTGTATCGCCGGCTAGTAATTTAATTGTGAGCCCCTCACACCCCATTTTTAGCGCCGATGAGCAATATCAAGGCTACATTGCTGGCACCATTTATTTGCATGGCGACAATATTCTCTCGCGGCTACTCGGGCAGCACTTTCACAACGACAAAGCCAATATTATGGTGCTCAGCGCAAATGGCAGTATTATTTATCATTCTCAACGCCAGCGTGTGGGTTCCAAAATCACGCCCGCTTCGCCATTGTGGCCTGCGTTTGCCAATGCGCAAATGCAAAGTGGCAGCGAAGGTGTTGGCGCTATGTTAGTGGGCTATGCACCTGTGCGCACAGCGAATTGGGTGGTGCTAGTGGGGACTGAGCGCAATCAAGTCGTTGAGAGTGTCGGCAACACTATAATGAACGTGCTTGCCAAAGCTGCACCAGTGACCGTGATCACCTTATTAGTGATTTGGTATTTAGCTAATTTAATTAGTGCTCCGCTGCGACAGCTCGCGCAACGCGTGGCCGATTCAAGTAAAGAATATGATGATGTGCCAACCTGGTTTTTTGAAGCGAAAACGCTACGCAATGCACTGAGAACATACAGCAATGAGCAGCACCAGCGTATTAACGACCTGAATAAAGCAAGCTTAACCGATCCGCTCACCGGCATTGGCAATCGTCGTTATATGGAAGTGTTTATTCAATCTATGGTCGCTGATGAACAAGCCTTTGCGGTGATCACCTTGGATATCGACCACTTTAAGCGTGTCAATGATAACTATGGCCACGATGTGGGTGATGACGTTATACAAGGGTTAGGGCAGCTATTGCAGAGCAGTTGTCGAGAGTACGATGGCGTGTGTCGCAGTGGTGGCGAAGAGTTCCTACTTATTCTCCCAGGCATAGGTAAAGACATTGCGTTAGAGCTGGCAGAGCGCTTGCGAGTGACTATCCAGGCCCATGATTTTACACCAGTACCGCAAGTAACGGTGTCTCTTGGTGTGAGTTTATGGCAGCCGGGTTGCTCGGTGGATGCGGTGCTTAAAGCTGCTGATAATGCGTTGTATCGGGCGAAACAACGAGGCCGCAATCGCTGCGAGGTGGAGTTGCTAGATTAGGGCTATTTGCGTGGTTGCTGCTTATCCCAAAGCGACAATAGGCGCTGCGCAATGCCCCATACTAACAGCAAAATCATCAGCAGTGTGATCACCAATAGTAGCGCCGAGTCATTAATAAACAACCAGCTTAGGCTCAGCACAATGCAGCAAAACACACAAATGCTCAGTAAAGTATTTTTGCGTTTATTCGCCTGTTTAGTCATGCACACCTACCGTTTTAGAAACTGCTGATAGTATATCAACTTCTGGGCGCTGATCATCCTTCACTTTGTAACTTAACGACGTAATTCAAGATGTGATGAGCAAAGTTTCACCACCGGCTAGCATGCGCGCCGATCACAGCTGTTAAACTGTTGGAAA
This sequence comes from Pseudoalteromonas sp. CNC9-20, assembly GCF_022347875.1. Lineage (NCBI taxonomy): Bacteria > Pseudomonadati > Pseudomonadota > Gammaproteobacteria > Alteromonadales > Pseudoalteromonadaceae > Pseudoalteromonas > Pseudoalteromonas sp. CNC9-20. The sequence continues at coordinate 739,979 of NZ_JAKRFS010000002.1, read as the reverse complement.
GTAACAATTAAACTCTTTTAATTTATTGATTTGAATCATACATTTGCCAGCTAACCAATAACCAGAATTTCCCTCAAAGCCTGTTCCTGATACTGTGCTAAGCTTCTTATGAAATGGTATACAAAATTACAAGAATCATATGACATCGTCTTTTAACGCGCTTTACCAATGTAGCTGCAGCGAGCAAGCCTATGAGCTGGCACTGAGTATGATTGATGAAGCTTTTGGCGCAGCCCATTGCTTTGTTGGTAAGTTATGCGCCAACGCGACAGAAGTACAGACTGTGGCTTACCATCAAGACGGTGCCGTACGCGCAAATTTCCAATATCCTCTGGCTGGCTCTCCGTGCGCCGATGCATTACAGAGCGTCGATGTGTGCGCTTTTGGCGATAATGTGGCTGATTTATTTCCCGACGATACCATGCTTGCGGAGCTGGGGATTGAAGCCTACATCGGTGTGACGCTGCGCGATGTATCACGCCAACCCATTGGTATTTTGGTGGCGCTATTTGACCAACAGCGAACGTTTGACCAAGTTGATGAGCAGTGGTTCAAGGACTTGGCATTTATCGTTGCTGCTCAAGCCCGCCATGATGCCGATTTGGCGCGAAAGGATAAGCTGTTAGCCGAGCTATCACTGCGTAACATCGTGTTTGAGCAAAGCAAAGAAGCCATCATGATCACCGATAACAATAACCGCATCCTGCGGGTTAACCCCGCCTTTGAGTTGTATACCGGTTATCGTGAAAGTGAACTAAAAGGGCGTTCACCCGCAGTGCTTTCCTCAGGTCAGCATCCTCCAGAGTTCTATCATGAAATGTGGCGGCAGCTCGAGCAAATGGGCCATTGGCGAGGCGAGATTTATAATCGTCGTAAAAATGGTGAAATTTACCCAGAAGAGCTGTCGATCACTGTTAACCGTGGTGCGAATGGGCAAATTACCCATTATATTGGTTTGTTTCGTGACATTAGCCAATGGAAAGAAAGTGAGCGCCAACTGCGGTTTTACGCCAGTCAAGAACCCTTAACTGGGCTTTTTAATCGTCGCAGTTTTTTAGAGAAAGTGGAGCAACATATTTCGTTGTTTCGCGCTCAGGAGCAGCACGCGTCAGTGCTGTTTTTAAACCTCGATCGCTTTAAAGATATCAACGATTTATATGGTCCAGAAATTGGCGATAAGGTACTGATTGCGGTGGCGTTGCGGCTGCAAAATTGTGTGCGTAATCATGATGTGATCAGCCGCTATGGCGGTGACGAATTCACTATTTTGATTGCCGATGCCAAACCTGGGCACGCGCACCGCTGCGCCGAGAAAGTGTTGGAGCGAATCCACCAGCCCATACGCTTGGGTGATTTAAGCATTGAACTAAGTTGCAGTATTGGCATTGCCCACATGCATAGCGATACCGATAGCGCCACGGTGCTCGTTCGCAACGCCAATCATGCCATGTTGAGTGTTAAGCGCGCTCAGTCTCACAGCATTGCCGTACACAGCCAAGAGATTGAAGCCATTTACCTGCGTAAACTTAAACTGCGCGACAAACTCCATAAGCTACTGCGCTTTGATGGCCTAGATGTGGCCTACCAACCGGTTATCGATAACCAAAGCGGGCGTATTGTTAAGTTTGAAGCCCTAGCACGCTGGCGCGATGAAGAGCTTGGGGTGATCCGTCCCGATGAGTTTATCGCCATCGCTGAGGAGTTCGGACTTGTGGCTATTTTGGGTCAGTTTGTGCTGCGCAAAGCGCTGGCCGATTTGGCATGGATCCATAGCCAAGGCTACAACGACATCAGCATGGCAGTGAATCGTTCAGCCTCAGAATTTAACCATGTATTGCATCCCGTTGATACGGTGCTCGATACCTTGGCTGACTATAACTTAAAGCCCAGCTGTTTGACCATTGAGGTGACCGAATCGGTGGCCATTCATGCCCGAAAGCAAGCCGAAGGGGTGCTTAATGAGTTACGCAGCAAAGGAGTCATGGTGGCCTTGGATGACTTTTGTACAGGGTATTCATCATTGAGTCACCTTATCGACCTACATGCTGATTATATTAAAATCGATAAGAGCTTTACTCAGCAAATGCTCAGCGAACACAAACACCAAGTGGTGATTGCCAGCGTTATTCGTATTGCCTCAGAGCTGGATATGGAAGTGATTGCTGAAGGCGTGGAAACACAGCAGCAACAGCAACAATTGCGTGAGTATGGTTGTCACTTTAGCCAAGGTTATTATTACTCTCCTGCAGTTCCTTTAAAAGAGGCGATGGTGCTGTTAGCCAAGCATAATGGCGATGTACAACGGCCCCAATGAATTTTCCAATATAGGTTCAAAAAGTGTTAAAAATGAAGCGATTAGCAGCGTTTTAATCGCAATTTAACAATCTTGTGCCATAGTGAATAAGACCGATGTTTTAGGAGCTACACCATGCAGAACCTCACCCTCAAAACCATTTTCATTGGTTTTGTGTTTGTCGCCCTGTTTGTGGTTACGTTAGTGACCGCACTCATTAATACTGGGCAGTTTTCCAGCCTTTATTATCGGCAAACTGAAACGCAGTTATTACCAGATACTGTTGGGCGAGTAGCGAACGAAATTAGAGCTGAACTGATGTATCCCACTACGGTCTCAAAAACGCTGTCGCAAAACGCGATGTTGCATCAATGGGTGCGCGATGGCGAGCAAGGGAGTGCTCAGCATGGACTGGTGCTTGATTATTTTCGCGACTTACAGCAAAAATCCGGTGCGACATCGGTATTTTGGGTAAGCCGAGAAAGCCTGAATTATTACACCGAGGGTGGACTGTTTAAACAGGTATCGCGCAGTGAATCACGGGACAGCTGGTTCTTTGATTTCATTTCCAGCAGTGCACAGCAACAGTTGGCGCTGGATGCCAGTGAACAAGGTGGGCAACTGACTTTATACGTTAATACCCTAGTGAGTATTGATGGCCAGCACGCAGGAGTCGCGGGACTGGGTTATGATGTGTCGAAAATTGCCAATATGGTTACCTCACGTAAAGTTGGCGAGCAAGGGTATCTGTTCCTGGTTGATGACACACAGCGTATTATTGCTCATGAAAACAGCCGCTTTATTGGTAAAACGGTGGCCGAGGTAAACCAGTTAGCACCACTGAGCTCGGCTCTCTCTAGCAATGGCAGTGGCTTTGTACTCAATGAAACTGAGCTCGATGGCGAGGCGGTTTATGGTGCGGTGATGCCCATTGAAGGCACCGAGTTGAAACTGGTCGCGGTGCTGCCAGAGCATGAGATCTCCGGCGCGATTAACTCGGTTATTTGGACGTCGGTTCTTGCCAGTGTGGTACTTGCAGTGGTGTTCTTGGTGCTAACCATGTATTTTGCCAATTGGCTAAGCAGCCGCATTCGTACTGTGGGTGATGACCTCCTTGCCATGTCTGGGCAAGGAGGCGATTTAAGTACGCGCCTTGATGATAGCGTTGATAATGAGTTGGGGCATCTGGCCAAGGGCTTTAACGCCATTATTACCAAAGTCGCTGAGCTGGTGGATGAAATCAGTGTCACCGAACAAGCGATGCGCGAGGGCATTGCTGAGCTGGCTGATTTTTCCGATAAAACCTTCAGCGCCACAGAAAGCCAGCGCTCACAGACGGATCAGGTCGCGACAGCGATCACTGAAATGGGGCAAACGATTACCGAGGTATCCGATATTGCCCACCGTACCGCCAGTGATACCGAAGAAGCGGTGCGTGAAACGACCACTACCAACGACAATATGACGCTCACCGCGCAAACCATGCAAGAACTCAACGATATTCTCAATAATGTGGATACCAGCGTGGGTGAGTTTGCTAATCAGGCGGCAGAAATTAACTCGGTGGTGGAAGTGATCAATGCCATTTCCGAACAAACGAATTTATTAGCCCTGAACGCCGCTATCGAAGCTGCTCGCGCCGGTGAGCAAGGGCGCGGTTTTGCTGTGGTTGCGGATGAGGTGCGCTCACTGGCGCAGCGTACGCAAAAGTCTACCTCAGAGATCCGCGATCAAGTGGCGCGCTTGCAAAGCACCTCGACGCAATCACAAGAGGCGATCGCACGAGGCACAGAAAGTAGCCGCCAAGTCACTGAGCACACGCAAACGGCGGTGGCGTCGCTGCGCGCGATTCAGCAAAAGTTTGAGGAGATAAGTCAAGGCAATCATCAGGTTGCCGCCGCCACCGAAGAGCAGGGCACAGTGGTTGAGCACATTAACCAGTCGGCCCATGAAATATCAGACAGTGCCGGCAGTATTCACTCTTATGCCGAGCAGCAGCAAAGCGCAACGCAAAGTTTATTAGCGCGGGCGCAGCATCTGCGCGATTTAGTGAGTCAATTTAAGGTTTAGAACAGATGCAGCGAAAGTCTGTCGGCGAACTGCTCCAGCGCATAAAGACCGGCGCTGGAGTTGCCAAAGGCATTGAGTTTGGGTGACCACACCGAGACCGCAAACTGCCCTGGAACAACGGCAACAATGGCGCCGCCTACTCCGGATTTACCGGGCATGCCAACGCGATAGGCAAAATCGCCAGCGGCGTCATAAAGGCCACTGGTAAAGAGCAGCGAGTTCAATTGCGAGTTTTGTTTGCTGGTCAGAATGCGCTCGCCTGAGGCGATGTCGACACCACGATTAGCGAGATAGCCAAAGGTGCGCGCCAATTCTTGGCAGTTCATTTCGATGGCGCAAAAGCCAAAATAAACCTTGAGCACTTCTTCTACATCATTTTCAAAATTGCCAAACGAGGTCATTAAGTGCGCCATAGCCGCGTTACGATGGCGGTGTTGAAACTCTGAACGGGATACTGTTTGGTTGATACACACCCGAGGATTACCGCTGAGCCAACGCACCGTTTCTAACATGTGGTGAGTGGGCGCGCTTAAGCGGGAGTAAAGCGCATCGCAGGTAACAATCGCGCCGGCGTTAATAAACGGGTTGCGCGGAATGCCTTGTTCAAATTCAAGCTGGGTAAGCGAGTTAAACGCAGTGCCCGAAGGCTCTTTGCCAACACGGTGCCACAACGAATTGCCATAGCGTTGCAATGCTAAGGTGAGAGTGAGCACTTTGGAGACCGATTGAATGGTAAAAGGCACGTCCACATCGCCGGTGCTGAAGGTTTGCCCATCCACGGTATGCACCGCCATCGCAAACTGCTCACTGTCGACCTCAGCCAAAGCCGGAATATAACTGGCCACCGCGCCCTCGAACTGCGACAATCGTGAACGTACATCGGTGTTAATGTCGTCAATAACCTGTTGAATATTCATCCGCTTCTTTCACTTGACTAAAACCCAATGATACGGAATATAACACCTATACGAAAGCGCAGCGTTGCCCCAAATGATGGCCGCTTTTAGATAACCAAGTGCTTTGGCCTCAGGGTATGGGCTCATGAGGCACACAATTAATAAACAATAACAGCGCAATGGACTGCTAAGCAGAGAAAAGAGAGTCATCAATGATAAGACGGTTAAGCAGTGCATTGCTGCTAAGTATGGGTATGTTGGTGGGCTGCGGTGGGTCAAGTTCCGACTCACAAGCGCCTGCAGGGCCGCCGCCGTATCCACCGCAAGGTAGTACATGGCAGTGGCAATTATTGGGGGCGCTCAATAGCGAGTACGATGTATTCGCTTACGACATTGATTTGTTTAATACCGCTGCCGAGACCATTGCTAGCCTCCAACAGCAAGGGCGCTTCGTCATCTGTTATTTTTCAGCCGGAAGTTATGAATCTTACCGTGAGGATGCCGGCGAGTTTTTAGACTCAGAGCTTGGCAATACCCTGGCGAACTTTGCTAATGAGCGTTGGTTGGACACGCGCAGTAGCAATGTCCGCGCTATCATGCGCGCGCGCATGGATTTGGCCGCCGCCAAAGGCTGTGATGCGGTGGAGCCGGATAATGTTGATGGTCACATTAATAACACTGGTTTTGCACTCACTCGTGAGAACAGCATTAATTACAGCCAGTTTATTGCTGAATATGCGCGCTCGCTCGGCTTGTATGTGGGTCTTAAAAACAATGTTGGCTTGGCGCAAACCTTGGAGCCTTACTTTGATTTTGCGGTCAATGAATCGTGCTTTCGCTTTAATGAGTGTGCACGCTTAGCTCCTTTTGTTGATGCTAAAAAGGCGGTTTTTCACGTGGAATATTTGTCGGTGGCCGAGGTCGGCAGCGGTGAGCTGCAACGAGTCTGTGCACAAACCGAGCCGCTGGGCTTTTCCACCTTGGTGCTGCCCACGGCATTGAATGACGCGTATCGCTTTAGCTGTAGCGAGCAATGAGGGCTTTACTTATTAGCGTTGCAGCATAAAGGTCTCATATTCGAGGCGGTTAAACTGACGATTTAGCATCACTAACCCCAAGACGGTGCTGATCAGCATGGCTAAAGCAAAACCGTAGCCATAGACCTCAGGCCCAAGCTGAATGGAGAGCTCGGTGAGCATCAAGTTGGCGAGGGTCATCACCGTCACCAAGGCCGTGGCCTGATAACGTTTATCTAAATAAAACATGACGTTGAGTATGGCCATCAAAATAACTTGCAAAGACACGCCGACTAAATCGACATACAGTAAGTGTAGATACGCGAGGTCTATTTTCAGCAGTGTGAGAATCTCTTCACTCCACAACAGCAGCAACGCGAGGGTGATCCCTTGCACTTTAAAAATTTGATATAAGCTGTCTTTGCAGTGCAATACCATTTGGTCTTTAAGTAAGTACACCGACTCCAAGGTGCCGCCTTCGCGCACCGTTTGGTAAAACCGCTCGTTTGAGGCGGCAAAGTCGGTTTCCATGTGCAGCATAAACACCGCCATGCCAGGGATAATGGCGAGGTACGCGATAAAAATTGGCAAATCATAGATATATGAGGCGCGGAACATATCGATAACGGCAAAAGACACCTCGGGGTGTAGCCAAAATACGAATTTATCTACCCACACTCCCAAGTTATAAAGCAACCCACATAATGCGAGCGAGTAAAAAGCTTGCTTGCGGTTTAAAAACTGAAAGGCGATAAGCGAACCGGCGCTGTAATTGCGTAAAATAAAAAAGAGCAAAACAAAGGTGATCAGCCCCTGACACGCGGCAAAGATCATCAATAGCCCCAAAATACCGTAAGGTGGCAGTAACCATGAAGCCAGCACCATCAGCGTATAGCCAATCGCCAAGGTAGCTACAATCCGATAATACTGCTTCATACCGCTTAGGAATACGATGATTAACCACAGGTTGCACAGCACCACAAAGCCGCATAACAACGCCATTTTCACCGCTGCATCTAACGATGTATTGGCCAATACCGCAATACCAATGGCTGTGCCAAGCGCCGAAACAAGTAACATGCAGCCTAATAAATTTGGGGTTACCTTGTGATCTTTGCCTTCAAATAGCCGGTCGGAGATAAACCGTGTTAGTAGCAGTTGGAACATACCACTGAGGATCAGGGAGCCAGCCATCATGTAAGTGACTAGCACTAGGTACTGTATGATCAGAGTGTTGGGGAACACTCGACCGATGCTTATCATACCGATGATCATCAGCGCTAAAATGGATAGCACCCAGGGCCCTGAGCCCACTACTGCCGCCAAGCCGTATGCTTCGAGGTAAGAGAGCAGGGTGTTTTTCTTTAATATTCGGCGTAGCTCAAAGCCTATTCCTGCCATGCTAAATGCTCCTCATACAGCGTTTGGTAGCGCTCATACATCGTATGTTCCTGATAATATGCTTGCACTCGGCGATAGCCGTTATCACCCATTTGTCGCCAGCGCTGGTCATCTTCCAATAGCGCCAGCAAGGCCTCACTGGCTTGGTTGGGGTCGGCTATATTTGTTACATAGCCACAGCGCCCAAGTTGCTGGTCGTGTTCGTTCATACCTTCGAGAATTTCGCGGCATGAGCCAACTTCTGAGGCCACACAAGGGATACCTGCGGCCATGGCTTCAAGTAGCACCAGGGGTTGCGCCTCACTGATGGAGGTGAGCATACACACGCCAAGTTTGGGAAGAATTTCGGCAACATTTTGCATGCCCAAGAACAGCACATTGTCTTGCAGCCCTAAGCTATTAACCAGCAGTTCGCACTCGCGAACATAGCTTGGATCTTCCTCGGTGGGGCCAATGATCCACCCTTGTAGTTCTGGTTCGCTATTAAGGGCCACACGAATAGCACGAATAAAGGTTTTAATATCCTTAATGGGCACCACGCGACCAATTAACCCCGCGACTTTAGGTGCCTGTTGCGGTCGCTTGGCGTAGGCCTCACTGAAGCGCTCCATACTGATACCGTTGACAATCACCCCAGTTTTATCGGCCGGTGCGCCGTCTTTTATTTGCCGCTGTCTATTGCCTTCATACAAAGCGACAATGCTATCTGCTTGGTCGTAGGCGGTACGCCCTAATTGCTCAAAAAAATCTATCCAGGTTTGCCGTGTTTGCTCCATTTTTTTATGGATACTGGTGTCCAGCGCACTGTGGCGGTCTTTGATCCAGCTTGCTTGAGTGAGATCGATTTTGCGCTCTTTGGTATAAATACCGTGCTCGGTTAATAAATAAGGCATCTGCTGTTTTTGTTTCGCCAAGGCGCCGAGAAACCCCGCATAACCGGTCGAAATACTGTGAAATAGCCGCGCAGGGGGTAGGTTTTCAGCCACTTTGACTAAGGTGAATAAGGGGCTGTAGATGTTGCGAAAGGTCCAAAAGTAATCCACAAACGATTGGTTTTGTGCGTGTTGGAAATACAAATCAACAATCACATCCCAAGAGCGCTCGCTGTATAAAAAGTCATCATAACTTAGGCCATGCTTTTTACCCAAGTTAGCCAACAAGCCTTGTAAATGCTCACCATCTAAGGTTTGCTCCGGATTTTTAAAGCGTGAGATGACATTTTGCCAAAGGCTGAAGGCGGATTTTTTCCCGCGTCGAGCGCGCGGTGCCAGCAAGCCGTCTTTATCCATCAAGTAATGGGTCTCCATGCCGACCACATTGTCAGGCAAGGTGTAATGCTGCTGTTGATAAAAAGAGCGGCTCCCGCCTATAAATACAAGGTAAAAGTTAAGGTGGCTAAGGCCACTGATCAGCTGATGCACCCAGCTTGATACACCGCCGCGCACGTAAGGGTACGTGCCCTCTAACAATAAACACACATCAATACGCTTCACGGCGCCAAAACTCCCTTAATTCATTTAACGCATCACCGGGCTCGGTGGGCAGGTGACTGACTAATAAAGCGGCATGGTCGTAATCGCCCTGAGCAAAAGCGGCCTCGGCTAAATAGGGCGCCACTTGTTTTAATAACAGGCCGCGATGACGCGCTTTTTCTAGATACTGCGTGGCTAAATCATACTCTTGTAATTCCAGCAGCACCCGGCCGAGTTGTAACTCACTGCGCGGTGAAGGGGTGAGGGCTTCGGCTTGCAGTAGGTAACTTTTCGCTTGCTCTAAATAGTGATTGCGCAGTGGCCCTTCAGCGATGCCAAGGTAGCATAGCTCCCAATACAGCTCAGCAATTTGAAAATGCAACGAGGCTTGTGCGCCTTCGCTTAGTTTGTTTTTCAATGCGTCAATGTTGCGGTTGATACCAAATTCTATTTTTTCGATGGCGGCGTAGGCAAGTAAACGCACGTCATCGACCTTATCGGTCAGCGCTAACTTAAGCAACGGCACCGCCACGCGCTCTGGTAAAAAGCGACAGGCATTGACCGCAATCAGGCGACGCTCGTCGGAGGGATTAAACAACAAAATATCTTTCAGTGCGGCGGCACCAAACTGGCTTTGTTCAAGTTGCTCTGGGTGCAGGGGTAATTCCAAGCTTTCGGAGCGCTCCCATAGTGCCGGCTGCTTTTTCTTCGGGAAATACAAGGCGACGATAAAAATCGTCGCCAACCCCAGCATACCAACCATCGGCATACTGAACGCAATCACAAAAATAAAGGTAATGGCACCGATAACGGGTTGTTTGTAGCGTCGCGGCAGCGCCAGCCAACACACTAAGGTGAAGGTTCCCGCAGCGGCGCCATGGCTGGCAGCATAACCCAACCAGCCGAGCAAACTAAGGTCTTGCTCGCCGAGTAGGTAAAGGCTTGCCGACTCAAAGAGAATCGTTTGAAGAATCAGCCAAATCTTCATCGAACGCTCCTAAGTCTTCGAGCAAGGTATTTACTTGCTGGTATTGCTCAAATACCAACAGCGGACCAAATACGTCTAAATCGCCTTCGGCAAGGGGGGCATTATTGGCGAGGATGCTGCGGATCCGCTGCACAAATTGCTCAGCTTCCATCACTGTGGTCATCGGTAACAGCACGCACAATGCTTGGCGGCCATCTTCACGCTCGCAAGACCAGTAAATATCGGCACCACGGCGAAAATCGGTAACATGTTCTAAATCGAGGTGTTGCGCTTCACTGTTGTCGTAAAACACCACCATGGCGCTATCTGCACCGTAATGGCGCTTATACCAAAGTTGGTTTTCCAAATACTGGCGGAACAGCTGGCGTTGTTCGGGTTTGAGAATGGGTGCGAACAACTGGTGTGACATAAAGTTGGCAATATAACCGGCCAGTAATGCAATCAGGGCAATATTACTTTGCGTGAGGGACACAAACTTGACCTTCTCTGCAAGCACCACCCCTTGCAGCTCGCCGCTGACATCAACGAGGGGGATCACCAACTGATAATTGAGATTATACTCATCGCTGTCGATAAAGTTCGCCGGAGAGAGTACAGCCTTAGAGGTGTACACATCTTGTAGCATTAAATCATCAGCGATAAGGGCATGCTCACTGCCAATGGTGGCCAGTGCGCCGGGCACCAGCTTGCCGTCACGTATTTCGTACAAACCTGCTTGATACATGGTAATCACATCAGCAAATACTTGGAGGCTTTTTTGGGCCAGGTTGGCAAGACGGTTTTCTGCATGGCCGGAGGCCGCTTGTTGGAGTAGTTGAATGCCAGTGCGTAGGCTCATTTGTTTGCCAGCCGCGCGCTGCTCAAGCTGGTCGTGGGATATCTTCAATAAATGGTAATTTTGCGTAAAGCTTTTTAGCTTTTGTTCCATATAGCGGTGGTTTAGCTCAAAGCGCTGATTTATATCATGCCAGTGATCGCGAAATTCGCCCACCAACATGGTCACCACTGCTGTGCCCACAGACACAGATAGGCTAATCGATACTTCGGTGGCGATAAAATTATCGACCACACCGACACTCACAAGTAACAGCACGAAGCTCATCATTCCGCGACCAAACCCGTAGCGCAGGGCGATGACAAGGGGTCCCAACATCGGCCAATAGAAGTAATCAGTGGCGTGTTCATGAGCGAGGCTGGCTTGATACACCCAGATGCTCAGGGCAATAAAGGTGATAAAAACCAGTTCAAACCAGGCGATAGGCTGGTGGTCACTGCCAAAAAGCAGGCGCCTGATAACGGCATTAAGGCCACGACGTTTACTGTGAGGCATAGCGCGACTAATCCCAGTCTAGTTCATCAATCAGGGTATCGATGGCCTCAAGTGCGACCTGCGAGAGCGACTCACGGCCCCATCCTGTTTTTGATGTGGAACCACGCCAAAGCTCATTGCCACTGCTATCTGCAAGGGTCAGTGTCAGCCCCACAGCCGGCTCACCATCTAAGCCATACTTGTATTGCCACTCTTGTACTGAACCAGATACCACATAGCCCGGCTGCTGTTCACTCAGCCACCGCTGCGCCTCTTGATTACGCTGGGCAGGCTCAAGGCTCGCCTGTAAATCACCCACTTGTTGCTTGGGGTAGAGTGTTACCTTCAACCCTTGCTCAGCAAGTGCAGATGCCAGCAGTTGCTCAGCCTGAGCCTGCGCCATGGGCATATTTGACTGATTTGCCAAGGGCATAATATAAACCTGTTGACTGGCGCTGAGCGTCGGGCTTTCACCGGCATAGTGCGTTGCGCAACCACTGAGTATGAAGGCCAAAGCCAATGCCATTATTGTTTTCATCATTTTATCCTCACATCAAAAGTCGATAAAGTATCCCACGTTGAGTGTTAAGCTCTCACGGCCATTTTGGTCGGCACTTTGCCACACACCCTTTATGAAAAATTCATCATTGCCAAATGCTTGCACACCCAGCCCTACGTTAGCCGAATAATCGACGCGTTGCTCAATAAAGTTATAACCCACGGCCGTATCAAGCCAATAGCGCATACCTGGGGTGTTTCGTCCAGGCTGTGAGACTTCACCACGCAGCAACGATTGGCCCAACGCTAAACGTCGGTATTTAGGGGTTAGAAAATCCACAGCTCTAACTGGCTCTGGGCGCTGCAAGTGTGCTGTTAATCGCTGTAATGGCCGCTCGTCCAAGGTATTCTCCTGGTGGTCATATTGCGCATACACCTGCCAACTTGGAGTAAAGTTGAATTGCTCACTCAGACGCACGCTGCTTTGCCATTGTTGACCGATAGGCTCACCAAAATCGGAATGAAATAGCGCCCGCGAAATATTTATATTTACTTGCTCGTAGCGCGTTGGCTGCCAACTCAGTTGGTAGGCGAGCCTATCCTCATTGCCGAACATGTAGAGGTTTTCACTTTGCTGCGAGGGCATGCTGTGACGCACACTCAAGGTGTGGCTTAGACGTCTATCTGATTGCCACGTTGCGCTTGCGTGCTGACCAAATACCGTGTTGGTATCGCGCTCGCTGATGGCTATACCAAAGTGCAGGTCTTGCCAACGCGGTCGAGCGCGTATCCGCCAATCTAGATTCACACTCTGGTCTTGGTAATGATCGATTAGGGATGAGGTGGGGTCGCCACTATCATATTGATAAGAGAGCGCCATATGACCATCGCCTAAAGGACGATAATAGCTAAGCTGCTCTGTGCTTAGCTGCCACGTATCAAGCAGGCTATGTTCAAAACGCACACCATGAGCATGGCGGTCGTGTTGGGCTGCTAAAAAGCGTTGCAATGGTGCTAAATCTTGTTTGGCGACACCACCATTAAGGGCTTGTTGGCCCAGTTGCCATGCGGCAAAATTATCACCTAATTGCGAGAGTGCTGTGGCCCGCTCAGTGGCGGTCAGTGTTGTTGATTGGTAAGCCAAAGTACGCGCTTGCGAGTGGTTGTGCTGTGCCAGCGCTAAAGACAATAAAATGCTGTCATTGAACTGCTCGGAAGCGATGACTTGATGGGCTTGTAACAAGGCTATCTTTTGTAAGGCTCCAAGCGTTGGGTCGCTAAACAAGGCATTGATATCAGCGCCACCGTTGCCTTGGTGCAGATGCCAATTGAGCTGTGCGCTGGCATAGGCGGGCGATACTAAGGTGCGTAGCAATGATACGTAGCTGATTTCGCCGTCCTGGAGGGCGCGAAGCTCAGCACTTAATTGTGTGAGCACTTGCACGCGCAAGCGGTGAGCCTGCGCTAAAGCACCTTGATTTTGCAACAGCGAAGCCCAGGCTAATTTATCAGCGGCGGTGCTTAACTCGGCGTTATCTAACTTGCGATACCAGCTATCAGCATGAGTATATTCGCCCAGTTGTTGCGCCGCATAAGCTAAAGCCTGATACATAGACGCAGTCTGCTGGTTGTGTGGTGCTAAATACCAGTACAGCTCACGCAGCCATGGGGTGTCTTGACTGTCTATCGCCAGCCACAATGCACTTTGTTGCACGTTCGGGTTACGCGGGTACTGGGTGAGTAATGTACTTAGCAGCTCTTTGGCGCGAGTATGGTGTTTTTTATACATGGCTAAACGCACACGCAATAGCTGCACGGATAAGCGTTTGTCGCCACTGTGATCGGCTGTTAAGGCGTCGCTGGCACGTTTTATCAGTGCTGTATTTTGCTCGCTGAGGCCATATTCTAGGAGATGATTGAGCACCACAATGCTTTTTGTTTGCGCATAATAAAGCCACAAGGTATCCAAGCTTTGTTGGTCTAGCTTATTGTGGGTGGCAATCAGTAAGTAGGGGTCCAAACTGGTATCGCCTCGATGCACACGAGCACGCTGAAAACGCTGTTGCAATGGCCTGTTTGCAATATAGGTCGCCAGCTCTTGTAAGTTGGTAAGCTGCTCTACATCTAGGGCTTCTTCATCGCTGTATCGATAAAGTAGCATCAGCGCCTTATCTACCTCGCCAATCGCGACAAAGCTTTGCGCAAAGTAATTCAAGTTGATGTAGTCGTATGTCGGCTCAAGCGGCAACGTTGCCCACAAGGCCGTGGCTTGCTTTGGTGCGCCGACAAAATTATAAAAACGCGCGAGTTGGAACCAATAAAACTCTCGAGTTGGAAAGCGCTGATGCAGCGTTTGCAAATGCGTGAGAGTCGTTTGTGCGCCTAAGGCTTTGTCACTGAAGTCGACCCATTGTTTAAGGGTGCTATCATCGAGCTCGTCTTTGAGTGCTAGCTGATAGTAAAAGTCGCTCAAAGCAAATAGGTCACTCTCTGCTAAAGCTTCACTGACGCCTTGCCACAGAAGTGCTTTGTCAGGTTGCGTGGCAATAATTTGCTTTGCAAGTACCAGCGCACTGGCGGTATCGCCCAGCCAAAGATAGTAATCATGAAGTTGGCGCTTATCGGCTAAAGTAGGTGCAACACTCAAAACTTTAGCAAGCCACACTGCGGCTTGTTCAATATCACCCACCTCAGCAAAGCGTTCACTGGCTTGGCGCCAATCAGCGGGATCAGTACTTTGTTGGGCCTTACTCGCACTTAATTGGGCTGCTAACGTTGGCTTGTTGGCGGCCCGTAAAAAATTAATACTCAACTGCAAACAGGTGTTGTCACACTGATGCTGATGGCGGCGAATAAGCGCCTCACCTTGTTGCCAGTGTTGTTGGGCGCTATATAACCCAAGTAACTGCTCAAAGTGCGCATCGGAGGGTTGTTGCTCGTACAAGGCTTGGCTGTGAAAAATAGCCCGCTCTTTAAGCCCCGCCTGCAACGCTAAAGACAATAAAGCCTGATGTTCACCTTGTTGTTGACTTAGCAGCTGATAAGCAAGGCGAGGCTCGCCTATTTGCAAGGCATAGCTGGCAAAGTGTTGGCGTTGTGATGAGTTAAGCTCTGGCACTAGGGCGTTTAAATAATCGATTAATTGTCTGCGCGCCGTTGGGTCTTGGCGCTGTATCAGTCGCAGTAGGCTATCGGCGTAGAGCGTTTGCGCTTGCGCAAGTATAGCGGAGTCGGCAAATTTAGTCAGCGGTGTTAGCTGGGCCAAGCTTTGATGATATTGATCGAGCTTGAAGTGTTGCTTTGCGAGGGTTAAATCCAGTTTTAAACTTGGTACTTGGTTGCTTTTAAGCACGTTCAAGAAGGCGATGGCCACTGTGGGGTCTTGCGCGTCTTCAAGCATATCAATCAGCAGAGCGCGATTGGGTTGCAGTATCCACAACAGCGCCAACGTTACCGTTGCAAGGGTGATCAGCGCACGACGACTCATCAACACGATACGCTTGTCGCCGCGAGGGTCGCCCTTGGTGTGAATACGCGCTGGCGGGTTCATCGTTATTGACCCTGCCCCGGGCAATGGAGCTCAACATGGTAGCGTCCACGCTTAGAGCTGCGAATTGTCCATTGATTAGCTGCTTTATCAAGCGTAAGCGCGGGGTCGCTGAGCTTGTTTACTTGGCATGAAGCGACATTATCTAACGTTAGTTGCAAATCACGATGAGCCAGCACCGTAAAGCGTAACCTCGCTCCTTGCCACTGCCAGTGTTCAATCACCGCGTTGGCTTTAGCTAAATAGGCACGGTTAGAAAACGCCGCCGCATCGCCTTGGCTAAGCGATAAAGTTGAGCGTGGCTGTACTAAGGTGATGTAGTTGCCATCCGGGCCTGGGGTGACCCCTGCGATGCCTTTACTGTCACCATCTGGCAGTCGATTGCTAGCGATACGCAACGATTTCACGCCGGTACTGGTAATATGCCAGTTATCATCATCAATGGCGCGAGCTACCCCAGTTTCATAAAGCGTGCGCGCACGGTGGGCGTATTCGCTTAAGTACAGTGGTGTTAATTCGTGCTTCTCTACCCAATCATAGAGGTGATCTAATGCGCCTAAAGAAGCAGGATAAACCCCGGAATACATATGGTAATAAATGCTCACAGGCTTTAAGCGTCGTGGCGCACCGAGTAATTCAAAGGTTTCGCTGGCACGGGCAAAGCCTCGGTAGTTTTCAGTCCACAGCTCTGTGTAGAGATTTTCGTTCATCACCGCAGCGTAGACTTGAATGCCGTCTTTATACCAGTTTAGGTGTGGATATACTTGGGCAATAGAGTAGTTGTCGTTGAGTACATAGGTGTTGCCGCCATTGACGTTGTATAAATCGAGTTGCCTGGTTTTAGCAATGACATCAGCGGTTGGGTCGGCCATGCCAGACCACAAGAACACCTCTACTTGCTTATGCTTAGGGGCTAGATGCTCGTTGATATAACGCACACTGCCAAACACTTCACGGTCATAATCAAGGGTGTAATTAGGGACCGGTAAGGAATCGCCGTAGAGCTTTTCTTTCGCATCAATACGGTCGTCCCAAAAGAAAGGGTGGCTAAAGGTGTGCGAAGCAATTTCAACGTTATCAAGCGCGAAGGTTTGCCGCGCTATTTCCTCTAGTTCATTGGCAATGTCAGGGTATAAGCCATGAGGAGCAACTTCCGCTTCAACCACTGAAACCGTATGGGGGAGGGGCGATTTTTTCAGCACATTATTGAGTATTGATGCGCCAGCATAGGGGCGCCCAGGAAGCCAAGCGACTGAGGGGAAACCATCGCCATCGATGTGCGCGGTAACGATGCGCAGCCCGGATTCTGTGGTGACATCGGGCACCGGAATAGCAGCAAGAGAAAACAGTGGCATTAGGTGCGCAAATGGCTCTAGTGGCCAACGGTTGCGATCGCCTATTAACTCTTGGACCGTCAGAGGTTCAAGAAACAGCCCACCCCAGGGCATACGCGCTACGCCCACGCCCGTATTGCCTTGGCTATCATTAATGCTCACTAACGCCGGTGTGCGCGAGTCCATTAACTGATATCGAGGAAATTGTTTGGGCGCAGCATGGGGCATAGGGTAGGTGAGCTTGGCTCCGCTACTTTCAAGCGCGCCGATGTAACTGCCGTTTTCACGTATCCCTAAACGCGCTAGCAAGGCTTCATCATCGGGAAGCTCACCGATAATGACTGTTGGCCGCTGAGAAATACTGCGCAGTAGCAGCTGTTGTGCATCTAAATGCTGATAACTGGCTTGGGGGAGCCAAAACGCGACGCCGGCGAACCGATTCAAGTCAAGTTGTGTAAGGCGACCATCACGAATATCAACGCATTGGGGAACATAGCCTTGATACTCGATTAAGGTGGCTAAATATTTATGACACGCAGATTGCTTTTTAAGCACTACGCTCGAGTCATAGACCCCCAGTACTCGCCGACGAACAGGGTAGTGCAAAGAGACCCCAAACTGCTGCAATAAGCCGTCGCTGACATAGGGGGTGAAGCCTAAAGCAGCGATTTCTTTTGCTGCCGCGACTCTGGCTTCTACACCCGCTGGCAGGTAGTCAATCACAATGGCCTCAATGCCCAAGCCCTCAATGTGCTCAAGCTTGGTGCGAAGCCACTGGATATCGCTATCGCTTTGGCGAGTATAGTCATTCTTGGTTATATCGAAGCCGTACATCAGTGATTCGGCGACCACCGCTTGCGGCGACTGGGCCAGCTTGTCGACCAATTCAAAGCCGCGATTGAGCATCACTGGCAGTGATGTGGCGATATTATCGATGAGCGAGACAAGCGCTTGTTGTTGCGAGGCATGTTGCTCGCGAGGTAGTGCAAGTTGATAACTATCTAAGGTATCGAGAAAAACACCGCTGAATCCCTGGCGCTGATAGCGCTCAGTTTGCTGTTGCAGATGTTGACGCCACACAAGCGATGCCGCATCCATAATTTCGGCTTGCCAGGCGCTGTTACGGCCCATGCTTGCGGCGTCTAAAAGCCGGGGATCTGCGCCTAGGTATTCCCCCACACTGAGATATGCATACACTTGCGTATTGGCATTTTTTAATTGCTGTAACTGGCGTTTTGACAGCTGCTCCGGTGACACCACAACCCGCTGATAGCTTATAAGCTCGCGCACGGAGTCAACTTCGCCGTAATAAAAAGCGATTGACTGTTCGAAGTGGGTGGGTGCAACTGCTCTTGTAGGCTGCGCTATTAAACCCGAGACAACCAGAGCAACAACCACAGTGAAAACAAATTTACATTTAGTCAATAGTAATACTGCCAATTAACTTAAACCAAGTGACGATGTGCGGCTGGGTAAGCCCTTTAATAGGTTGCTACAAACTGCTGCTGTTGAAACTAATTCTTTAGGGTGAGTTTGTCGCTATTATGTCACATTCCTGGGTAATGCGTCTACGCAATAATTTACCTAGGGTGAACAAAGGTAAACAACTTACCGATAAGATGTATTGTTTATGCAAAACTGACCGACAACGGCTCTGTACCCAGCGAATTCTTTGCTATTTCGCGCAGAGCTTAACTAGACTGAACTAAGTAATAAATTACAGCAGCTTACAACACCATCACTGTTTAGTATCGCAGCTGCTAGTTTTTTGCCAAGCAAATGCTATCTATGAAGTATAAGTTTTTGTTAATATAGAGTTTTATACGTGCAGCATGGCACGAGCGTCGTAACAGGGAATCATTAATGAGAAATAACCAACCCATCACCGCTAGTGAAAAGCGTTTTCCTCCCGAGCAAAAGCTCATTTCCGTCACTGATTTAAACGGCACTATCCTTGATTGTAACCAAGCGTTTGTCGATATCAGTGGCTTTAGCCGCGACGAATTGGTTGGCCAACCTCACAATATTGTCCGCCATCCCGATATGCCACCTGCGGCGTTTAAAACAATGTGGAGTTACCTAAAGCAAGGTAAAGCATGGATGGGGCTAGTAAAAAACCGCTGTAAGAATGGTGACTACTACTGGGTTGATGCCCATGTTTCGCCCATTACCGAACAAGGTAAAGTGGTAGGGTATGAATCGGTACGCACCAGCCCACGACGTGAGGATGTTGCCCGCGCAGAGGCACTTTACGCGCGCATCAGAGGCAATAAAAGCACGTTCACGCTGCCTAACAATACTGAATTTTATGCCTTGGGCCTTGCCCTCGCAGTCGCTTTTATTATCTTCCTAAGTGGCAACACTGTCGCCGCCGAGGCGGTGGCCTTAGTGAGTGTATTAGTGTTTGCCGGATTTAATACCTTTTCCCGGGTGCGTTTGAAAAAACGCTTAGACACACTCATAGGCGATCGCTTCTGCGACCCACTTGCGGTGCAAAGCTACTGCGATCATGGTGGCCCTTTGGGGCGTTTAAGCGTAGCGGTGAAATCAGACAGGGCGCATTTAAATACCATCTTAACGCGTATCGACAATGCCGCGAACCGTGTTGCTGCAGATGCCAGCAGCAGCTATTCAATGTCGGTCGATGCGAGGGAGAAAATAGACGCTCAGCATCAGCAAACCGAGCAAGTCGCCACGGCAATGAACGAAATGACGGCCACCATTGGCGAAGTATCACAAAATGTACAGCTGACCTCTGAGCAAGCCAGCGAGGCCAATGATTTAGCCTCAGAAGGTGCCGCAGTGGCAGATAAAACTCGTCAATCTATTGAAACCTTGGGGCACACGGTGCAGCAAATAGGTGACTCGGTACAGGGGGTCTCAGAGCAGTCAGCCTTGATTGCGCAAGCGGCGCAAATGATTGAACAAATTGCTGAGCAAACTAATCTATTGGCACTCAATGCGGCGATTGAAGCGGCACGTGCTGGTGAGCAAGGCCGAGGCTTTGCGGTGGTAGCTGATGAGGTAAGGCAACTTGCACAACGCACACAGAAATCGACCGGGGAGATCCAGGGGATCATTAGCGAGCTCAATAGCCGCAGTGAGCAGGCGGTCACTATTGCTGAGCAAGGGCGTAAAGAGTCGCAACAAGGCCTTGATGAAGTGCAACTAAGCACCGAAAAACTCAGTGGTATTGCTCAGGCGGTGGCCAACATTAACGACATGGCGAATCAAATGGCAGCGGCTGTTGAAGAGCAGGCTCATGTGGCTGAGGATATTAACCAGCAAGTGGTCAGTATTGCCGGCCTGGCTGATGATAGTCAGCAAAGCTCGGATCAAGCGCAACAAGCTATTACTCGCTTAACAACTGTATCAGATGAACTCTGTGAGCTGGTGGTGCGTTTCTCTCGCTCACATGATTAATACCTAAACTGTCAGCGCGCTAGCGTGCTGACTAGGCCTATCACCGCCTGAGTAACGCTTATGGCGGTGAATCTGTTAGCTCACGCTTCACTTAACTCCCCCGTCAACCCTTTGCCCAGTGCTTGTGAACGGCAAGTAAAAACCACCAACGTGTGCAGAAGCATTAACGTTGACGTTAATGTCATATTTCAAAATTGCATAACTCTTTGCATTTTCTATCATCAAAGCTATTAAAAAACTGTTTTGGTTATAAACTAGACGAAATAAATATGTACCCAATATAACTCTAATTGTTTACCAAAGGTTAATCTTTTGTTCATTTTGTGATTGCTAGACTCCACGCGGCTTTGAGGTACAAACTTACAAAAAACTGAATGAATAAAGTGGCATGCTTACCCCCGTTTTTAGCAATTTATTCGAATAAACAAACGGTTCTTCTAGAACTAAAACGTCTAAAAAGTGGTCGACTATTGCTTGAAGAGCCGGATAGGTGTGATAAGTTTTAAAAGCATTGTAAATATATTGTTATAAAAATAACGCAACAAACCTTACGTCGTGGAGAACAAAATGAGTAAACAAAGTATGCGCGAAAGCGGCTTTAAACGCAGCGCCCTGGCGATGTGTTTTGCCAGCTTAGGTATGAGCAGCACCAGTGCTTTTGCTGTTGATTGCAGCAATTTAGCCCAATGGCAAAGTGGTGACGCTTACGTTGGCGGAACCCAAGTCCAGGCCCAAAACAGTGCCTATGAGGCGAACTGGTGGACGCAAACGAATCCTGTGGAGAATTCTGGACAATGGCAAGACTGGACTCTTTTGGGTGCTTGTGACAGCGCTGTCAACCAGGCGCCAGAGGTCACCTCGTTGAGCCCCGCTGCAGGCAGTCAATTTGCTGAAAATGACAGCGTTATCATCGAGGCGTCAGCCAGTGATAGTGATGGTCAAGTTAGCCAGGTAGAATTCTTCGTTAATAATCAATCTATCGCGATTGATGCCACCGCGCCATTTAGCACTACGTGGCAAGCTGTAGCCGGCGACGCGACCATAAGCGCTGTGGCTACAGACGATCAGGGCGCGCTATCTACAGCTCTTGCTAATGCTGTTAGCGTAAGCGGCGGCACCCCCGTGAATGAAGCGCCAAGCGCAAGCATTCAAATTGCTAATCTGCCCACGCAAGTGATGGTGGGAGATAGCTTGAACTTTACCCTCAGCGGCACGGACAGCGATGGCCAAGTCACCGCGCTGACATTCAGTGAGAATGGCACCCAAGTGCTGAGTTCAGCAAACGCCAGTGAAGCTTACACTTGGCAGGCTCCAGCAACGGGGCAATTTGAATTCGTACTCAATGTGACTGACGATCAAGGGGCCACGGGGACGGCCACTCAAGTGATCAATGTGGTAGATGTGTCTGAGCCAGGAACTGGCGTTGACGCTTGTCGCCCAGCAGGTTTATACCAAACGCCGGGAGTGAACACGCCGTATTGTACTATTTATGATCAAGACGGCCGTGAGCTCATGGGCCCAGATCACCCACGTCGTATCATTGGTTACTTTACCAGTTGGCGTAACGGCGCCAATGAGCAACCTAGTTATTTAGTTGACGATATTCCATGGGATAAAATTACCCATATTAACTATGCCTTCGCACACGTTGATGCCAACAATAAGTTGTCCATCGGCAATCCCAGTGCCCCAGGCAATCCAGCAACCAACATGGAATGGCCAGGTGAACCGGGCGCTGAAATGGACCCAAGCCTGCCGTACAAAGGTCACTTCAACCTACTTAATAAGTACAAGAAACAATACCCAGACGTGAAGACGCTGATCTCTGTTGGTGGCTGGGCTGAAACTGGCGGTTATTTTGACGAAAATGGCAACCGCGTCAACAGCGGTGGCTTCTACACTATGACCACCAATGCTGATGGCTCAATTAATCACGCAGGTATTGCCGCGTTCGCACAAAGTGCGGTTGAATTTATTCGTACCTACGATTTCGATGGTGTGGATATTGACTACGAATACCCATCGTCAATGAAGGACTCTGGTCACCCAGATGACTTTGCTATCTCCAACCCTTTGCGCGCTAGTCTCAATGCATCTTACAAAGAATTGATGAAGGTGTTACGTGAAGAGCTTGATAAAGCGGGTGAACAAGATGGTCAGCACTATATGCTCACGATTGCTTCACCGTCATCGGGCTACCTACTGCGGGGTATGGAGACCTTCCAGGTCACTAAATACTTAGACTACGTCAACATCATGTCTTACGACTTGCACGGCGCGTGGAACTCTCATGTCGGGCACAATGCGGCATTGTACGACACCGGTGAAGACTCGGAGTTGGCACAATGGAATGTATACAGCACCAAGGAGTTCGAAGGCATTGGCTATTTGAACACCGATTGGGCGGTACGCTATTTCCGTGGCGCGCTAGCGGCCGGGCGTATCAATATTGGTATTCCTTATTACACCCGTGGTTTTAAAGACGTACAAGGTGGCACCAATGGATTGTGGGGCCAGGCGGCGCTGCCGAACCAAAGCGAGTGTCCAGCAGGCACGGGCGTTGGCGAGCAAAACAAATGCGGTAACGGTGCCATTGGCATTGATAACCTTTGGCACGATAAAGATGCCAATGGCGAAGAAATGCCAGCAGGCTCTAACCCTCTTTGGCATGCCAAGAACTTAGAAAACGGCATTTACCCAAGCTATGGCGCAACCTATGGCCTAACGCCACAAACCGATCCAGATGATCAGCTGATTGGCACCTACACGCGTCATTATGACAACGTGGCCGTTGCGCCATGGTTATGGAATGCCGATAAAAATGTGTTCTTGTCTATGGAAGACGAGGAATCAATGGCCACTAAAGTGCAATACGTTATCGACCAAGGCATTGGTGGCATTATGTTCTGGGAATTGGCGGGTGACTATGATTATGACCAGGCCAAGGGCGAGTACTTCATGGGCTCAACGCTCACTACCCTTGCTTATAATCAGTTTAATCAAAGCGGCGTGCCGTACAGCATTGACCAAGGCAATACTAATTTTGTAGTGCCAACAGAAGCGGTTGATGTGAGCTTTGAAGCCAAGGACTTTCCAGTCGGTGATGACAACTACCCGATTGCTCCAACCTTTGCTTTCACTAACAACTCAAACATTGATTTAAGTGGTGCCAAGATTTCTTTCGATGTGCCAGTGGCGACCTCCGCCATTTTCAAGTCTAACTGGAACGCACAAGAGAAATTGGGCATGGCGGTCGACGTCAATGGCTCGAATGCAGCAGGTAACAATATCGGTGGTTTTGAGAATGAGTTCCACCGTTTCTCAATCACGTTGACCAACGAATGGGGCGGACAAGAGAAAGCCTTTGCTCCAGGTGACACGGTGAATGCGCAGGTAATGTATTACATGCCTATTACCGGTCCTGCAAACTTTACCATCGAGAAAAATGGCAAAACCTATGCCTTTAAATCGCAATACCCGCACCTTCCTGATGCCCAGCCTGGAACAGGCGGCGGCGACACTGGCGGTGGCAATGGCAGCGGCGATGGTACGTGTGAAGGCACCGCGATTGCCGATATCCCCGTTTATCCTAACTGGCCACAAAGTGACTACGCCGGCAACCCTAGCCATGCTGCGGGTGGCGACTTAATGGTCAACGGTAATGCTGTCTATAAGGCGAAGTGGTGGACATCTGCTGAGCCGGGTAGCAGCGCCGATTGGGATCAGGTCTGTAGCCTGTAACTCGCCATCTTAGACTTGAGGCGGCCCCATGCCCTCCCTGCAAGGGCTGCCTCGGGTCTCTTTTGTCAACGAGGACATTGATATGAGAACACCACAAGCGAAATTATTATCACTGGCTGTGTCAGCGCTAGCTGTTGGTGCTGCGCTCAGCGCCAGCCAAGCTTATGCTCATGGTTACATGGATAGCCCGAAGGCCCGCCAAGCTATTTGTCAGGCTCAGGGCGGTTATTGGTGGCCAGAAGATGGTTCCAACATTCCTAACTTGGCGTGTCGCGCAGCCTATTTGGAATCAGGGCACTTTCAGTTTATTCAAGAACATGAATTTGCCGTTAACACCGCTGATTACTACAACCAAGCAGCGGTTGAGGCCAGCGTTCCCGATGGCACCTTATGCGCCGCTGGAGACACCAACAAGCGCGGTATGAATTTACCTTCACCGCATTGGCAACGCAGTGACGTGACCCCCAATGCTAATGGCGAGATTAAGGTGCGCTTTCGTGCGACCACTCCACATAACCCCAGCTTTTGGAAGTTTTACCTAAGCAAACCCGGGTTTGATGGCGCCACGCAAACACTTGCTTGGAGCGATCTAGAGCTGGTGCAAGAAGTGGGCAATATCGACTTTATCAAGGACGCTGAGGGTCATCGCTACTATGAAATGAATGTCGCTATTCCCGCTGAGCGCCAAGGTGATGCCATCTTGTACACACGCTGGCAGCGTGATGACGCAGCTGGAGAGGGGTTTTACAACTGTAGTGACATCACCATAGTGCGTGATGGCGGGCCTAGTGATCCCAGCCAGTGGCAAAGCATTGGTTACTACTTGCAACAAGGTCAAACACCGGCGGTGGGTGATTCTATTTGGGTGCGGCTATTTGACGAGAGCGGTCAAGAGCTAGTTAACCAAATGTTTGCCGTCAGCGCCGATAACCAAGCAAGCTGGCAGCAAGACCTCGCGGCTATGCTTAATCTCGACTACAGCCAATATATGCAAATTGGTTTGCAAGACCAGCAAGGTCAAGTGGTCTACCAAAGCGGTGACCCGCTGGTAAATCAGGTATACACCACCAATGCCAACTACAGCTATAGCTTGAGTGTGCAACAGGCACCAGGCAATAGTGCGCCCACTGTGGTTAAGCCTGATGACATTACTTTGGCTGAAGGACAATCCAGTGTCGTTCATGTGCATGCTTTTGACGATGAGCAAAGTACCCTGAACTACAGCTGGGATGTGCCAGCACCACTGACTATGAGCAGTGAGGGTGCCAACCTAACGATCACCGCTGCCAATGTCGATATCGATACCCCGTACACCATTACTGTCACTGTCTCAGATGGTGAGCTCAGTACCAGCCAAAGCTTTGTCGTCACCGTTACCGATACCAGCACTAACCCTGATCCAAGTTACCCTGCGTGGCAGGCCAGTGCTACTTATGTAGCGGGCGACAAGGTGAGCTACAACGCCAGCGACTATGAGGCGAAGTGGTGGAATCAAGGTGAACAACCCGATCAATCCTCGGCATGGCAAACGCTGAGTAAAGATGCTGGCAGCGCACAATGGGATAGTCAGCGCGCTTATGAAAGTGGCGCGAGGGTGCTCTATCAAGGGCAACAATACCAAGCCAAGTGGTGGACTCAAGGGGATACCCCGGGTCAGGCCTCCGTTTGGCAAGCACTTTAAGCAGTAAACAATGGCGATGATGGACACACGGAGGCGCCTAAATTGCCGCTAGTCGGGCAAGTACCTATGCGTCGTGCTTAGCCTTTAATAAGACAACAAGAAGAGAAAGATATGAAATTAACTCAATTAACCGCAGCGATTACGCTGGCCATGGCATCGGGTGTCGCCGTTGCCGCGCCTTCGACACCGAGCTTAAACTGGGAGCCACAAGAGTACTCCTTTGTTGAAGTAGATTTAGAAGGCACAGGTGGCTATAAATCCTTGGTGCGTCGCCAAGACCAAGTCAACATCAACATCGAGTGGAATGCCTGGAGTGGTGATGGCGGTGACAACTATAAAGTGTATTTTGATGACCAAGTTGTGAACTCTGGTGCGCTGCCAGCGGGCACTAAAAGTGGCGTGATCACTTTCCCGTATGACAAGGCTGGCCGTCATACCTTGTATGTTGAATTGTGTGAAGGCACCGTGTGTGCGCGCAGTGATGGCAAGCCCATCGTCATTGCCGATACCGATGGCGCGCATCTAGCACCGTTACCGATGGATTATGATCCTAACAACAAAGACTATGGCTTAAAGCAAGGCATGGTTACAGGGGCCTACTTTGTAGAGTGGGGCATTTATGGTCGTGACTATGATGTCACTAACATGCCAGCACAAAACCTTAGCCACATTTTATACGGCTTTATTCCGATTTGTGGCCCGAATGACTCACTGACTGGCGGGCCAAAGCGTGCGCTTGATACCGCTTGTCAGGGTTCACAAGACTTTGAGGTGGTTATTCACGATCCGTGGGCGGCAGTGCAAAAAGCCCTACCGGGTGTCAGTGCAGATGACCCTATTCGTGGTACTTATGCACAGTTAATGGCGCTGAAGCAGCGTTATCCAGATCTGAAAATCGTGCCTTCAGTGGGGGGATGGACACTCTCTGATCCGTTCTACTATTTCACCGATAAAGCCAACCGCGATACCTTCGTGGCATCGATGAAAGAGTTCCTTAAAACGTGGAAGTTCTATGACGGGGTTGATATTGATTGGGAATTCCCAGGGGGTGATGGTGCTAACCCGAACCTTGGCGACCCAACCACCGATGGCGCTACTTACATTGCGTTGATGCGCGAGTTACGCGTCATGCTCGATGAGCTGGAAGCGGAAACAGGCCGCCAGTATGAGCTGACTTCAGCCATCGGTGCTGGTTACGACAAGATTGAAGATGTTGACTATGCTACCGCAGCGCAGTACATGGATTACATCTTTGCCATGACCTATGACTTTTATGGGGCTTGGAGTAATGTGACCGGACACCAAACGGCCGTTTATTGTGGTGAACACTTCCGCCCAGGTCAATGTGACGGCTCCGGCACTGATGAAAACGGCCAGCCTTATAAAGGCCCGGCTTACACCATGGATAACGCCATTCAGCTGTTGCTAGCGCAAAACGTGCCATCGCAAAAAATAGTGGCGGGTGTGGCTATGTACGGACGTGGTTGGGAAGGCGTGTATCCTGAAAACGCGAGTACCGCAGGCAACCCGATGACCGCATCTGGTAATGGACCGCTTAAAGGCACCACAGCACAAGGTGTATGGGAAGACGGAGTCATTGATTATAAAGGCGTAAAAGCTAATATGCTCGGTGCGAACTTCCAAGGTATTAACGGTTTTGAAGCGGGTTATGATGCGCAAGCACAAGCGGCTTATGTGTGGAACCGCAGCAGCGGTAAGCTGATCACTTTAGACACCCCGCAAACAGTCATGGCCAAAGGTCAATACGTGCAACAGCATAACCTCGGTGGTTTGTTCGCATGGGAAATTGATGCCGATAATGGCGATATTCTTAATGCTATGCATGAAGGTTTAGGTGATGTACCGCCGGCCAACCAACGCCCTGTGCTCAGTGTAGACAGCAGTGTCACAGTGCAAAGTGGTGGCTCAGTGTCAGTTACTGCCTCAGCCACTGACGGTGATAATGACCCGCTCAGCTTTAGCTGGCAGGCTGATAGCGCGCTAAGCGTGAGCGGTGCAAACTCAGCGACCTTAGTGATCAATGCGCCGCAAGTAAGCCAAGACACGCAGTACAGTGCGACTGTTTCGGTTTCTGATGGCAAAGACACGGTCAGTAAAGTGGTTAGTGTTAATGTTGTAGCGGATGGCAGCGGCAGCAACACTGCACCTGTGGTTGATGCTATCGCTGATGCCAGTATGGAAGAGGGCGCAAGCCTAGCCGTTAACGTGGTTGCCAGCGATGCTGACAATGACGCTTTGACTTACAGCTGGGACGTACCAGCCGGGTTGACGCTTTCTGGCAGCGGTGCCAGTGCGACACTGAGTGCGGACCCTGTGGATGCGGATACTAGCTATACCGTCACAGTGACAGTCAGTGATGGTCAAGCCAGCAGCAGCCAGAGCTTTGTCGTTACGGTGACCGATTCAGGCGCCACCACACCGGGTGACACCTGGGATGCACAAGCTGTGTATACCGGTGGTGATACCGTGATCTATGGCGGTGTTGAGTACCGTGCTAAATGGTGGACTCAAGGCGACCAACCTGACTTGGGTGGTCCTTGGGAGCCAGTATCAGCACCTACAGACGGTAACGGCGACCTAGTTTGGAGTGCCTCGTCTATCTACAACACCGGTGATGTTGTGTCTTATAACGGCGCACGTTTTGAAGCTAAGTGGTGGACAAAAGGTGAAGAGCCTGGTGTTGCTGCTGTGTGGAACCAGCTATAAATAAGATTCCTACTTGAGAGACCAAGGGCAACGAAAGTTGCCCTTTTTCATGTTCGCCACCATACTCAAGGATACTTAAGGTTGTTTCCACAGAGATGTGCGTGGGCAAATTTCTGCTTATTATTTTACTTTTCTCTAGCACCGCGTTTGGCCAGTGCACAAACCCTATTCGAGTTGGCGTAAACAGCGAGTGGCCGCCTTATATTTCGATTGAGAATGACCATATCAGCGGCTTAGACATGGCCATCATTACTTTATTACTTGAAAGTATGGGCCGTTGTTTTGACTACGTGCGTTTGCCCAGTGCCGGGCGGTCTATGAACGAGCTGCGCGCTGGGCGAATTGACTTGCTCAGTGGGGTGAGTTTCGCCGCTTATCGCCAAGACATCGGCCAATTTAGCGCACCTTATCGGCAAGAAATCGTGCGTTTGGTTGTGAGCGAGCGAGTGCAAGCATCTGCTTTGGCCGATTTACAGGCTATGCTGCAAAGTGGCCTAACGCTGGTGTACACGCCAGGCGCTTATTATGGTGAAGAAGTGGAAACGCTGGTGCAACAAAGCCGTTATCAACAGCAAATTCAAACCGTGAGTGAGCCGGTGAAGCGTTACTTAATGCTTAAAGCGGGCCGTGCTGATGTCACCATAGAGGATGAGCAGGTCGCCAAGCATTTATTGAGCGAGTATGGCGGCGCGCAACTGATGCTGCACCCCAAGGTAGTCTCGGCACAACCCATTCATTTTCTGATTAGCCATCAGCTGAGTAACACAGGCTTTATGCGCGAGCTCAACCAAGCCATCACAGCGCAGCAACAGGCTATCACGGCGTTATTGCAAAACCAGCTCGGTGCCGCGCACCCCTAACAACGTGATACTTTAGTGTAGCTTCATCTTTGGTCGTACCACCCGCGTTATTTTTTCGCTTATCCATAAGGCCATCATCTTTAATGTGCCATGCACTGCTTGTTGATGCATGCGATACAAGCTCATGTACATCCACCTCGCCAGTTTACCTTCGATAAACACATTGCTATTTAAATTACCCATGAGGTTCCCGACCGCGCTAAAGCGCGCTAAATTGACCAGTGAACCATGGTCTTTATAGTGAAATGGACGCAGCGCTTGACCTTTATATTGACGTTTAATATTCGCAAGTACATTACTGGCCATTTGGTGCGCAGACTGTGCTCGCGGCGGCACAAAACTGCCATCTGGCTGCTCAAAAGCGCAGCTATCGCCAATCACAAAAAGCGTGTCATCGCCGCGCACCTGTAAGTACTGATTAACCAAAATTTGGTTGTTTTTATTAAGCTCAAAAGTATTTAAGTCGCGTAAGAAATCGGGCGCTTTTACACCGGCGGCCCATACCTTTATATCGCAATCCAAACGTTCATCGCCGACATCAATACCGTGTTCGTCGATACCTTTTACCATTTGTCCAAGGTGCAACTGTACGCCAATTTTTTGCAGCTCTTTGCTGGCTTTGATTGCGATTTTATCTGGCAGAGCCGGTAAGATGCGTGGGCTTGCTTCCAGTAAATGAATTTTTAAACGTTCTTTGGAGACTTTATTAAGGCCATAGGCTTTGAGCAAATTGGTAACATGGTAAAGCTCGGCGGAGAGTTCCACACCGGTTGCGCCAGCGCCGATAATCGCCACATTAAGCGCACTTTTATCGCTTTCGCCTTGCTGTAAACGGGTAAAACTGTCCAATAAGGTATGTTGAAAGTGCTCCGCTCCTTTGACCGAGTCTAAAAAGAAGCAATGCTCTTGCGCCCCAGGGGTATTAAAATCGTTACTGACACTGCCAATGGCAATTACCAGCTTGTCGTAGCTGAGAGTACGCTCGGGGAGAATAGCGTTACCGCGTTCGTCGCGAAGTGGGGCTAAGGTAATGTGTTTACTATCGCGGTCTAGGCCGCAGAAGGTGCCAAGCTGGAATTGAAAATGGTGCTTGGCGGCATGGGCGGAGTACACCACGCCATCTAAACTGGCGTCAAGAGAGCCCGTCGCGACTTCGTGCAGCAGCGGCTTCCATATATGGGTGCGATTTCTATCAATGAGTACAATTTCAGCGCGGCCTTTTTTGCCTAGAGACTTTCCTAGACCGGTTGCCAGCTCGAGTCCGCCAGCACCACCGCCAATAACAATTATACGCTCCACAGAGTCTTGGTTCATGGTTTATTCCTCAAAAATTGCATACCCAAATGCACGCCCAGTAACGCTTAAATGCACTTGGGTATCATTAACCCAGGGGCTAACTGCTTGTTTTTGAGGATTTCCGACTCTTAGCTTACGCCTAAAACATGGCAATGTCATCCGCAGCGTAAAGATTGAATGATGACAATAAACAGGCTATTTTGTTGTCATAAATTATTCCATGGAGCCCTTATGCATCCACATATTCATGCCCTATATGAGCTCAGTGCCAAGCCGCAGCGCACGATTGTTGGCCTGATGAGTGGCACATCCATGGATGGGTTGGATGTAGCCTTGTGCCAAATCAGCGGCGCGGGTCGCGATACCCGTATTAAGGTGCAACATTTCACCACCTGTGCCTACCCGAAAGAGTATTCCCAACGACTGCGTCAAGTGTTCGCCAAGCGCGATATCGATTTACAACACCTCACCTTATTAAATGCGTGGGTGGGGCGCTTGCACGGCCAGTTGGTCAAGCAATGTTTAGCACAGTGGCAGGTCAATGCGGATGAGGTCGATGCCATTGCCAGTCACGGGCAAACCGTGTACCACTGCCCTAAAGCTCAGCATGGTTTGGATGGTTACCCTAATGCCACCTTACAAATTGGCGATGGCTGCCATGTTGCCTGCACCAGCGGTATTTTGACTATCAGTGATTTTCGCCAAAAGCATATCGCCGCAGGCGGTGAAGGCGCGCCTTTGGCCGCGTATGGCGATTACCTATACTTTGCTAGCATCGATGAGCATCGGGTGTTGTTAAATTTAGGGGGCATTGCCAATATTACCTTGCTGCCCAAGGCCGGGGAGTTGAGCGATACGCTATGTGCTGATCTTGGCCCTGGCAATACCATGCTAGATGCCTACGTGCAGCGCTATTTTGCGCCACGACAATTCGATGAAAATAGCACCCTGGCGCGGCAGGGGCAGGTGCATGAGCCTCTTTTGGCGAAGCTCTCGCAGCACCCTTTTTTGCACGCCGCTATGCCCAAAACCACGGGGCCGGAAGTGTTTAATCTTGCCTATTTAGCACAGTGCCAAGCTGCACTCGGAGAAACGCACCTAGCTCATGAAGATGTGCTGGCAACCTTATGTGAGTTTGCGGCTTATCAAGTAGGAACGCAGTTAGCACGGTTGGCGAAATCCCACGGTCCGCTGCATGTCTATGCCAGTGGCGGCGGTGTGCACAACCCATTGCTAATGGCGCGCATTGCCTATTTCAGCGGTGAACAGGTGCAGCTAGATTCACTGACACAGCTGGGCATGAACCCAGACGCCAAAGAGGCGGTGTTGTTTGCCTTACTCGCCAATGAAACCCTTGCCGGTCAGCCAGCGAAAGCAGCGGCCATAGAGGGGATGCCGCAAATCTCTATGGGTAAATTAAGCTTTCCCGACTGACGCCGTGCTGCGCCAAAGGCGTTGACAATACTGGCCCAGGCGTTGGCGCAGGCCGGTGCAATTCACCATTTGTGGCGAGCTTAACTGCGCTTGCGGATGAATATGCACGGTGTATTGCGCGCTTTCTTTTACGGTGTTGTGCAGGCCATGCAGCGTAAGTTGCAACTGTGCATGTTCATACTCACACTCACCCTGCATCGTGCTATGCGCGCAGAGGGTCAATGCCACCATACCGCTGTCGATATCTTTGTAATGCAATGGCTGATGCGCCAAAAGTTGGGCATCACGTTGCTGTGCAAAGGTGATACTAGCCTGCAGCGCATCGCCTTGCTGCGCACTGCTGGGCAATCGACACAGCAATTGCACAGGCACACCCACACCGCCCAGAGTGGTTGGCCGGGCAGCCAAAGTTTCGAAATCTGATAATAACCCTTCGCTTCGCAATGCGAACACAGCGAGAGGGGAGCGATACTGCGCCATATCCTGCTTAATATTGATAATTTGCGCACAATTATGCCGCAGTTAAATGACAGTTTTATGACTTAATAGGAAGTGATGGCGATTTTTTCTACACCGCTTGATAAGAGCAGGCTCTTTGTTTTTATTGCTCTTTAGCGTGATAAAAAGAACTGACTGCGTTTTTTGCTGTGTGAACCATAAAAAAAGCCGAACGAGTCGGCTTTTGCACATTCACGAAGTGTCCATTCAATGAACGAGGTACCTGCAACCGTGTGACGGTTGCTGTTAACTATCGGCCGTCTTCAAATGACGCCGTAGCTGAAACTTTGCTCCACGAGCCGTTACTGTAAAGAATGGTTGCTTCGGCTGTATATGGGCGGAAAGCACGAATTTCAAAAGAGCACGACGTGCCCGAGGTGCCGCACGATGAGGCCGCATTAGACCAAATAACGCTGTCGATTTGTGAACCGTTCCCTACCACACGAAAAACGGCGGTGCTTGATCTCGCACCATAAACCAGTGCGAAACAACGGTTAGGGGTAAATTGGTCGTATGCCTGAGTGTCGACATAACATTCCATGCTGTCGGCGCTTGCTTGGGCGCTAAATAGTCCACCAATCAGTAGAGCGGCTGATGCAATAAGTGTTTTCATTGTTCTCTCCATTTGAATCATTCCACGGGCTCTACAACTGCTTATACTCCTGTAAGCCATCGATATTGCCTTTGATTAAGGCAGTGGAATTACACTATAAGAGAATAAACAAAAAATAAACATTAAATTAACATTTGTTTCTAAATTAAGTAAAAAGTAGGAGGCCCCGATGTTCCAAGGGCCGAGTGATTAGCCTATTTTGAAATCAAGCTGGACCGAGGTTTTTGCTTTAACAGCTTGATTATTTTCAAACTTTGGTGCGTATCGCCATTGTTTTACGGCATTAACCGCCGCTCTTTCAAATGCCGCACTGCCGTCGGAGTCCAGTACATTGATATCCTCAACAAACCCGCTCTCGTTCACGGTGAACTCCATTTGTACCCAGCCTTCGCGGTGTTGGCGCACGGCGATAGCGGGGTAGCGCGGGGGAGTGCGATACAATGGGGTTTGCTCTTGATTCTTCGCCCACGGACGCATTTTTGCGATGGCAACACAATGCTTAGTGGCTTGCTCGGATTCACCTTCTTGCTCATACAGCGCGACGAGCTGCGAATGAGCTTGCAGCTCAGCAGGGTGGTCGAAACTAAAGTTATCATCAAAAATATTGACCACTTTGTTAAAACGCTCAATGGCCGTATGCCGACGCCCTCGGGCTTTGTCTACCGCACCTAACAGCATGGTGACATTAATCATTTCGACCGTGTCATCGGCGATATGCGCTTGATAGTATGCTTCGGCTTCGTTGAGGTAGACTACCGCCGCACGGCCTTTATCAAAGTCCAAGCGGCGAAAGTAAATTTCGGCACCGTCTACTTTTAAATCGGCGACCAATTTAGCTTTTTGTTGCTGCTTTGCAATATCTATTGCACGTTCGATGGCCTTCTCAACGGTGTGTGCCTTATCCGCGCTTTTGGCGATGCCCATTAACGGGTCGATAAGGCTTAGCGGGTCTGGGTTAGGCTGCTGCTCTAAAATCGTCAGCGCCTGCTTATAAAGGGTCGCGCGTTGCTGCGCATTAGTGGGTGAAGGGGCCATCGCGTTGGCGTAGTTAATGGCTAACTTAGCAACAGCTGGCGATGTTTCACCAAAGGTGTTCAGGCCAACCTCATAGGCGGTTTGTGCATGTTGCTGCACATTCTCGCCAGTGTGCAGAGCTTGCTCAAAGGCGTCATAGGCGGCATCGAAATCAGGTGTGGGTGCGGCGGCACTCATCCAAGGTGAGCCTAGTAAAGCCAATAGGCCGATATTGAGAGATTTTTTTAACATCTTACACTCCTTTGTTTTGCGGCTATTTTATCTGACCCTATTTTTAGTGCAACAAAAGATAGGCTCAGCATTGCTCAAGCGCGCTTTTGAAAAATCTTCACTGAGTGTGTGTAGTGCTTGCTGGTACAGAGCCACTTATTTTCACTGCTTCAGCTTAATTTGTTGATTTTTAAAGGTTTAAATAGTTGGTGCTGTTTTTGCTCCCATAAGCTCGACGATTAAATTTAAAGGAGAAGGTTATGGCAAAGACGGTAACAACCGTAAATCCAAGTAATGGTAACCCATTAGCTGAGTACACCTTATTATCACAGTTTCAAGCAGAGCAGGCAGTCGATGCTGCCCATGATGCGTTTGGCCAATGGCGCAAAACGTCTTTTTCAGAGCGCGCTGAGAAACTGAACAAACTCGCCGACCTGATCGAACAAAATGAGAGCGCTTTGGTGACCTTAATGACCGAGGAAATGGGTAAAGTCACCGACCAAGGTAAACAAGAAGTGGCGTTGTGCGCGCAAATTTGCCGCTACACCGCCAAGCATGGCGCCAAAGAATTAGAAGATGAACACCGTTTCTTTGAAGATGGGCACGCCTTGGTGACTTATCAGCCCATAGGTGTGATCTTAGGGATCCAGCCTTGGAATTTCCCACTGTATCAAGTGATCCGTTATAGCGTCTCGAATATTATGGCGGGCAATACCACGGTGTTGAAGCATGCCAGCAATGTGTTTGGTATGTCGAAGAAAATTGAAGCGCTGTTTCTTGAAGCAGGGTTCCCTGAGGGCTGTTATCAATCACTGCTTATCGATGGCGCTACCGCCAGTAAACTTATTGCGCACGATAAAGTACGCGGGGTAACCTTTACGGGCAGTGACGAAACCGGTAAGAAAGTGGCGGAGCAGGCCGCGTCGGTATCGAAAAAGTCGGTACTAGAGCTTGGCAGTAACGACGCATTTGTGGTGCTCAGCGATGCTGATATTGCGCATGCGGTGTCGTGTTG
The DNA here is from genome assembly GCF_022347875.1 of Pseudoalteromonas sp. CNC9-20. Lineage (NCBI taxonomy): Bacteria > Pseudomonadati > Pseudomonadota > Gammaproteobacteria > Alteromonadales > Pseudoalteromonadaceae > Pseudoalteromonas > Pseudoalteromonas sp. CNC9-20. Next base: position 704,622 of record NZ_JAKRFS010000002.1, on the reverse strand, counting down.
TATTCAAGGCCGTGTGGTCAACAACGGTGAAACCTGTGTTGCCGCCAAACGCTTCATTATCGCTGACGCGGTGTACGATGAATTTCGCGATGCTTTTGTTAAAGCGGCCAAAGACCTGAAAATGGGCGACCCAAAAGAGTCCAGCACCGATCTTGGGCCGATGGCGCGAGATGATTTGCGCGACCAATTGCATCAGCAAGTGCAGCAATCCATTGAAGCCGGTGCAAAGTGTATTCTCGGTGGTGATGTGCCCCAAGGGGAAGGGTTCTTCTACCCGATCACCGTATTGGAAGACGTTAAATCGGGCATGCCCGCCTACGATGATGAGTTATTTGGCCCGGTGGCGTCGTTCATTCGTGCCAATGACGATGAGCATGCCATGCAACTGGCTAACGACTCGCGTTATGGCTTAGGTGGCGGTATTTTCAGTGAGGACACAGAAAAAGCCGTGGCGCTGGCAAAAACCGAGTTCGATACCGGAATGGTCAACATTAACGGCTATTCGTTAGCACAGCCTAACCTGCCTTTTGGCGGCGTTAAAGACAGCGGTTACGGTCGCGAGCACGGCGGCTTTGGTATGCGTGAATTCGTTAATGTTAAATCGATTATGATAGCGCAGCCCAACTAAGTGTTTATTGCCCAGTTCAAACACCCGATAAATGGGTGTCGACTCGCTGTTTAAGTACAGGGTGGGTGAGGTGGTCGCTGAGCTGCCTCGCCTGCTGCTGGTTTTGTAAGCAACACAGTTTACTGGCTATGTCCGCTTGCTCACACAATTGCGCTAAAGGCGAGAGTTGAGCCCGACTGCGCTCCAACCTACTGTGGTGCAACCCTTTTACAATCAGTTGCGGCAACTGCCAATAATTTGCCAAGGTTAAGGTTAAATCGTGACTGTATTCTCTAATTAGGCGTTTAAAGGCTGCGCTGCTAGGAGTGACGTCGGGGTCAACAACATTAAAGGCCTCTATCATAAGCTCAAAAATAATCATGGTGCCGAGGTTGTAAAGCAGTGCGGTAAAATATGCGGCGCCAGCGTCGGTTTGGCTATCGACAGCTGCTAACTTGGCAAAGTCAGCCGTTTGCAACGCGTGCTGCCATATTTTTTCGCCAAACTGGCGGTAATAAATACTCGGGCGCGGCGTAAAGCGCTTAATATAAGATTGCACCACGCCCTCAAGCAGGCCGTTGGCCCCCATACTCATAAAAGCGGCTTTAAGCTCGGTGATTTCTTGTTCGCGGCGGCGGTAACGAGGGCTGTTCGCTAGCTTGATAAGATCCGCTGCCATCGCAGGCTCCCGCTCTACCACAGCGAGTAATCGCTGCACGTCGAAATCAGGGTTATCCAGCTCTTTAAGCACCTGACTGATGGAGGCCGGCATAACGGGTAGATGTGACAGCAACTGCTCAGGCTCATGCATTAACAGGCTCAGTTGATGGTAAATGAAGTGACTGAGGCTGTCGCTCTGCTGCATTGGTCGAGCATCACAGCCAAATAAGTAATCGAGATAGGCACCCTCTAAGTCGTTTTCGTAAGGTATTGCTTGGTCGTTAACAGGGGCTTTATCGGCGAACGGTAAGGGCTCATTTTCCGGTGTTTTATCAAAAAACGCATAATTAGCGTCAACCTCAGCGGGCACAAACGATGGCAACAAAGCTCTTAGCAGCTTACGAAACATGAATACCTCTTTGTGAAAATCTACTTAAAAACGACCGCTTTATCTGAGCGAGTGTAGGTGCGGATTTGCGGTGATGTCCATTGCTCGTTTTGTAAGTATTGTGTACTGACTACTATTTTGCCATCCACGAATTGGCTCGTGGACTTTACTTGGGTGATCCCTTGAGCACTGCCGGTTACTTCCTCATAAGCGGTGAAGCTGCCGTCATCGCCCACTTCAAGCCAGCCTTGAGTGTAAAAAGAGGCGGTAGTGAAATAATAAAACACCAGTTTTTGTTTACTTTGGTCCCAAAATATCAGTGATTCACCACCATAATCGCCGTCATTGATGCTGTGTAAGGTGCGAATAGCAGTGCCATTGAGGGCACGCTGCCATTGGCTTACATCTGTGACCTGCTCTTGAGCGGGAGCGGGTTGAAACTGTGCCTGCCAAGTGCCTAAGTAGGGTTCGAAAACACTCAGTTGAGGTGACAATGAGCTCTTCGCAAGCGCGAGAGTCGGTAATAGCAGCACGAGCGCTGCAAACAAAGGTTTCATAGTAGTTCCTTAATGGTGGAGCATGGCCTTATTTAAGCTTGAGACACAGCCTCGATAAGCTCAAGAAAAAAGAATAAAGAGATCACTTTTGCCAATTATTAACCTTGGGTTAATAGTTGGCTCTTTTTTTTGTTGCTTTTGGTTCTTTAATATCTCATATTTACAAGCGTTTACAAAGTTTTGGTGGTTTAAATGTAAAATAATTGAAAACAAATTGATGTTGTTTTATTTTGCTGTTTCCCATAAAAGAAACAACTAGGATATCCCATGTTTAAACCCACCCTTATCGCCAGCGCGCTGCTTAGCAGTACCGCTGTATTTGCTCAAGGTCCACTGTTTGAAGTGTCATCGCAGCAAATGGCTAACAGCGTTAACGCTGCACAAGCAAATATGTCACAGCTCAGTGGCGCGCAGTTCCAATTAACCAGTAATACTGCCTCCTTGTCTTTGCCTGTTGATGGTGCGCAGGTACACTTTACCCGCAAAAACGCTAGCCTTAGCGCCAGCGGTAACCTTATTTGGCAAGGTGAAAATGACAATGGTGACTCGGTCACATTAGTGCAAACTGCAAAAGGCATCTCTGGTACGGTTAAAACCAACGGTGACGTGCTAAAGCTTAAGCCTGTTGGCGCTCATGGTCATCAGCTGCGTACACTCAAGCCTGAGCAAATGCCACCAGAGCACCAACCAGGACACGTTATGCCTGAAGGCCCACTTGCAAAGCAGGTTAGCGTCAATAATAGCCCTAGTATTTTCGCGCAACCGCAGGCCGTTGCCGATACGCAAATCGACCTACTGGTGGTTTACACTGCCAAGGCTGCTCAGCTCTCTGGCGACATTGATGCCTTGATAGACCTTGCTATCAATGAAACCAATCAGGGTTATCAAAATTCAGGTGTGAATGCCACCGTCAGTCTTGCCCATAAAGCACAGGTCAACTACACCGAAGCGAGTAGCTCAGGCACCGATTTAAACCGTTTGGCCGGGACCAACGATGGCTACATGGATGAGGTGCACGGTTTGCGTGACCAGTATGGTGCCGATGTGGTGGTATTAGTGAACGATGTAAATGGCTATTGTGGTCAAGCTGATGCCATTGGTGCCAGCGCCAGTAGTGCTTTTGCCATGGTTGATTATGATTGTGCTACCGGCTATTACTCTTTCGGTCATGAAATTGGCCACCTCCAAGCGGCGCGTCACAACCCTGAAAACGATCCCACTAATTCGCCTTATGCCTACGGTCACGGCTACCAAGACCCAAGCTCGCAATGGCGTACGGTGATGGCGTATAACTGTAACAGTGGTTGTACTCGTATCAATTATTGGTCAAATCCAAACAAGAGCTACAACGGCACGGCGATGGGCACAACCACGCGCAGCGACAACACACGTGTTTTGAATATTACCAGTCCAACGATTGCTAATTTCCGCAGTGGCGGCACACCACCACCGCCTCCAAATGAGCTTGAAAATGGTCAGCCTATTAGCATCAGCGGTGCTAATGGCAGTGAAACGCTATACACTTTTGAAGTACCAGCTGGTGCCAGCAATATTAGCATTACCAGCTCAGGTGGCTCAGGTGACTTAGACTTGTATGTAAAATACGGCGCAACGGCATCGCAGAATAACTATGATTGCCGCCCTTATGAAAACGGGAATAACGAGAGCTGTACAGATACGCGCGCAGGTACTTACTCAATTATGGTGCATGGTTACAACGCTTATAGTGGCGCAACCTTAGTGGCAAGCTATGAGCAAAGTGGCAGCGATTTACCGATTGAGATCACTGAGTCAAACCTCTCAGGCAGCCAAGGTCAGTGGCAATACTTTACTGTTGATGTGCCTGCGGGCGCGAGCACGGTTGATGTAAGTACCTCCGGTGGCAGCGGTGATGTTGACTTGTATGTTCGTCAAGGCGCGCAGCCAACGACGTCTAGCTATGATTGTCGTCCGTTTCGTTCAGGCAATAACGAGTCGTGTTCAGAGGCCGCAGCAGCTGGCACTTGGCATGTAGGTCTTCGTGCTTACAGCAATTACTCCGGTGTAACCTTGAATATTTCTGTGCAATAACAGGCTAACAAAACCAGCCTAGGGTTGCTGATAGCGGCGTTCAATCTCTTTTTTGACGCTCTCAGGAATAGATGACAAAAGGTGTTGCAAGCGCAACGCCTTTTTTTCGTTATTAGGATGGTAGCCGATGTATTGAGGCTCAATATGCAGGTTGTGTAAAAGCGCAACGGGCAAATCGAAATCGTGAATAATTTTCGCAGCCCAGGTTCTATCCACCACAATGGCATCAACGCGACTATCGCTCAGGGTTGAGAAAAATGATTTAGCTTGCGCGTCTGTTGACTCGTAGTAGGAGCGAGTAACAATATCAGCATTGAGTGCTTTTAGTGCACTATAGACTTCATCAGGGTATGGGTACTCCTCAGCGATGAGAATAATGGGGGAGCGCTGCACAGCCTGCTCGTAAAAACTCTCTTGGCGATTGATGGCCACCGCTAACGTCAGCTCCCAGTTCACGAACGACTGGTCGAGCATTGCCAAGCCATCGGTTTCATCCACGTGCAAGGTGAAATCAAGCTTACCTTGGCTAACGGCTTCAACACAGCGTTTGTAGGGCAGCTCAGTAAAGATGACGTCAGTGCCTGAGTGTGACAGTGCATAGCGAATTAAATCCACTTCAATGCCTTTTGCTTGCATCGATTCGTCGACATAGCTGTAGGGCCACCACCTTTCAAAGCAGATCCGCAGTGGCGCCGGTGAGCCCCAGCTTGATGATGACCACAACTGCATCATGAGCAGTACAATGGCGCTTACAGCATATAATGTGTGCATAGCTTTAAGCGTAAACCACCGCCGCCAAGGTGCAAAAAATAAATAGGTACATTTTCTTACAGTTTGCGTTAATGTTTACCGTTAAAGTGATGGAACGAGCACACGAAGGCATGAAAGGATACGTAGCATGCTTAAATTATTTATCGCGCTGGCCGCGCTGAGTATTTTAAATGGTTGTACGGTGGTGGGCATCTTAGTCGATGGCTATGCGCAGCCAAATATGCAGCAGCGCGCAGAAAAGCACTATACCGCCAGCACCCAAGGCGACCCGGGTAAATCCAGTTACACGCCAACAGATAATGACGGCTTTAGCTTCGCTAAACTTGGTTTGGCGATTGACTCGGCGGTCCTCGGTGCATTGCAAAAGCCAACGTCGAGTAAAAGCAATAAAGAGTGTAAGAAACTGTCCGACACTATTACTGAGTGTGATTTAGTTGCGCCCATGCAATCAAGTGCGCCTAGCGAACCGCAAAGCGAGTTAGAGGCCATCGAGCGCCGCCATCATGAATAAGGGGTAGGTGATGGTGAGCAGCATGGCATATATGCACGCTACTCACCTGATGAAACCCGGTATTAGCGTTTAAGCTGGGCGGCTGGCTTATTTAGTAGTGCAATCATAGGTCTGTCGCTCATTACTTTGGTTTTAAGCGCATAGCCAATGAGTAGACCGACGATAAAGCCGCCAATATGTGCGCCATAATCAACACCATCGGGCAGGCTAAATAAACCGAATAAGTTAATGCCCAGCCAAATAATGAAGAACCACATAGCAGAGAGCTTCTTCTGGTAAATAATGAACATAAAGGTCAAGCTGGCGTAGCGGAACCACATTAAATACATGCCAAATAAACCAGCAATGGCACCACTGGCACCGACACTGGGGATTGCACCATTACTTGAGAGCATGAGGCTGGCAACGGAGGCAAGCACCCCGCAAAGCAGGTAGTAGCCTAAGAAGCGCCAGTGGCCAAGTGCATCTTCGAGGTTATCGCCAATGATGTATAAAAAGTACATATTGCCTACTAGGTGCATAATAGAGCCGTGTAAAAACACACAGGTGAGCAAGGTCCAAGGCTCTTCCCCGGCGAGCACATCCACTGGGCGCATGGCGAAATATTCAAGTACAAACTCAAAATGGCTGGGAACAAAAAAGTAAGCGGCAAATATCAACACGTTCAACGCCACCAAAGCGCGAGTTACCCACGGGGTACGATGTGGTTTGATGTTGTACTCTACTGGCATTTGCGTTAGAAATTGAAATAAGTAGGTTTTCCATGACACCTTCTGGTTGAGCTCGCCAAGTGCCGTTTTTAGCTGTGGGCTATTTTCGACACTTTCTAACTGCTCTTTTTCTATCCAGCTGCCATCGCAATGACGGCATACATCGATTTCGCTGTGGTAGTGCTCTAATAAGTGGTAGCGCTCCATCAATGTTGAGCAGTCGGGGCAGTCACGCTCAGATATACCTAAATGCTCACCAAAATTGTGTTCATATTTCTCACCCACAGGACCGTCGTTGACCTCGCGCAACATGCGATTGACTTCATTTTTTTCAAACCAAAGGCCACCACATTCTAAACACACATCAATTTCTTCACCTTGATACTCGGTCACTTCTAAGTATTCATCAACACAATGGGGACAGCGTTTATTCATGCTCTAACTCCTTGAGACTGCCAATTTGTACGTCGTTATCAGCTAATTCTTGTTTCAGTGCCTGGGCACTGCGCTTTAAATAGGGGAGCGTATTTTGCTCTAGGTCGGTTGCAAGTTTGCCTAGCTTCTCACTGGCGTGACGCGCTGACACCTTGCGCTTTAGCGCGCGTTCAATATAAAACTCACTTTGACTATAAAAACGCCGCGCAGCGGAGAGAATGGCACTTGGGGTTTCCAAAGTCGTGGGTGAGTATTGCATGGTGTGCCACACATATTTATCTAAAGTGGGTTTATTGAACTCAAGCTCAGATGTAGGCGGGCTCTTAGCCAGTATCTCGGCATACGCTTGAATTTTACGTTGATTGTCGAGCAACTCATCGTACAGAGACGTGCGCAGATAGTAGTTATCTTCCATTTTAGAGTAGGTATCGAATTTAATTGCCTGCTCTAAACCGCTTTGTGCGGCGAGGTAGACACCAAAAATGGTGGATAGCACCAAAAATACTTGGTTGAGCCAAAAACCGGTACTGCGTAGTTCTTTGTTGTCGACTTGTTGCAGCACTTTGGGGATTTTTTTGTCCTGTGGTGGGGATGTTGCCATAACCGACTCCTTGGTAAAATGAGCCGAGATGGTAGGGGAAAGTGAGCACAGAGGCAAGCGCCTTGCGCTCACTTAATAGGCATTATATGAGCGTAAGTAGTTTGTATCCGCTCAACGTGATAATCAGTATCAGCAGCGGCATCGTCAGCACATTAATCAGCAGTGAGTTTTTAAATCTGCCCATGACCTTATTTTGATTCATTAGCCACAGCAGGTAAATGCAGATAATGGGTAATAACAGCGCATTGGTGGCCTGCGCGAAAATAATCACTGCCACTGGGTCTAAACCAAGACTGGCCACAACAGCACCAAACACTAATATCACCAACGCCACTTGCTTGAAGCGAGGACTGTTGGTATCTCCTTGTAACCCGAGCATGCCACACACCGCGTAGGCACCCGCCAGAGGCGCTGTTATGGCGCTGGTTAACCCAGCGGCGAACAGTCCGAGTGCAAAAAAGTAATGGGCACTGTCACCCAATAAAGGCGTTAACTGCGAGGCCAGGTTGGCGGCACTGAGCTGACTATTGCCCTGACCAAAAAAGGCCACGCTTGCGGTGGACACGATAGCTAAGGTGATCAATCCCCCAAGACCAATTGATAAACCGGTATCCCAGTTGCTACTGCGAATGGCCTGTTGTTTATCCTGCTCACCTTGGCTGGCCCGTGCGACCACCCCAGAGTGAAGAAATAAGTTATACGGTACGATGGTGGTGCCAATTAACGCCAATACGGTGGTCAGTGATCCCTCAGGGAAGCTAGGCTTAAAACCTGCAAACATGGCACTGAGATCGGGGCTGGCGATGACCAGAGTCGCTAAAAAAACTAAACTCATCAGCAACACTAAAAAGATCAGTGCGCCCTCTATCAGCTTATATTTGCCGCTGTATAACAGTGCGGCGCTGATAATAGCAATCAAGGGCGTCCATAGCTGCGCTGAAGCGGAGGGAAATAACCCTTGTAAACCGAGACTGGCACCGCTGAGGTTACCTGCCTCATAGGCGGCACTGCCAATGCCAATGGCACTGATCACCAAAAATGCGGCAAGCCAACGAAACACAGGAGTTTCAATATGCGCGCGCAGTGCTTGAGCTAAATCTAGGCCGGTGACTACGCCTAAACGCGCGGCCAGTGATTGCAATAAAATGGTTGCCAGCACTGAGAATACCAAGGCCCATAGCAAAGCAAAGCCAAAGTTTGCACCGGCTACGCTGGCGGTGGTAATGGTGCCTGGGCCAATAAAGGCGGCGGCAACCAGTAGTCCAGGTCCTAACTTCATATATCACCTGTCGAGGTTAAAAAAAGGCGCGTACGCTACCAGTTCATATCCAAATTTGAAAGAGTAAGACGTTACTCTATGCAATAAACAAGTGAATTTATACATTTAAATACAGAAATTTAACATCTTTAGGCCGGCCCAAAGTGACTCCCCTTATAGCTCACTGAGTGATTGTCTGCGCTCTGTAATAAACAGCCTGTGCATTGTTGGCGCTAGTCTCCCAGCTCAGGATGATCCAATAACACGGCTCCATCATCGACATTGGCGAGCTTATCTTCAGGGTTATAAATAGGACAGCGTTGCATCGATAGGCAGCCGCATCCAATACAGCCATCAACATAGGCGCGTACTCGTTGCATGTAGGCAATTTTTTCATCGAGTTGGCGCTGCCATTGGCGTGACATGTTGGCCCAGTCCTCTTTATTCGGGGTGCGTTTTTCGGGCAGGGTACTGAGTGTTTCTTTTACCTCCTCTAGGGTGATCCCCATTTTTTGTGCGGCCTTGATAACCGCAATGCGCCTTAGTACATCTCGCTTGTAGCGGCGTTGATTTCCTTGGTTTCGCCAACTGCGAATAAGTCCTTTTTTCTCGTAAAAATGCAGCGCCGATACGGCGACCCCAGCACGTTTGGCGACAGTGCCGACAGATAAATTTGCTTCCAATGTCATTTTGTTGTTGACCTAAACTTAACTTGAGCTTTTAGCCTTAGGTTAAACATACAAATGCAGGAAAGCAATTATGAACCAACATGTTATTATTTTTTCAAGTGCTAGAAGCCAAGGTAACACTCGCCAAGCTGCCAACACTCTCGCCCGACACCTCGATGCGCAATTCATTGATTTAGACGCCTATCAGATTAACCCATATCGGTATGATATTCGCGAACAAAGCGATGATTTCCGCGCGTTAATTACGCGATTACTGGAGTTTGACCATTGGGTATTTGCATCGCCCGTCTATTGGTATAACACCACACCGCAGATGAAGGCGTTTTTTGATAGACTCACGGAATACATGGATCAGCCCCAATTGCGTAGCCAGTTACGACAACTGCGCACTAAGCAAGCATCCTTGCTCTCCACTAGTTATACCGAGCGGGCGCCGCAAGCGTTTGTGGACCCTTTCATCCATACTGCCACCTACCTAGGGATGCAATTTGTCACTCACTATCATGCTGGCGCTGCAGACCCTGAATCTGTGGCCGTGCAATACCCTAAAAGACAAATGTGGTGGCGCAAGTTGTATGCCTTGTTGAACACTCAAGCAGGCCTTATTAGATAAATTAGTGATTATTTTGCAATTATTCGTTCAAGCGCAAAATTAGCTGAATATAAAATGAATGTCTGCGAGTGGTTACTATCTCTAGATGCCATTAAATTTATTAGTTCACAGAGTGCATTTTTGCACTCTTATGATGCAATAAAGGCGTTGTTAGAGGCTTAGCTCTATTGTTGTTATGTAAACAAGATGTTTATTTTGTGAGGGGTTAGTCTTGATAGTAAAGCTTAAATAGGTACACTCAATGCTCCCCCCCAGTGTTTGGGTGCTTCAGAGGAAGAAGTAATGAATAACAAGCAGTTGTTTGTCTTAACAAAAGATAATGCAAATACTCAAAGCGACGATTTCTTGTTGTTACTCAAAGTATTGGAAACGCTCGCAACAACCGTTAAGGTCGATACCCGCCTGCCTGAGGTGGGTGAGCGCGAACACATTGCACTATTTTTAGTGGATGCTGCGTATTGTGATTGCCAAGAAATGCTCAGCGAGGAGATCATTCAGTTAGCGCGCCAGCACAGTGTTGCGGTGTTTAATGCTCAGCGCCACGCGCTCAACGAACGCACAGCGCTGCTGGCGAATCTCAAAGGCGCGCTTTATAACGATGACAGTCCTGAGCATATGTTTAAAGGCGTGCGCCGCGTCCTCGGCGGCGAGCTATGGTTTTGCCGCAAGGCTATCTCCAATGCTTTTGGCGATCTAATTCAACAGCTCCCCGCCACCGATGCACTATCGGCGCAACGCCACAGCGATATCGACTTAAGTGTGCTAACCGCACGGGAAAAATCGGTGATTTCACTGTTGGCTAAGGGGGCTAAAAATGATGATATCGCCTGCGCTTTGAACATCAGTAACCACACAGTGAAAACGCATATATACAGTGCTTTTCGTAAGACCAACTCGCGTAATCGTATTGAATTGGCCAATTGGGCACAGCGCTATATTCCGGTGGCATCTCGCGTCATGGAACAGCGTCAATAACCTGCTCAGCATGCTATTGAACGCAAGGTTACCATTGAGCAAAAATAAAGGCGCCAAACGAGGCGCCTTTATTGTGTCAGTGCAGAGGTGATCAACTGGCTCGCGCCGACCATACCCCTTTGTTAATGCCATCTTTTATGAGTAACGTCAGTGCTTTTTCAATCGCTTGCGTGACACAAATATGCATGGGTTCGTTATCACTAAAGCCCGCTTCGGCTTCCAACAAGCGCTTGTAACTCACATAGCGGAAAAAGCCAGCACGCATCTCTTGTGAGAGTACTTTTTTGCTGGTGGCAACCGACAGCAATACCTGCCCGGTGCGCACATCGACCGCACGCATATAAATAGAGATAACATCCTCACGGTACAGCTCTGATGCGCCGATACCAAAGTATTCTGCACCTAAGCCTCCGGTTTTAACGTTGCTGTCGTAACTGATGATCCCGCCCTCAAGAATGATTTTGGCGGTGGTTAATGGTGGCAGCTCTGGGGCATTGTCGCCCTTATCACTCATCGCCGCTCGCACGATTTTTCGCTCTGTAAGCAAATTTTGTAATCCTTCACGCTCCACGGGCACAAACCAGTCGGTTTCATGCAGCGCTTGCATCAGAATAGAGTTCGCACCTTGGGTTACGGCGGTAGAAAACGAGCTGACGTTGTCTTGCGGCTTATATTGTCCCGTTTGGTCGCGAAATGAATAAACTGACACGGGGATTGCGCCTCTGGGATTAGGTAGCGCTTTTAGTTCGGCAAAGGTCTCTGTGAGCGCCAATTGCTCAGCAATTTGCTCATCTGGGGGCACAGTCGAGGTGATAGCGGAACAGCCGCTGAGCAAAGCCAATAATAAAAATGCACATATACGTTTCATTAGCCAAACCTCGGTACTTCGATTACGGTGACAGTGCCATCCAGGGTATTGGTTATTTGCACGGTGATACTATCAGGGGTACTGGTGATAATCTGGATTTGATAGTCGCCACTCATAAAGATGGAGTCTTGGTTAAAAATACTGTCTTCAACATCGTCACCGAAAGCGATATCGGTAATTTCACGAACCATGCGGTTGAGGTACGTACGCTCCAACGATTCTTGAAACTTTTCACCATAGGTTTTTTCACTGATAGGGGCCCGGTGCTTATTTTGGGCTTGTGCTTTAGAGAGCAACATATTGGCATTTAACGGGTTTCCGCCAAATGATGGGTTAATAGGTTTGTATACAAGCTCAGTGGCCATCAGTGGCAGTGACGCACAAAGCAAAAGTGCATAAATTATTGTTTTCATTTTTACCATCCACTTGCTGCTAGATCAGGGGAGTGTTGTTTAAATCTGGCGCGCGCCATGGCGTCCATAATCGCGAACATCGCGCTCTCGACGCGCTCTTTAAGTGGACCACCACGTCGGCCCATAAAAGTGACGTATACCAATTCATTATTCATGAGTACTTCAAGGCGGGTGCCAGCACGAGGGAGCACTGTTTCTTTGATCACCACGTTGGTGCCGCTGGTATCAGGTAGATCGCGCCATAACTGTGAGAAATTAAAGTAAAATTGGTGGCCAAAGCGGCTAATACTGCGATCGAGTACGAGGCCGTCAATTTCCACTTCTTGTGCTTTGCTTGACGTGTGAGTCAGGGCAAGGAGCACAATCAGGGTGCTGAGAAAATACTTCATCATCGGCTGAAAGGGAGGGTTACCCCTCCCATTAGAGCTTTACTGTTGTACAACAGTTGCAGAGTTATAGTCACCGACTTGAGTGACAGCAACGGTGTTACCAGTGCCCATAACCGAGCCTTCAACCAAGTTACCCTCACCAAGTTGACTGATAGACACAGTATTACCTTCACCTGCGACTGCGAACGCACCTTGTCCCATGCCGGCAACCATGTTCATGCCGCCTTCTTGGGCGATATCAATGCTGTGGCCACTGCCTTCTACCATGAGGTCGATAGCATTGAGCTCACCACTTTGTACCAAGTCGACTTGGTTGCTTGAGCTTTCCATCACTGAGCCCATGGTCAATACAGCTTCATTGCCCATGCCACTTTGAGTAATAGCGATATCATTATCATTGCTGGCAATGCTTGGATCTGGGTAAGATGATTCAATAACGGCGGTGTTCATGTCACCAGATTGGGCAACTGTTACGTCGTTGTCATTACCGTTGAAGTTAACAACATGCGTGGCGTTATCGTTGCCGATTTGCATGGCATCAAACTCATTGTTGTTACCTAGCACGCCAAGATATACTTCGTTGCCACTGCCATTTTGGGTTGCGCTGAAATCGTTCTCATCGCCTAATACCTCAGCTGATGCTGCGTTATTATCACCCATTTGCATAACGTTTAGCTCGTTTCCATCACCAGAGAATAGAGCTGACTCAAAAGTATTCGCGCTGCCTTCTTGATCAATTGACAGAGCATTTTCATTGCCCTCGAGAGAGACGATATCAGTGCTGTTATTCGCGCCTTCCTGCTCAACAGCGAGTTCGTTCTCATCTCCGAAAATATCGCCAATGCTGATGACGTTGGTATCGCCTAGCTGTTCACTGGCAAATTCATTCATGCTGCCATTAATAGAAGTGACGGATAGTTGGTTCCAAAAACCATCCTGCTCCACGCTCAGGTCGTTGGCATCACCTTGAACCGACGTAAATTGCGCTTCGTTCCATAGTCCAGCTTGCTGTGCATTAACCACGTTGGCATTGCCCTGCATATCCAGGTTGTAGAACCAGTGCCCGCCGTCGCCCTGAACAACATTAATTTGGTTTGCATCGCCGCCAATCACGTTGATGGCCTCATTGTTGATGCCTAAGAAACCAGTGCCGTTTTGCTCAACCGCGATTTGGTTGTCACTGCCAGTCACTTCGCTTAATGCGCCATTCGCTTCGCCATCTTGGTTGTAAGATTGCTGGTTGTTGTCGCCTTGTGTGGTCACCAACACCACATTGCCGTTACCTATTTGCATGGCATCTGTTTGGTTACCATCACCTACCGTAGTGATCTCAGTAAGGTTGGCGTCGCCTTGTTGCAAAGAGCTGGCGCTGTTACCTAAACCCTGTACAGACGTTTGTGAAATTGTGAGCTCATTACCAACGGCGGCTGCACGCTCTACGTTAGCAAGTGCAGATGTTGACCCAGGTTTGTCTTCGCTTTGTGCGTAAGCACCTGTTGATAGGGCCATCGCGATGGCGCAGGTTAAAATAGATTTAGAAAGCTTCACGCTTATCTCCTTGTTGTTTGTTATTACTGCGACGACGTTACAAATGAAAAGGCTCATCTCAGGGTTGCCGACCTGAGCTGGGTTAATCAAAAAAGCGTGTGAACGAGCGCAGCGTTGTTGTCCTAAAAGGTGTTGGCAGTAGTAAAAGCCAACGGTCACTGGTGCGTATGGCGTCATTCCTTTGCCTTAGCTGTAAATAAGTAGCCGGGTGCTGGAATACGGAGAAGCCTAAGAGTTCGGTAAGCGTTGGGAGAGAAATAAAACTCGTCACTAAGTTGCAATTACGAGTATGCATGGGAAAAACTTGCTTCCAATGCTTTGTTGAGTAATTGCAACGAGCCATATTCCCTCCTGGGTCATTGATAGTTGCATGCACAATGCATGGATTGGTGCTGCAAGGTATCAATATTAGTAATACTCATTTTCCTACCGAGGTATTCACTCTAAGTTCACTTTGAAAGCAGATAAATTAGCAATTTTTATGGTTGGTTATTTGTTTATTAAAATCAGTGTGTTGTGTTTGTTTTTGTAGGTTTTTATGGTGGAGATTAGCGGCTGCTACCAAAAAAGTATGAGAAAAAATGAGTTGAAATTGCTCGAAGTGGGATCAAAAAAAAGCATGAGAGACTCAACCTTTATGGATTAAATTTAACAAAAAAGAGTGGTTTTTAACTTTCTGTTCATTTTTGTTTTGCGTGTTCCTAAAACAGTCGCTACAACAAAGAGGTTGCCACACATTGACTGCGTATGTGCTCTTTTGGAGAAGAGATACTTACTTCTGTGTACCTTCGGGCCACACAGACAACTTCTATGGAATAGATCTATGAAAACCAAACTATCTGCGCTGACTTTAGCGCTCGTTCCGGTACTTTCATTAAGCGCTCACGCGGGCGTTCACATTAAAGATACAGCTGCCACTGACAATGACGACAGCATCCTTGTGGTATTCAAACAAGGCACTTCTGCCGCAGTGCGTGCTCAAGCACGGTCTTTAGTCAAAGCAAAAATCAGCGATTTGAATGCTGATGAAGTTGATGATCGCTACAAGCATGTGCTTGGTGGTCGTCTTGCCAATTTTAAACTCGATGGCGTCAGCGCCAAACAAGCCTTGGCGGCTCTTAATAAGCACCCTGGTGTGGAATATGCCGAGCCAGATTACCAAGTAAAGGCATTAGGCGTGCCTGATGACAGCCGTTTTGATGAGTTATGGGGCCTGCATAACCTTGGGCAAACTGGTGGTACAGAGGATGCAGATATTGATGCTGTTGAAGCATGGGATATTACCACCGGCTCCGCAGATGTAATTGTCGGTGTTATCGATACTGGTGTTGATTACTCACACCCTGATCTTGCCATGAACATGTGGGTGAACCCAGGTGAAGTTGCTGGTGACGGTGTGGATAACGATGGCAACGGCTATATCGATGATGTTCACGGTATTAATGCCATCACCGGCGACGGCGACCCTATGGATGACCAAGGTCATGGTTCGCACGTCTCTGGCACCATCGGTGCATCCGGTAATAATGCTGAGGGCGTTGTCGGTGTAAACCACGAAGTATCCATCGCTGGTTGTAAGTTCCTCAGTGCAGCAGGCACGGGTTCAACATCGGATGCGATTGAGTGTATCGATTATTTCGTGGCCCTGAAAAATGACGGTCACAACATTCGTGTTACCAACAACAGTTGGGGTGGCGGCGGCTTTAGCCAAGCGCTTGCGGATGCCATTACGGCGAGCGAGAATGCCGACATTCTTTTTGTTGCCGCTGCAGGTAATGACGCGGTTGATAACGATGTTAACCCTCACTACCCATCGAGCTATGAGCATGAATCAGTGCTTTCTATTGCCAGTACAACGCACACCGATGCGATGTCAGGGTTCTCACAATGGGGCTTAACAAGTGTTGATATGGGTGCTCCAGGCAGCGCTATCCTCTCTACTGTGCCGGGGGGCGGTTATGCGTCCTACTCCGGCACCTCAATGGCCACGCCTCATGTTGCAGGCGCTGCAGCGTTAGTGCTGTCGGTGAATCCGAGCTTGAGTGCAGTAGAAGTGAAGCAATTGCTAATGAGCAGTGGCGATGCGAATGCTGACTTAGATGGAATGACCGTTGCGGGTACACGTTTAAATGTGAACCAAGCGGTGATTGATGCTGACCCTGAGCCAGGCTTTAGAATGACGGCTGCGCCCCGTAACCAAGAGATTGTTGCCGGTGACACTGCGACCTATGAGCTGAGCTTTAGTTCGGTGGCCGAGTGGCAAGGAACAATCGACCTTGCGCTTGTTGCAGGCATTGATGGCGCAAGCTTGTCGAGCAACACTGCACAGCCAGGTGATGTGGTAACGCTGAGCGTGCCAACGACGGCACAAACGCAATGGGGTGAGTACAGCTTTACCATTGATGCAACCTCGGGTGATTTAGCACAGCAAAAGTCAGTTGATCTATACGTATTACCTCAGGGGTTAACTGAGTTTAGCTATGAAAACACCACGGCTGTGGACATTCCTGATAATGACGCAACAGGTATCACGTCAGTGATCACTGTTGCAGATGACGTCACGGTGTTTGATACCAATACCTTCGTAGATATCAGCCACACTTGGATTGGCGATTTGATTGTCACGCTTACTTCGCCATCAGGCACGGTAGCTACGCTCCATAATCGCAGTGGCGGTAGTGCGGATGACATTAACGAAACCTTCAACTCAGAGGCCTTTAATGGTGAAGTGGCCACCGGTGATTGGACGCTAACGGTGTCTGATAATGTCGGTGCTGACACGGGGACATTAAACGCTTGGACCCTTAACCTTACAGGCATTGGCGAAGTAACGGCGCAGCCGCCGCAGGCAGGCTTTAGCTATGACGTTAATGACCTAAGCGTGCAGTTTACAGATGCAAGTTCTGATGTGAACGGCGATATTGTTAGTTGGATGTGGGACTTTGGTGACGGTGCCAGCAGCTCTGATGCTAGCCCTATGTATACCTACGCAGATTATGGCACGTACAGTGTAAGCCTGACTGTGACCGACAGTGAAGGTAACAGTGATACTTTAACTCAAGAAGTCACTTTAAGCGCAGATGATGTGCAACTCGAAGTGGTACGTGCTAATAAAACACGCTTAGGCTTTATGCGCGTTGAACTGGCATGGCAGGGAAGCAGCGCTGAGCAAGTGGATGTGTACCGTAATGGCGAGTTCTTAGAAAGCACTGCCAATACCGGTGGCTATCGTGACTTTGAACGCCGCGCAGACCAAACTTCTTACACCTATCAAATCTGTCAAGAAGGCGATATTTGTTCGAATGAAGTGACAGTGACTTTCGAGTAACTATAAACACGCAGTGCAAAGCACTGACGCAATGATAAAACCCCGAACTCAGTTAGTTTGGGGTTTTTTTTATTGACGACTATGTTGTCGCTAGGTGAATGCATGTGTTGCAGTTACCCGAGATGAGGTAATAAGTCATACAAAGTGACTTAATCAGAACAAAAATTAATCCAGGTAAAGATTTATTTACATAATTATTAATGGTGCACGAAAATAGTGCTGTTTTTTATTGTAAAAGTTGAGAATTATATGTAAAAAGTATGTTGTGAGTTACATGATTTAAACATAATGCTTGTCATGGTTCGCTTTATAACAATAAATTCAGGGAATTAACAATGTTCAACAAATCTTCAATTAGCAAAGCTATTCAATATTCTTTGTTGCTTGGCACTGTTGCTTCGGGCACCGCGATTGCTGCGGAAGAGTCTGACCGAGTCAAAGAAGTCGAAAAAATTCAAGTTACAGGTTCTCGTATTGTAAAACCTAAACTATCTCAACCTGCCCCTATCGTGACTATCGGCGCAAAAGACATCGCTCAAGCAGGTGTACCTGACCTAGGTAGTGTTCTCGCAGAGCTTCCGGCGATAGGTTCGACAGACACTCTGATTGGTAACAACGACAGCAACGCACTAGCTGGTGTAACCTCTGCTGACTTGCGTCGCCTAGGTGCAGCTCGTACTCTAACTTTGGTAAATGGCAAACGCCATGTTGCCGGTGCACCTGGTAGTGCTCAGGTGGACTTAAATACTATTCCTGCGGCGCTAATCGAACGCGTTGAGGTTATCACCGGTGGCGCATCAGCTATCTATGGTTCTGACGCAGTTTCTGGTGTTGTAAACGTTATCCTTCGTGATGACTTCGAAGGTTTCGAGTTTAATGGTTCTGTAGGTAATTCTACAGAAGGTGTTGGTACTAAAAACCACTCTTACAGCATCGTTGGCGGTGCCGAAGTGTTTGATGGCCGCGGTAACGTTACTTTCTTCGCAGGTAAAGATCGTATTCGTGAAGTAATGGCAAATGATATTCGTCAGGTTAATCACTATGGTACGATTCAAAACCCAGAGAACACTGGCGAAGAAGATGGTATTCCAGATCAGCTAACCGTACCTAATGTAATGTCAGAGCGTATCAGTGAGAACGGTGTTATCAACCCATTTGGAGCCGCTGGTTCAATTTGGACATTTGATAATAATGGTGTGCCAGAGCTTATGCCTGAGCGCGAATTCACCAATAGCTTTGCTTTTGGTAGTTTCCCTGATGGATGCCAATATTGCTTTAAGACTCAAGATTATGAAAATGTTTATCCTGATTTAGACAAAACAACGGTTGGCTCAACTTTCAACTTTGATTTGAGTGACAACCACTCTTTCTACAGTGACTTTAAATTTGTTCGCTCAGATATCAAGCAACAGTTCCAGCCTTCATTCCGTTTTGGTAACGTGGCTATCAATGTTCAAGATAACCCGTACCTAGATGAAACGTTGCGTCAAGACTTGCTTTCTCAAGGTACTGAAGTTGCAACATTCTCGAAATTCTTTGGCGAGCTTGGTAACCGTAGCGCTGCTAACAAGCGTGAGCTATTCCGTTTCGTAGGTGGTTTTGAAGGGTACTTCACGTTAAGTGAAACAGACTTCACTTATGACACTTATTATGTGTTTGGTCGCACAGACAACGTTCGTAATACCTTGAACGATCTTATTCCTGATAATTTTGTTGCTGCTCTGGACGCGGTAATTGACCCTGCTACAGGTGAAGTGGCATGTCGTAGCCAAGTGCCTTCTGCGCAAGGTGAAGGTTATACTGATCCAGCAAGTGTGAATGGTGGTGACTGTGCGCCATACAATCCATTTGGTTTCAACCAAGCGTCACAAGCTGCTAAAGATTGGGTAAGTGCTGATGTAACGCGTACTGACAAAATTACCCAAGAAGTTGTTGGTGGTTACGTTGCGTTTGATAGTGCAGAACTATTCGAGCTACAAGGTGGTCCAATCGGCATTGCAACCGGTTTCGAATACCGCGAAGAAACATCAGAAACCATTACTGATGAGTTCTCTAAAGCAGGATTCTTAACCACAGCGGCAACACCGGATTCATACGGTGAGTACGATGTAAGTGAAGGTTTCATCGAATTGAGCTTCCCGATCCTTGCAGGTATGTCGTTCGCTGAAGAACTGACAGTAGACGCGGCATATCGTACTGCAGACTACTCACACACTGGCTCAAGCAGCTCGTGGAAGGTCGGTCTAATGTATCAACCTTTCGATGACTTACGTATTCGCGGTACTATCGGCGAAGCAGAGCGTGCTCCGAACATTGCAGAGGCGTTCGATCCACAATCTCCAGGCTTCGGTCGCGTATCCGATCCATGTGATGCGGATAACATTGATGATAACCCGAACCGTCGTGCAAACTGTGCTGCGCTGGGTATTCCAGCTGACTTCCAAGCTAACGATAACGTGAGTGTGGATACGCTAAGTGGTGGTAATCCGGACCTTAAACCAGAGAAGTCAACTTCATTTACTGGTGGTTTAGTATGGACCCCAAGCTTTGCTGAAAACTTCTCAATGACCTTAGACTACTATGACATTGAGATTGAAGATGCGATTTCATTCATCGCAACACAAAGTATCGCCGACAACTGTGTTGATGCGGCTGGCGGTATTGATGAGGCGTTCTGTAGCCAAGTAGACCGAGATCCTGAAACGTTCGACATTGAGCTAGTTCGCTCTGGTTATCTAAATGCGGCAGCTATCACTACACGTGGTATTGACGCCGACTTTGACTATCGTACTGACTTAGCTGACTTTGATATTGACGGTGAGCTTACCTTTAACCTGTTCATTAACCACTTGATTGAACTAGAAGATTTCGAGTTCCAGAATCGTCCTGATAAAGTGAATGTCGAAAATGGTGAAGTGGGTGACCCTGAATGGCAAGGTCGTTTCACTGTTCAGTACACTTGGCAGGATCTGAACCTTACGTGGACGACACGTTACACTGACCGTTCAGCGCGCTTTGATGTATCACCAGAAGGGGATATTGAAGAGGATATTTCTCCTGCATACGTAGGCAGTATTGTTACTCACGATCTATCTGCTCGGTACCAGTTAACAGATAACATGCGCGTAGACTTGGGTCTTCGTAACCTTACTGACAAACTACCTCCTGCTTATATCCAGGCAAGTGGTGGTAACGAAGCCATCTACGATGTAGTAGGTCGCCGCTTCTTCGCAAATGTTAATGTAACCTTTTAAGGTAAAGTTAAAATTAACAAAGCCCCTGCGTAGGGGCTTTTTTTGTGCCCAAAATAGCAATAGGGTGTTTTTTTGCAATTAAAGGTAATTGTAGCGAATCTCTGTAGATGTTAATTTATTCTATAAGTACCTGTTTCTGTATTATTTCTTAATTTGCAACTTGTGTCTTTTGGATTGATGTCTCAAGTCCCGCTTTTGCTTGTTTTTATTCACTTCTGTACATTTTTTCTGCAACCTAACATTTTTAAATCTGGATTTTACTCATTATTTTTTTACAAAAAATTAAATAAAATAAAACAAAAGTAAACTGGTGATGGTGTAACCTGCTGTTAATTAAGTTAAATTTTTTGTCTAGAAAAGCTTTTATTTTTATTCCTTTGTGTTACAAAATGTTTTCAGGCTAGGCCCTTTATAGGGGTTATAGTCACATAAAAATAACGAACTTCATTTTTAACAGGGATAACTATGACTTCATTTAGCAAGTTAGCCATTGCTGTAAAATCGGCTGTGGTTTTAGGCGCAGTAGCGCACACGAGTGCTTCATGGGCAGCGGAAGAGGGCGGCCAAAACCAAGAAGTAGAACGTATTCAAGTAACAGGCTCAAAAATTAAACGTATTGGCGAGCTATCACCAACTCCGGTTACGGTTATTAGCGGTGATAATTTGGTTGACGCTGGTATTACCAATGTCGCTGACCTTTTATCTGAAATGCCTAACTCAACAGTAGGTCTTTCCCCAGAAACAACTAACAACAGTGTGTTTGCAAATGGCTTAAACAATACCGACTTACGCGGCTTAGGCACTGAGCGTACATTGGTACTTGTTAATGGTCGACGCTTTGTTGCCGGTGCGCCTGGCAGCAGTGCTGTTGATTTGAACAACATTGCAACTTCTATGATAGCCCGTGTTGAGATTTCAACAGGTGGTGCTTCTGCAGTATATGGTTCCGATGCAGTCGCGGGTGTTGTAAACATTATTACTAAAAAGTCATTCGATGGATTGGAAATCGACGCCTCTACTTCTCAACCTACGCAAGACGGCGGCGAATCATATTACACATCACTTACTTTCGGTGACGAAGGTGAGAATAGTAGCTTTATTGCTAACATTACTTACACCAAAAACGAACAATTACGAGGTGACCAGCGTGATTTCATTCGTAATGGTGTAATCAGCTTAGATCACCCAGATAATGTCGATAACGAAGATGGCATTCCAGGGCGTACTACTTTAGATCGTGAAGGTTCTACATCATTATTTATCTACAGTAAGAATGGTGACTTCTTTGCTAACGATGGTGGCCACTACGCCTTTGGCGATGATGGCTCAATCCGTCCGTTCGCAGCGGAAGGTTTTCTTCCTGCAAGCTCAACACCAGGTAGCCGTAATACTCAATATTATACTGGCGAAGGTGATGGCTATAGCTTCTTAGAGCACAAGTATGTTCGTACGCCACTGGAACGTCTAAATGCGTCGATCAATGTAAACTACGATTTGGCTGAAGATCACTCTATGGCGTTTGAAATGACATATTCAAATACGTCAGCATATGGTGAGTCATCGCCAGCTTTCTTCTACCTAGGTGGCAATAGTACAGATAATGCATTTTTCGATGACCAAACAAAGCAGTTTTTTGCTGATCAAGGTATGGACACGTTCAATGCTTACTACCTAGCTGATTTGTTCGGTCACCGTCAGTACGACCAGAAACGTAGCCTTATTCGTGGTGCGCTAAGCTTCGAAGGCATCATCAATGACGATTGGAGCTATGACGCATATATTACCAAAGGCCATGTTCAGTCAGACACGACTTGGTATGGTGAGCTATTCGAACAACGCTTTAGAGACGCTATTGATGCAGTAGAAATTGATGGCAATATTGTGTGTGCTGAGCGTGATGCAGACGGTGAAGTGATCGGTGCCAAAGCAGGCTGTTCTCCATTGAATATTTGGGGTAAAGGCTTAGCGTCACAAGAAGCGTTAGATTATGTTGGAACCGATGCTACACGCAGAGCCTCAATTGACCAAACTGTGATTGCGGGTACGGTTTCTGGCTACATGTTTGAACTTCCTGCAGGCCCACTTGCTGCGGCTTTCTCGGCCGAGTATCGTGAAGAGAAATCATCTACTTTGCCTGATCCTGCAATGCGCGAGGGTCTTATTTTCAACAACCAATCAGATGCGCTTAAAGGTGAGTTTGACGTAACAGAGCTTGCGGCCGAATTCTCGGTTCCTGTTGTTGTTGATACATTCTTTGCTGATGAAGTGTATTTTGAATTGGCTTACCGCTACATGGATTACTCTTCAACAGGGACTGATAACGCGTGGAAGGTTGGTTTTAACTATGTACTGAACGATGAACTGCGTTTTCGTATTAACCGTTCAAAATCTGTTCGCGCACCGAGTATTTCTGAGCTTTACCAACCTGCCGCGCAGACATTCGCATCTTTTGACGACCCTTGTGAACAGGGTGAAATTGACAACGCCGGTGAATATCGCGAGAACATTGAGCGTAACTGCCGTGCAGCGGGGATCCCTGAGGGTTGGGCTCCATCTAACCTATGGAAGTCAACTAACCACCCAGGCTTTGTCGTAGGTAACACCGAATTAGATAACGAAACAGCAAACGACTGGACTATTGGCTTTATATATACTCCTGAATTTGTTGAAGATCTATCTATTACAGTGGACTACTGGGAATTCGATATCGAAGAAATGATCGTATCACCAGAAGCGCTTACTGTGGTTAATGGTTGTTATGAGTTTGAAAGCTTAGATAATCCTTACTGCGATTTGATTGAGCGTAACCCAGAAACCCTAGAAATCGATAACTTCTATCAAAAGCCAGTTAATGCGGCAACGAGCTTTATCGCTGGTACCGATGTTGAAATTAACTATGGCTTAGATACAAGTTTTGGTCAGTTTAACTTCCGATTAGTATCTACCTACTTGGACGAGCGTACTCAAAACAACACTGGTAAAGCTGAAGATGAGCGTAGTTACCAAGGCGAATATCATCGTCCTCGCTGGAAAGCTCGTTTCATGACTAACTACTACTGGGAAGATCTAACCGTTGCCCTTGCGGCAAACTATCGTCACGCCACGGTGCTTGATAGAGAGTGGACATCAGAAGATAACGACTATAACGATGTACCTTCTTACACAGAGTGGGATCTAACGGCGCGTTATCAAGTGTTGGACAATCTAGAAGTGCGTGGTGGTGTGTTAAATGTATTCGATCGCACTCCACCTCGTAACCCTGTACTGTATGATGATGGTGAGTTCTACGATCTAGACGGTCGCACTTTAACTGTGGGCTTTAACTATAAGTTCTAATGTAAATTGATAAAAAACTTGGCTCCTAGATTTCAATCTAGGAGCCTTTTTCTATCATCACCTTTCATTTAACGCTTGATAAAGGTGGAGTCAGTTTTTATCTTTTACATTTAAATGGTTTTTACAAGTCACCTTTCTATTCTTATTCTTTTGTTTTTCCCTGTTTTGTTGTTACCTGATCCCAAGCCACCAGTGGACAGCTGCAAATTGAGCTGGAACATGTTGTTTAAATAGCATTCAAGGCAAAAAGCTCATAGGTCAGTGAAAGCCTCGACCAAAATCATGGCGCAAGCTGTGCTGGGAGTCCTTGAAGAATGTTTAGGGAGCCTCGCTATTATAATCACTCCTTTTTAACAATCAGCATTAGAGTTTTTTGTTAATAGCGCATTTTATGTTGCCCTTTGATTTTTTATTTCATTAATTGCAACTGTTTTTTTGTTTGTGTGTGCTGTCCTTAGCAGTGAGAATTTCGCCGCAGCTATTTATTGGGAGTGTTTTCGATAAGTTGAGTCTTCTTTATGTCCCTTAAATGACAATGGCATGATTTTAAAGGTTAAAAAATTAAACATAAATTTAAAAAAAATTACACTAGTTTGCATCTTTGATGTTACAACTCATTGTTATTTAAGTTAAAAATTTGTCTCTTTAGGCTTCCAATTGTTTTTTTTTGTGATACTAATTGTTCCTGAACCCAGTCCTTTATATGGGTTTCATTCTTAGAAAAAATAAACAACTTTCAGTTTACAGGGAATAATTATGACTTCATTTAGCAAGCTTGCGCTGGCGGTCAAATCGGCCGTAGTCATTGGCGCAGTCGCTCACACAAATGCATCATTTGCAGCAGATTCTGATCGCGTACAAGAAGTAGAAAAAATCCAAGTTACGGGGTCTCGAATTGTTAAGCCTAAGCTTTCTCAACCAGCACCTATTGTTACGATTGGCGCTAAAGATATCGCTCAAGCAGGTGTGCCAGATTTAGGTAGTGTACTTGCAGAGCTACCTGCAATTGGTTCGACAGACACGCTCATTGGTAACAATGACAGTAACGAATTTGCGGGTGTTACGTCTGCGGACTTGCGTCGTTTGGGCGCTTCACGGACGTTGGTGTTAGTAAATGGCAAGCGCCACGTGGCAGGTGCGCCAGGTAGTGCACAGGTGGACCTTAACACTATCCCTTCAGCACTGATCGAGCGTGTGGAAGTGATCACCGGTGGTGCCTCTGCGATTTATGGTTCAGACGCCGTCTCTGGCGTTGTAAACATCATCCTTCGTGACGATTATGAAGGCTTTGAATTTAATGGCTCCGTAGGTAACTCTACTGAGGGTGTGGGTACTAAAAACCACTCTTTCAGTGTTACTGGTGGTGCTGAAGTGTTTGACGGCCGTGGTAATGTTACCTTTTTCGCAGGTAAAGACCGTATCGCTGAAGTAATGGCAAATGACATTCGCCAAGTACAGCATTATGGTAGCGTTGCTAACCCAGAAGATACCGGAGAGACAGACGGCATCCCTGACCGTTTAACAGTGCCTAACGTAATGTCAGAGCTTATTAGTGAGCATGGTGTTATTTCTGCAGATGTTAACTGGACTTTCGACGAGAATGGCGTACCGGTACAAATGCCTGAACGTGTGTACTCTTCAAACGGTGCATTTGGTAGCTTCCCTGATGGGTGTCAATACTGCTTCAAGACACAAGATTATGAGAATGTTTATCCTGATTTAGATAAAACAACCGTAGCTTCGTCATTTAGCTTTGATTTCACTGATAATCACGCCTTCTACAGTGACTTTAAATTTGTTCGTTCTGATATCAAACAGCAATTCCAGCCCTCTTTCCGCTTCGGTAACGTGTCTGTAAATGTTCAAGATAACCCTTATTTAGACGAAACCTTACGCCAAGATCTTCTGTCTCAAGGGTATGAAACAATTGGCTTTTCAAAATTCTTTGGTGAGCTTGGTAACCGTAGCGCATCGAATAAGCGAGAGCTTTTCCGTTTTGTTGGTGGCTTCGAAGGTCTATTCACTTTAAGTGAAACTGATTTCTCATACGACACTTACTATGTATTCGGGCGCACCGACAATGTGCGTAATACCTTAAACGATCTTATTCCAGATAACTTCGTTGCCGCGCTTGATTCAGTCATTGATCCGGCTACTGGCGAAGCAGCCTGTCGCAGCCAAGTGGCATCGGCGCAAGGTGATGACTACAGCGACCCTGCAAGTGTAAATGGTGGTGCTTGTGCTCCTTACAACCCATTTGGCTTCAACCAAGCGTCGCAAGCTGCAAAAGACTGGGTGAGTGCTGATGTAACACGTACTGACAAGATTACCCAAGAAGTGATTGGTGGATACATCTCTTTTGACTCTGCAGAGTTCTTCGAGTTGCAAGGTGGACCAATCGGTATCGCAACTGGCTTCGAATACCGTGAGGAGACTTCGCAGACAATTACCGATGAATTTGCTAAGGCTGGTTTCCTTACCACCGCTGCCACACCTGATGCATACGGTGAGTATGATGTTACCGAAGGGTTTATTGAAGTAAGCTTACCACTTCTTTCGGGTCTATCTTTCGCGAAAGAGCTGACATTAGATGCAGCATATCGCTCAGCTGATTACTCGCACACGGGTTCAAGCGGTTCTTGGAAAGTAGGTCTACTTTATCAACCAATTGATGATCTTCGCATTCGCGGTACGTATGGCGAAGCAGAACGTGCGCCAAACATCACCGAGGCCTTTGACCCAGTTTCTCCTGGTTTCCAAAATATCTCAGACCCTTGTGATGCAGCGAACATTAACGATAACCCGAATCGTGCCGCGAACTGTGCTGCATTAGGTATTCCTGATGGCTTTGTATCGCAGGACGCAGTGAGTGTTGATATTCTAAGTGGTGGTAACATTGATTTGAAACCAGAGCAATCAACGTCTCTAACCACAGGTATCGTTTGGACACCAAGCTTTGCTGATAATTTCTCAATGACGGTCGACTACTACGACATCGAGATTGAAGATGCAATTCAATTTATCTCAGCAGAGACGGTGGCAGAAAACTGTGTTGATGCAGCAGGCGCACCAGATAGTAACTTCTGTGCTCAGGTTGACCGTAACCCTGAAACCAACGATATTGAACTTATCCGTTCGGGCTATTTGAATGCCGCAGCAATTAAAACCAGTGGTATCGAGGCAGACTTCGATTACCGCACCGACCTTGCTGCTTTTGATGTAGATGGCGAGCTAACCTTTAACTTGTTTGTTAACCACTTACTTGAACTTGAAGAGTTCGAATTCCAAAATCGTCCTGATACCGTGGACGTAGAGGACGGCGAAGTAGGTGATCCACAATGGCAAGGTCGCTTCACTGTCCAGTACAGCTGGCAGGATTTGAACCTGACGTGGACAACTCGTTACACCGATCGTTCGGCTCGCTTCGATGTGTCACCTGAGGGAGACATTGAGGAAGATATCTCACCATCTTATGTTGGCAGCATGATCACACATGATCTATCAGCGCGTTATCAGCTAACAGATAACACCCGCGTTGATTTGGGTCTACGTAACCTAACTGATAAGTTACCACCGGCTTACATTCAAGCAAGCGGCGGTGATGAGGCAATTTACGATGTCGTAGGTCGTCGTTTCTTCGCTAACGTGAACGTTACTTTCTAATATTATTCTACCCTGCTAAAGCCCCTATCTAGGGGCTTTTTTATGCGCTTTGCTGTGCTTTGCACTTGATAGGGCAGTTCTGACAAGCCTCTTGTGCCTTGAGTTGATAGTGCAGGCAACACGTCATACGTGAGCTGTGGTATTGACCCTGTGAGTCGTGAATGGTTTGCCGAAAGCGCGGATAAAAAAGCTGTTGCCAACCTTGATGCGCTTGGTGCAGGTGCGCTTCGTTGCCGTACCCGGCACCATGTAACAGTGCCGAAGTTAACGTGTCACTAAGCAGTCGTTGGGCTAATCCTGGGCTTAACCCCGCATACCTTGCGATGTGCTGCTGCCAACCTTGGCTTAGTGTTAACAGCTGAGTATGGCACTGCTTTCTTAATACTTGCTTATCTATGCACTTATCAACATATTGATAGGTCACTGCGCTGAGACCATAAATACTGCCACTGGCGTGCAGCTGCTGTTGCATCACGTCTAATTGAGGTACGCAATGTAACCCTTCGACACAGGCAACACTCAGGTAAAGCGGTTGCCAGCTAAGCTGCAAAAAGCTATTAACGCTGAGATACGCTGAGCTCAGCTTCTCGGCGCGAGCGTTTAGCCGGGTCAACAACGCCTGCCATGGCTGCCGCTCAAGGTGGTTATTCGCAAACCAGATGTCACCCGGGCGCGGCTCGGCAAACGCCAACACTGAGCACTGTTGGCGTAATTGCTGCTCAATGGCTTTGTTATGCTCGTTCGCTGACATCGGCATAATCGGCAAGCGGATTGCGCAAGTCACCGGCATATTGCATGCTGCTGGCGGGGTTGGCGATATCCACCATCTGTTGGTTATTACGCAGTTGTAAGCGGTTTAAGCAAGACAGCGGGAACGAGGGCGCAAACAAATCATGTTTGGCAAACTTGTCTTGCAGCTCGGGGTGAGCCTGTTGGTATGCATGAATGCTCTTTGCCACGCAGCGCCAAAATGTTGTTTCGCTAATCAACTTGGCATCGACCATAATCGCTGCCAAATAACGGAAGAAGCAGTCAAACACATCGGTAAGAATAGACAGAACCGCCACCTCTTCAGGAACCTCAATCTTGATCCGACTGATTTCGTCGGCGATGGCCATGTCACTATTCAATAGTGCAATCTCTTCACCGATATCCTTAATGAACACCCCAACTGGGATATGATCTTTAAAGCGTAAAATCAGGTTTTCGCCGTGGGGCATAAACACCAGATCGTATTGATAAAAGCAGTGCAACAGAGGCGTCATATAGGCCTGCAGGTAATGCGCTAACCAGCGCTGTGGCGAGAGCCCAGACGCTGCAATCTTGGCGCCGATAAAGCTCTGACCTTGGGTGTCAATATGCAGTAAGCTGGCCATGGTCGCTAAGCTTTCATCGTCATCCATATAATGGCGTGGATTTTCTCGCCACAGTGCCGCCATCATTTTTTTATAGGGGTTATCACCGAGCGCTGGGTGGGTGTAATACTGCTCGTCAAAGCCCAGAGTTGCCACCTCTCGAAGCGGTATAAAGCCGCACTGGCGCAGGTAATCATCACCGGCAACTAAATCAAATAACCATTGGTTGATGGCAGGGGTTACTTTCATATACGCGCTGGAAAGGCCGCGCATAAAGCCCATATTGAGAATCGATAAGGCTGTTTTCACATAGCATTTATGCGGTTTTGTGATGTTATACAGGGTGCGAATGGATTGCTGCGGTAAGTATTTATCTTGACTGTAGCCCAAGCATACTATTTGTTTTTGCGCTACGTGGTAGCTGTAAACATGCACCAGCTTATTAAACCACTGCCATGGGTGCATGGGGAATAAGTAATAGTCGTCAGGGTTTAGCCCTTGCTCGCCTAGCTGAGCATCGAAGCGTTGTCGCTCGGCGATGTCGAGCTCCTGCGCTATTAAGACTTCATAGCTATAATCGGCGGTGCTTTTAAAGGTGGTGTGGTGTTTATGACATGCAAGCCAAACAATATTAAATGCGCTGGCCGCCTCAGGCGTGTACTGATGAAAGTCCTGAGCATTAAAGCCGATGCGGCCATTGTTGGCGATAAAGCTGGGGTGGCCTTGAGTCATCTGCGTTTCAATCACCTGAAAATCAGCCTGTGCTAGTTGGGCACTGCTGAGGCTGTTATTGCGATACTTAAATGCGAAGCCACTGAGGGTACTGGCAAGCTCCTCCAAATAGGTACCCAGCATAGTTTGGGCAATGCCTAATTTATCATTGCACTCTAACACAAAGGCGATGGCGTCTAGGGCTTGGTGTTGTCCAAGGTGCACTTTGGTAATGCTGTGCGGGTCAACCTGCAAATGGTTGAGCGCCATGGCGTGGGCTTGGAAGTGATAACTGTGTCCGCCGAGGGTGTTGAGCACATAACCCTCGGCATCTTGGTCGTAGGTAAAGATACGCTCATGGTAAAATTCGCTCAGCATTTTTGCGATCAGCAAACGATTGGCGTATTGCCATGACTCATCATCCAAATGTTGGCCACTTAGGCTCGGTGTTATACGCTGTTTTTCTGGGCTTTGCCTTGAGCTATCAAAGCGTTCAGGCAACTGCTTGAGATAATTAAAATGCGCGCGCGTTAAAGTGCCTAGCAGCGCCGTTTTATCACCTAGCTGGATCACCTTGTGATGGCTGAACCCCGCTTTTAAATTAAGGGTATGAATTTTGTGGTTACCGGCATCCGGCTCAACCACCACGCGCTCGCAATCAAGCTCAGTAAACATAAAGTGTAAGACCGACGTCATCACCCCCAGACTAAAGCCGTGTACGGGCAAGTGCGCCGGTGCCAAAAGCAAATGCATGCCCAAGTCACCGCTTTGTAGATTTAAGTGCTGCTCAAGGTTTAGTAACTGCGGTTGATATACCTCGATAAGCGCGCTGGGTTTATCGTTGATTTCGACGATAAAAGCATGCTGCGCTGGGTCGTTATTGAGTGCTTGATAGAAGTCATTAATTTCTTCGGCAGATTGCTGCGTTGCGCCCCAAAAATGGGCTTGCGGATGATGCAACCATTGCACCAACAGGGGTAAGTCGTGTTCAAGATCCAGAGCACGAAAGGTAAGCGTGCCTAACAGTGGATGAGAGTGCGTGTATACAGTATTTTTCGTCATAATTCGTTCTCAATCTGGTTGATAAAGTAGTTCAGTCAATAACTTTATGAGTGTGGGGCTGCGTGGTGGCAGGCTGCCTCTGACGTACAAATAAAAGACGATGAATCGCGAAAGTGAGCAGTAACATCACCGGCATCATCGCGGCGCATTGCCAAGGCGTGAGAGTTTTAAAGCCAACCCACGCCATGCCCCAACACACCAGTACCCATTGCACTATGTATAAGCTGGTTACATGGCGGGAGCAGTAGGTCAACACCGTCATAATCCGTTGTTGCACAGGCCAGTTTTGGCTCAAGCGCAACAGCTTATCGATGGCCGCGAGTGCGACTAAATTCAGTCCGCTTAAATACAAGGCACCACCGGGGCCAAGATGGAAAAAGTCATTAAAATGAGTGTCTTTATCCCATAGGCAAAGCGCGCCGCCGACGATTAGCAACGGCAGACCAAGATGTAGGGCGCTGCGCGCAAGAGGGCGGCCTTGGCGTAGCCGCGCTGATAGTGCAAGACCAAAAAGCACACACGCCAGCCATGGAAATACCGGGAAGTAGACGTTAAACTGCGCGCCGACAAAAAGATCACTCAGGTAATTCAGCCCAGTCATACCGCTTTGCCAGCCGCGTATCAGCGGCGTCACAAAAGCAACGAGCAAGGCTAAGGCAATATAAAGCCATGGGCTGCGCTTTGGGTGCACCACAAGGCTTAACAACAGTAGCGAGAGCCCAGCCATTTGCAGAATGTCGCCGGTGCCCAGCAAGTACAGGTAGTGCGGGAGTTGTAACGGCGATTGCCAGCCATACGCATTGATAAAGCTCTCAGGTAATACCCCAAGGGCGATAGGGAGCACAAACTTCAGTGCATTCATACCATAGCCCAGCGCGAGTATAGTTACGCCCCGTTTTGCCAAGGCTCGCGGACTATGATGCCGAGAAAGCAATAAGGAAATCCCCATAGCAATAAGGAACGCAGCGGTGCCTTTGCCAAGTAAATGGATAATCTCCCCCAGTAACGATTGCCCCTGGGTATAACTGGAACCATACATCCACAGCGTATGTACGCAGACCATGATGAGTACACTAAACCCGCGAACAAAGTCGACGGCAGTTAGACGGTGAGTATTCATGATTGTTTCCTTATTAATGACTCGGTGTGCTGGTTTGCGAAACACGATTAAATTGCTGTGTTTCGGGGCGCATATAAAGTCCATAAAACACCATCAGCGTGAGCACAAAACCGGCACTGGCAACGAAAAAGGGCAGTGTGTAATTGCCGTCACTTACCAACGAACCGACGAGAAACGAGGCGCTGATCAGCCCTATGTTTTGCATAAAGTGCACCTTGGCAAAGTCGCTGCCATAAAAGCGAGGCTCGCTCAGGGCAAAAAGCACCACCTCAAGGCGTACCGTGACCACAAATAAGCCGATACCGAGTAGCACTCGGCCAAAGATCATCACCGGCCAAGCCTGTGCGCCATGCAGTAGTAGCCCGATGCTGGCAAGCAGCATAGCCCAGGCGATGTCTTTGCCATGGTGCGCTTGTGAGCGCGGGCGACGATGATTACGGTACAAGCATGCCAGTGCCACCCAAGCCGGAATGGCAAAAATAAAGCCAGCGAGGATATCGTTATTGAACCCGCTTAGTTGCTGCCAAAAGAGAGTGAAAAACGGACGCGCCAAAAAGGCACTGAAGTAGACCCCCATGGATACCAGCCCAAGGACGAGCACAAACCGGGGGATGCGTGCCCGCTCAGTGGTACTTTCACCAAGCGCTCGTTGATGCCAAGTGACCGCCAAAACACGAATTAAGTACAGGCACAGCAGCACTTGTACAGCATCGCCAGCCGCCATAATGAGATACAGCGCCCGAGGGTCAAAGCTGTGTAAGACCAGACCACCCAATAACGCCCCGCCAATGCCACCGAAATGCATCAACACACTGAACAGGCCGACGATGCCTAGGTGCTTTTTCTTCTCTTCAAGGCTGAGAACAAAGGGGTAGATAAGTAAATAGCTAGCCTTAAACACCAACATCGTTTGCGAAAGTAGCCAGAATGCGAGGAGATCGGTGGCAAAATAACACGCCACTCCTAATCCTCCGGCAATGATCTGGGTCACCACCCACAAGTGCAGTTCATGAACGCGACGTGCCACCTTAGCCCAGAGCGGGAAGGCGCACATCACGGTGATACAGCAAGTGGCAAGGTAGCTGCCTACGTGCAAGCTGGAGCTGACGTTGAACTCAGTAGCAAAAAACTGCGGATAAAACGGCAAAACCATGGTGTCGCACACCACCGAGATCACCGTAAGCAGTATAAGCGTCGATTTCAGCGCTTGTTGCTTCATACTGGACTCTTTTGTGGTTGCTGAACACTGGCTGGGACGCCAAACTCTTGAAAAGCGATACGCTGTTCAATCTTGTAGGGCTCACGCTTGAGAATGCCGCGCAGAATGCAGCTGTTACGATAACAGGCCATCCCTAAATCTGGGGTGACAAAACCATGGGTATGGAGCTCGGCATTTTGTACGAATACGCGTTGGCGTTTATCGATACTGTAGTTGCGATTAACGGCGAAACGACCATCGTCACGCCAACAGAGCTCATCCATTAGGCCGCTGAGAAAATCGGGTAACTGATAATTAAAGCCGGTGGCCATGACCGTTTGCTCGCTGTGCAAGGTGAAGCTACGTTGCTGCTCTAAATGTTTGAATTGCAGGCTCTCTCCTTGGTGTTTAAGGAGTTCGCTGTTAGTAAATAACCGCGCTCGCTGAATACCTTGAACATCAAGCTCATAAAGCTTGTCGTAAATTTGGTTTATCAGCTCACTGTTTATGCCCTTGTAGAGGTTACGCTGATTGGCAAGCAGTTGCTCTTTAGTGGCGTCTTCTAATTGGTAAAAGTAATCGACGTACTCAGGAGAGGTCATCTCCAAGGTTAATTTAGTGTACTCCAAGGGGAAAAAGCGCGGAGCGCGGGTGACCCATTGTAGGTGGTAGTTTTGCTGTTTTATATCACATAATAAGTCATAGAATATTTCTGCGGCACTTTGCCCTGAGCCCACCACGGTAATACTCTTGCTTTGGTTAAGGACATCGCGACGATACAGATATTCAGTGGCATGACAGACATTGGCTGCATCGGGCTGCACAGCGGGTGGATAGTACGGCGAAGGACCGGTGCCGAGCACAAGATGGCGACAAAAAAAGCGCTTTTCACCCTCCGGCGTATCAACGGTCAATTGGTAGCAATCTTGGCTATTATCAAATTCGACCCGGCGTACGCAGTGGCCAAAGCGCACACTGGCTAATTCACTCGCTGCCCACTGGCAATATTGGTTGTATTGTTCACGCAGTAAGAAAAAGCTTTCGCGAATATAGAATTGGTATAATTTTCCCTGCTGCTTGGCATAATTTAGAAAGCTAAAGCGGCTGGTGGGGTCCGCCAAAGTCACCAAGTCCGACATAAAAGGAGTTTGCAAGGTGACGCCGTCGAGCATCAACCCTGGGTGCCAATCAAAGCACGGGCGCTGCTCAAGAAACAAGGCATCCAATTGCTCAATTGGGTCGCTTAAGCAGGCTAGGCTGAGGTTAAAAGGGCCGAGGCCAATAGCGATGAAGTCATACACCTTATTCATAGTTTGTCTCCTTTTCGAATGAGCGCGCTTTGAGGGTGTAGGCGCATGCTTTAATTTCGGCGGCAATGGTCTTAATGTCCTCAATGGCGGTGTTGGGGTTGAGTAGGGTGAATTTGAGGTAATTAATACCCCTGAATTTGGTGCGTGCGATGGCACATTCACCCTGTTTGAATAACTCGTCTTTAATCTGATAATTCAGTGTGTTGAGCTGCTCGTCATCGAGTTGGGGGTCAATAAAACGGAACACCAGTGTGCTTAATTCTGGCTCGTGAACGAGTTCAAATTCCTGATCTTGTTTTAACGTCACAAAGCTACTGCGCGCCAAAGCCATCACACTTGAAAACACGCGGCCAACCTGTTCACTGCCCATAATGCGTAGCGTCAACCACAGCTTCAGAGCGTCAAAACGGCGAGTGGTTTGCAGGCTTTTATCCACTAAATTAGGTGCTGCTTGCGGACAATCACTGAACGGGTTTAAGTAATCAGCGTGATGGGTTAAATGTTGGAATTGCTGTTTATCGGCGACGATAAATGCGCTGCTGCTCACCGGTTGCAAGAAAGACTTATGGTAATCTAGGGTGACCGAGTCGGCATGCTCAATGCCGCTAAGTAAATGGGTGTAATCATCGGTGGCGAGCAGGCCACAGCCATAGGCGGCATCAACATGCATCCATACTTGCTGTTTTTGACAGCGCTCAGCGATGCTCGCCAAGGGGTCGATTGAGCCAAAATCGGTGGTCCCTGCCGTGGCGATGACGGCGATGGGAATGTCACCTTGTGCTCGGGCTTGGCACATGGCCGCATCGAGCGCATCTAAGTCCATTTTAAAGTGCTTATCAACACTCACTGGTACCACTGCGTTATACCCAAGTCCCAATAGGGCTGCCGATTTTTGAATGCTAAAGTGACTTACTTC
This sequence comes from Pseudoalteromonas sp. CNC9-20, assembly GCF_022347875.1. Taxonomy (NCBI): domain Bacteria; kingdom Pseudomonadati; phylum Pseudomonadota; class Gammaproteobacteria; order Alteromonadales; family Pseudoalteromonadaceae; genus Pseudoalteromonas; species Pseudoalteromonas sp. CNC9-20. Next base: position 669,306 of record NZ_JAKRFS010000002.1, on the reverse strand, counting down.
TGAGCAGAAAATACGGTAACGCTTGGCTTGTGCGGGCAGGCCATGATCACGTATGACGTGACCATGCAGGCGTTTGGCCGCATCGTCTCGCGCCAGTAATAATGCCATGAGGTTGGACTGACTGCCGCCGCTGGTGAAGATACCATCAGCGTGACTATCAAAGCCTATTCTTTGCACGCTCCAGTCAATTAGCTTTTGCTCTATTAAGGTACCGCCAGCGCTTTGGTCCCAGGTATCTAACGAAGAATTAATGGCACTGAGCAATTGCTCGGCTATCACCGCAGGGTAGGCGACCGGGCAATTCAAATGCGCCACGTACTTAGGGTGGTGAAAATAGACTGCATGATCTAAGTACAGTGCTTTTATTTCATCCAGTGCTTTATCCACACTATGTAATGGCTGACTTAAATCTATATCGGCAACCAATTGGCTAAGCTGCTGGTGGTTAACACCTGAATGAACCTTTTTAGCACGGCGTATGGCCTGATGGATTAACGACATGGTTTGCATAGAAGCCATCTCGTAATGCAGCAGGTTACTCTCGTTAAAAATATAGGGGTGACTTGGGTCACTATGACTATTGCTAGCTGATTGGCTATCAACCACAGGGGCTAATTGATTCACGACGCAACTCCATTTAAGGTACAAAGATTAGAAACGGGATCGTAATGATAATGGTTATCACTGGCAATAATAAAAAAGGATTAATTTAACTTACATTTTTATTACATGTCCATTATTCATACTCGAATAATGCATCCGCTCTAAAGTAAATCCGGCTATTTAAAGGGGTGACTACCTGCCAGGTGCAAGCGAGGAAGGACCCAAGCGAGACGCTTTGTTCGGGAGAAAGTGATAAAAATTCACGTTGTGTCAGTGTGATCGGCGAGGTAACTGGAGGTAAAGGAGATAGCAGCGCACAGGGCACTGCTACTATTTTTAGAACTTACTGGTGAGGACCTTGCTCGGGCTTGGACTCTGAACCCGATAACACATAACCTGCCACGGTACCGAGTAATGCCGCTAAGGTTTCACTGCCGAAGTCGGTGAGCACGGCAAGGATCAGCAGCGACGGTAAAAACACCATCACTCCCAGTGCTTTTATAGAGTTAGGACCAAAATCGGCATTGAGTACATGCAGGCGATAAAATGTCAGCGCTATGCCTGAAAGCATGGTAATCACCGCACCGACGATGGCGAGAAAGTGTATCCATGTTAAATCTGCCATTTCCATAGGGCGATATCCTTATTAATTCATGACTGAGTGTTTACATAATGTTAATTGTAAACGAAAACAAAGGGGTATAACAGCTGAACCGCTCTTTTCGCTGCCACTCACGTGCTGGTAATTGCGCTTATGCTCACTGTTCACTGATTGGGTGGATTGCTAGCTATGCGTTAAAAGAGCAACCCAACCACAGTGATATCAAGCAGGCCTTTTTATGATAAAAAGGCTTCAATCAAAGATGCAGAGCGTTTAAAGTAATACAGTGAGTAAACAAGGAAGTAATAAGCAAATGCAGTATAGCCAACTATCCAAAGGTGCGCGTCATCATATTAAAGCGGATCTCTTACCTGAGCGTGTCGCGCTGCAAACAAAAACGCACCATGTAATTGTGACCTTTCGTTTTTTGTTGCTGTTTTTCTCAATATCAGCGGCCGTGGTCGCGGTTTTTGATGACTCACTGTTTTATGCGGTGGTGGCACCTATTTTATTGATCCCTTGTCTTTTTTGTTGGCTTAAGAGCCAGTATTTGGTGCTTGATGCAGCGAAAGGTCAAGCATATATAGAGTCACGTTTCGCGGGCAGAGCAGGCACTCCCATGCCTATGGGTCATTTGGCAAACGTTAAAATTGTGGTGCAACCTATCCCTAGCATGGTCACGCACTATCAATTTGCGCTATGTGGGCAAAGATATACGCTAGGGACACTTGCTGACACTCAAGCGGCGGCCAGCTTTCTTGCGCAGCACTTCGGCTGCCAACTGAGCGTGAAAGAGAGTGTTACGGCTACGGAGCAAACGATTTCTTTCGGCACTGACAAAAGTGAAGTGCAAGCGGAAACCGTGCAAAACCAGACTACTGATACACCCCCTCGCGTTGGCCGAGAACTGTATTTTTGGGATAAAACTGCGCTCGCTAAGTTTATTTTCGGGCCGTTTTTCTTTTTGCTAATGGTCGGCCTTATTGCCAAGGAGTTACATCGTGTCTTTTAAGCAAATTTCTAATGAATTAGCGGTGCTAAACAAAGGCAGTAAAATCTTCGTTGCTCGGTTTATCGGTGTATTTATTACCTTAATTGGCGCGGCGAATTTGTTCTCAGTGGCCCGTGGTGATATGCCACTGTTTGTCTGGGCATCGGTCACTACACTTGGCCTTATCGGGTTGTTTGGCAGTTATGCGGTGTGGGTTGATAAGCGTAAACAGGCCGTGACTATACGCGCGAAGATGCTGTTTCCAATAAAAACGAAACATATTCAATTTGGTGATATCGAGGCGGTTGTTGTAGATGAACGGATGCTAGACCGTCATGATGCGCGGCTTTTTTTACAACTAACTAACGGCGATCGTTTCAACCTAGCTCCTAAAGGGTTTAAAAAACGTTTGGAACGCGACGGAGAAAACCTCGCGAGGTTTATTGATATCCCCCTGCACGTCACCTACAAGCAGTAATCGCTTAGCACTGGCACTGCGACCGCCATCGCCTTACCGGCTCCCGTGGTATGATACCAGTGCGCTCCTGCGAAAATGGTCAGTAAATGCGCCAGTGCTCCAAGAAAGCTTAATAGCGCAGCAATGACAAAAGCGCGTTTACCTTTATCCTGGTGAGTGCTCATACACTAAAACCTCCTCAGTAAGTAGGCTATAAAGCGCTGAGCCAGCGCAATGGCCATCAATAACCCAGCATTGCGGTAATAAACCGTGCTGACTAAAACCTAAGGTTTTCAACTCATCCCTGCTAGGGCGGAGATATCCCAGGTGACTGACAGGCTCTGACGCGAAAGCGGTAGCCATAAGGCATACTATCATCCGGCGCAATTTCGACGATTTCGTAGTCGTTAAGCTCCACCGCTTTGACGCTGTTCGCTTTTTCGCAGCGAGAGAAACTATCGGCTTCGTAGCTGTATGCGAACATGGCAATAAGGCGCTTGCTACGCTCAAAATAGCCCTTAGTGTGTAAAAACTGCTGGATGTTTTTTGCTGCCTCGGTGTCTCCCTCAACCTGCACTTCGGCGCTGTTGTCGGATTGTTTTGCGCCCGAGTGTTGGGTGGGCAAATCTTGTTGGATTTTCTCGCTCAGTTGCTGCACCGCTTGCTCTTGACGAGCAGGCGACTCATCGACTAAGGCTTTACCCTCGCTAAAGCTAGCGGTGATATCATCGAGCACAGCCTCAGCAGGTTTGTCATCAACGAAGGAAATGATATTTACAATCACCACACTGGCGAGAAAGAACCGCACCAACGCGGTCATTAATGGCGAATAGCTCTGACTGATAAATTTAATGCGTTGCGAGCCAAAGGGTTTAATAAGCAGCAGTGCGACAATATAAAATGGTAGAAAAAGCTGTAACAACAACAAGGTACATAAGGTGATCCCCAGCGCCCAAGGTGGCAGATACAACAACGTGGCAAAGTTATGGGTGTAGTTGAAGTGGCTGGCCGACACTCCAGTGACTTCATTGACAATGCCACTGGCACTGGCGAGCACAAAGTTTGCGATGGTGGCATAGAACAATAAAATCAGAGCTTTACCTGCCAGTGAGTGCCACAGCTGGTTAAACTTAGGCCAAAACTCTACCACTAAAGCAATAATAGTGATGACAGTGGCCAGCCAGCCTGATTGCAGCACCACTAAGCAGAGAATGGCAAGCAGGTAGAGCTTTTGTGCGCTGCCAAGGTTAAACCAAATCGTCTGGCAACGTTTTAATAGGCGCATTTTATGCGGCTGCCACTGGCTCTGTTGCCGCTGTATATGTTTGTTTGCGCGCCAGCGCGCGACTTTGATACGTCTTAACACCATAGGGTATTACTTACCAAATAAGCGATTGTTGGCCACCGTCAGCTTGCAGCCGTGGCTATATGCAGGGTGCTTTGCGCGTAAAGCACAGCGTAACCACTGACCAAAACATGCTCTGCATCTAATGAGCAAAATAACTCACCGCCACGGATGGATTTTTGCTTTGCGTGAAACTTGGTTTTACCTAGTTGCTCTGCCCAATAGGGAGTGAGTCCAGCATGGATAGAGCCGGTCACAGGGTCTTCATCACCGCCGTTAGCGGGCCAAAAATAGCGGCTGACAAAGTCGCAATCACTGCCTTTGGCGCTCACCACCACATCTCGTGGTGCCAAGGTTTTTAACTGCTCACTGTTACTTTGCAATGAGATCACGTCGTGTTCATCGTCATATATCGCAAAATAGGCCTGCGCGTTGGCCAACACCTGCTTCGGAGGGCGTGATAAACCTGCCAACAACGCCGCAGGAGCCTCTACTGCTGTAGGAGCAAGGTTGGGAAAGCGCATTTCAATACAACCATCATGGTGGCGCCATACTGTTAAATCACCGACCTGCTGAGTGGTAAAGCGTATGGTCTGATGACACTGAAAGTATTCAAATAGCACGAAAGCCGAGGCTAAAGTTGCATGACCGCAAAAGTCAATTTCCATCAGCGGTGAAAACCAGCGTATGGCATAATCACCACTTGGGTTAGCAATGATAAATGCGGTTTCCGAGAGGTTGTTTTCACTGGCAATTTGTTGCATGAGCGCATCGGGTAATGGTGAATCAAGTACCACCACCGCCGCAGAGTTCCCGCCAAACTGCTCACGAGTGAAGGCGTCAATAATGTACATGCAAAGCTGCATAGGCTAAATCACCTAGTTAAAATCGCTGCGTTTAGAGTAATGAGTATATTCAGTGAAGGCAAGCTTAGGCCTGAAGTGCGCGCTTTGCAGCGGAGCTTACTTAGATAGAAAGTGAGTTATAAAGGGGCGATACAGCGAAGAGGTTTTGAGTGCTCCGCACAAGTTCATTCGCTGCATAAAAAGGGAACTTAACTGTGATATAGCTTAATCTCAATGATGATGAGGCTGTCGGTGATAGCGATTTGAACGTAAAACTCATCAAATTCATTACTGACGATATTATGCTGAAGTGGCGCATCAGCGAGACGCAGTTTACTGTTTTGCAGCGATTGCGTGAGCAGTTTTAACTCGTGCTCATCAAGAGCAAGTTTTGCAAGCAGTAACACAGAAGCGTTCAATTGATTTGCAGCGGTGTCCATGTGCGGGCCGAGAACCATCAATGCCTGTTTGCCATAATGCTCACATGACCAATGCTTCACTGAAAATAAATTGCCATTAGCCAACACCCCTTTTACTTCGTCGCTCGACTCCAGCCATTGCTGAACGCTAATCGCTGGATTAGCGGCATACAGTTGTTTTTTGTTCTCTTTTTGCTCGTAAACGCACTCGTTGGCGGCGCATCCGACGCTGAATACCCCAAGGACGAGTGAAACAAGCAATGAGTATATGCGAGTAAGGGGGTGGGGGTGTTTGGCGATTATCATGGGTGCACAATCTCTAAGTGATAAGCTGCATCTTTCAGTGGCGTAAGAATTTTAGACACTCATGACTCCTTATCCGTAGTTTCAAACTGCTGTGGTCGAGTTAGGTTCGCGACCCAATTTAAAAATACGTCTTTCTAATACACAGGATCAATATCAGAAATAGTCATCACTTGCCACCAAAGTAGAAACTCATTGGTAGGTTAGGAAACTGAGGCTTATTCCTTCATTGCTATCGAGTCATTCGTCAAGATTAGCTTTGTGTCATCGCTACCGCATTTAAATTATTAAAGCTAGAACCGTTTGGCTAAATTTGCTATCAATGGCATGAAGGTGGGGCTTTTTAGGATCAAGCAACCACACCTGAGCGCTCGGTATTGAGTTTCTAGTCGGCTTAAAGGATTTTGACGTGTATTTTTTAGTATTTCTGGGGTTGGTCGTGCTCGCGATTACTTATTGGGACTATCGCAAGGAGGAAACTGACACCGTATTGCTCCTCGATTGGTGGGTGTGGTTTGACGTATCCAAAGCTCGCTTTCCTGTGTTGTATTGGCTCATCATCACGCTGCAAAGCGTTGGTGGACTCGCTTTGGTATTGTACGGTTTGATAAACCGCTAATGTGTATACAGCGCCGGTGTCCAAATAAGTGTTCGGTGCACATAGGCGATAGTCGCTATTATCAAAAACTGTCTATGCACAGCTTAAAATCTCGCTGAAATAAGGAAGACATCATGGAAGTTAAATTTCTTGAAAAGGATGCTGATTATAAAGCGGTGCTGGAAGTGTTATTACAGCTTCGCCCGCAGTATTCTTTCGATGCTTTATCTGCGCAAATTGACAAGCAACAACTACATCATTACCAGCTTGTGTATGTGAAATCCTCACAAGGAGTGCTTGCTGTGGCAGGGTTCAGTGTTGGTGAAAAACTGGCTTGGGGTAAACATATCTATATTGAGGATTTGGTGACTAATGCGAAGCATCGCTCGCGTGGTGTAGGTCAATTTTTACTGGATTGGTTTAAAACTTATGCGCAGGCTAATAATTGTGAGCAAATTCACTTAGACTCGGGCGTTCAACGCTTTGCTGCACATCGATTCTATCTGCGTGAGGGTTTTAACATCGCCAGCCATCACTTCTCAATGGTGGATGTATAGCAAGGGTAAGTGAGCTTATCGCCTAGCTTGGATAGGGCTGCACCTAGTTTTCTAGATGCAGGGGCGTCATCACTGTTACGGCTTAGTGCATATTCGCATCGTATTTTTGCGCCAAATCGTGTTTTTGTTTATCACTTAAGGCACGCCCAGCTAATTGAAATACCTCTTGTTCTTCTTCATCTAAGTGATGGTGCACTTTGTGGTGTAACTTCTTCGCCGTTGCCAGCCAAGCAGGTGAACTCATATCTGTGCTTTCAAGCTCTTCGATCAATTCGTCAATATCATGATGTTCGGCAATGCTGTGACGCGCTTTTTCTTGAGTTAGGTCTTTAAAAATAAGTGGGTCATAGAAGTAACGCTCCTCAAATTTGGCGTGCTCTTGCAGCTCATGTTTGAGTTTTTCCAACAGGCCATGGCGTGTTTTGGTGTCACCGCTGGTCTCGATCAATTTATCAATGAGCTCACGTTGGGTGTCATGGTCATGACGTAGTGCTTCAAATATGGTCATAGTGTCTCCTTTTTACTTTGCTACCAACTACACAGAGCAAGTCAAATGCCACATTTCAAGCCCATGATTAGTAAACATTTTTTATTTTAAAGAAGTGAGGCAATGTAGCTTTTACAAGTAAAAATGGAAAATTCACCACACCAAGCAGCCATTTAGGCACGCGGGCGGAAGTTATACAACAGAACGTTAATTGTTAAGATGAAAAAGCCTGCGTGATGCAGGCTTCTCAAGGAGTACAGCTTAGTCCGCTTTGTTGGCGTCTTTAACTGCTTTTAATTTACTGGCGTGGTCAATTTTGTAATCAGGCATATCTTTGTTGCCTTCCATCAGGTAATTATCCATCCAGCGCATTAAGCGCAGGCTGTAATCATACTGGGCAGCGACACGGCGGTTACCATGACCTTCACCTGGGTAGTACACTAAACGAACGTCTTTCCCTTGCACCTTCATGTAGCGATATAGCTCCATAGATTGCGCTGGGTGTACACGGGGATCGTCTTTACCATGCATAATCAATAGCGGTGTTTTAGACTGACCCGCCCAGTAAATTGGGCTACGTTCCAAATACCACTGCCATTTTTCCCATGGGTAAGAGCGTGCATGTACTAAGTACATTTCGTTGGAAATGTCGGTAGTACCGAACTTAGAAAGCTGGTTGGTCACGCCGACAAACATCACACTGGCTGCGAAATGCTCGGTTAATTTAGTGGCGCCCCAGGCTGATGCATAACCACCGTAAGAGCCGCCGGTAATACCAACACGGTCGCTATCGACTAAGCCCATTTTTACCAAGTATTGCTTCATATCGACAAGATCGTCGAACTCTTTGCCAGCGTAGTCATTTTGGCCCAGCTTAGAGTATGCAACGCCTTTACCAGTAGAGCCGCGATAGTTCGGGTAAAAGACCGCATACCCGCGCGCCGCGCCCATTTGTCCTGGATCAGAATAACTGGTTACCCAGCCGTTCTTGTCGTGACTTTCTGGACCACCATGCACGGCCATAATCAGTGGGTAACGCTGACCTTCTTGATAATCCAATGGATATACCAAAACGCCGCCAATCTCTACACCATCGCGTGCTTCAAAGCTAAGCGCTTGCTGTTTGGCAAAGCGCTTATCGTTGAGCCATGGGTTTGAATCGCTTAGGCGCGTTGCCTCATCACCACGGATCATAAATACTTCGTTCGGGTGCTTGGCGGTGTTCGCGCGTAGCGCGATAGTTTTATCCGAGTCAGACACACTCAAACGACTGGCAATAAATTCGCCTTGCTCAATCAAGGTGTCATAGTCCTCATCGCCTACCTCAATTTGCCCAACAAAGGTCTCAGGGCTTACAGCGGCAATAAAGTTAAGGGTGTTTTCGGTGTTGGCCCATTCAATATCGGCAATGTGGCCCATAAAGTCAGGTAACCACTCTTTAATCTCGCCACTTTTCGTATCGGCTAAATATAAACGGCCGGTGGCGGGGTCATGTTTATCTTCGGCGCCTAAAATAGCTACATAACGGCCATCATGAGAAAGTTCGGCATCGCCTAATTTCCCTTCCGTTTTAAACGACAGCGTAACGGCCTTGCTTTGGACATCAAACAAGTGCCACTGCGACTTCATGTATTTATCATCAATCAATGCCGTCGGCTGAGTTTTGACTAATAATTTGCTGCCATCGTCAGCATAGTTCATGTCGCTAACATAGCCATCAATGTCAATCGCTTCAGGGTCTAGCGGCTTGTCAGCTTTGGCTAGATCAATTAAATGCAGTTGCTTGTTTTTCAGCCCTTGCTCATACACCTCAGCCATAAAGCCTAATTTTTTTAGCTCTTTTTCCGACTTATCTTTGCTTGGCATGGCCAGGATTGCGACTTGCTTGCCTGTTGGGCTAAGTTCGTAGCTGGAGATTGAGCGGCCTTTCAGGGCAAACACTTGCTGAGCTTGACCACCGTCTACCGGAATATGGTACAAGGCGGTGTGCTTGTCTTCGCCTAGTTTGGCGAGGAAATAGATGTCTTGACCGTCTGCTGACCAGCTAATGCTTTTAATATTTACCTTGCCGGTAATAAAAGGGCGCTCTACGCCTTCGTCATCAACCACATAGAGTTCACTGTAGTTGTAGCCATTTTTATCAACGTACAGCTCGCGTGGTAAAGAGCGCGTAAAGGCAACCTGCTCGCCATCTGGACTGATGGCGGTTTGGATCACACTTTTAATTTTCGGAATATCTTCAACGGTAATGGTATCACTGGCCTGGGCCGATAGGCTGGTGCCCATGGCTGTTGCCAGCGCTAACGCTGTTGTCAGTAGTTTCATGTTAGTCCTTCACTTGTTATTAGCTTTGGCTATTGTACAAAAGCAACAAGTGAAAGCCAGTGTTTGCGCTCAAGGTCACACTGGCTGCGATAAAAGGGCCCCATGCTGGAGCCCCTATGGTTGGGATTGGGTTTACTATCTATGCAATGGCTAAAAACATTAGCGAGTACGATTGCGCACTCTCTTTATTAATTATCTCTAAGACGCACTAAACGGCTAATAATTCCGTGTTTTACATACTATTACCCAAGTTGACAGAAAGTTACATTTTGCCTTTAAAATGTGTAGCGCAGGCCCGTGTAAAAACGCCGACCATTTTCGTAAATGCCAGTGGGCGCCAAGTGACTACGCTCATACAGGTAGGTGATTTCATTATTGAGATTGATTACATCTAGGTTCAGTTGTAATTGCTCGGTTAGGTTGACGCGAACGCTGGCGTCAAGTTGGCCATAGTTATCCATGAAGGTTTCGCCTACGCCGGTGGCATAGCGGGTCCGGTAGTTGTAAGCCAAGCGAACATCAAACAATGGCTGTTGATAATAAACAGAAAAATTCACCGAATGCTTTGACGTCCCGGGGATGGCATTGAGTGTCCCCGCAGAGTGAGCTTCACGAGAGCCTTGTACATAAGTGTAATTAGCCAGCACCCCAAAGCCGTACCAAAACTCATGCTGTAATGCGAGTTCTGCACCGGTTATGGTACCGCCCGCGCCATTGGTGGGCCTATCTATGGTCATCAAAATGCCCTCATGCTCCTCCTGTCGGCGCTCGAATTCAATAAACGAAGCAATGTCCTTCATAAACACGGTGCCAGAGAGCAAACCTATATCATTAAAATACCACTCTAAGGCGGCATCAAATTGATTGGCGCGATAAGGGTCAAGTTCTGGATTGCCGCCTTGGCCTTGCGCTTGGGTGACGTTGTAGTTGGTTGAGGGCATAAGGTGATGATACTGCGGACGAGACATCACCCGCGCCGCACCAAGGCGTAGCAGTAAGTTGTCACTTAAGTGGCTACTGAGGTTTAAGCTAGGTAAAAAATCCCAGTAGCGGCGTCGGCTTTGTTGCCATTGCCCAAGCTGCACAGTACTGGCGTTTGCCACTGAATGGGTTCCTCCCGAATGGGTTCGGCCCGAGTGGACTGGGCCGGCATAGGCCTCGGCTTGCTGCTCGGTGGCCACCAAGCGCACCCCCAGGTTCCCTTGCCAAGTGTCAGCCCCAACCTGAAGCTGGGTATAACCGGCCAATGAACGCTCGTTAATTTCAAAGCGGCTGGGCCGCTCTTCGTACTGATGAAAGTCAATACTACGATATTGCCTTGCCAGCGCTTGGGTATCGGCATAGGCGTAACGTTTCAAAGTATCGCTGCTGCCAATATGGCGTAAATAATGCTCAGGGAAGGGCGCTGAAAATTGACTTAGACGCCAGCCTAAATCTCCGGCTAAACCAGTGTAGTCGCCGCCAATAGAGCGCCGACGAGTGAAGCTTCGTTGGTGGTCGCGGGCTTTGATACCCAGCTCTATTTTATTAATAACGCTATGATCCACCGCGCGAGTGATGTCAATTTGGGTATACCACTGCTCATCTTCGGCATCCTGAGCGTCATTGCGAATGTCACTGAGTAACCACTGCTGTGCATCGGTGGCCGCTACCTCATATTCAGCGATGATGTTTTGTCGCTGGCGAGTGTCGACACGAAATGCGGTATTTGCCGAAAACTGTGTGGTGTGGTCTTCTCGTGTGCCACCACTGCCTCGACTCATGCCGAGTTGGTATTGAGCTTGCCATAACCCTCGCTGCCAGGTGGCTGTGAGGGTATTACTGGTGGTGGCGATGGCAGAATCTCTCCATATAGCTTCCATCGCAGTGTTAAACGGTTGCGAGCTGGGGTTATCTGCAGGCACTTCGGTATATGCGCCGTAGGCGAGCACATTATCGATAACATGATAATCACTGAGATGGCCACCGTGAGCATACACATTACTGGGTTGCCACAGGAAATTCTGATTGGTGTTGTCAGCATCCAAATGCGAGTACAAGGAGGTGAAGGCAAATCGCCAACGCGGATTGGGTACGTACTGCGCGGCAATCATCAAGGTATTTAGCTCCCGATGTTGCTGAAATACCGCTGAGCCACCGCCCCCGGGTGACCAAAGCTGGATGCTTTGAGCCGGGTTTTGCTCTTCAAGCAAGGGGTATAAGCGTGTGCCTTGCTGGCTGAAATGGCGGTCATCCCAACCCCAAGATTCCAGTCCATCGCGACGCACACTGCGCTGATTATGGTTATAACTCACGATGACCCCCAAGGTATGAGCGGAATTTTGCCATTCACTATGGAGCGTAAATTGAGGGTCGAAGGCGCGGCTAAGATCGTTATATTGCAGCTGCGCGGCGAGCACGGTCCTTGGCGCATAGTTATCAAGGGGAGAGGGGGTGGTGATATTAATAGCCCCCCCTAAAGAGCCTTCATCATGCTTAGCTTGTGGGGTTTTTAATACACTCACCGAGTGGACAATTTCGCTTGGTAACAGGGTAAAGTTGAAGCCGCGACTAGGTAAGCTGGAGATCCACCAATCGCTACTTGCTAGATATTGGCCGTTTAAATAAGTACGGTTTTGTTCAGCGGTGGTGCCGCGCACACCGATACGCTCACCTTCTCCTTGCGCTCTAAACAAGGAAATGCCGGTTAATCGTTGCAGGGCCTCGGCGACATTTTTATCAGGAAACTGGCCGATGTCTTCTGCATTGATCACTTCACTGACACCATCGTGGTGCCGTTTTTCACTGAGTGATTTGACAGCGCTGTCACGAAAGCCCCGAATTTCAATGGTTTCTAAGCCTTTGATGCTCACCTTAGTGCGCGAAGGCTGGGCTTGTTGCTCGGCATATGCCAAAAAAGGGACGCTTAAGATGAAATAAAATGTTAATCTAGCGAAAGATAAATAACGACGACTGGGTGTTAGGGCACGCATCTTCAACCTCACCATGCTCAGTAAAATCAAGCTAAGCGACTAATAAAAGCGCAAAGTTGAGGTATCATATCGTGCTTGGCAATCATTAACCACTTTTTAACCTTGCGAACATTTTGAATAACCCGGCTGTGGCAAATCAATCATGTTATATCGGCGATATCCTTGTCGACTTTGCGGCCATGCGCGTGCGTCGCCAGGGTCGTTGGTATCCTTTGGAGGCAAAGCAAAGTGCGCTGTTGCGGGTACTTGCCGAGCGTCCGGGCGAGGCCGTGAGTCGCGAGCATATCCTCAATGCGGTATGGGGCGATGTGGTGGTAAGCGATAACTCGTTGAGCCAATTGATCACCCAGCTGCGCAAAAAGTTAGCCGATGATAAGGGTCAACCTCGATTTATTAGAACCGTCCCGCGCATTGGCTATCAACTTATTGCTGAGGTTACGCCTGTAACTATTCAGCGTTCTGCGTTTAATGAGCGGTTGCCTTGGCTCGGGATGGCAGCACTGACACTGGCCCTTGTTATCCTAGTGTGGGTGTGGCCGAAAGGCTCTTCAGTGCAGCACTTTAGTGAACAATACCGGGCTTCCTCAGCTCCCGGTGGCGAGACCCATTTAACGCTTTCACATCATGGCCGTTACCTAGCCTATTCGCAACGTGCTGAAAACCGCCGACATTTTGATTTAATGATTTACGACACCCACAGCCATGCCCACCACAGCATTCGCACTTCAGGGTATAGTGAACAGGCGTTGGCCTTTTCCAAAGACGGTCACTGGCTGCTGTATGAGCGCCTTGATGCATTTGGCTGTGACTTACGTCTTTTACCGACATCGCAGCCCGTTGAGCTTTGGCGTCTAGCAAAAGACATAAGTTTAGGGCACTGTCAGCAACGAGTGGGAGGCAGCCCGGTGTTTTGGCCCAGTGCCGACACGGTATGGCTATTTGAATGGCACCAAGGTGAGATTGCTCTGGTGACGTATCGCTTGCAATTGCAGGCCCGAGCGCACTTAACCCAGCGCCAAGTTATTGCTCAGCTGCCTAGCACAGTGGCGGCGTTAAGCCAGGATAATCAGTTGGCGTATGTGGTCAGCGAACGAAATCAGTTTCAGGTTTGGGTGCGACATATTGATAGCGGCTCACAACAACAGTTGTTTACCTCCACTCACCCTATTCAAAGTCTTACCTGGTCTGAAAATGGGCTTTGGGTGGGTGCGCAAAAGCTGCATCTGGTTACCTTAGATGGTGGGAAGCAAAGCTTTGGCGACACCGCTGCGTTAGGTCAGGATTTGAGTGTAAGTCATAGCGAAGCGGGCACGCGAGTGGTGCATAATGAGGGGAGTTTTGGAGTCAACCTTTTTGCCGCCACGTGGCGCTCCCCAGGGACGCTTCATTCAGCCCAGTTAAGTTCATCAACGCGGCTCGATGTGATCCCCACTTTGTCAGCCAATGGCGAGCAGCTGGCTTACGCCTCATATGCCAAAGCAGGCGATCCTAGGAACTTGCCCGTTGAAATTTGGCAAAAGCGCCAGCAGCAAAGCTCCCCAAGCTTATTAGCTTCATTCCCTGCTAATACCCGCATTAAATCTATGCGTTACTCCCACGATGGCGACTACTTATTGATACACAATGTTGATAATAGCCTGTATTTACTGCATGTGTTCTCGCGCACGCTGGTGCAGATAGTGGATCCCCAATATGGCCTGAAGATGGCGCAGTTTAGCGCCAATGATAAGCACATCCAGTATCATATCCGCGATGATGAAAACGTGCCATGGAAGGTATGGCAATATGATTTAGACTCTCGGGTGGCGTCCCCTAGCAGCGATAAGCTAGCGCCGCAAAATGAGCCTTTAGCAGTGTGGCAAGCACGTATTAGCGCCTTTATCCCCAGCGATGTGATTGCTGATTCAATGCGTATCTATCGACCGGCGATATTCAAAGGGGGCATTTATTATGTGATTCGCCAAGGGCATCAGCTGAGTTTGTATCGTTACACACACAATCCAAGGCAGAATACGTATATTGGAGAGCTTGGTTTTTATGGTTACGGCGCCGATGTATCGTTGTCTTTGGCGACATCCAGCGATGGCTCGCGTTTAGTGTACAACCAAGTTACTGACTTTGAGTACGATATCGTCATCAATACCCTTTAATCTTGATATGCAGCCTCAGACCAGCCTCGTGACTGTGCTTGTTGTCGGGCTTGCAACATAAGCTGCTGATAGGCTTGGCCGCGATGCTTATTAAATAGGGCCTGTGCCCACAATAAGTCAGGGTGCGTGTTGTCCTGTTGTTGTGCTTGGTTCAGCCAAAAAGTTATGTCTTGCTCAGCGCTTTTTGGCTCCTCAAGTAGTAGCTGCACCAAGTCAATCTGAGCGCGTAAATGACCTTGCTTGGCGCTGCGTTTGAGCCACATTTTGCGCTCGGAGTTGGTGGTGTGTAAGCTCAAGGTCCATTGCGCAGCGCTCAGTTGATTGTTGGCGGCCACACGAAGCCAATTTAGGCCAATCTGGCGAGTGCGTGGATCACTGTTGTTAAGCAATTTTTTTGCTAAGCGGTACTGCGCTTTAGCGTTGTTATTTTGCGCGCTGGCGCGCAATAAGGTGATGTTGGCATCGTTATCTGGCCAGTGCGCTTTAAGTAATTGACTGACATTGTACTGCTCAGAGCTGAGCCAAGTGGCAATGCGGTACTGAATGTCGCTTTGTCCTTGCTCTGCCGCTTCGACAAGCGCACTGATCTCTTCTGCATAAAGGCGTTGTTGGCTAGTGAAACTTTGTCGATAGCGCTCACCTTTATGAGTATTGAAGTGATACAGCAAGGAACGCCCGCGACGGGCATTTTGGCTTTCGGGCGGGACATAACGCCAGCGCTTTAGCGCCGCAAGGACGCTTTCTTCAAACACATGGGGTGGGTAGGCATCAATAACCACGGTATTTTTTACCGCGCCACTGGCGTCAATATCGAACTCGGCCCAAACCCAGCCCTCTATGCCTTTTTTAATCGCATGGCTGGGGTAGTTAGGTTGTACTTGATAGGTCGTACTGAGCGTGGAGGTATTGCCAAGGTCACTGTTTTCGAACCCCAAGCGAAGATTATACTCCCTAATATCGAATTGATGCGCCAACTGCGTGAAGATCTCGCTGTGCTCGGGGTTATGCTCTAATTGCTGCGCAATGAGGCGGGCATGGTTATCGGCTGCAGACAAGCCATAATCACCGGCTAACACAAAGTAACTAAAGGCTTTGTTAAGGTTTTGCTCACGGCCTTGGCCGTGTAAATTCATCACTGCTAAATTATAGAGTGCATCGACATTACCCAGCGTCGCTAGGGTTTTAAATTGCTGATACGCCTCAGTGTATTGTTGCGCTTGGTAGGCTTTGGTGGCACTAGCAAGATCGCCACGTACCGGCAGCGCATAACTGAGCGATACCAACAATATAACAAAGGTCGTTGAGGCGAGGTTAGTACGGCGCAATATAAGTAAAGCCTTTTAATATCAGCAACAAAGCGCTTCTTCTGGCGATTTAAAACGAATCAATTGTACAAACTAAGTGAAAAAAAAGCTAACAGCATATAATCATTGGCACCTTGCCAAAGAGCTATTAGCTTCCCCACTAGGGGATAAAGGCCCGTTGCCTATGGTCGTGGAGACGGCCTCCTTGGCGGGCCTGTGCTAGCCGCGCATGGCTGCTAACACCCTCAATACCAACGATAAGTGGCAGAGTTGATATTGAGGGGAAGGGGCTAAAAGTTAAAGCGTACGCCGGCAGTAAATCGTCGGCCATCGGCATAGACCGAAGTCAGGGCTTGTTTTACATCCTCCTCCTGATAGCTAAACGTATGCTCATCGGTGAGGTTAATGGCTTCTAACACCACCGCGACGTTATCGTTAATGTTGTAGGTCAGATTGGCATCAATTTGACCATAATCATCGATGTACCCGGGCCAATCTCGGCCGGTGTCGTAACCGGTGCGATAGTTATATGAAATACGGCCACTAAAGCGCGCACTCTCGTAGTATGCGCTGAGGTTGATGGTGTGTTTTGAGTTACCAGGAATGGTAACATCGTCACCCTCATCATTTTTCGCCTCACCGTCGACATAGGTGTAGTTGGCACCGATGCCAAAACCTTGATACAACTCTTGCTGGTAGCCAAGTTCTAAGCCTTGAATGCGCCCAGCACGACCATTAACGGGGCGGCTAATTAATATCTCAACTCCTTCATGTACCTCTAAGTTGGGTGTGCTATCGATAAAGGATTGAATGTCTTTGTAAAAGAACACGCCAGATAGTAGCCCTGCTTCATTGAAGTACCACTCTAAGCCAGTATCAAACTGATCAGCGCGATAAGGGTCGAGGTCAGGATTCCCTCCGGTCCCGGTCTGGGTTTCCTTGTTATAGGAGGTGGCCGAGCTCAAGTCTGCGTAATCCGGGCGCGACATCACGCGCGCTGCACTAAAGCGCATCAACAAGTCGTCATTCAGGTCGATAGCCAAGTTGATACTTGGGAGAATATCGAAATAGTCTTTATCTTGTTGTGTCCACACCTGTGCGCCTTCGGCACCCGCGTAGGCGCCCGAGTCTTGCTGTGTTTGAACCAAGCGTACTCCCAAGTTGCCGCGCATACCTTCCACATCAATCGTGGCTTTGACATAGCCTGCGGTTATTTTCTCGCTTATCTCAAAAGTACTGGCTTTTAGGACACGATATTGCCAGTCTAGGGCATCGCCCTCGCGACGGACTTTGTCAGAGTCAGTAATGGCATAATTAGTGAGCGTGCCGGGACTGCCTAAACCGTCAAGATAGTCACTGGGCATGGTGTTGGCATAGTCGCCAAGGTTCCAACCCAGATCGGTACGCGCATCGGTGGTGTGTTTCGTATTAAAGCGCGTATGGTCGCGGTACTTTATACCTAGTTTAATAGCGCTAAATACCGCTACATCAATAGGGCGTTCAAAATCGAATTGAATGTAGCTTTCGTCATCTTTGGCATCATTGCTGTCATAGCGTAAAAAACCTAAGTCCCAATTACGACCATCCGCTGGGTCGGCGCCATATTCAGTGCGTACATCCTCAACCAGACTGGTATCGAAACTATGCTGATAGTTACCCTCCCAGCCGACACTGCGGTCAGCTTGGCTACCGCCGCTGCCTTCGGTATAGCCAAGGTGTACACTGCTTTTCCAAAGTACACCTTGGTGCACCACTTTTAAGTCATAAGAAAGCGTATCTATTTGCGAGTTACGTACCTTAGTTTCATCCAAGATATTATTGCCATCAGGAGATAACCCTAAGGTCCCAGCGACCAGCATATCGCCAACAACGGGGTGGTCGATGACCTCAGCATCAAGGTAGTTAGAGCCACCGTATCCGGGTAACCAAAGGAAGTTTTGGTTGGTGTTGTCGGCATCTAAGGTAAAATCTAAAGCGTTGAAACTGATGTCGAGCTCATCGGTGGGACGATATTGCAATGCCAGTGTGTAACCCGTGCGCACGCGTTCCTGGGTGAACATCGCTGAGCCGCCGCCTCCTGGGCTGTAGACATTGCTATAGGTATCGCCCGCTGCGGTGGTAATGTTTCTGTCTATCCAACTCCAAGCTTCGATACCATCGCGTCGAAGGTTGCGCTCTTGGCGAATTAACGACAATAGCGCACCGAAATTCTCTTGCTCATTTTTATAGTTGTACATTATCGATAGCTGCGGATCGGTCTCACCGGATACCTCGCTGTATTGCGCTAATGCCGAGCCGGCAATCTTGTGGGCGGGCAAGTCCAATGGTTTACGTGTTTTCACGATCACGGTGCCACCAATAGAGCCTTCATCTAGGTCGGCTTCTGGTGATTTATACACTTCCAGTCCAGAAACAATCTCTGAGGGCAGCATGGTGTAATTAAAGCCGCGACTGGGTGCTGAGTTGGTCCACCAATCGGCGGAGCCCACCGCTTGGCCGTTGAGCAACGTCCGGTTTTGGCTTTCTGGTGTACCGCGAATACTGACGCGCTCGCCCTCACCGTAACTGCGAGTGATGGATACGCCAGTAATACGCTGCAGCGACTCGGCAACATTTTGGTCCGGAAATTTGCCAATATCTTCTGCGGTAACGGCATCGACGACCGCATTGGCATAGCGTTTGGTATTCATCGAACGCACAACGCTGGAACGAATACCACGCACTTGAATCACTTCCATATCGCTGCTGGTGGCCTGCGGCTGTTGCGCTTGCACCGGTGTGCTAAACGACCCCGCAATACAAGCAAGGCCAATGGCCCAAGCGACGGGTGTGAGTTGATGACTCATAAACTTTCCCCTTGGTGTTGTTGTGCTCCCTTGTGCTCGGCCTGTGGCGGCACACTGCCCGAAGGAGCGCATTTAGTTATTATTTGACTGCTACAAACACGACAAATGACAGCGTTATCATTTGTCTGCCATCAACCTAGGTCGAGTACGCATTTTGAGTCTTGAATCACTATGAAAAGTTATGAATTACTGGGTTTTATTTTTTATCTCTATGATTATTAATTGTTTTTAGTTGAAGCTTATTTTGGGGTCCGGTAAATAAATTAAGTTTACTTATTCGTGGTTTGAGCGTTTTTTTATGTCTAGCTGCGAACAAAGGCTGAATTTTTACACTGAGGTAGATAATTCGGCTGTTATTGGTGATACTAGAGTGAGTACCCAGCGGGGATACTCCGCTATTTTTTCGCTTAATGCTGCTAAGGATTTGCGTGAGCACACTGGCTCGACTACATCAGATCACCTCAGATCAACAGCTCAGCTTCTTTGAAAAAGTGCATCGTTTAATGCGCTTCGGCCTTGATGAATTTGCACTGGATATCGCCATTGTCAGCCGAATTGATGGTAAAGACTACATTGTTGAGCATGTTATAACCCCTGATGATTCATTGGCTGTAGGAACACATTTTAACCTCGGTGAAACCTACTGCACGCATACACTGCATGCTAAGTCCGCTTTGGCGTTTGAGCACGCAGGAAATAGCGATATCGCAACCCACCCTTGTTACATCAACTTCCAATTGGAAAGTTACATTGGTGCACCTATTGAGGTGGCGGGTCGAGTCTATGGCACCATCAACTTTTCCTCGCCAAATATTCACCATCAAGCGTTCACTCGTGAGCAGCTCGATTACGTGACCTTACTCGGCCAGTGGATAGGCATTGAGATAGCCAGGTATCAAGACATTCAAGCACTTAGATTGCAACATCAATCCCTTAAAGCCATGAGTGAGCTGGCGCTAATCGGTGCCTGGGAGGTCGACTTAGTGCGCGATAGCTTATATTGGTCAAAACAAACCAAAGTCATTCATGGTGTCACTGATGATTTTCAACCGACCTTAAGTGAAGCGCTATCATTCTACGTGCCAACTGAGCGGGACAAAATTGAACAGCACATCAATCATGCAATTGCTGAGCACCAACCCTGGAGCTGTGAGGTTGCATTGACTGCCCGAGATGGCCAACAAAAATGGGTGGCGATAAAGGGCAAACCAGAGTGTGAACAGGGTCAATGCGTGCGTATAAATGGTGCAATTCAAGATATCACAGATATTGTCAACACACGCCAGGCCCTCGCGCAGCAACGTGAGCAAGCTGAGCACCTATTAAGTACCCGCAGTGCCTTTTTAGCAAAAATCAGTCATGAACTGCGAACCCCCATCAATGGCATTAACGGCATGTTGCTAGCGATGCAAGGAGAGGAAGATTTACAGGTAATCTCACAGCGTGTTGAGCTTGCGCTCAGTGGTGCTGATACCTTAGTGCGCTTGGTCAATGATGTACTTGATTATTCGAAGATAGATGCAGGGCAGATGCACTTAGAGCATCAAGACCTGAATGTCGGGCTATTACTTAACGATGTGATCTCTGTCTATCAACCTTTGTGCGCGCAAAAAGGCATTACCCTGAACCATCGATTCGATGTCAGTAACGAGGCTTGGGTAAAAGCCGATGGCATGAGAATCAAACAAATCCTCACCAACTTGCTTAGTAATGCCCTTAAATTTACCCACCGAGGCAGTATTACCTTAAGTGCCCAACTTGCTGAAAGTAAGACAGGTTACACCTTGCAGGCCCAAGTTGTAGATACCGGTGTGGGCATGAATGAACAAGTACGAAAGGCATTATTTACGCCTTTCACCCAAGGTGGTTCGCATATAGCTCGTGAATTTGGCGGCACTGGTCTGGGTTTGTCGATTGTCTATGAGCTGTGCCGGTTAATGGGTGGCCATGTTGAGGTTGAGAGTGAGCCCGACCAGGGCAGTCAGTTCGCCTTTACCATCAAGCTTGCGAAGGGCGAGCCGATTGCCACGCAGCTGCGAAGCCTGCCTGATACCCAAGGGATCAACCCTGATTTACGCATCTTAGTGGTTGATGATAACCAGATGAACCGCGTAGTAATGAAAGCGTTGTTAGGTAAACTGGGATTAAATGCCGATTTTGCCGAGCATGGCGAGCAAGCGGTGGAGTTGGTGGGTAACACGCAGGACGGTTATGACGTGGTCTTTATGGACTGCGTAATGCCGGTGCTAGATGGCTTTGGCGCTACGGCACAAATTCGCGGCAACGCAGATATAAAGCAGCCCCATATTATCGCGCTCACAGCCAATATTTCTGAGCTCGATAAAAAGCGTTGCTTGGAGGCGGGAATGGACAGCTTTATCGGTAAACCAGTTGGCTTTACGCAAATTACCGATGCATTACACGGGCGTTAACGGCCCTGATACAAGTTATCTAAGCCGGGAATATTACGCTCCCAACGTGGCACCCCTTCACCAATGTAATGGCGCACAGCATCAAGGAAAAGCCGTGTTCGCACCGGTAAATCACGGTGTGGGTACAAGGCGTACATGGCACTGTAATCGGGTAGAGTAATATGGGGCAGCAACGGCACTAATTTACCGCTTTTAATCTCGTCGTTA
Organism: Pseudoalteromonas sp. CNC9-20; assembly: GCF_022347875.1. Classification (NCBI taxonomy): domain Bacteria; kingdom Pseudomonadati; phylum Pseudomonadota; class Gammaproteobacteria; order Alteromonadales; family Pseudoalteromonadaceae; genus Pseudoalteromonas; species Pseudoalteromonas sp. CNC9-20. The sequence continues at coordinate 647,864 of NZ_JAKRFS010000002.1, read as the reverse complement.
ATTAAAAAAGCAGGCGCTAACACGTAGGCCGTATGCGAGAGCACTTTATCCAGCAATACCTCGCCATCATTGGCGCTGTAGACCGCATTGATCCCTTGTTCACACTGCTCACCCTGGTCATTGATGTAGCTAATAGTATCGACGCGTTTGTGCGCACTATGATAAGTGGCTGCAGGCAGTTTACCCAACTCCTCCATACTTTGCGGCTCGCCATAGGCATTGACAAACTGCGGAGTAGCCAGCAGTAGCACGCGGTTACGAGCCAGCTTTCGTGCAATCAAAGATGAATCGCGGGGCTCACCTACGCGAAAGGCCAAGTCAAATCCTTCGGAAACCATGTCCACTAAGCGATCGTCCAAACGCATATCAATGCTCACCTGCGGAAAGCGCTTTTGAAAATCATTGATCACCGGCTGTATGTAGCGTCGGCCCAAAATAGTGGAAGTGGTGATACGCAGCAAACCGCGTGGCTCCTGGTGGTAGTTTTCCGCCAATTGCACGGTGTCATTGAGCAACAAGCGCAGTTCTTTGGCTTTTTTCACCATTTCTGCGCCCGCCGCCGTAAGCGAAAATGAACGAGTGGTTCTATTGAGCAATCGCACACCGAGCTCATCTTCGAGCTTACTAATTTGCTTTGAGATCACCGAGCGATCGATATTGCGCATCTCTGCGGCTTTAGAAAAAGAGCCTTGCTCAACCACTTCGAGCAGCATAATTAAACGGCTTGTGGTATCCATAGTGCGGCCTGCATGACAGTGCGATGATTTATTGGTGCCATTCTGGCATTAATGTTTTTATAAAACCACTATTTTTATCATCAATCGCTTTCCTTAGGATCGACAGTACTTTCGAACAAGGAGATAAACTATGCGATTGGCGCAAACAACAGCGGTACTATTAAGTGCTGCATTGATACTAGCAGGCTGCTCGGAGCAAGCCAGCCAGCAAGCAACCCCTCAGGGGCCAATGATGACCATCGATGTGGCCAGCGTGCAAATGCAACCCGCGCAGCGTTGGCACAGTTTCACTACGCGGTTGGAGGCGCCGAGCAAAGTGGCGCTGAAAAGCCGGGTATCTGGACAAATTACGCAAACCTTTTTTAGTGAGGGTGAGCAGGTACAGAAGGGTCAGCCGTTATTTCAAATTGACCCACGTCCTTTTGCCGCCCAAGTGGACCGTTTAAAAGCGCAATTGATCAGCAACTCAGCAGCATTGGCACAGGCCGAGCGTGAGGCGCAGCGGGCGCAGCGTCTACTGGCAAAAAATGCCATGTCCACGGAACAAGCAGGGCAACGCGATGCGATTTTAAAGCAGCGCCAAGCCGAGCGCAGTGCTCTTAAAGCTGAGCTGCAAGCCGCCGAGCTCGATTTAGCGTTTGCGACCATACGCTCGCCGATTAATGGCGTTATCTCCCGCGCCGAAATCACAGCCGGCAACCACATCACCGCAGGCCAAGATGTGTTAACGCGTATTGTCTCTAACGACCGTGTTTACGCTTACTTTAATGTTGACGAGCGCACCTGGTATCAAGATTTTGCCGGTATTAATGCGCAATCTCAGGCGCGCGTTATTCTACAAAACTTGCGTAAAAGTGCAGAGGGCGAGGCAATCACTGGGCGCATTGATTTTATCGACAATGAAATTAATGCCAGAACCGGGACCTTGCGCATCCGTGCGGTATTTGACGCTGTCGCTCATCAGTTAAAGCCCGGTGCTTTTGCGCGCATTAATTTAGCGGCACAAGGGGCCAGCCCAACAGCCATTGTTCCGGAGCGTGCCATTGGCACCGATTTGAAAAACCGTTTTGTGCTGACCGTTGATGGTGATAACACCTTGCAATACCGCCGAGTGCAGCTCGGTGAGCGTTATGGTGAGTTTCGCGCTATTCAATCAGGACTGGAGCCGGGTGAATTGGTGGTTGCCAATGGTCCTGCGCGTGTCGGCCCGGGTATGACGGTGTCGGTGAACGAAATCCCACTTAACTTTAGCGACACGCGCTTTGTTATGGCACCGGCGCAGGGCGCTGATAATGCATTAAGCGCAGCGCGTTAGGGGAGCGTATGAATTTTTCACACTTTTTTATAAACCGGCCGATTTTTGCGGCCATGTTGTCTTTGGTGTTTGTGATCACCGGGGCTATTTCATTATTCCAGCTACCGGTCAGTGAATACCCTGAGGTCGTGCCGCCTACGGTGGTGGTCAATGCCACTTACCCCGGCGCTAACCCTAAGGTGATCGCTGAAACCGTTGCCACGCCGTTAGAGCAGGAAATAAATGGCCTTGAGAACATGTTGTACATGTCTTCTCAAGCCACCAGTGATGGCCGCCTCACCCTGACGGTGACCTTTGCCTTGGGAACAGACCTGGATCGCGCTCAGGTGCAGGTCCAAAACCGAGTGAATAGCGCCTTGCCGCGATTGCCGCAAGAAGTGCAGCGCTTAGGCGTGGTGGCCCAAAAGTCCTCGCCGAATTTGGCTATGGTTGTTCATCTCTATTCTCCTGAAAAGACCCACGATACCTCGTACATGTCGAACTATGCCGATTTGTATATCAAGGATGAGTTGGCACGCCTGAGCAGTGTTGGCGATGTGCAGATGTTTGGCGGTGGTAAATACGCTATGCGCGTGTGGCTCAACCCCAGTGCGCTGGCCGAGCGTCAGCTAACAGCTATGGATGTGGTTGCGGCGCTGCGTGAGCAAAACCAGCAAGTCGCAGCGGGTAGCCTAGGCGCGCAGCCTTCACCAACGAGCAGTCAGTTTCAAGTGCTGTTAAACGTCAAAGGGCGGTTATCCAGCGTTGACGAGTTTGAGCAGGTGGTGGTGCGTGTTGATGACAACGGCGCAATTACCCGCTTAGCCGATGTCGCTCGTATCGAGTTAGGGCAAGACAATTACGCCCTGCGGGCGATGCTAGACGGGCAACCGGCGTTAGCCATTCCGATTTTCCAACGTCCGGGTTCGAACGCCATTGAACTTTCCGATAATGTTCGTGCAACCATGGCGCGCCTGTCACAAGACTTTCCTGCTGGCGTAGAATACGATATTGCCTACGACCCTACCGTGTTTGTGCGCGGCTCGATTGATGCGGTGATCAAAACCTTGCTTGAGGCGATTCTACTGGTTGTGGTGGTGGTGATCTTATTCCTGCAAACTTGGCGTGCATCCATTATTCCGCTTATTGCAGTGCCGGTCTCCCTCATTGGTACTTTCGCGGTGATGCAGTGGCTCGGCGTGTCGATTAACACCTTGTCGTTATTTGGGCTGGTACTGGCCATCGGCATTGTTGTTGATGATGCCATTGTGGTGGTCGAAAATGTCGAGCGTAATATTGAAAATGGCCATAGCCCATTGGCGGCCACGCGCATTGCCATGACCGAAGTGACCGGACCCATTATCGCCATTGCCTTGGTGTTATGTGCGGTGTTTATTCCCACGGCGTTTATCACCGGGTTATCGGGTCAGTTTTATAAGCAGTTCGCGTTAACCATTACTATCTCCACGCTTATCTCGGCGTTTAACTCCTTAACCTTATCGCCAGCGCTGTCTGCTTTATTGCTTAAGCCCCATGATGCCAAGCCTGACAAGCTAACACAGCTGTTGGAGCGGTTATTTGGAACTTGGCTATTTAAACCTTTTAATCGCCTCTTTGACAAAGGCGCCAACGGCTATGAGCGACTGGTGAAAAAGTTATTGCGCATGAGTGTGGTCGTCGGTGCCGTGTACGTGGTATTAGTGGGCTCCACCGTGGGGTTATTTCAACAAGTCCCGGGTGGGTTTATTCCGGCGCAAGATAAGCAATATTTGGTTGCGGTGGCGCAATTGCCCGACGCGGCCAGTTTAGAGCGTACCCACAAAGTGGTGCAGCAAATGGAGAAAATTGCGCTGCAAGTTCCCGGTGTGGCTAATACCGTGTCTTTCCCTGGGTTATCGGTGAACGGGTTTACCAATAGCACCAACAGCGGCATTGTGTTCACGCCCCTTGATGACTTTGATAAGCGCAGTGATCCGAGCATGTCGGCACACGCTATCGCAGCCCAGCTTAACCAGCGTTTTGCGGCTATTGATGAAGCCTATGTTGCAGTGTTTCCACCGCCGCCCATTCAAGGCCTTGGCACCACAGGTGGCTTTAAGTTGCAGCTTGAAGACAGAGCAAATAAAGGCTTTGAGGCGCTCTTTTCCGCGCTGCAAAAAGTCATCGCCGAGGCGCGTCAGCAACCGGAGTTAACGGGTTTATACTCCAGCTTCCGCATTCAAGTGCCGCAAATGAACATTGATATCGACCGCGAGCAAGCACTGCTGCAGGGGATCCCGCTCAATGAGGTGTTTGATGCGCTGCAAGTGTATTTGGGCTCACTGTATGTGAATGACTTTAATGTCTTTGGTCGCACCTATCAGGTGACAGCCCAAGCCGATGCTGATTATCGCCAGCAACGCGAGCAAATTGCCCAGCTTAAAGTGCGTAATCGCAGTGGCGACATGGTGCCTCTAGGCTCGGTATTAAAGGTCACGGCTACCACCGGCCCTGATCGTGTCATGCACTACAACGGCTACCCCAGTGCCGAGCTAAACGGCAGTCCGGCACCGGGTTACAGCTCAGATCAAGCGAAGTTGGCCATTGAGCAGGTGCTCAGCGACACCTTGCCTAACGGCATCGCCTATGAGTGGACCGAAGTCACCTATCAGCAAATTCTTGCCGGTAATACCATGGTCTACGTATTCCCCTTAGTGGTGCTGTTGGTATTTATGGTGTTGGCGGCGCAGTACGAAAGTTTACGCTTGCCGTTGGCGATTATTATGATTGTACCGATGACGATTTTTTCGGCATTACTGGGAGTGTGGCTACTTGGTGGCGACAATAATATCTTCACGCAAATCGCCTTAATTGTATTGGTGGCGTTGGCCTCTAAGAATGCCATTTTGATGGTGGAGTTTGCCCGCGATAGTCACAAACAAGGGCGCAGTCATTGGCAGGCCATTATTGAAGCATGCCGCTTGCGCTTACGCCCGATTCTTATGACCTCTATCGCCTTTACAGCAGGGGTTGTGCCTTTGGTACTGGCCTCTGGGGCCGGTGCAGAAATGCGCCATGCTATGGGGAATGCGGTGTTCTTTGGCATGATTGGCGTGACTGTATTTGGGCTACTATTTACGCCGGTATTTTACTATGTGGTGACCTTAGGGCAAAAAGGAGCGCATCATGAACACAACTAAAATGAGTGTCATTGCCCTGAGTATCGCAGCCTTAGCAGGCTGCGCTGCTCCCGGCGAGCGTATTATTGCTCAGGCGCAACAGGCAGACAAACAAACGCAGCAGCGCCTTGAGCGCAATCAGGTGCTGATGGCGCACCGCAGTGCGGATGAAATCGGTTGGTGGCAGCAACTGCACAGTGATGAGCTAAACCAGCTGGTGGATAGCGTGTTGGTGCGCAACCAAGACTTACAAGCCGCCAGCGCACGTATTAAGGCGGCATTGGCCAATTTGGATGTCAGTGAGTTTGCCTACTGGCCTAATGGTGGCCTGAATGCTCAAGCGCAGCGTGGTAAGAACGTTCAAACTGCATATAGTGGCGTGCAGGAACAGGCCAGTGCGCGCGGTGTGCTCAATTGGCAGCTGGATTTATCAGGGCGTCTGCGCGCGCTTGCCGATGCTGCCAGTGCCCGCACCCATGCCCAACTTGCGGCACATCAACAGCTCAGTAAAGAGCTGGTGGTTACCACGGTGCGCAGCTATATGCGTTGGCAAGGGTTTGCCCAACAACAGCAGCTGACCGAGCGGCAACTTGAGGCGTTATCGCAAAGTATGGATATATTGGCGGTACAAGTCGAAGAGGGCGTAGCGACCGAGTTTGAACTCAATCGCACCCGCTCACAGTACTTCCAGCTAAAACAACGCCTGCCACAGCTACAAGCCTTGATGCTGGCCGAGCGTGCCACCTTAGCGATGATTCTCGATAGCAGCGCGCAGCAGTTGCAGCTAACGGCGCTAAGCGAGGCGCAATATCAACAGTGGGCTCTCAACCTCGCCTTGTTAGACCCACAACAAGCGCTTATGCAACGCCCCGATGTACGCCGCAGTGTTGCCCAATTAACCGAACAGGCGGCGTTGAGCACCAGCGCTCAACGTGCGTTGTACCCCGATGTTAGCCTTAGTGCGTTTGCCGGTGTGTTGGGCGTAGGTGGCAGTCATTTTCAACAGACTCAGGGGCAGTGGCAGGTTACGCCGCAAGTGCAATGGTCGCTGTTTAGCTACCCCGAGCTATTGGCACAATTGCGGCAACAAAAAGCCTTATCGCAGGCGCAGTATCACAGCTATCGGCAAACCTTGAGTAATGTCATAGCCGGTGCGGAACTTTCGCTGCAAACCGTTTTCCAACAACAGCAAACATTGAACTTGGCGCAATCGCGCTTACAAGCGTCGCAACAGGCTTATGCACAAGCGCGTGCTGCATACGAGGAAGGGCAGTTGCCATACCTTGAGTTGTTGGACGCTCGTCAAGATGTTTTAATAGCACAGCAGGATACCCTGATCACGCGTGACACTTGGCTCAATGCCCAGGTTGGCGTATATTCCGAGCTCAGTGGACGTTGGAGTCGCGCACTGCACAAGGTGCCGGTCATCTAGGGGTTCTGCGCATGAACAGTATTTAAGAGGTGAGTCAGAGTTATGGCAGAGTCAGCACAGCAAATGACAACGATGGTGATCAATGAACCGTCGCCGCAATTTGCCCTTTGCATGAATAAGCAGAGCGTTCCCGTCGCTGATGACAATGAGTTGTTAGTGGCGATTGAATATGTGGCGTTAAACCACATCGACGCCAAGCTGGCAGCAGAAGGCTTTTGCCATTGGCAATATCCTCATGTGCTGGGCCTAGATGCGGTGGGAACGGTACTGAACGCGCCCGCAGGCGTGTTTCCCGCCAAGGGCGCACGGGTGATGTTTAACGCCAGCCTCGGCTCGCAAGGCATGCTCAAAGAGTATGCCACCGTTCCTAACTATGCGGTATCGGAAGTCCCCGCTGAGGTGCCGAGTGAGGTTGCGGCCACCTTGCCTAATGCCGGTATGACGGCCTTAGCAGCGCTCGACAAGCTGCAGCTTGAAGAAGGAGACAGTCTGCTGATTGACTCTGGCTGCGGGGCGGTGGCGCATTTTGCTATTCAGTATGCCAAGCTGCGCGGAGCTATGGTGTTCGTTTACAGTGAAGCAGGGGAGCATGAGCGGCTGAAAGCTTTGGGGGCCGATGTGGTATTTGATGCCAATTGCGAAGGGCTGGAGTGCAACATTAAACATGAGCTGGGTCCGGGCGGCTTTGATGCTATCCTTAACACCTGTGGTGGTGACTCATTCTTATGTGACTTAGAGCATTTGCGCTTTTGTGGCCGTATCGCCTGTTTGAATGGCTTTCCTAGTATTCCCCAAGAACTGTTATTCCGCCGCGCACCGAATATTTCTGTGGTGTCGCTCGGTGGTGCTTGGTTGGCGAACAGCTTATGCGCACAGCAAAAGCTTAGCTTTATGGGGCAACAGTTGATTGGAGACGTGCAATCGGGAGCGATTATTGCGCCGGATCTGGAAGTGATCCCGTTTACCGAAGCGGCAGTGCGAGATGCGCTGACGACCTTATACAATCACAGTGCGCGATCGCGCCCGGTGGTCAAAATTCAGCCTTAATGCGGGTGTAGCACATTGTTTTATAAAAGGGCGCTTAGCGCCCTTTTTGCTGTTAGAAGAAATGCGTGTAAGAAAAAGAGATAAAATCCAGGCCAGGATTCGGGCTTTTAAACCCTGCATTCGAATAATGCATATAGCGCACACCAATATCGGCATTTTCCATTTTATAAACCACCCCAACTCTGTCTTCAAATTGGTAGTGAGTGCTTACGTTTTTGCCAGCAAACTGGGTGTCGTCAAGTAGTGATATACCAATACCAAACTCCAGCACCAAGGGTCGTCCTTTGAATGTGGTCATCGGGTATTGAAACACCGGTGATAGTGCCACCACCACATTTTGATCGTGTTGATTGTCCTTGCCGTAACGCCAAAAATTGATGCTGCTCTCGAAGTACACATCAAACTGGGAGAATTGCTCGGGTAAATAGTCGTTGACGTAGTACTGATAGGCCAATTTTATGCCTTTAACATCACCTTCACCTTGAATGTAGTGACTGGCAACACCATGGCGAGGCCCTGCCTGAGCAGGCGTGATAACGAGCGAACTTAGCGCTAAGGTTAATGGGATGATTACTGCTTTCATACGTCTGTGTTTAGCTGCTAAAAAGTAGCGGTAATATCTATATCCACCCCTTTAGTTTCAATGCGCACCCGTGCACAACAACTGTGCCTTTATGGCACAAAAACCTTAATTATCTGATTTTACTGGTGTTATTGATATGTGCATTTTTGGAACCAATGCTGTGCATTATTGTTTCTTACTTTGCGAAGGCCGCTGCGCTAGAATTTCACCATTCACAGCTCATTGGAATGCACTATGAAAGCATATCGTTATTTTTTATTACTCTTTTTTGCTGTTGCGTTTGGCTCAGCTCATGCTGCGCAAACCAATACGCCATTTTCTCTGCTCAAGCAAGTGGGCGATAAGCTCTTTGTCGATATCGCCGCAGTCGATGCTCAAGGTGATGACAAAAAAGCCAAACTTAAAGAAGTCGTGAAAACACGGTTAATACCGCACATTGATACCAAGTTTGTGTCGTTTAAGTTATTGGGTAAACACGTGCGCGAGATTAATAAGGGGCAGGCGCTGGCGTTTATCGATGCGGTGGAGTCCTACTTAACGGTGACGTATGCCGATGCATTGATGAGTTATAAAGGCCAAGAAGTGCGTTTTATTAAACCTAACGGCCACGGTGACAATGGCTATGCCTCGGTAAAAACCGAAATTGTTGAGCCCGGTAAGCCAACCATAGATATTGTGTTTAAGTTGCGCCGCGATAAATCTGGCACCTGGCGTGTGTACGACCTCGTAGCTGAGGGCATCTCATTACTCAACGCGAAGCAAAAAGAGATCATTGCACGTATTAGCGAAGTGGGTATTGACCAGGTCAATCAAGAGCTCTCAGCGAAAAGTTAATCCCTTCCCTTTGGGGTGAGCGAGTAGCCTTTTACCCATGAGGCTCCCGATAAGGCGCTCACCCGCTTTTTATTATTAATGTAGTATTCCTTTACTACCCTTAGCGACTCAGCTTTGTTTACACTGGTCTAAGTACGTTAAACACGTGACCCTTAGCATTGAGGCGAGGTTGGTTATGCTGCCATGACGCTCAATCACCTCCTGATACAAGGTGGAAATAAATTCCGCTAAGGGCAGCTGCTCTTGGGCAGCAATGCGTTCCAAGGTATGCCAAATTTCATTTTCTAAAGCGAGGCTGGTAACCACACCTTGAATACGAATAGAGCGCTTTTTAACACTGTAGCGCTCAGGGGAAGTTGATGCATAGAGTTCACACATAGATTTCTCAGGGGTAAATAATGGCCAAAATGATTCATTCCATGATCCGCGTGAAAGACGCGCAACGTTCAATTAAATTTTACCACGATGTATTCGCATTGCAGGTGAAAAGAAGGGTCGATTTTGCTGATTTCTCACTTATTTATTTAGCTAATGAACACAGCAGCTTTGAATTAGAGCTGACCTGGAACCATCACAATGATAGCGATTATGACTTGGGTAACGGCTATGGCCACCTCGCTTTTGCCGAAGAGCATCTCGAATCGCTGCACGGCAAAGCCATCGCCGCAGGCTATCAACCCAAAGAAATCAAATCCTTTTACAATGGTGATGACTTAGTCGCTAAGTTTTTCTTTATCAAAGACCCTGACGGCTACGATATTGAAGTGATCGAACGCTCAGAGGTGTATAGGTAGGAACGAGCCAAGCACAGACTTGGCTCGTTAAACTTTGGCGGCAACATAGTTGCCATCAACTGTGTGAGCAAAAGCTAAATACATTGAAAGTGGATTTCTGTTCGCGGATAATTACCGAGAATATATGCTGGTTCAGCATCTATTTCTTTCAAAACCTTCACTTGCTTACCCGAACCCGCGCAATGTGCGCTGGCTTCCTCAAGAGCTTCTGATTTCAAGTTGCCCATTCCCGAAAAACCAGTGGCTGCTTGCCTAGAGACCATAAATGTATTTTCACCATAAGGGATTAGAGAACAAGGAGATCAAGGGGTCAGGAGATCAAGGGGTCAGAGATCAAGGGGTCAGAGTTGTTGAAATTTGATTGTCGATTCAAAGAGTTAAAATTTATTGCGTGAATAAAAGTCAGTTATCACTAAGGGTATAATCTGCAAGCCTATTGTCAGCTTCTTCAACAGTCGGTATGTTCTAAGGTATATAGACTGAGAATGTTTTCTGGCGGCATATCAGGTCAGTAAGGCAAATGAAAATCTTTATACTAAGTCAATGATGGCGTAGTTACTAAGAAGATTTAGTGAGAAAATTCTGAATTTTAGGCGGCACTAAAAAGTGAACAATAACCCTGAGTCACTCATATTTTATTAGGAGTTTTAGATGAGGGTGAGTGAAATTTACTCCCTTTTACTCGTTTTTTTATTAGTGGCGACAACGAAAAGCTTTGCCAATAATAACGCAATACTGAGAGTGCTAGACGAAGATGTGAAAGCGAAAATTGTACTTTTATCTGCCAAGATTACAAAGTGCAAACAGCAAGCTCAATCATCATCTGTGGTACTTGAAACTAACGTCTTTAAAAAGTTAAAGGTCAACAGAGAAGATCTTTTAAAAGCACTCTACTACTTAAACATACGAAATAAAAACCTTTGTGGAGATGGCCTTCGAGAGTCGCTTGCGTATGCTATTGGCCAATTAGCTTATACGCGCAACGAGCTAGGACTGGCTGTTTCAGATTATTCTAAAGCAAGCGCTGAGCTTTTATATGAATCTACAAACTTCTTAAAAGTGAGGGCTCACTATGAAAGTCAAAGCAAACCTTTTCGAGATGAATTAGAAAAGCAAATAGGTACCACCGTTTTTGATTTCAATTCTCTTTTAGAGACCCTGAATACAGATGAATGGTAATTCTTGGAAGCGTAATCTCCCATTGCTGATATAAACAGCAATGGAAAATTATCCTGCGTCACGAAGTGGTGAGCAAAAAGAGTTTTATTTGGATTAGTTCGATTTTCAAGGCCCCTAAACCTGTGTCGGCAATTCTATAGCCCTTTGTAATGGTCGCCATAGGTATCTATAACTAGTATGGGTCGAAGTAGGCAGCCAGTATCAACGCGATGCCAAAACCCAACGTGGAAAAAAGATAGATACATGCCAGCACTTTATCTACAGTTCTAGCATATTTGGGAGCGAGTCGACCATCAAACATAAATGTTGGGCCACGCCAGCGCTTGAAGAAAATGGCCATGGCATAGCATGGAGCACTAGCACCAAGGCCTTTATCCCAGCTCGGTGGCGGCACCCCTTCAGATTCCATACCTTTACTAATATGAGCGGCAGAGACCCGATGGAATAGCGCCGTCATTAATAAAAACAGCGGCATAAAAACTATAAAGAGTACGTTTATTAAGCCTTCCATATTTACTATCACCTCACACTCCTTGTGTTGTTAGTGGTGGGCTTTATTTCAGCTTAGTCACTGATGCTATAGACTCTTTTTCGGTGGCAGGACTACATTGGCGAAGATAAGTCCGGCGACCAGCGACATAAAAATCAAAAAGGTTTGTTGGCCGATGTGATCGGCATAGACGAAATCCTGTCCTTCAATTAGGGAGTTCAAGCCAATATAGGTTTTTGATCCCGGCACCAGTACGATTAGCCCTTGCATAGCCACAATGGAAGCGGGGGCGTTGGCAATGCGATTAAACAGATTACTAAAAATGCCTACGGCTAGGGCGCCGACAAAGGTGCCGAGGGTGTAATCTAAGTAGGCGGCGGAGCCAATGCTGGCACCGTAGGCAATGAACCCCGAGGCAATAGACCACAGTGCGTGTTTGGTTTTGGTGCGAAAAATAACTACCAAAGATAAGCATAACAGTAAAATTGCGAGCCAGGCGGTCCATTTCGGCAGCGGTTGCGGGGCCACAAAGTCAGCCTGACCAAACAGCGCAAAGCCCAGGCCAATGCCGATAAAAGCACCAAAATACAGCTTAAACAGCAACATGAAAGAGTCCATAACCCGTGCCGTGCCCGATACCAGATGCCGTGCCGCCAGCTCGGCGAGCCCGAGCGCCAGGGCGAGACCGGGAATAAACACAATAATGCTGGAGAGCACCACCAAGCGGATATTGATGTAAGGGTCGAGATAGACACTGACGGCGCAGGCGATAAGCGCCGAGACTACCGCCACTAAGGGCTCTAGCATGTGTGCCACGCGCTTTGAGCGCCCGGACCATAACACAAACAGATACACCACCAAGGTCAGCAATGCTGACCACAGCACATCGTTCCAGCTTGTGCCCATCAGCATAGCAAAGGCACCGCCGGTCATGGCAAAGGCACCTGCGGTGGTGAGTTTATTATAAGGCGCGGGCATCACGGCTATGTCGTCAAGGCGCTGATCGGCCTCACTAATGCTGAGCTCGCCATTAAGCAGCAAGTTCACCACTTCATCGGTATTGGCGAGGGAGCCAAGATCGTGATCGCCGGGGTCGACGCGGGCAACATGAGTGTATTCATTCTCATGGCCTTCTGTCCATATCACAAAGGTCACCGAGGTGGGCGACATTACAAACGAGGATTTGAGTTCCAAGTAGGTCGCCACCTCCATCAAATGCGCCTCTAGGCGGTAGGCTGGGGTGCCATACTTATGCAGCATTTTACCGAGCTTAACGATAAATTTACGCTTTTCTTTAAATTGGGCGTCTTCCACGCAGTGACCTCAAATCTTTAAAATAAAACAGCACCTTGCATCGCAGGGGCTCGCGCATTTTATTGATCTAAGGTTAACTGTCTACTGATTTCTATCAAGGTTTAAATGAATTTTTCGCTTCAATCCACTGCGCCATATATTGGGTGCTGCGCATGGTGTGGTGTTTGAGCATTTGCCCGGTGAAGTTATTGCGGCGATGGCCAGCTAAATCGGCGCGTATCCCTTCAAGAGCCGTGATCAGTTGCTTACCGAGTGCTTCGCCGTTATAAAAGCGTTGCAGCAACTCATCGCCATGACGTTGTGCAGCAGTAAATTCGCTGGGTTGTTGATAAAGCTTAACTGCGGCATCGGCAAACAGCTGCGCGTCATTGCAAATGGCGCCATTCCAAGGCAAATCCCCATGCATGCCCTCTGCGCCAATGGCGGTGGTAACCGAAGGCGTACGGGTGATCATGGCTTCGAGTAATTTACCTTTGATGCCTGCACCAAAGCGCAGCGGCGCAAGGCATACCCGTGCCGAGCTCATGGCCTGATGCGCATCTTCGGCCCAGCCCTTGATGATAAAGCCGGTTTTCGGGTTATGTAATGCAGTGGCCTTAGGCGGTGGGTATGAGCCGTAGATATGTAACTCAGCCTTAGGTAGCTGTTTGCGAATAAGAGGCCAAATTTGTTGTAAATACAGCACCGCATCCCAATTTGGCGCGTGGCGAAAATTACCAATGGTCATAAAGTGTTGGCGCTGCTCAAAACTCGGCCAATGCGAATGCAGCGCGGCGGTATCAACCATAAACGGCAAATGATGCACTAAGGCGCTATCAACCTTGAACACCTGCTCTAACAGCTGCATTTCGTAGCTGGAGATAATCAAGCTCAAATCGCAGCGTAAAATGGCGGCGATTTCTCTTTTGGCTAGATCACCGTGTAGGTCGTTATGACTAAACTCACGGCCCGCTTTGTGCGCTTCATGGCGAGCGCCGCGCAGGCATTGCAAGTCCTCGGTATCGAGCAGTTTCAGTGCCTCGGGAGCAAACTTATCCACGCGCCAGCCAAATTGCTCTTCCATCATAAACCGGTCGAACATAACAATATCCGGCTGCAACTCGCTGATATAGGCATCAAAGCTACTGCAATTAAGGGCGATATCGCGACAGGTGATACCATATTCGGTCAAATCTTGCATGTGTTCGGAGCGCTGTGCAGGAGAGGCAAACTCGACCTGCCACCCTTGACTGCGAAACAACTTTAATAACGACATCATGTGGCTGCCCGCCGCCGATGAATTCGGCTCTGGCCACACGTAGCCAATCACTAACACTTGGGTCATAGGCTTGACTCCCGTACTTGTAATTCAACATCTATCAAGGTGCGCACAGGGGCTTTATTACCTGCCATGATTTCTTTTAACACCGCCGTGGTGCGTCGGCCGATTTCTGCAGCGTCAATGCGCACTGAGCTCAGCGCTGGGGTCATCAACGCCGAATCATCCAAATCATCAAAGCCCACCACTTTAATGTCTTTCCCTGGGGTCAAGCCAACCTCGCGCATGGCCTCAATAAAGCCGTAGGCGATGACATCGGAAAAGCACACCACCGCTTGCACCGAGGGTGCTTGGCGGCGCAGTTTCTGAAAGGCTTGATGCCCGCCTTGGCGTGTCGTCGCAGAGTTAATGATGTGGCTGTGTACAGCGCTTGGGTGCTCACTGAGCGCTTGTTCAAACCCCGCGAGACGCTCATGATAATCAGAGATATCACTATTGCCGCCGATAAATGCTAGCTCCTGCACCGCTTGGCTGAGGAGGTGTTCGGCGGCTAAAAATGTGCCTTTGCGATTGTCAGGCAAAATACATGGCGCGCTGCTTAAGCTAATTTCGCGCATGATATTAATAACTGGGAAGCCGCTTTGGATCAGCTCATTCTGCCATTGCTTATCCGTTGCCGGCGCAGGGCACATAACAAATGCGGCGACATTATACTCTTTTAGGGTGTTGACCACTTGTTGCTGGCGAGCAAAACTCTCGCCGGTGTTAACCAACATGGGAACGAGCCCTAAATCATAAATATATTGCTCCAAGCCCACCGCTAACTGCGCCGAATACGGATTGGTTAAATCATTAATCACCAAAGCCACTAAACGAGAGCGCCTTGAGCGCAACGACGCCGCATCGCGGTTGTATACGTAGCCCAACTCGGCAATGGCGCGCTCGACTTTTGCCTTACTTTTATCACTGACCTTGTCACTGTGGGTGAGCACTAAGGAGACCGTTGATTTTGATACGCCTGCGTGCTCGGCGACATCAAATATGGTGATTTTATCGTTGGGGTGCTTTTTTATCATGGCGTAATACAGCTGCAATATGACGGGCCATACTAGCTTAAATTGACCTAAATAGCAGCCTTGTGATGATGACTTTGTTACGCTGGGCATAGACCTATGACAGACGCGCAAGGAGACATTTATGCCCCAGGTTTTAATCACCGGTGCCAATCGCGGCATTGGCTTAGCCCTAGTACAAGAGTATTGTCAGCAGCAGTGGCAAATAATCGCAACCTGCCGCCATCCAGAACAGGCGCAGGCCTTACAACAACTGGCGCAAGCGCACAGTAACATCAGCATTGAGGCGTTAGATATCGGCGATAATGAGCAAATCGCGGCGCTTGCAGAGCACTACCGTGACCTTGCTATTGATGTGCTGATCAGTAACGCCGGCATCTATGGCCCTAAAGGCTACAGCCTAGCTAATCTCGACTTTGCTGCTTGGCAACAGGTCATGGACATTAATGTGTTAGCACCGGCTAAACTTGCGCAAGCCTTTTTCCCGCATTTAGTGCGCGCCGACAGCGGCGTGTTTGCTGCGTTGTCATCAAAAGTCGGGAGTCACACCGAGAACACTAAAGGCGGTGGCTATATTTACCGCAGCTCTAAAGCCGCGTTGAACTCAGTGGTGAAAAGCCTGAGTAACGACTGGCGTGAACACGGCATTAAAACGGTGTCCTTACACCCGGGTTGGGTGCGTACACAAATGGGCGGACCCCATGCGCTTATTGATGCCAGTGAGTCGGCCCGTGGCCTAAAACAAGTCATCGACTCGTTGCAGATGTCGCAAAGCGGCGGTTTTTATAACTATCGCGCAGAGCAATTACCTTGGTAACCGGGCATTGGACCCAAAAAGTTGCTCAGTAACACTTAGGCATTAGAATACTTTTAAGACATTAACAGGAATCCATAACAATAAAGGAAAAATAATGAAAAAACGCTTTATTGCCAGTGTGTTGGGCTTAGCTTGTACGCTAAGTTTGAACACCCATGCGGCCTCTTCACAGGCTGCGGCACAATCGGGCTATCAAATGCCCTCGCCAGAGCTGGCGCAAGTCGTGGAAGCGAAACTTGCACCCCGGTCGATGTTATCTCCTGATGGCCAATATGTGGCCTTACTTGAACGTCGTCGAGTTGAAAGCTTGCAAGCATTGGCTAAACCGGAGCTCAAGCTCGCTGGGATTAAACTAAATCCAAAGAACTTCTCTCGCTCTCGCGTGCGTAATAAATACACGGCGTTAAGCTTTAAGGCAGTGGAAGGCAGCCAGAGCATCGAAGTCGACGGTTTAGGTGAGGGTATTATGCGCTCACCACAATGGTCCAGTGATAGTCGCTACCTTAGTTTTGTGTGGGAAACTCCAGATAGCGCCACATTGTGGTTTTATGATATTGAAAACCAGGCACTGCAGCAGCTTTCAGATTTAGCCCTGAACTCAGTGGTGGCAGCTAAACCCTATCAGTGGCTACCCGATGCCAGCGGGGTGATTCTCAACCATGCTATCAATGCCGATAAACAAGCCCCTGAAGATGATGCCAGCACCGTGGTGCCGGTGATCCAGCAAACCACAGGGGAAAAAGCGCCGGCCCGTACCTATCAAAACTTGCTCACCAGTCCTCATGACGAAGCATTATTCAAGTTTTACGGACAAGGGCAACTGTATCGCGTTAGCCTCGATGGCAAGGCGACAAAAGTAGGTAAACCCGCGTTATTTCGTCGCTTTAGTGTTTCACCCGATAGCACCAATCTCCTGATTGGCGCATTGAATGAGCCGTTTTCTTATCAGGTGCCGTATTATCGTTTCGCCGCGACTTGGTCTATCTGGGGCATGAGTGGCTATGAGCGTAAACAGTTGGCGCAACAGCCACTGGCGGATAATATTCCCCAAGGTTTTGACAGTGTGCGCACCGGCCCTCGTGACTTTGAATGGCGTGCTGATAAAGGGGCAACGGTGATCTGGGCTGAGGCTCAAGATGGCGGCGATATGAAAACCGATGTGCCGCACCATGATTACGTTTATAGCTTGAGTGCCCCCTTTAAGCGTAAACCTAAGCTGTTTACTAAAGTAGAGCGTCGTTTCGCTGGTATTACTTGGGGTAACGATACGGTGGCAACTCTCAGTGAATGGCGCTTTAGCGATCGCATGTTACGTACTTGGGTTATTCAACCTGACGATGCATCCAGCTCCCCGGTGCTCTTCTCAGAGCGTAGCTATAACGACGCCTACAAAGACCCCGGTAATCCGATTTACACCACCAACGATCTCGGCGCTCGAGTAATGAAAGTCATCGGCGACCGCTATGTGTTTTTACGCGGTAATGGCGCTTCAGAAAAGGGCAATATTCCGTTTTTAGACCGCTATGATGTAAAAACCAACAGCACCCAGCGGTTGTGGCAAAGTGAAGCGCCTTATTACGAGCGCGTGGTGGGGATGCTTGATGATGAAGGACGCCGTTTTATCACTGTGCGTGAGTCAAAAACCGAGCAGCCTAATTTATTTATTCGTGATTTAGACAATAATGCGTTAACTCAGCTGACCGAGTTCCCGCACCCGTACCCGGCATTTAAAGGGGTGCAAAAAGAGCAACTGCGTTATCAGCGCGATGACGGTGTTGAGCTCTCGGGTACTCTGTATCTACCTCCAGGTTATGACCCTTCACAGGGCAGCATTCCGGTGCTGATGTGGGCCTATCCACTCGAGTATAAAGATAAAGACGTGGCCTCTCAGGTGCGGGAGTCGCCCTATGAATTTACCTATATCGGCTATTGGGGCCCAATGCCATATCTCGCTAAAGGTATTGCCGTGTTTGATGACCCGAAAATGCCCATTGTCGGCGTGGATGGCAAAGAGCCTAACGACACCTTCCGTAAACAGTTAGTAGCCAGCGCCCAAGCAGCGGTGGATGTACTGGTAGAAAAAGGCGTCGCCGATAAAGACAACATCGCTATCGCCGGGCACTCTTATGGCGCCTTTATGGTGGCTAACTTGCTTGCCCATAGCGACTTGTTCAAAGCAGGAATTGCCCGCAGTGGCGCTTATAACCGCACCCTAACGCCATTCGGCTTCCAAGGTGAGGAGCGCAATTTCTGGGAAGGGCAAGACGTGTACGCCAACATGTCGCCATTTTTCCATGTCGATAAGATTAACGAACCGATGTTGATGATCCACGGCAAGGAAGATCCCAACAGCGGTACCTTCCCCATGCAAAGTGAACGTATGTATGCGGCGATGAAGGGCCTAGGTAAGGACGCACGTTTGGTAATGCTGCCTTACGAGGCCCATGGCTACCGTGCCCGTAAGAGCCTGCTTCATGTTTTATGGGAGCAGGAGCAGTGGCTTGATAAGTATCTGCTCAATACCCCTAGCGAATAACTGAAACCATGCTAAAAGCCCGAGTTTATCTCGGGTTTTTTATGCCTGTAAGCGTCAGTAAGACGGTGTGTTACTCGCTGGATATTTGCTTCGCTGGTCAGGGGCGCTGGTTGTGGTTGAGAAGCACACTATAAGTATGGTATGTATATTGTATACAATAATAAAAAGACATCATTATGGCCACTTCGCTGCAAGCTCAACAACCCGCAACCAAACACTGGCGCTTCGGTGCTCGATTCTATATTGCTAACTTAATGGAGGTATTTGAACGCCTTGCTTGGTATGGCTTTTTCGCTGTTTCATCGGTGTATATGACTACACCACAAAGTCATGGAGGGGTCGGTTTTAGCGATAGTCAACGCGGTGCTATTCAAGGCATTATTCCCTTCTTTTTGTATTTATTGCCGGTGTTAACAGGGGCCTTGGGCGATCGAGTGGGCTATCGCAAGATGTTTATTGTGTCATTTATGCTGATGGCGCCAGGGTATTACCTGTTAGGGGAGGCGCGTAGCTTTTGGCCGTTTTTTGCTGCGCTGTCGTTGGTGGCATTGGGGGCGGCGTGTTTTAAGCCTGTAGTGGTTGGCACCATTTCCCACAGCACCAATGATCATAACCGGGGCGTGGGCTTTGGCGTTTTTTATACCATGGTTAATATTGGCGGTTTTATAGGCCCTATGGTTGCTGGAGCGATGCGAGCGATTAGCTGGGATGCGGTTTTTCTTATGTCGGCAGCATGGATAGTACTGAACTTTATTCCAGTGTTGTTGTTTTATCGTGATCCGCCTGCTTTGCGTCAACAACACGCCTCACTAAGGATGATATTGAAGCAGGCGCAGCAGGTCCTGGGCAATGCCCGGTTTGCTCTGCTCATTGCCCTGAGTGTAATCGTGCTGATGAGCGCCGGTGTACAATGGCTCAGCTATGGCAGTGCATTTCTCTTGATTGCTCTGTGGGTGGGGGCCAATTTGCTCTGGGATAGGCTACCCGTTGCAACAATGAGCGCCAAGACTTGGTGGCGACAACCTATCCGTATTAGTAACCCGCGTTTTGCCTTGTACTTGTTGATTCTGACTGGGTTTTGGACCGTCTATAACCAGCTTTTTTATACCTTGCCTTTGTATATTCGCGACTACGTTGATACCGGCGATGTGCTGGCGCTACTGGCAGTATTTGGTGACTCGGCGGTGAACTTTTTTGCCCATGTCGACCAAGATGCCTTAGCAGAAGCCGTTAATGCATTGTTTTTGCAGCTGCAACAAGGCCCAAGCAACATCGATTTAGAGGCGTTACGGTTGCAGTGGGTGCATTACAAAGTCAATGTTCCCAACGCAGAGCTAGCAGAGCTGGTGGAGCGCTTGTCACTATTGGCTCAGCAACAAGCGCAGCTCAGTACGGTGCAACTTACGGCCATGGTCGATGCGCTTTCGGCGTATCGGCAAGTCAATCCGGAGTATCTTATTAATTTAGATTTTGCCGCCATCGTGTTGCTGCAAATCGCGGTAAGCGCACTGTGTCAGCGCTTTAAAACATTTTATGTATTAAGCGCAGGATTAGTGGTGATGGCTATGGCGTTTTGCTACCTCATAACGATGGATATGCATGCCAGTGGTTGGGCTGTGGTTTGCGTTATTTTGCTTATCGCCTTGGCAGAGATGCTCACTTCACCAAAAAGCCAAGAATACGTAGCCAGCATTGCCCCAAAGCAGCAAGCGGCGCTTTACATGGGTTACTACTTTGTTTCCATGGCTCTGGGCTTTTTGTTTGCCGGGTTTTTATCTGGGTGGAGTTACTCGCAGCTTACCTTAGTGCTCGGGCGTCCAGAACTAATGTGGGGGCTGTTCGCCGGGATAGCTGCGCTCACGGCAGTCGCACTTATTTGCTTTCATAGCTCGGCAAAGCAGCAATAACACAAGTAGCCTTATCACTGAGCTTAAAGGTTCAATCTATATTTATATACCCTGAAGTAGTGCCGCTCGCCTGTACAGGCTACAAAGGTCAGTGGTTATCGAAGGCAATGGTTGGAGCAGTGATCTGAGTCATTGTTTATCTATGAAAAGAGTGTTAATAATTGCTCAGGTTTCATTGGCAAATAATATAATAATGACAAGTTTGTCCCATGGTACATCGCAAGTTAGCGCCCAAGATGGAGTAATAGAGGCGCGCTTTATTGGCAGCTTTAACGCGCTCGGCGTACAAGAATATGCACGTAAAGTAAAAGCGCTTGTTGCGGGTTTTGACGGTGCGAAGTTCTCAATGTTAATTGATAACACGGAGTTCGAAGGAGGCACACCAGAAGCTTATCAAACCCTCGATAATTATAATGACTGGTTGAACTCACAAGCACTGATAGCCAAAGCCTTTGTCATTCAAAGCACCATGAATAGGCATATTTTGATGCAGCGCACGCCCGCATTAGCGACCCAAAAAGTGGCCTTTTTTACCGATATTAATGAGGCGAGAGCCTGGCTGAAAAAGCAAGACGATAACGTTTAGCTTGGCAGGTTATTCGACTCCGACCACTGCCTGAGTTCTTCAAGTATACTCAAGGCTGACTTGCCAAACTCGCTAAGCTCATAAGTTACTGCCACAGGACGCGTGCTGATCACTTTGCGTATAACCATGTTGTTGGCTTCTAACTCTTTAAGGCGCTGATCAATCATCTTTTTACTGGCTCCGCCTAGCATGCGTACTAAGTCATTAAAACGCACTGGCTCGTCTTTTAAGTGATAGATCACTGAACCCGTCCATTTTCCGCCGATAAGGCGCATCCCTTTTTCAATAGCGCAAGGCTCGGTGCACGCGTTCAATACTTTTTTTCTGCCCTTACTATCTGTTTTTACAGAACTTTGCATGATAGAACCTCGTCTTTTTATTAGGTTACTAAAAGTATACTAATTGTTTTTGGTTTCTAGGTCACTATTATAAACCACGTGGTTTTAAAGTTAAACATTCACCTAGGAGCCTTGCATATGAGTAACGTACTGATCATTAATGCACACCATCACTACCCGTTTTCGCCGGGAAATCTCAACCAAAGCTTTGTTGATAAAGCACAAACACTATTAGCAAACAAAGGTTACAACATCCAAATAAGCAAACCCTCAGAGGGGTTTGATGTGGAAGCTGCGTTGGCACAGCACCAATGGGCCGATATCGTGTTAGTGCAAATGCCCTTGAATTGGATGGGGGTCCCCTGGTCATTCAAAAAGTATATGGATGAAGTGTATACCGCTGGTATGGGCGGAGCACTGTGTCATGGCGATGGACGCAGCGCCGATGCACCGCAAAAAAACTACGGCCGTGGCGGTACCTTAGGCGGTACTCGTTATATGTTGTCGGTGACGGCCAATGCGCCGCTACAAGCCTTTAATGACCCTGAAGAGTTTTTTGACGGTCATAGCATCGACGATTTATTAATGCCCATGCATATGAACTTTAAGTTCTTTGATATGACGCCAATGCCGACATTTAGCGCTTTTGACGTGATGAAAAATGCTCAGCCTGAGGCCGATTTTGCGCGCTTTCAAGATCACCTAGAAACACATTTTTAAGGAGCTCGCCATGAACGACTATACGCAAAAGTTACACGCTGGCAGCGAGTTTCCAGTTATTAAAGTGCCGACGTTGGCGGGCGCTGAAGTGCAATTAGGGCATACCCGTTCACCTTATGACTGGCAGTTGGTGGTGGTTTATCGGGGTCGACATTGTCCCATGTGTAGCAAGTATCTTACCCAGTTATCGGCCGTGACTGAGCAACTACATAGTCTGGGGGTTGATGTTATTGCGGTCTCTGCTGATAGCAAAGAACAACTTGAAAGACACCTTGAGGAGTTGACTGTGACTTTCCCCATTGCCTATAACTTAAGCCTTGCTCAGATGCGGGCTTTGGGGTTGTATGTCTCGGATCCTCGCTCGCCAGAGGAAACAGATCACCCCTTTGCCGAGCCCGGACTCTTTGTGGTCAACGCTCAGCAGCGCTTGCACGTGGTGGATATTTCTAACAACCCCTTTGTACGCCCCGAGCTCAATACCTTGGTTAGTGGCCTCAAATGGATACGTGATGTTAACAATAACTACCCCATTCGGGGCATGCGTAAAGAGGTGGGCTAAATGAATACTCAGTTAGTTATTGCCATGATGACGCTGTTGGCAAGCCTGCAAGGAGTAGCTAAGGCGGCGATACCAGCGCATAACGCTGCGCCAGCGCAGTATCAAGTGCTGTTTGAGAATGACCAAGTATTGACCTTGAAAATGACGCTGGCCGCCAATGAACGAGATAAGTGGCACAGCCATCACAGTGAAACGGTTTATTTTCAGCGTGGCGGAACTCTTGCTATTGAAACCGAGCATGGTGTGCAAGAGGTCACTGTAGCCGATGGTGAGGTCATGTGGCATCCGTCTTGGCGCCATCGCGTCACAAACCTCAGTGCCCACCCTGTGGTGGCGATTATTGTCGAACAAAAGCCACAATGACTGAGGGGGTTATGGTCGCAGCTGATATCAATTTGACATCGGCTGCGACCTCTTTGTTATAGCCCAAATGGGTTATCAATGCTGTGTGCTGGCTCAGTAAACCACTTTGGCCCTTCAGCCGTGGTGTAAAAATGATCTTCCAAGCGGATACCAAATTCGCCGGGAACCACCAGCATTGGCTCATTAGAAAAACACATATGTTCTGCTAACACCTGAGGGTTGTCTTTGACTAAATAAGGCCATTCATGGATATCCAGGCCAATGCCGTGCCCTGTGCGGTGGGGGCAACCAGGTAATTGGTAGTCTGGCCCCAGGCTTTGGGCGCTGAGATAATCGCGCGCGGCTTTATCTACATCGCCACAGGTGTTGCCTACTTGGGCGGCAGCAAACGCTTTTAACTGGGCGTTTTTCTCATACTGCCAAAACTGTTGTTGTCGAGCGCTTGCTTCACCAAACACATAGGTGCGAGTGATATCGCTGAGATAACCGTGTAATTGGCAACCGGTATCAATTAGCACCATATCCCCTTGTTTCAGTGTTTGTGGGTCTTTCACTCCGTGGGGGAAGCTGGTGGCTTGGCCAAAGAGCACTATGCAAAAGTAGTTGCCGCTGGCACCGACTTTTTTATGCGCTGCATTAATAAATGCCTCGACCTCAGTTGTGGTGATCCCCTCATGTAACATCGACGCCGTGGCTTTGTGCACTTCTAAGGTCATGTCCATTGCCCGCTGAATAAGGGCAAGCTCGTGAGTGGATTTGTGCATGCGACAATGGGCTGTGACTTCGCCAGCATTGACCAGCGTTAATTGTGGCGCCGCTTTAGTGATACCGTCGGCGATGAAAAATTGCGCGCTTTCGTCAATGCCCAGCACCGCATCGTCGCCACAACCCATGCCTTTTAGCACCTCGGCAATCAATGCATAAGGGTTTTGCTCTTCTTGCCAACCATGAATATCGGCATCAATCACCTGGTAATCTCGCAACGAGCCTATTTCGAAAAAAGGCGCCACGAAGGCCAGCTCGCCTTGGGCAGGCAGTAACGCGCCCACCAAGCGCTCACTGGCATACCACTTTAGTCCCGTGAAATAGGTCATGTTGGTACCAGCATTTAAATAAAGGGCATCAATGCCATTTTCCTGCATAAAAGCCTGGGCTTTGGCGATGCGTTGGCGATATTCGTGTTCTTCAATGGCGCTGATATCGCCGGTCATATCGCTCAGTTGTGCTAAGGCTTGTTGTTGGTTTTGATAGCCAATGCCTTTCATAACGCTTTGCTCCTGTTACCTTGAAACCGCGCGATGCTCAAGGCATCGATATTCATCGCGGTGGGTTGTTGATTTATGAGTGCAGCAATCAACTCACTGGTGATGGCTGCTTGGGTTAACCCCAAATGTTGATGGCCCAGCGCCAGCAATAGACTTGGATGCCTGGGAGCTGCGCCAATGACCGGTAATGAATCTGGCAAAGAGGGTCGCGCCCCTTGCCAACAGGCCTGCTCGTCAAACTCAGTGCCTAGTTGCGGCAGCAACTCCCGCGCATGAGCCAATAGAGCGTGAGCGCGCGTCATATTTGCAGGCGCTTGCAAACCGGCAAACTCAACCGTACCGGCCAGTCGCAGGCCTGCACTCATGGGCGTCATAATAAACTGTCGCTCAAAGCTGGCCACCGGGCGTTTGAGCCCGAGGTGTTCGGATAACTGATAATGATAGCCGCGCTCCGCCTCTAGCGGCAGGGCATAGCCTAATTGCTGACACAGTACTTTACTCCATGCGCCGGTACAAACAACCGCTTTGCGATAAAGCTCGCGGCTGGTTGCGGTACTCACCCGACAATGTGAATGCGCACAGGTCAAGGAAGTGACTTTCTCGGCGCGGTAGTGCCCGCCTAAAGCACAAAACTGGCTGAATAAGTATTGGCTTAATGCGCCAGGGTCGGTGCTGTGACCCACGGCTTCAAAATAAAGCGCGCCGTCGATATGGGCAGTTAAAGCAGGCTCTAGCTCTTTTACCTGAGCGCGCTTGAGTATCGAAACCTCCACGCCTTGGTGCGAGTACTGCGCAGCCACGGCTTTAATTTTATTTGTTGTCGTGCTCTCGAAGGTTAACAGCGAACCCTGGTGTTGTACGTACTGGTGGTAATCATTTGCGAGTAAGCGCTGCCACGCGCCGAGGGCATGGCTGTTTAACGTGCTCAAGACTTCAGTGTGGCGACGATAACGATGCGGCATCATATTGGCCCCAAAGCGAGCAAGCCATGGTAGTAGCTGGGGTAGGTATGTGGGCGCAATACGCAGGGCAGAGCGCTGGCTGAGCAGCATTTTCGGCAGCTTAGGGAGTAATGAAGAGCAGGCCATGGGGAACACTTGTTCGGTGGCAAAGTGGCCGGCATTGCCAAAAGAGCATTGGCTACCCGGCGGCTCAGGGTCATACAAGGTGACTTGATAGCCTTGGCGCTGCAATTGATACGCACAGCTCAAGCCAATAACGCCGGCACCGAGCACCGCAACGCGGTTGTTAGCAGCATGATGTTGAGCCTGACTTTGCATTCCTCGTTTTCACCTCTTAGATATTTCTTTTTATAAAATTAAACTGCTTATAACTCATGCTATTACGTTTATGAGTGCGCTCATTTAGCTGGCTTACACAGGTTTTGTTAATTTTGTATGTTGAATATTGTATACAATATATCTATGATGGCAAGCATAACGACAACAGAGGAACTAATATGAACGTAAATTGGCAGGGTGTTTATCCGGCAGTCACCACGCAATTCCATGATGACGACAGCATCAACTTTAAAGCCACCGCAGCGATGATTGATAACCTTATTAACGAGGGAGTGCATGGCATTATTGTGCTTGGCACCGTCGGTGAGAACTGCTCGCTGCGCAGTGAAGAAAAGCGCCAAGTGTTGGCAATGGCAAAAGAGGTGGTTGGTACACGTGTGCCGCTATTAACCGGGGTGGCTGAAACAACCACGCAATTTGCTATTGAATTTGTCGCCGATGCGCAAGCTGCAGGAGTGGATGGCTTAATGGTATTGCCGGGCATGGTGTACCGCAGCACTGAGCGCGAGGCCATTGATCACTATCAGCGTATTGCTAGGTCGACCCAGTTACCTATTATGATTTACAACAACCCGGTGACCTATGGCGTCGATGTGTCTATTGCCGGCATGCACACCTTAGCGCTTGAGCAAAACATCGTTTCGGTGAAAGAGGCGACCGAAGATACACGCCGTATCACCGAGCTACTTAGTGCGTTTGGTGAGCGTTTTGTGGTGTTTGGTGGTGTTGATGACATTGCTCTTGAGTCCTTAATGCTCGGCGCCACGGGGTGGATATCGGGGCTTACCAATGTCTTTCCTCGTGAGTCTGTGGCCATTTACCAATTGGCTCGACAGGGGCGTTATGAGGAGGCGCGGGAGCTTTGGCAATGGTTCTTGCCACTGCTGCGTTTAGACACCATCCCCACCTTAGTGCAATGCATTAAATACGCTGAGCAACTGGCTGGACGAGGCAGTGAGCGCACGCGCGCACCGCGCCTGCCGCTAACCACAGAGCAAAAAGCTGAAGTGGAGCGCCTCTATAACACGGCCATTGCCAATCGTATCGACTTAAGCAAGTACAACCTGGACTAGCCTATGAACCGGGGGACCTTTTTCTGTATTGACGGCCATACCTGTGGTAACCCGGTGCGCTTGGTAACAAGCGCCCACCCACCGCTGCGCGGCCAGAGTATGAGTGCGAAACGACAACACTTCTTGCAGCATTACGACTGGATACGCCAAGCGTTGATGTTCGAGCCGCGCGGGCATGACATGATGTCAGGGGCTTTTTTGTATCCGCCGACCACAACAGATGGCGATGCAGGGATTTTATTTATTGAAACTTCGGGCTGTTTGCCTATGTGCGGCCACGGCACCATAGGCGCCCTGACATTTGCATTGGAAAATGGCCTGCTGACACCGCAAGACCCACATCGGGTGCGCTTAGATACGCCGGCCGGGCGCGTAGATGCCCATGTGCGTCGTAGTGGCGATAAGGTCGAAGCAATCAAGCTTTATAACGTGCCTGCCTTTTTGGCCTTTGAGCAACTTACTATTGTGGTGCCTGAGCTGGGGGCGCTAAGCGTGGATATTAGCTTTGGCGGCAACTTTTACATCATTGTTGAGCCGCAAGCTAATTTTGCTGGCATAGAGCATTGCAATGCTTCGTTCTTACTGCGCTACAGCCCGTTGATCCGCGATATTGTCAACGCCCAAGTCGATTGCATCCACCCGCAAGACCCCACCATGCGCGGGGCCTCTCACGTGCTGTGGACCGGACAGCCCAAACAGGCCAGCTCCGATGCCGCCAATGCAGTGTTTTATGGCGACAAGGCCATCGATCGTTCGCCCTGTGGCACTGGGACCAGCGCGCGCATGGCACAGTTATATGCGCAGGGGCGCTTGCCTATCGGGCAAGCCTTTGTTCATGAAAGCTACATCGGCAGCCAGTTTATTGGCTGCATTGAGGCGGTGACCGAAATCGCAGGGCGCACCGCCATTGTTCCTAGTATCGAGGGCTGGGCCCGCGTCACCGGTCACAACTGCATTGTGGTTGATGACGACGACCCCTACGCCTTCGGCTTTCAAGTGTTATAAGGAGACCAAGATGGAGAACTTCACAGCAAGCCTGAGTGGCCTTAGCTTTATCGCTGGCCAGTGGCAAAGTGAGCAACAGCAGGTATTTCATGCCTTTTGCCCGGCGCGCAATGAGGACATGGCCACACCCTTTTACAATGCCTCTTTGCAGGATGTAGAGAGTGCCTGCGCGAGCGCTGAGCGCGCTTTTATTGCCTATCGTGGCACCTCGTATCAGCAGCGCAGTGAGTTTTTGCACGCTATTGCCGATGAAATTGAAGCGCTCGGCGATGAGTTACTCAATACCACTCATCTAGAAACCAATTTGCCCTTGGCTCGGTTACAAGGTGAGCGTGGGCGGACGATGAATCAACTACGCGCATTTGCTGATGCCTTAGCTGACAATTTGGCGCCTTTGCACTTGCACTATCACGATGCTGGCGAGCCAAATCGTACCCCGTTGCCTAAGCCTGACATCACCTTGCGTTTTTTACCCCTGGGGCCAGTGGCGGTTTTTGGCGCCTCTAACTTTCCTTATGCATTTTCAACTCTCGGGGGAGACACCGCAGCGGCGTTAGCCGCCGGCTGCCCGGTGATAGTCAAAAGTCACCCCGCACACCCGGGAACCAGCGAGTTGATGACCCGAGCCATTGCTAAAGCAATAAGTCGCTGTCAGATGCCTGAGGGAACCTTTGCCATGTTACAGGGTAGCGACCATAGTATTGCTCACCAACTCGTCAGTGCTAAGCAAATTAAGGCGGTGGGTTTCACTGGCTCTTTAACCGTGGCCAAGGCGTTAATGAGTACCATACATAGCCGTGAAGAAGTGATCCCTTTCTATGGTGAGCTTGGCGCTATCAATCCACAGGTTATTTTACCCGAGGCGCTGGCAAGTGCGCGTACTTTAGGGCAACAGCTGTGTGCTTCATTGCTGATGGGCCATGGCCAGTTCTGTACCAGCCCAGGATTATGGTTAGTGCCAACACACGGCAGCGATGAGCTTATCGCGGCAGTGCGCGAGCATATAGGTGATGCGCCATCGGATACCCTGCTTAGCCCGAGTATTGTTGACGCCTATGAGCGTGATACCAAAGCGTTAGCCCAATGCAACGGTGTACAATTGTTGGCACAAGGGCATAAAAGTGCGCCATTCCACGCGCAAGCGCAGGTGTTTACTTGCAGCGCTGAGGGTTTTATCAATACGCCGATGCTGCATCAAGAGGTGTTTGGCCCTACAGCCCTTATTGTTCGTTACGATGATGAGCAGCAGCTTATGCACCTTATTGATGCCTTAGAAGGGCAGCTAACCGCTTCAATTTTTGGTGAACAAGCCCAGTATCAGCCGCTTATTGAACGTTTAAGCTATAAAGTAGGTCGGTTGATTTATGGGCAAATGCCTACCGGTGTAGAGGTGTGCCAATCAATGAATCATGGTGGCCCATACCCGGCTGCCACCGATGTGCGTTCGACCTCGGTTGGGTTAGAGGCGATGCGGCGGTTCTTGCGGCCACTGTGTGTGCAGCGCTGAGCCGATAACGTTTTCGTTTTAAGTGTCCCCCAATGCGGCCAACACTCCCTCTGTTGTCCGCATTTTTCTAATTGTAAAACAGGTACATAGATAGCACTCGCAAGATAAATACAGGGTGGTATACTGTATTCCATGGACCACCTACCAACACTCTTATATGGCAATTGAGCATAAAACCCGTACCCAACTAGTTGCTGAAGCAATTCGCGAAAAAATCTTACTTGGCGAGCTAAAATCAGGTGCGCCACTGCGCCAAGCGGCGTTGGCACAAGAGCTCAATGTTAGCCGTATTCCCGTGCGAGAGGCTCTACTGCAGCTTGAATCTGAAGGGTTAGTGAACTTTGAGGCCCACAAAGGAGCAACGGTAACCGAGGTGAGTGCATCTCAGGTGGATGAAATTTTTGACTTACGGGCACTGTTAGAAGCCGAGCTACTGCGTCATTCTCTAACTAAGCTCACCGATGCTGATTTCAGCGAAGCCGAGGTGCTATTGCAAGATTTAGAAGCGGCGATGGCAGCAGGGGATACGCAAGCCGCAACTGGGCACCTTAACAGCGCATTTCACGCCAAATTATATAGCCGTGCGCAGCGCCCGCAAACCCGTGAATTAGTTGAGCAATTTAGCAAAAATTCAGAGCGTTACGTGCGCATGCATATTCTTCTTGCCGGGGGGTTAGATACTGCACCGGAGGAGCATCGTGAGTTACTTAAACTGTGCCGCGCGCAACGCGTAGACGATGCCTGTGCGTTTTTATATCGCCACATCAGCGGCGCTAAAGACGATATTAAAGAGCTGTTATTAACCATGGAAGCACAGGATTAACAAGCCATCTGCTCAAGGAAGAAACAATGAAACGATTCACTCACTGCTTGCTGGGCTTGCTACTTATTTGCACCAGCGCTCAACTTTATGCCGGTTCGCGCGACTACCCCACAGTGAAAATTGGTGCATATGACGTTGAATATGAAATCGCAGGGAGCGGCGATGTTACCTTGCTACTTGAAGCTGGCGGCTCTGCCGGGTTGGATGATTGGCAACCTATCTTTTACGCGTTAGCCGAGCATGCCCGCGTGATCCGCTACTCTCGCGTCGGTAATGGCGGCTCCAGTGCGGTAAAAAAACACTATAGCTCAGAGCAGTATGCTCAAGAAGCGCTGGCTCTGCTGCAAGCATTAGCTATTACTGAGCCGGTGGTTTATATCGCGCACTCCTATGGTGCGTACATCGCGCGCACCTTCGCTGCGCGTTACCCCGATAAAATAGCGGCACTGATGCTTATTGATCCGGCCTCCGAGCATGACGTTGATATTATGCGACAAATTGACTTGGCCACCGCTGAGCGGCAAATCGCGCAAGTTAAGCGCGATGATATGAAAAATGGCATGTCTAATCAGTATTTAGATTTTTGGTCCAAGCGGCCATTGCCAGACTACCCAGACATACCCGATATTCCAGTAACCGTTATTGCCTCGGTGAAAACCTATGAAGAGCCTTCACTGCTTTTATTTACTGATCAAGGCCGAGCTATGTGGGGCGACTTGCATAGCCAGTGGGCTCAAGCCTTCCCACAAGGAGAGGCGATACTGACCGATAAAAGTTACCACTTTATACACCATGAGCAGCCGCAGTGGGTAGTGGAGCATATACAAACTCTGATAAAGCGGGTACGGACAAAATAATAATGACACACTAAGGAAAGTGATAATGAAAGACAATAAAACCGCCGCACTGAGAATACCGGCATTTTTTATTGATGCAGCGTTCGTAGTAGCAGCCCTTGTTGGCCTGCTCGAGCTCTTGTTGTTTACCAACACTATAAAAGAGCCGCCAGCTGTCGAGCTGGTGATGTTTGTTTGTGTACCAGTTGGCTTTTTTGTCTATTGGGCGCTCAACATTAACCTTGGCAAGCGCATATTTAAGCTGGTTATTGTTGACGAGCTTAGCGAAGAAAAGGCGTCAATATGGCAGTTGTTTTTGAGGTCGATACTCTTTTGTATGTTAGTTTCGTTTAATATAGTGCTACTACTGCCCCTGTTTATTTCAAAAAAGAACCAAGGCTTGCATGATATGTTAGCGAAAACACGAGTTATTAAACGTACTGGCGAACATAATTAGTAATAGGGGCAGTCATGTCAAAATACACAGCTAAGGTGATATGGTCTCTCCCTCAGGGTGAGAGCTTTTTAGATAACACGTATAGCCGAGGCCATCGTTGGCAATTTGATGGCGGAATTGAGGTTATGGCCTCGTCGTCACCGCAAGTGGTGCCCATACCCTACTCGGTCAGTGAATACGTGGACCCCGAAGAGGCCTTCGTTGCTTCGGTATCCAGCTGCCATATGCTGTGGTTTTTAGCTTTAGCGAGCAAAGCAGGGTTGGAGATCAGTGCTTATCATGATCATGCCCAAGGCGTGATGGCAAAAAACCAAGCTGGTAAATTGGCAATGACGGAAATAACCCTGTTTCCAGAGGTTAAATTTGCCGACCACACGACTCCCTCACAGCAGCAGCTAGATGCCCTACATGAAAAGGCCCATAGCCAATGTTTTATTGCCAATTCCATTCTTACAGAGGTGCGGGTTGTGGGCACGCTAACCTAGTGAGCTGTGATGAGCGAAAGAGCGAATACCGAAGTTGCTGAGCACGCCCACTCATCGGTCACAGAACTATGGCTGCGCTACCTGGATACGCTTGTGGGTGAGCCGCGAGCGCAGGCTCGGCTGCAAGGTGTTTGGCATTTCTGCGATAATGAACACGACGCCAATGCCTGCGCGCGGTGGGTATTACAAGGAAGAAAACAAGCCACAGCTCCGAGTTTGTGGGAGTTAGAAGCTGCCGCAGAGCCGCTACCACAAGTTGGAGATATTCATATTGTCACCAATTGGCAGGGGCACGCACAGTGCGTGATCCGCATATGTGCGGTGGAGGTGCTTAGCTTTTCCGCCGTAACTGAGGCTCACGCTGCTTTAGAAGGCGAAGGCGATGGATCATTGGCGTATTGGCGCCGCGAACACCAAGACTACTACCAGCGGGTATTCGCAGGCAGTGAGAAGGTGTTTACTCCCTCTATGCCCATCGTCTTTACGAGCTTTGAGGTGCTATTAAAAAGCTAGCGTTTCACTTACCGATGTGTGCTCTGCGTCGTCGCACTACAGATGCTGGGCTACATAGCGCGGCACATCGAAAGGGGCACCATCTAGGCTAAAGTGATTATCTAAGGCGTAGGCCATTTTTTCTAATGGCGCATCCATATACCCGACACTTTGAATTTCCTGCATATAGCGAGCAATAAATTGCGCCATACCAAGGTGCTGCCATTGGGCAACATGCACTAACTCGTGAAAATGAACACGGAGGTTTTTTGCCACATGAGGCTGCAAGTAATAGGTGTTGTTATAAGTGATACCAGCGGCATCCATATCGATAAAAGTGCCAAGCCCAAGTTGGCGAAGCTCTGGGAAGTCGGGCTTAGGAAGGGTATCGACGACAACAAAATAGGCATTATGTAGAAAGGCCGTAGGATAAAAATCAGCAAAGTTATCCATTAACTGATAACAACTCTGCCTCTGCGGTGTAAACTCATTGTTGGTATGCTCTATCCATTGGGTTATCTGTTCTAACATTGATACCTTCCTTGTAATTGGGGGCAGTGGCAGCCTAATGGCTGGGTCCCGTTCGCGCAACACATGTCTTTTTCATAGTTTCCAATATATTAATGTATAGGGCAAGCAATGCTTAAAATCATCGATAAATATGAATATTGGTAAGGTTTAAGATGGATTTGGTTGTTAAGGGCGGTTATTTTAAATTTAGTTTAATGCATATTTAAAGGTGCTTTTTTAAGTGGAGGTGGTGTGAGATTTTTATTGTTAATTATTCCTTTTTCGTTTTCATTGTGTGCTGAAGAGTCAGGCGTTATCCCAAAAAGTATTAACTTTGTTTCAACTCATTGGGTGCAAGGAAAGGGAACTTTTAGGGTAATTAGTTTTAACTCAGAGTACGAACCCTGTTTTATCATTGAAAACTATGAAGGCGGCCTCCACGCTGGTTTAACAAGTAGCAATAAGGTGTGTTCAGTTAGGGTACCAAGCAACGAGGTTGTAAATATCAATCACGATAGATCAGGGGGGAGTTGGTTTGAAGATTTTGAATGGGTAGATAATGGGCTCTCCTTTGCGTTCGACTCCGCAAAGGGAAAGTTTAATTGTATTGCTGGGCTACCTATCTCCGTTGGTGATTTACCCCAGTGTATGGAAAAATAGAATAGTTAAATGGATTTATAGACTTTCGCTCATTGTTACCGAAAGCGGATTAAAATTTTAATTACTCTTATGCCTGTCCAATTATCTACTTACCAAATCAAGAATCGCAATAAGCTAGGGCTTAATTACTTTAAAGAACCAATATAACTCCCTACTGCCATGAGCAAAAGCCTTGCCGCAATGCTGATTAAAGCTTGTAACCACGCTTATTTTAGGCCAAAGCGTGATTCTCAGTGCTGAAACCTAAGCGCGTGATTACACCGAGGATTTTGTTACAACCTAAGCTTGCATTGAACCGCCTTCCTTATAGACTAGGGAGCAATAAAAAGAACAATTCGAGCCATCAATGGAATGTATTTTCTTTGGCGAGTATCGGTTTGATACCAGCACCCATGAATTAAAGAACCAAGAATATTCCGTTTCCTTAGACCCAAGAATGGTTGCGCTGTTGCGGTTTTTTCTTGCCAACCCAAATAGAATTATTAGCCGAGACGAATTGCAACAAGCCATCTGGCAAGGGGTGATAGTCACCGACAACGCTATTAATAAGCTTGTTGCCAGCTTGCGAAAAACATTGGCCGATGATCCTAAATCGCCGCGTTATATTCAAACTGTGCCAAAGCAGGGCTACCGCTTTATTGCCACTGTACGCACTCAAGATAGTCTCAACACAAACGGGCATGTGGATGAAATTAACACCAACACCCAGCCCAAAAGCCGCAACCTTGCCGTTAAAGCAGCGTTGCCCGTACTAATTTGTGCGGTGGTTGTATTGTTGTTACTTTGGCAAAATGGCGAGAACGGCGGCCTAAATTACGGTGAAAATACCGTACTAACCCGCGTTGACGGGGCTAAAAGAAGCCTAGTGGTGGCGCCAAAAGGGAACACTGTAACCTTTATCAATAATACCTATGCCAATGGTAATGAGTTATGGCACAAGCGCTTGGACAACAACAATGACGATGTTGGTGCGGTTATTGATAGTAAAGATTATTACTTTGACTCCCTTATTGCTCAAACCGCCAACGCACTGATCGTTAAAGGCTACTACCAAGACCAATGCGGCTGGTTCAAGGTGCCGTTTAGTCTTGAAAGTGCAGCGCTGACTGCACCAAGTGCACAAGTACTTGATTGCGAGAGCTTAATATCGCACCGATACACTTTTGATACACAAACCGAGTCGGTTTGGCTGCTTGGTCATGCTCGCAACCATGAACATAGAAATAGGCTCTATCGAATCAATCTTAACCAAGGCCTTGAGCCGGTGGCAGTTGAGTTGCCCGAGCAATGGCAGTTAGTTGATCTTGATTTAAAGCCCGGAGCCAAAAATTTGTTATTGGTTGCCAATAATAGTGAAGGGCAAAGTCGACTTTACCAGGTTGACCTTGCTACTGGGGCGGCAGAGCCTTTGATTGATGTTGCGCAGCAGTTGAATCAAGCTATTTGGGGCCATGCGCAGCATCAGCTTATTTATGTTTCCGCATCAAAACCCGCACAACTACAAATGCTGAATATTCAAAGCGGTGAGTCTCAGGTAATCGCCAGTTTAGGCGATAGACTATGTTGCGCGCTGGCGCGCCACCCCAATGAGAAAGATTACATCTACTCAACCTACGATAAAAACATAGATATTCGCTGGCAAAACCCTGGATTTAAGCTGGACAACAGTAATGGCAATGAGCGATTGCCGGCATTCGCTCATACTCAACCCGGTATTTACTTTGTTTCCAATCGTGCTGGCAGCGACCATATTTATTTTCAGGCCCCAGGACAAAGAGCACAGCAAATAGTGCCTATGTCCGAGCATATGGTATTAAATGAGCTGGCGGTTTCACCAGACGATAGGCTGGCCGTAGTTAATCATGATAATCGTCAGCTCTGGCTGGTGGATATTGTAGAGCACGGTATAGCCAAACGAGCACACATAGATGGCTATGGCTTTGCACTGTCTTGGCTTAACCCGACGTTGTTTTCTTTAACGGTGAAGAATCAGCACCAGCGCCGAGTGAGGATCTACAACCGACAGATGCAGTTATTGGCTGAACTAGACGCTCCTTGGGTACGCATTCTCGTCGATAACAGCGAGCCACAATTTGCTTACCTCATAAATCAAAGCAATGAGTTGTATCGTTTTTCCTTTTCCGAGATTCTTGATGGCCGGCTGCCCGAGGCTGAGCCGATAGGAGAAGTGGCAAGCTATTCAAATGCCATTATTGATAACGGGGTGTTGTATTTAAATAACTATAAAGAGGCGCAGCTCTCCTCCTACAAGATAAATTCAGCCTCTTTGCAGCTGTTAACTCAGCAACCGCTTAATGCTTACTATGGCTTTGATGTTGAAAATGGGCAAATTGTCTATGGTGGTACGCGTGCGTTTAGCAGTGATCTGTATACAACACACGCGCAATAACAGGTTATGGCTTAAAAAGGGGGGAGCTGTTAGCTTCGTGGCGCTACCATCTGTAGGTGTAGGCCATTTTTATAGCAGTTTCGTCAAACACTTGCTCCCGTTGGTGCCAGCCCTGCTGCAAATCGTAGCCCCGGTTAAGGCTAAGCAAGTACACGGCGTCTGGCGACGGCTCATAACGCACTCGACTGAAAACTGAAAAACTGTCAGCTTGGGTGTTATGCTGCAGCAGGTTATTCCACGACCATTCAGTGTTAAAGGCGATATTCACGCGTAATTGAGTGTTGAAGAGCTTATCAGCGGCGGTGTCGGTATCGTAGTAATACATATCGCGGCTCAGTTCCAAATACAAATGTCTATTCGGGCGGTAATTAAGGGTGGTGCTGAGTCGTTCAAAGTCGGCATCGTAAAACATCCCTTTTGCGAGTCTGGCGGTGACGTAAAAAGGTTTACTGTTCGCTGTTCTAAAATAGAGCTCATTGTGGCTGTAGTTATACTCTCCGGCTGTGAAGGTCAATTTATCGGTAAAGTTAAATGGTCGCTCGAGTATTTTTTGATAGCGGTTGTGACTGAGGAAAAAGAAGTTATCACCTTTGGTTTCAACCTGAAGCGGCCTTATAAATATGCTTTGCCCTTGGCGATGCCCCTCAGTGTTCTCCCTTAGATAATAAAAACCAGTGAACTGATAATAATTAATATGCTGAGCTAACCAACCCGATTTCGGCCGTATCCGATAATGACTCACGCTCTCGTAGTAGCGTAAATCTCTGCGATTCACAAACCCCAAAGCAGGGTTAAAGTCTTTACCTATATATTGAAAGCGCCCGCGTAAATAAAAAGCGTCGTTTAGCAGCCTCAGCGAGGCACCATATGATGCTTTATCAGCATCGTTAGGCTGCACTTCATCTGCTAGCTCCGCTTGCTGGTAGAAGGCATGGGCGACTAGAGGATAGTCATTAAACAGCGTACTTTGGTAGCGGTAATCGGCACCTACTAGGGTTCTATCCCCCGAATCATCTGGGCTACCATGAGTTAAAATGGCGCCAAGCTGATGCGCAGGGGCAACTTGATGAGTTAATCGCGCCACACTTAGTTGCGTTTGTTGTGCTCGCGAAGTATCGCTATCTTGATTGACGCTTAATATCCCTAAACGAGTGTCGCCGATTTGCCCTGTGAGCTTGGTCCCCCAGTTGATATCCAGTAAGTTCGACTCTTTACCTTGTCCGATGCGCCGGGAGTAAAACGCCATGCCGTTCGCGTAGTTATCATCCATACCGCCAAAGCGAAAGATCTGACTATCCTGCAAGAAAAAATCGCGCTTTTCAGTAAAATACTGGCTAAAGCGCGTGGTATTAAGCGGCACTTCGTCCACTTCTGTGCCGGAAAAATCGGTGTTGAGGGTTAACATTCCCGAGAGACTTGGGGTCAGTTTATAGAGTAGGTCCAACGATGGCGCTAAGTTGCTCTCACTTTGGTTACGTTTATAGGCCAAGCTCGGCTTTGCTTCAATTCCAAGCCCTTGCTTTAAGCCCATTAAACCGCTAATTGGCGCCAACTGATTGGTATGCCAGGCATAATTGCTGGGGTTGTTGAGGTTCCAGTACACCTGAGTGTTCGGACTCGCAACCCTATGGCGAAGCTGTAGCCCCCAGTTTTCGGCATCTTTTTCAAATGAGATGGACTGCATGGGAATAGCAATTTCCACATACCAACTTTGTGCCTCAATGCTGGTTTTGGCATACCAAAGGGTCTTCCACTCGCCAATATAGCGGGTGCCATCGACTAGGCCGTCTTCTTTTACACCGGAGGGGGTGACATGAAAAAGATAGGCATCAGATTTATCGAAGTTGGTATCTAACACCAAACCGAAGTAATCTTCATGCCACATGTACTCACCTTGAGTGAGCACCCTGTCGGTGAGAGTTTGCTCAGGCTGGCTGATCTTCGCCGCTACGTAAAAGAACTCGCTATCGTAGCTGATATAAGCTTGTACCGGATAATCGGGGCGCTCGCCTATATTTGGGCGAAAAACGACAAAGTCCTCTATGCGTTTTGCATCTCGCCACTCACCTGGAGCGAATTTGCCATCGATTTTGGGTTTATTTTTTAAGTTGGGAATGGGCGTATCGGTTTGGGTGAATTGTTGCCACTTTGCCTGTACTGGCGTGCCTAGTAAGCAAATAAATAACATGAGTAACTTAACAAAGTAGCGTTGAATGGTTAGAGCATCTTTCATCTTTTCTTCTCGTTGTAAAACACCATTGGATGATGCGCGAATGAGCGCAAATAAAAGTGATAAAGACGAGAAATTGAGTGACAAAGTTGTGATTAAAGGTGATAAAGCAATGCCTAACAGGCTGAATATAAATAATTTTTATCAGAAAGCTTTATAAAAAGTAGAGATTGCTTTAAAAGCCGAGTATCAATATCAAGGGAAGTTAACCGTGGCTTGAGAAGCACAAGATAGGCACAATGGTAAAGCTACAGTAAAGGAGTTTATGCAAAGTGATAAAAACCAAAAAAGGAATAGTTTATAAATTTGTTCTGGCATTTTGGCTGTTTATGGGGGGTGTAAAGGCACATGCAATCGATAATCCGGATGCACCAGACTTAATTGGAGAATTTGTAAAACGCGAGGCTAGCTATTTGTTAGCGATTGAAAACCCTAAAAATAGTACAAGTGACTATCTTGTTGCCTATAACCATTACTTGAACTTTTTGAATGAAGAGCTTGAGAAAGCTGCGCAAGAAATGACGTCCAAATTACCAGATAATAGACGTTCAGAGTTGATGGCTGCGCAGTTGAACTGGGTAAAGTATCGTGATGCGGAATTTGAGTTTATTAAGAATACTTGGAACCGTAAAAGTTTTGGTAGCTCCGCAGCGATTTCTCGTGGTGGTTATCGGGCAAGTATAGTTAGAGACCGTATTTTTCAATTGTTGCATTACACAAAGAACTTCTGAGCACAGGTACTGTAAAGCAGATGATATTTTAGATACTTGCGAGCACTGAATAATAAGGGGTGAGGAGAGTAGGGCGATAAAAGCCGAGCGTAGCAATAACTGTTCGGTAAAGCCATTTTCCGGCTCCCCAAGTGCGCGAATCGTAAGCCAATACTCTCCACAAGCTTAATACTCTTCTGCCAAAAGGAGCTTACATCGTGCATATTCTCCTGAAAAATAACGTCCTGTTAATGATGAAAATATAGTTGGCTAATATAAGCTACGAAGAAGCAAAGCCAACTGTATTTTATCTTAGAAGATGGTTAAGTTTATTGCTTATGCGAGAATCCACATTGCTTCTCTGCTTCAGCTTTATTTTTAGAATTACTAACCATAAAGTCCAACTTGATTGTAGTTAGTACTGGCGCTTTATCAGTATTTTTATCTGAAGCTGACCACTGCCAATTATTTAATGCTGCTGCTGCATGCTTGTCAAATACCCCTTCAGGGTATGACTTTTTGACTTTATAACCTCCCGCTTTCCCGTTTTCCTTGATGCCTACAACAAGCTCTACGCAGCCAGATAGACCTTCCTTAGCAGCATCAACTGGGTATTTGGGGTCTTGTCTTTTTTCTACTACCCAATACTCATTAACT
This sequence comes from Pseudoalteromonas sp. CNC9-20, assembly GCF_022347875.1. Classification (NCBI taxonomy): domain Bacteria; kingdom Pseudomonadati; phylum Pseudomonadota; class Gammaproteobacteria; order Alteromonadales; family Pseudoalteromonadaceae; genus Pseudoalteromonas; species Pseudoalteromonas sp. CNC9-20. The sequence continues at coordinate 608,424 of NZ_JAKRFS010000002.1, read as the reverse complement.
AATTCCTTTTTATCGTCTGAGGTCAAATCAATATACTGAATTTGCTCTTTAGGAGAATTGGGGGGAGTCGTTGAGACACATGATATCAAAAAAAAGCTAAAAATTGATAATGTAACTGTTTTTCTCATTGCTAAGTCCTTATGGCACTAACGTCCTGTTAATAATAAAAAATTTGATTGGCCAGAATAAGCGACGAAGGAGTAAAGTCAATAGCATTTTGTGCTTTTTTTAAAAAGCTTACTGGATAAAACTTCACCACTGATGTGCGGGAAAATGAGTTACCTTATTACTGTCAATTAGCGCTCAACCTCTTGATTTTCGATCATATAAATTCACTAGCTAGATGTCTGGCAGTTTGGGTAAGTCCTTTACCTAACGCCTAAAACACCGGCGCAGTTTTGCTGCGTCCGAGTGCTTTGATTTGTTAGATTTTTTTTGCTAACTCGCATATCTCATCTTTGGTAGCTTGCTCTCGATGGTAAGTATAAGAGAACAGTCCTTCGGCACATCCCAACACTCTGGGCGGCCTAGCTATTTCATCAAGTGTTTCGCATACAGTCAGAGTAGTTCTATTAGATAACGACTCGGACTGGTGAAATACTCCCGAACTCACTTCGTAAGAGGAGCCCGCACGATAAATTGACTTTTTAGTCAGTCTCTTTGAGCAATATGTATTAGTTTTTTCAAGTATTGACTTATCACCATTATAGCTAGCCTCGTAAATTGCATGATCTTTTCCGTGATGCTCTATCGCATATTCTTTGTTTTCAACTTCACCCGAAACAACCCAGCTTTTAAGATGAAAAAGGTGATCATGAATCAGTAAGACTGGAGTTTGTTGATAGCCTTTATGACTTGGCCAGATATGGACTCGCAGACTTAAATTCCCCCACCTAGCCACTCTACACATTACAAAGCCAAGTGGATGCCATAAGAATTCATGCTTATTATCAAGCAGTACTTCTATTAATTCATATGGACAGATTTCATTATTTTTTAGAGCGTTATTCCATCCGGAATTCGAGAGGTTACTAAAGTTCATGAATAAGGATCTTCTGGTGAGTTAATGCTTTGTACAACGCGATCCATGTCTAGATCATGGAGGTCGCTCTCTGCCATAAATCCTATATCAACTATAAGGCCTTTGATGTTGCCTGATGTCAAATCTCCATCTAGTGGTATCTTTTTGTTGTACGAAACACCTTTAGACTGGCGCTCACTAAGCCTTGAATCATCCACATATGAATCATAAAAATATGTAGATTTGTCCGCCTTAAGCCCAGCAGCCTCACTGTCTTCTTTTGTTACGATTACGTATCGGTCAGATATATCAAATCTAAAGGCGGAGAAATGATTGATTAAGTGAATTTCTATTCTTAATAATGGTTCTTCATGCTTATACCGGAGAGCAGATATTACGGTCGCTATAACTTCTTCTTTAACTTTACTTTTTGTCCATCTGCTGCCATTTTTTGCAGATTTTAGACTCCTCCTATACGTAGCGTATTCTTCACACAGTAAATCATTGCTGGGGTCCAGAAGGGTGATCCTTATATCCCTACCAATCCCTTCCTGTCTTGCAGATTTTGCCATCGTTGGAAGTGTCGTCGCTCGTGTATATCGACCACACGCACCCTTATATGTCCATGTTCTAGAATCTGAAGTGGCTTTCTTTAAAAGGGGCCCAATCTCTTTTGGGTCAATTACATCCATAACAGATTTTTTGACGATATCAGGAGTTACCCAAAACACAAAGCCCCCGATTAGAACTGAAACAAGAAGCGATATGGAAAACCCATCCAGTATTGTGGCAAAGAATCTTATAAAGCTTGCCTCAAGTGAGTTATCAAACTGCGGTAAAACCAAATGCCTGAGAATCACTGAAATTGCGAAAAGTAGACTTACGAATCCGTAAAATATATTTCGGTAGTGCTTCTTATTTAAGATGGATTCCAATTGTTTCTCCTGAAATCTAACAGTGCATTAGCGTGCATTTCGGGTTAAGCCAGAAACTTAAATAATAAACACTTAGTTGCACACTTAATATTTTTCCATAAATTCATAAAGTTACCAGAGTAGATTGGTAATGTCTAAATAGAATAGGGTTGTGGGAAACGAGCATTGAGATATCCGAGCCTAACAATGGCACGGTATGTAAAATAGTAACTTTAATATTTTCAGTGCTTTAGCCTGACTTTCTACTTATTCGAGCCAAAAATTGCCCTGCATAATGAGTCTCATTTTGACCTTAGTGGACAACTTCACTTATTCCAAATTTACATGCTGGTGCGCATCACCACTGAGCGACTCCGAAAAGCCAAGTAGCGCAGCTATTCTTGCTTTTGGCTGTTATGCACTTATGGCACAACAGCGTGTATACTTAGCAGGTTTGCCACGCGCCGTCACAAAAGCGTTCAATCTGGCCATCGTCATCCCAGCGCATTAAGTTGAGCCAACGGTTATCAACCAGGCTTTTAACGCTCTCGTGGCGCGCATAAATAGACTCAATAGGCTTTCGTGGCGCGGCAATGTACACGCTCAAACGCAGTGGCTCGTGCATCCAGCGCTCGCCATCATGGATAGACTGCATCGCCAGGCCAATACGTAAGTCGCCGCCGTTGCCCTCAAAGATACCTATGTTACCGCCTACCGCATTGTGCAATACCTTATTACCGCTCCCGTATTTGTAGTTATCGGTGACCGATGCGGTATATTGGCTGTTGATCCAATTAGTTACTATCATTGGCGCGGTCATAATAAGCTCTAAAGTGCGAAAGGCTTCATCATGTTGCCAGTGGTAGTCGTGCAAAAAGCTACGCCCTTGCAGGTTTGCATTGCGTGTCCAGCTACGCGGTGCGACGATAAAGGCGGCATTATTTGCCAGCCCCCATTCCGGGCGCACTTGCGACCAGTCGCCGGCGCGGTTTAAATAGGCTTTGTCGATGTCTTTATCGCTGTGCTCTTTAAGCTCAGGGGCAATATTGACCAACCGTTCGCGCTGAGCTGTATTTGTGGCGTTATTGAGCCACTGACGGCTTTGCTTGTCCAACTCGCTATCAAAAATCTGAATATGGTCGGTGGTGGTGTTATGCAGCGCGGCAACAAACTCGGTAACGCTAGGAATAGTGATTCCTTTGCTTGCCACCTGTTCACGTACTTTTTCGTCATTCAATAATTGCGCTAACACACGCACATTCACCTCGCCACTTTGTCCGCCACAGGCGCCGCACTCAAGGCCGGCAGCGTGAAGGTTATTAGTGGTGTGGCTGCCGTGACCCACTAATAACACCTTGGGCGCATACCGTTGTATGCCCATGGCTTTGAGTACGCCGTAGGCGAACTCAGCTTGCTGCGCTAAGCTTAGGTTATGGTCGTCCTTATGCAGTTGCCACTCAATGTGCTCATTGTGTGCGGCTTTTTTGGCTCGTTTAAATGAGTTTTTCAGCATTTTCAGGGCGTACATCCAGCCTGCGGATTCCACCATCGAAAATGACGACGGCGCCGCCTTTGACCAGCCTTGCCAATGAGCACTGAAGTGGCGTTTGCGTTTTGCACCTTTAGGCGCCTGCGCTTCACTTACTTTGATAACAGGTTTAAGCAGCCCCGGAAGTTGTGGGCGTTTGAGCGCGCTGTCCGCCGGTTGATACTCTAGCGGCAAGCCAAAAAAGCCAGCAAAACCAAAGGTATGAATGTGCTCACTTTGTGCCTCTAAGGCACGGCGCATCACTTCTGAGCGCACATCAATACAAAACACAGCCTGTAGCGCACTTTCGCTAGGGGGAGCAGGCTCTGCTGCTTTGAGTGTGGCATGCAAGTTTTGCTGATAATTGACCTCTAACGCTTTGGCCCACACCCACAAAGGTTTTTGCGCTGCTTTAAACGCTTGTGTTCGCTCAGGAAGGTGCTGTTTTTCACATTGCCATTGCTCATGTAACACCGCGAATGTGCTAGTGTGTTGCGCTTTTAAATAGCGCCAAATGACCACATCCCAAGCCATGCGGATCGCCAGCAGTTGTAGCATGTCGTCTTGCGGTTGTTGATAGAGCCGGCCTTGCCAGCGAATGTAGGCCACCCATGAGGCCCAGCCGTTCATATCGAGCAATAAGGCATGGGCATAGGGCTCAAGCATGTCATCATCAAGCTCTAATAAGCGCAGGCTTTGCGATAATAGCTCATCAGCCGTTTCCGGTAGTTGCTGAAAATATTCATGCAAACCAGCTTCATCCATGACGATACTGATGCCTTTGTCAGCACGAATAACACTGAGCCAGTGTTGGTATAAGTCTGGCATTGACGAGACATCGTCACGGTACAGCATTGGCCTTAATTTCTGGTAATGGGCGGCGCAAAACTGACTGATCTGATGGATTATTTCATCCCGCCACGCCATTTTGTGGGCCGGGCGGTGGGCGTCTAGTAAATCGGCGATATTGTGCCAATGCTGTTGTGGCAGCGCGATTTCCAAAGCACTGTGTAGTTGCTCGGGGGTGAAGTCATAGCCTAGTTGACTGTTGGCCATGGCCAAATGCGCATCGGTGATGTCGCCATCGGCCCAGCGCTGGCGATAATACGCGCGAGGCATGAGCAAGTCGACATTGGCCAAGGTTGCCAGCCGGGCAGCCACATCTTCAATGGCAAGGCCGCGCATTTCCCAAAACGGATTAACCGCTATCATCTGATCTAACGGCCAGTTCGGCGCTATGTATTGGCACGCTTGAGTAATAGCTTGTTGCTGCGTGCTGCTCAAGCTAAATAGCGGTGAAGGCGAGGGTTGCTGAGCGCTCATTAAAAGTTCTCCTTAGCTGAACTGGCGGACGAGTGTGAGGCAGTTTTAGCATTTTGCCGGGTAGGCAAGCGCGTAGGCCATATTCTCAGAGTGAGTCGAGTCAGCCATTCATCTAAGTACAAACCTGCGAACAAGATAGCCGAGAGTGCTTGCACTCTAGGTTTATGGTTTTGATAGCGTAAAACATAACTGCAACACATCAGGCTGACAATCAGTAATAAGGTCCACAGGTCGGCAGCACTCAAGGGGGCCTCTCGCCAGTTACTTGCGGGCACAGCAACCGCAAACAGCGATTTAAGGGCTGCATAACAGCTGGCCAGAGCAAGAGCTAATAGCGCCATGGTGACAAAGTGGCCGTTGGTGATAAGCCCACGACGAGTAGCAATAAGCACACTCAAGGCGAGTGCAACCAAGGCCCATACACTGATGGCGCCGTAGTAACCGCTAAAATGGTATACCAAAGCTACGGCAATGCAGGAGAACACGCCACTGGCAAGCCAGTCTTTGCCATTGGGTGAGCGCCCTGGTGACAGCCGCCGAGCGATATCTTCTTGCACGGCGCTGCCTGAATTTAAAAATGCGTGTGCTTTGTAGGCTGAGTGGGTCACAAGGTGCAGCAGGGCGAGCTCAAACAGCCCTAATGCGCATTCAACCAGCATTAACCCCATCTGCGCACTAGTGGACCACGCCAAACGTACTTTCACGCTTACCCGAGTGGTCATCACAAGGGCGCTGATCACTGTGGTGAGTCCGGCAACGATAAGCACTAACCATTGTCCCACGGTGGCTTGCATAAATAGGGGCGCGAAGATGATTAACAAAAAGCCGCCTAAGTTGATAACCCCAGCGTGTAAAAGCGCGCTAACCGGGGTCGGAGCTTCAACTACTTGCATCAGCCAACCATGAATGGGTAGCTGTGCACACTTAATCAAGGCCGCTAGGGCAATAAAAAACCCGGCGCAGTGTTCGGTAAGTGTCAATGGCACCGTGTTGTTAACATAAGAAGCGGTAATTTCATTGATTAAAAAGCTATCGTGATGCCAATAAAGCAGAGCAAAGGCCACTAACAGCGAGGTTTCTGCGCAGCGTGCCACAATAAACTTTTTATGGGCAGCCATCACCGCACGCGGTCTGTCAGGATAGAACATCAGCAATCTGTGGAGGGCGAGGCTAATGGCTACCCAGCCCAGCCAAAACAGCACAAGGTGGTTACTAATTACCACTAAGGAGACCGCACTTAAGGTAGCGATTAAGCGTCGCCAAAATAAGTTGATTCGCTGCTCTCCGGCCATGTAATTGCGGCAAAACTTTATTAATATCAAACTCATGAAAAGGATTAGGCCAAGGACGATTAAGCGCGCTGGGGACAGTGTTAATACGCTAAGGGGAGTGGCATCAAATTGGCTGTAAAGCACCGCTGTGGCGGCGAATATAAAGCCAAGTAGAGAGATAAGGCGAAACGCTCCGTTGCCATTGTTGGCACGCTTCTGCGTCCCTATATACCAAGAACTTAGCGCCAAGCTCACAGGAATAAAGGCCAGTAAAACAGAAATTAACATGTCACTCATCGATGGCTCCTTGGTTGAGTGCAGCTAGTATGGCAAAGATGCAAAAGTAAAAAAAATATATATAATTTAACGAACCGTTCTGTTTTATATAAGTATAATGAATCGACTCAACTATCATCACCTGTATTACTTCTGGCGTGTCGCTCGTTTGGGAAACCTAACCCAAGCAGCGCAGGAGTTGCATGTATCGCAATCAGCGTTATCGGTACAAATTAAGCAGCTCGAACAATCAATGGCAATTAAGTTGTTCGCTCGCCAAGGTCGCAACCTTGTGTTAACCGATATGGGTAAGCGGGTATTGGCCTATGCCGATGATATATTTAATAAAGGTGAAGAGCTCTCGTCGTTTTTATTAAAAGGAGTACAGCAAGAGAAACAGCATTTGTCGATTGGTGTGCTTAATACCTTATCGCGGAACTTTATCGAGGGCTTTATTACCCCACTACTGAATCATCAAGATGTGAGCTTTTCTTTGACTGCGCGGCGCATGGAGGGATTGCTCAATGGCTTGATTGATCATGAACTGGATGTGGTGCTAACCAATCGTGCTATCAGCCCAAACCATCAAGACGATCTCTGGCAGAGCCGGTTGCTATCCCGTCAAGCCTTGGCGATAGTCGGGCCGCCGAGCACTAAAATAGACAGTGATTTTCCCTTGGGGTACGAGCAGGTGCAGTGGGTGGTGCCGAGCGAAAACTCAGAAATTCGTGACTCTTTTAACGCCTTGTGCGCGCGCTGGCAGTACAAACCCGATATTAAAGCACAAGCAAATGATATGGCGATGCTTCGGCTATTGGCACGGGACAGCGGTGCGCTGGCGGTGCTACCACCGGTGGTGGTAAAAGATGAAATAGAGCAAGGCATATTGTGTCAGTATCAAAGCCTGCCAGATGCTTACGAGCACTTTTACGCCATCACAGCACAGCGCAAATTTATGCCCGATGCCCTCGCTCAGCTATTTGAGCAGGTTGCGGTGATCCCCTAACGACCCCGACCGCCGCTATAACCGCGATGATCTCTCACTCATAAGAGAATTGACTAAGTATATAAGTATTTTGTGTATATTTAATATTGTATACAATATGTAAAAGCGATATGGTGTGTTCGCCTTGAGCAATAAAACAACAACATCAAACAGGATAAAACCATGGCAACAGCATCAAAGCGCCGCTCCCGCAAGGGCATGCAGGCATCGTTAAATCGTCTTTTTCAAGTTAGTACCTTGGCCCTTGCAGTAGCCAGCGCTACGCCGGCAATGGCGGTGGATGGCAGCAGTATCGTTAAAGGCACCATAGTCAGCAGCGCCGGTGAAGATATTACCCGTGCCACCATCACTTTAGTGCATATCAGCAAGGGGTTAACTTATGAAGTCCGCACCGACGCCGATGGCGAGTACATTTTGCGGAACGTGCCGGTGGGCACTTACAACGTCACCGTAAGCAAAGAGGGTTATCAAAACGTCATTGAGCAAGGTGTGAAAGTAAGCATTGGTCAATCCATCATCTTAGACGCGCAAATGCTACAGGCCGGTGCGCAGCCCATGGAGCGCATTGCTGTTACCGGTGCTGCCATTCGCCGTGTCGATTTAGGTTCATCGACTTCTGGGTTAACTTTCTCCGATGAGGAAATCAAGGTTATGCCCGTGCAAAGTGGTTTTGAAAGTATCGCTTTACTGGCACCGGGCACCGCCGCTGCTGGTGGCAGTAGTTTTAATGGCGCTTCTAGCTTTGGCGGCGCATCTTCTGCGGAAAATGGCTATTACTTTAATGGGTTGAATGTAACCAGTATTCGCACTGGGCTCGGCTCTATTCGCCTGCCTTGGGAGGCTATTTCGCAAACCCAGGTCAAAACCGGAGGGATCAACCCTGAATTTGGCGGCGCAATGGGGGGGATTGTCAATGCAGTGTCTAAATCCGGTGACAATGACTTTAGCGCTGGCGCCGAGGTGCGCTGGGAGGGGGATAGTCTGCGCTCCCAGCATGACTCAATTTACCAAAGTAATGGCACCATCAGCACCAATACTCAGCGCAGTGCCTACGACTTCAGTGAGCTGCAAGTATGGGCCAGTGGCGCCCTGATTGAGGACACCTTATTTGCCTATGCTTTGTTTAATCCGCGCCGCGAAAGCTCAGAGGGCGCAGGGCAAACAACCTTTAGTGATTTCTCCCGCGATGAAGACCGCTGGTTCAGCAAGTTAGATTGGTTTATTAACGAAGACCACGCCGTTGGCTTTTCAGCGATGAACAACAAGCGCGAATGGGAAACGGACACCTACGGCTACAACTGGCAGCAAGACCGCATTGGCGATCAGCAGGGAGTGACGGCACCCGGTGAGGACGGCGGCAACATGTATAGCCTGTCGTACAATGGCTACCTCAGTGATTATTTTTCTGTGTCGGCGGTAGCCGGGCGCGTTACCGAGAATGTTGAAAATGTAGTTGCTTCAACGAACCCGGGAGTTTGGGACGAACGCGATGGGTTTATTACGCTTTCCGAGCACACCAATTCCAATGTCTCGGCAGAGGAATATACCCGAGACCAACTGCGGCTAGATTTTAACTGGGACTTAGCCGCCCATGCGCTGCAGTTTGGCGTTGATTACACTCAGGTCGAGGTGGATTACTTCTCCGGACAAAATGGCGAAGGTGATGCTATGGGCTGGTGGACCATTGCCACCGCCGCAGACAATGATATTTCCGGTGCCGCCGCTGGTGAAGATTACATTGAGCGACGAGTACGCACCCGGGCCGTTGATTCCGATACCAGTGCGTTGGCGTTTTACATTAACGACTCATGGCAGGTCAGCGAGCAGCTGGTGCTGAATTTGGGCTTGCGCTATAGCCAATTTGAAAACACCGTCAGTGACGGGCGCGCCTATGTTGATATTGACAACCAGATAGCGCCGCGCCTGCAAGCCATATATGACTTATGGGGCGATGGCAGTGCCAAGGTCTATGCCACGTATGGGCGTTATTTTCAGCCCGTGTCGGCGAATATGAATATTACCCAAGGTTCGGCATCGGTGGAATGGTTTGAATATTTTGAGCTCGACGAGCTCAATGGTTCAGGCGAACCTATCTTACTTGCGGATGGCTCTCCTAGTCGGGGCGCGATGCTACGCGACAGACGCTGGCGTCAACGCGGGATCACTGAGCCGGGGCTGATTGCATCCAGTAATCTTAAACCCATGTATTCCGATGAGTGGACTGTTGGCTACCAACAAGAAGTGTTCAGCGACATGACCTTTGGGGCACGTGCCATTTATCGCAAGCTTGGGCGCAGTGTCGAGGACACAGATGTAGGGCCGGTGCTGGCGAAAAAGCTGGCTGAATTAGGTATTGCCGATAATGTCGGTCAAGGCTCCTATTATGTGCTCAATAACCCCGGCGAGAGTGTGCAAATGAGCTATGACTTCGACGGGGATGGACAAGTTGATGAAGTGACCTTAAGTGCCCAAGAGCTGGCATTGCCAAAGGCTGAGCGCAAGTATCTGGCTTTTGAGTTCACTTTGGATGGCGCCATCACCGAGCAGCTGCGCATTGACGCTTCTTACACCTGGTCGCATAGCTGGGGCAACACCGAAGGCTTGGTGAAAACCGACAACGATCAAGCCGACCCCGGTTGGACAACCTCCTATGACTATGGCGATTTAATGGACCATGGTTATGGCAACCTGCCGAATGATCACCGCCACGCAATTAAGCTCTCGGGAACGTATGATATTACCGACAATTTAACCTTTGGCTTGGTTGCCCGGGGCATATCAGGTCGCCCGAAAAGCTATTTCAGTGTGCACCCTGAGGGCGTTGATAGCTGTGCCCCAGGCAACCCCTGGGATGCGTGTATCAGCCGCTACTACGATCATGCCTCGCATTATGATGAAAACGGTGAGCCAGCACCGCGTGGCAGCAAAGGCAACTTGCCCTGGAGTACACAAATAGATATGTCGTTAAGCTACTACGGCGAGCTATTTGGTCAAGAGCTGATGCTTAAGGGTACCGTGTATAACGTGCTGAACGATGATACCGCCATCGCCATTAACGAAGAGCGCACGCAATATGGTGCCAATGGCCTCGAGCTGAACCCAGATTATGGCATGACAACCTGGCGTCCAGCGGCGCGTTACGCCTCATTGGTGGCGCGTATTCGTTTTTAATTCCCTGAACTGCGTTATGACGCAACCCCGCCGGGCACCTTAGGTGCTCGGCATTTTTCGTTAACGACTAAGGTGCGATATGTGCGCCTTAGCGGCAATCACTATAGAGGAACTAGAGCGAGGAATTATGGCGATAACATTTGATTTTCAGCGCCGTATGGCGCGCTTAAGAGCACAGCTTGAGAGTCATCAAGTACAGGCATTTATCATTCACAGCGGTGAAAACATTGCTTATCTCTGCGGGTTTAGTGGACATGGCGCCACTTTAGTTGTCAGCGCCGAGCAAGCGTTACTGATCACCGATTACCGTTACTACTTGCGTGCGCTAGAGGAAACCTCAGGGATGGAGGTTATTCAGCGCGATCGCGACCGCGAAAGCCTTGGGCAATGTTTGGCCCGGGTGTGCGCCAAGCACAGCGTTCTGGGCTTTGAAGCAGAGCATTTTAGTGTTGGTCAATGGCAGCATATCGCCGAGCATTTGCGCGCTAATACCTGTGTTGCCACAGTACAGGTGGTCGAGAGGTTACGCCGTGTTAAAGATAGCCAAGAGGTTGCCTGTATCCGTGGCGCTGCTGAGATTGCCGATGCGGCCTTAGCCGATACGCTCACTTTGCTTGAAAGCGGCATAACTGAGCGAGAATTGGCAATAGAGCTTGATTATCAAATGCAACGACGTGGCTCGCAAGGGGTGTCTTTTGACACGATTTTACTGTTCGCTGAGCGTACGGCCTTGCCCCATGGTGAACCGGGAGCAAAGCGCTTATGCGAGGGCGATTTAATATTGATTGATTTTGGCGCTGTGCGCAGCGGCTATCGCTCAGATATGACCCGCACCTATGTGTGGGGCGAGCCCACTAGCGAGCAGCAAGCCTTGTTTGACACCGTTGCTAAGGCACAACAAGCAGCGCTGCAACAGGTCTGTGCAGGCACTTGTTGCCATGAGTTAAACCACGCCGCTCAGCAAGTGTTGGCCTCGAGCCCGTATCATCGTTATGCCGGCGAAGGGTTGGGGCACGGTGTTGGCTTAACCCTTCATGAGTTGCCCTTTATTAAAGCCAATGCCCCCTATCAGCTAGAAAGTGGCAACGTCATCACCATTGAGCCCGGCATTTACATTCCCAACTATGGCGGTGTGCGTTTAGAAGAAGACATTGTCGTTACCGAGACAGGCTATCAGCGCCTGACTCAGGCCCCTCAACAATTCGCGCTAAGGAGTGAACATGGAGATTATTAATCAACAGCAAGTACAGCAAGTGATGGCCTATGCGCCATTGTTAAAAGCGCTACAACAAGGCTTTGCTGGTCAAGCCACTATGCCCAGACGCAATGTCTACCCGCTCAGCCCCGAGAGCGATAACCATGATGCGTTCGCGGTGCTGCCGGCATGGAATGATCAAGTCATCGGGGTTAAAGCTTTTACTTATTTCCCAGATAATGAGCACCATGGTAAATCCAGTTTGTATTCCAAGGTGATGTTATTTTCGCGCCAGCATGGCGAGCCGCGAGCGCTGGTGGATGGCACCGAAATCACCTTGTGGCGCACCTCAGCGGTGTCGGCATTAGCGGCCAGTTATTTGGCTGTGCAGCAGGCGAAAAAGCTGGTGGTATTTGGTTCGGGCAAGCTCGCTCCGTTTATGATCCGCGCGCACCTAAGCGTGCGAGATTATCAACAAGTCAGTCTGGTTGCCCGCAACACCGCCAAAGCTGAAGCCATCCTCGCGCAACTGCGCCAAGAGTTTGCTCATTGTCAATTTGAGCATGCTTCAGCCAGTGAAGCGCTTATTGCCAGTGCCGATACCATCTGCTGTGCTACCGGCAGTCACGCGCCTTTGTTTAGTGGTCAATGGCTAACGCCAGGGACTCATATCGACTTAATAGGCAATCATCATCGCGATGCTCGTGAGTGCGATAGCGAAACGATAAAACGCAGTCGCGTGTACGTGGATAGCCGCGATAACGTTCTCAATGAAGCCGGGGAGCTATTAATCCCCATCAGTGAGGGGGTATTCTCACCCGAGCAAATACAAGGGCAACTCAGTGATTTGGCCAGCATTAATCGTCCGGCGCGCCAAGGTGATAATGACATCACTTTATTTAAATCCGTGGGGACTGCGCTCAGTGACCTCATTGCGGCCAATTATGTGTACCAGCAACTCAGCGACCGCTAAAGTCAAAGTGCAGTGCTGCGAAGTACTGACAATCACCCGGGGGCGTAGCCTACGGGCTATGCCCTTGGAGCTGATGAGCCTCAGGCCTTATTTGTTGACCTACCGATACGGCGGCCGAGTCAATTCATATATGCTTTATAGCCATACGGCACCGCCGCGCTGGCTTTATATTAGCAAGCGCGGGGACGTTGTTATGCATTCACGCTCAGTGGTACTGGCCTGCCAACGACTGTTGCTCGCTTGTTTGCTTGGAGTGCTGCTGTTGTGGCAATAGCGAATACAGTATTGTTTCGATGTCGTGCTGGTTAAAAAAACAGGGCACCGGGTAGTCAGGATGGGCTTCAGCAATCGCTCGTTTAGCTATTGTGGTTATGTCTTCTTGGCGCAGTTGCACAATGGTATTAGGGATAGCGCAGTCATGTAGCAAGGTGGCAATCGCCGCGCGCATATCTTGAGCATCGCTATTTGCTGTCAAGCTTTGTTGTGCCAGCGCCGTGAGCTGAGCATCGATGCGCTGTCCATAGGCATTGAGCACTGGCGCTAACAGCAGGGCGTTGGCTAGGCCGTGGCCAATGCCGTACAGCGCTCCCAATTGATGGGCAATAGCATGCACATAACCCACCGAGGTGCGGGTAAAGGCTTGGCCTGCATAAAAGGCCGCCCACAACATATGCATGCGCGCATCGATGTGGTTGGGCTGTTGGTAAACCAGGGGTAAATGAGTGAGGATCAGCTTAGTGGCAGCCACGCTTTTTGCTTTACTAAAGCGCGTTGCATTAATGCCAATATAGGACTCAATCGCGTGAGTGAGGGCGTCTATGGCGGTGGTTGCGCTGAGCTGTGGGCTCAAGCCAAGGGTTAGTTCAGGCAGCAAGAGTACCCCTTTTGGTACTAAGCATAAGTCATTGATAGCGAACTTTATTTGTCGCTGATGGTCGCTGACTACGGCGGCGACCGTGACTTCCGAGCCGGTACCCGCCGTGGTTGGCACTGCATAAAGTGGCACCAAGGGGCGCAACACCTTAAATAACCCCTGCATTTGCTGCAGGGATTTACTCGGTCGAGCAATGCGTGCGGCGATCAGTTTGCCGCAGTCCATCACCGAACCACCGCCAATGGCGATAATGCCTTGGCAATGGTGTTGCTGATAGCAGCTTACCCCATGCTCAATGCAAGGTATCCCTGGATTGGCCTCAACATCGCTGTAGAGCACCGTATTAACCCCTTGCTGATGTAATGCCGCAATTATGGGTTGCTGCAAATTCAAAGCAACGATGCCCGGGTCGCTGACCACTAACAAGGTGCGCAGATTTTGCTTTTTAACCTCACAAAGCCATTGTGACACCGCTTGCTGCCCGGCATAAACATGCGGCGTGCGAATGGGCAAAAGCGCCGCTGCGAGGCGAAGACCGAAATGATAAAGCCGATATAACCTATGTGTGAACGTCACTTCGCCTCCAAGATGATATTGCTGTGCAGATACAGGGCGCGCACCATTGCTTACCCTTAGCAGTATAGATGTTTTCACAAAACTGACCACAAAACATTAAGTTATAGCTTTATGGCGGTAAAGCGGCGAGGGGCAATCACGGTGCTAACACCTTACCTTAGCACCGTGCGTAAAGGGGCTTTACATTACAACAAGTGACGGTGATGCGCGTCGTAGCTTAGGTGTGAGGGCATTAGGTAGTCACGATAAAGGTATCGGTATAGTCGGTTTTTAGTCTCACTCGGTTGCTGCTTGGGCTCAGTAGCTGCAAGCGCATTGACAAAGCGCGCAAAGTGCGGTTGATGCTGCTTAGCGATATGTGCGAGTGTACGCGTATAGCCTTGATAAAAGTCACCGCTAAGGTGGCGCTGCAGTGAGCGCAGTGCATCAATATCATGCTGCTGTAAATAACGCATAGCTAAGTATGACCATTGATAAATTTGCTCGCTGCTATCGTTGTAATCAGTGGCAAAAATAGCCTGTAAGCTTGGTCTTTCGATGGCATCGGTGTCTTTTATGACTTCGATTGCACGAGGGTTGTGCTGAGCTTTGGCGATGAGTTCTGCAAGGCCTTCGCTCCACCACACTAGGTGCTCGGCAAAGTGGCCAAAACCGCCATATTTATTATAACGGCCGTCAAGGTAGTGCACATATTCATGATTGAGATTCCACACCCGGTTAGTATCGGCTAGCCAAAACGCACGGAATGAGTAAAACGTTGCTTGGTTTTGCGGATCGCTGGGCGTCCCCTCTATGTACATACCACCATTGTTAGTTTGAATATCAAACAGTAGCTGACCATAACGATTGTAGTCGCTGTAATTGTCGAATATGACCACCCGTAGGGCATGGTTATGATCGTTGGCCACGGGCGTATAGTCGCTGGCGAATAGTTCATGAAAGTCTTGTTCTTGGGCGATTAAGCGGCGGCAGCTGTATTGCAGTTGCTCACTGCTAAGGGAAGTGGCGCGGATAAACAAGCGTTCACTACACCGGTGGTTAATAGGTAGTACATCATCAATATTGGGGCTCGCACAGCGCGCTTGGAAGCCCTCTTTACAGTAGCTCAAACCACGAAAACTGTTGACCAAATATACGGTCGAAAACAATCGCTGTTGCTCGTTTTCATCGTCAGTACTTTGTTGCACTGCTCGCCAAATCGCGGCATCAAGCGCGTGTTGTTGTGGCAGAGGCAACAATTGATGCCAATAGCCCAATACCCAAAGTGCATGCTGTTGTTGCCATTGCGAGCGGGAAAGGGCATCACTAAGCACCGTCAAGGTTGAGGGCGAGTGGACAAGAGTGTGTTGCAGCGGCGCTTCGGTGCGCGCGCTGAAAGCCAAAAAGGCCAGTGCCCGATAACTTTCCCATAGCGCATAGTCAGCGTGAATGGTTGTAGTATCAGGCTGCATGGCAATAAAGTCAGTGAGCGTGCTAATCCAAGAGGGTGCCTTAGGGTGCAATGCGGGGGTATCAAGCAAGCGATAGATGCTCACCGCATAGTGCTCCATAAAGCGATCATACTCGGCGCTATCCGCCTCTTTGGCCTTGTTAGCTAAGCGTTGTAAAGAGTTGGCGAGCTTAGTTCGCAGGTGCTCGCTGAGTTTATCGGGTTCGCCGAGATAGCTATATGAGCGTAAGAAATAAAGCACCGCATTAATCTGCTGCCACTGTGGGTGTGTCTGGTTCGCTTGGCTGTGCAAAAAGATAACGGCTTGCTTTGCCTCGGCCAATCTTGGCGTACTCGACCAGCCATCGATTGCGGGGGCAAGAGTGGATTCATCACGAGGGAGTGATGCACACCCAGTGATGAGTATTAGTAAAAGGATGAGCGTTATTATCTTCATACTGAATCAGTTTTTATTATTTAGCTAGACCATACACTTAATGTATATTGTATACAATAAATAAAACTTGAAAGCATTTATATTGCGATCAATTATATTGTGCACAATCAAATCTCGAGGTTTTTATGTCTATTTATCAGTTTAACGCAGTCAATAACCGTGGCGAGCAAGTGTCACTTGAGCAATATCAAGGCAAAGTCTTACTGATCGCCAATACTGCAAGTAAGTGCGGCTTTACACCGCAATACCAAGGGTTGAACGCACTTTATCAAGACTTTGAAAATAAGGGGTTGGTGGTGCTCGCTTTTCCATGTAACCAGTTTGGCGCTCAAGAGCCCGGTGATGATGCGCAGATAAGTGAGTTTTGTGAACTTAATTACGGCGTGTCGTTTCCGGTAATGACTAAGGTGGATGTTAATGGTGCCGATGCCCACCCTTTGTTTTCCTATTTAAAGCAACAAGCGCCGGGCGTGCTAGGCTCTAAGGCCATAAAGTGGAACTTCACTAAGTTCTTAGTTGACCAGCAAGGGCAGGTAGTGAAACGTTACGCACCGACGACAAAACCCGAAGCTATACGCGCCGATATTGAACAACTATTAGCACCCTAAATGACAGATAACAGCACCTTATATTTGCAAAACCAACTGTGTTTTAAGCTCTACACTGCCTCTCGGCTAGTTGTGCGGGGCTATCAACCTATGTTGAATGAGCTGGGCCTGACCTATCCTCAATATCTAGTGCTTTTGGTGCTTTGGCAGCGCCATGAACAGCAACAATTGCCCATGAGCCTTAAATCACTTGGCGCAGAGCTGCACCTTGACTCAGGCACATTGACGCCGCTGTTAAAACGGATGCAAAAGCAGGAGCTGCTATCTCGAGTGCGCAGTGATGATGATGAACGGCAATTGCAAATAGCGCTTACTGAGGCGGGTTTGGCGCTGCAAAGCAACGCTAAGCAGTGGCGAGACACCCTAAGTCAATCTCTGCAGTGTCAGCGAGAAGAACTTAATGCCATGGCACTGCAACTTGATGCGCTGATAGCCGAACTCAGCTAGATGATGTTGTTGCCTTGTTCGGGCTCTCGGGATTTTTGCGCCTGTTCACGGATATCTTCGGCGTCGCTACTGATGTCATCCACCGCTTGATTATGGCGGCTGGCGCCAGTACGCGGCTTTGCCTTTTGTGGCTGTGCATGCGTAGTCTCGGCTGAGCCGTCAGGTTGGTTAACAATAATGCGCTCTCGAGCATCGTCAGGCATGCTGATCTCCTGTTCGGTAAAGGTATCGACCACCTCGCGCATCAGGTGCGAGGCCACTTTAAGCACACTGAAGCGTTCGCTATCAACCCAGAAATAAACCTGCAGGTTAGCGGTGGATGCACCGAGATTATCAATTAACACTTGTGGTGGTGGGTCGCTCAATACCATGGTTTTACTGCTAATACACTGTAAAGCAAGCTGTTGAGCCTGCCTTAAGTTATTGTCGTAACCAACGCCGATAATAAAGTGACCCCGCATCTTGGGGTTGGCTGTGAAGTTTTTGATCACATTTTTGTACACGGTGGCGTTGGGGATCTGAATATGGTTGCCATCAAAGTCAACCAAAGTGGTCGCGCGAGCGGTCACTTTACGCACTACGCCTAAACGGCCGTCCACCTCGATTACATCATCTATTTTAAAAGGTCGCTGTATGCTTAGCAGCATACTAGAGATGAAATTCTCGGCAATGTCCTTAAAGGCGAAGCCGAGAATGAGTCCGATAAGGCCGGTACCACTCATTACTGCGACAGCAAATTCAGTCAGTGCGGCCAGACGAAGAAACACATAAACACCCAGCAGCATAATGAGAATACTGATAAAACGGCGCATGACCACCTGAACTAAACGGCTTTGGCTGAACCGATGCAAAGGTTTGATCAACAGGTAGGCCACAGGGCGAGCGAGCAGGCAGCATAGGATCATGACTGCGAGGCCAAGGCTGAGATTAGGTAACATTTGCCAAGCATTGTGTAAAAACTGCCTAAACTGTTCACTCAATGCTTGCCAAGAGGGTTCAGGCATTGGCGGTGCAATGCGCTCAGCCGCCTTTAAAATCACAGTGGTGAGGTCAATACTCATGGTGTTTTTAGCCCACAAATGAACGAATAGGGGTATATAAGAGCAAATCCAGTGCCACTATGTTGGCGCTGTTATTGCTAGTTAACAAAGTACGATGACGGTGCGGCTGTGCCGCCAAGATAACGGAGTAATATGTTGAAAAAGCGAGGTTATCAGGCTCAAAAGCCCAGTGATGTTCCACTACGGGGCTGGTGGGATATAAGCAAACGGCTGGTCAATAATTTAGGCCAAGACAACTTATCCCTCGTCGCTGCGGGGGTAGCATTTTATGGCTTGTTGGCGATTTTTCCAGCTCTTGCGGCATTATTATCACTGTATGGCTATTTCTTCTCAGCAGCAGATATGGTTGAACAACTTGATAGAGTGCTGAGCTTACTTGCACCGGCGAGCCAAGACTTGGTCATGAGCCAAGTACAAGAGCTGAATGCGCAATCTCAAGCAAGCCTAAGCATCAGTGCCATTGTCGGTTTCGTGTTGACCATTTGGAGTAGTTCCAAAGGCGCGCAAGCGATGATCACTGCGTGCAATATTAGTTATCACGAGAGTAAAAAGCGCAATTTATTTATTGCCCTATTAACGCGTTTTGTTTTTGCTTTTGGCGCCATCATTATTGCGGTGGTGGCCCTTGCCACCATTGGTATATTGCCGGTAATACTCAATTATGTGGGCTTCGAGCGTAACATAGACTGGACTATAAAATTAATCACGTGGGCGCTGCTGGCTGCCATCTTTTTATTGTCACTGAGTATTATTTATCGCTACGCGCCGCATCGTCGAGCGGCTAAATGGCGATGGCTTTCTTGCGGTGCGCTCATTGCCACCTGCATGTGGGTTGTCGCCTCGATTGGCTTTTCTTTTTACGTCTCACGGTTCGCCTCTTACAGTGAAACCTATGGCTCACTGGCTGGTGTGGTGATCATGTTGATGTGGCTCTATATCAGCGCCTATATTGTCATTCTGGGCGCAGCGATTAACGCCAGTATTGAGCAACAAACCTTGACAGATAGCACTATAGGCGAGCCTCGCTCAAGAGGGGAGCGTGGGGCAACCGTAGCCGATGAATTAACCACTAAGCAGCGCCAGCAGGTAGATAAAGAATGAATTAGCACGGCGAGGAAATAAAAAAGGCCAGCTTTGCTGGCCTTATATGTAAGCTTTATTGAATCTGTCCGCGTATTTCTCCGTCTGGAAACGCAGGCGTATGGATATTCACGTAATGACCACCACTGGCTAAAATGGCGAAAATTTCTGCGGTAATGGCCGTGTCCGCTGGTGCCATCCAACGGTTGGCGTCATCCATGTCTTGCTCTAGGGCGACTAAGACCGGGCCATTCTCACCCAGGTTACCGGTGTGAATGTGCGCCATAGTGGCATCACTGACACCGCTGGTAAGCACTTGCAGCTCGACGCTATAGTCGTTGGTGTTAACTAAGGCATAGCCATCACCAAAAGCGTCTGTGGTCACCATGGGTACTTGCTGATCGCCACTCAAAGAAAAGGCGACAAGTACATAGTTATCAGTAAGAATTTGTCCGCGCAGCTCACCCCCAGTGTTTGCTGGTGTATGCACATTGACATAATGACCGCCTGAAGCCAGCACTGCGAAAATATCGGCATCAATTTGTGTGCCCTCTGGGGTCATCCACACCCCAGCATCATCCATGGATTGCTCGAGCGTAACAAACACCTCGCCGTTGGTACCAATACGGCCGGTATGAATGTGTGCAGCTGTGGCATCATCGACGCCTTCGGTGACAACCCGTACTTCAGTGCTGTAGTCGCTGGTATTCACCAGGGCGTAACCACTGCCTGAGGCGGAAGTGGATACCGCAGGCACTTCTTGGGCACCACTTAGCGCGAAGGTGGCCAGCGCATAATTACTGGTCAGTATTTGTCCGCGTATTTCTCCGCCGGTGTTTGCTGGCGTATGCACGTTGACATAATGACCGCCTGAAGCCAGCACTGCGAAAATATCGGCATCAATTTGCGTGCCCTCTGGGGTCATCCACACCCCGGCATCCTCCATCGACTGCTCCAAGGCAACAAAGACCTCGCCATTGGTACCTACACGACCGGAGTGAATATGGGCGGCGGTGGCATCATCGACGCCCTCGGTTACCACCCGTACTTCGGTGCTGTAATCGCTGGTATTCACCAAGGCGTAACCGCTACCCATGGCGGTCGTACTAACAGCCGGCACTTCTTGCGCGCCGGAGAGGGCAAAGGTGGCCAGCGCATAATTACTGGTCAGTATTTGTCCGCGTAACTCGCCGCCAGCATTGGCTGGCGTATGCACATTGACGTAGTGACCGCCAGAGGCCAGCACAGCAAAAATATCGGCATTGATTTGTGTGCCTTCAGGGGCCATCCACGTACCTGCATCGTCAAGAGATTGCTCAAGGGCGACCAACACTTCACCATTGGTGCCTACACGGCCGGTATGGATATGCGCCGCGCTGGCATCATCAACGCCGGTCGTGTTGACCTTCAGCTCAACGCCATAGTCGTCGGTGTTAACTAGGGCATAACCGTCACCAGATGCCATAGTGTCAACGGCTGGAACTTCTTGAGCACCGGTTAGTGGGAAAGTCGCGACAACAAAGTTATCTGTGAGAATTTGCCCGCGAATTTCACCATCGGGAAAATCAGGGGTATGAACATTAACATAATGGCCGCCAGAGAGCAGAACAGCGAGTGTATCGGCGTCGATTTGCGTGCCCTCAGGTGCAACCCAATCGGTCATGACCTCATCATCTTGTTCGAGTACCACTAACACCTCACCATTGCTACCTATGCGTCCGGTATGAATATGTGCGGCGGTGGCATCGTCCACGCCCATGGTTACCGCGCGCAGCGCTAACTCATTGTTGGTGCTGTCAAAGGCAGCATAGCCATAACCAAGACCGGCGCTGTCGTTAGCGGGAACTTGCTGCTCGCCGCTTAGCTTAAAGGTGATAATGGAGGTGGTATCAGGCACAATCTGGGCGCGAAGTTCTCCGTCTGGGTAGGCGTCGGTGTGGACATTAATGTACCAGTCGCCGTCCATTAAGTCCGATACTAAGTCTTCACTTAGATCGGTGATGGCCACCTCTAACATGCCTTCACTGGCAGCGCTAAAGGTGAAGGCAACATCGCCATTTTCGCCGATATCTCCATCATGAATGTGGGCAGCACTAAAGCCTTCGACATCACTGACATCGAGAGAGGCTCGAAACTGCATCAGGTTCTCATCGAGCTCAACAGTGGCAGCAGCGCTTTGCATAGAATCGTTCATCGGTACTTCTTGCTTGGCGCTGAGCGTTAGCTCATAAGTTTGTGTGGCAGAAAATTCTGTTGCGGGAGGAGGGGGAGGCGGTGTAGTAACGTTGTCGTCATCGTCATCACTACAGGCACTCACAAATAGTAGACTACTCAGTAACAGTAGGTATCTCATAATGGCTTCCTGTAAATTGATTGCTCACAGAGGGACGTATACTGCGTGTCCAACTAGGGCGATTACGAAAGCCATATGAGAAACGATCAAATTTGCTTACATTAGTTAACTTTTTATTTTCAAAACCAGCGAAATAGACCCGGTTATGTTTTATTAGGTTGTAATGATGAGCCAATGGACGCGGTGATCACTAAGGCTACGGCCAGCCATTGTAATGGCGTCAGCAATTCGCCCAAGATCATGAATCCGGCCAAAGCGGCAATGGCCGGCTCCATACTCATCATCACGCTAAAGCCTTGGGCCGGCATATTTCTAAGAGCAATCATTTCCAGCGTATAAGGTAAGGCGCTGGACATCACACCGACCAATAGGCCAAGCGGGATCACCTGCCAACGCAGCAAGTCCATGCCTTGAAATGCTGCGCCATAGGGGACTAATACCAGGGCTGCTACACTCATGCCTAAAGCAACAGTGCGTCCACCGGAGCTTTGCCCACCGGTGCGCTTACCAAATAGGATGTAGCCGGCCCAGAAACCACCGGCCGCTAATGCGAGAATAACACCGATGGGGTCGAGGCCCGTTTGCGCATCTATCTCCGGTAGCAGCAACACAATACCTGCGATGGCCAATGCCACCCACACTAAATCACGTTTACGTTTTGAGCTCAGCAATGCAACGCACAAAGGCCCAGTGAATTCCAGCGCCACACCGATCCCTAAGGGGATACGCTCGATAGCATAATAAAAGGTGATGTTCATACCGCCTAAGCACAGGCCATAGGTGATAATACTGCGCCACTCGGTGCCCTGGGGAAGCGCTTTCCAGGGACGAAAAACCAGACACAGTACCAAGGCTGAGAAGCCTAAGCGCAAGGCTGTAGTCCCCTCAGGGCCTACTAGGGGAAATAGCTGTTTGGCAATTGAAGCGCCCGATTGAATCGTGACCATGGCCAATAAAACACAAAAAATAGCGCTGAGTAGCACACGGTATTGGGGAGAAAACATAGCAATCATCCGTGTTTGATGAGGTGGCGCTAGTGTAGCTAAGGGAGCTGGTGGGGTAAACATGGCCAATGGTTGCTGGTCGCATTTTTATTGTCATTGGTCTTGAAAACCATCGCTCGCGTCGCAACACCCATTATAGGCCCAAGGAAAACTTGGTAATTCGCTTATCACACTTAGCATCAACTGCTAAAGAGGAGCACAGTATGAAGACACTTAATGAGGTTGCTTACACCGCGAAAGTACATACCAAAGGTGGCCGCGAAGGCCATGCTCAATCAGACGATGGTCGTTTGGACGTGACCCTGTCCACGCCTAAAGGGTTAGGCGGCGATGATGGCCAGGGGACCAATCCGGAGCAGTTATTTGCAGCAGGGTATTCAGCGTGTTTTATCGGCGCTATGCGCCATGTTGCCAACGAGGGAAATACCTCTTTACCTGAGGGCACCGCCATTGACGCGCAGGTCTCAATAGGGCCGATTGAAGGCGGTTTTGGCATCAAGGCCAAATTGGAGATCCATTTGCCAGATATGGCTACAGATGAAGCGCAACAATTGATTGAAAAAGCTCATCAAGTCTGCCCTTACTCAAATGCGACCCGAGATAATATTGAGGTACAACTGGTACTCAAAGACGCTTAAGGCGTTTTAGTTACTGAATAAGGGGTATCATTACCCCTTTCAAATCAGATGGTTACCAGTTTTTCACTGATAATTTGAATAATTTTGCATCCAATTGCGAGGTTAAGCCGTTACGCCCCTGATGTAACGAAAGATAGCGACGTCAGGGCTAGGACGTGAAGCAGTATAGCGAAGACACGTTATAACACGGTTTAACAACTTGCGAGGAATGGATATGCGTAATCAACATACTTCTGCTGCATCGCAGCAGCTCACACCTTCTACCCACTCCAATGCGATAAAGCTGAGTATCATCGCCTTGGCCTGCGCCGGACTCATTGCTGGCTGTAGCGGTGATGATGGCAGTGATGGTGCGCCAGGAGCAGATGGCGCGCCAGGTAGCGATGGCAACGACGGAGAAGACGGCCGCCCGGCCTTGTCAGCAGGCACCTTCTTACGTGCAAATAATGGCAGCGATAATGCCGGCACCGTTGATATCACTAATGAATACGGTGAACTGTTATACACGCTAGAAACTACCAACAATCAAGGGCTGGTATACGGCCATCAAGATCAGCTTATTCAAGCCGGGGATGCCGATACTGGCAGTATTAAAACTCTGTGCGCAACATCGCTACGGGCACAAAACAATGGCTTCTCTAGCACTTGGGATCGCGCAATATCTGGCCCCAATAGCACCTTGGTAAACCCCAAGGGGATGACGCTCGCCAGCGCGCACGGGATTTTATTGGTTGCTGACTTTGGCGCTATGCAAATCAGCGCTTTTGGTGCGATGGCCAGTGGTGATAACGTACCAGTTGCCGTAACCGCCACCGATGCCGCTCCTTGGGACCTCGCCTATGACGATATTAATGACCGCCTCTACGTTGCGCTCACCAATGGCACTGTCGCGGTGTACGACAATTACATTGCTTCAGGTATGACAGCCACCCCAGCTCGTACGATTGTTCCAAGCGACAGTAACGGCGACGCCATTGGCGTAAATTTACATGGCATCGCCTTCGATGGCAGCCAAAACCGCTTGGTGTTATCTGATGTTGGCAGTGCGCAGAGTCCCGATGATGGCGCGCTGTTTGTCATTGAAGGTGCGGCAATGGCTGATGGCAATACTCCTGTAAGCCGTATGATAGCGGGCCCAAACACCCGCCTAGGTAATCCGGTTGATATTCTCCTAGAGGGCGCTACCTTGCGAGTGGCCGAGAAGTCGAACGATGCGATTTTGGTGTACACCAATATTTTCAATGGTGCCAGCGGTGATATCGCTCCTGATTTTGTGACCATGACCAGCAAACCCGAGTCTCTTGCTCGCAAACAACACACCACGCATCTTGATGCTTCAGATATTGATAGGCCAGCCACAGTGCGTGGCGTTGCGGTGTCATCTAATCCGGGAACTGCTGGGCCGACAACTGGAATGATAGCGCAACTAAATGCGCCGCTGTCGGCTATGAGCATGGGCTTTGATACGCAAGCGACCATTGAAAGCGTGACCTTTGATATTGAGGGTAACGGTTACGCCACTTTCGATAGCAGTGATGGCAGCTCTGGCGGTGTTATCATCGCAAACCGTATTGCCAACACCCGTGATAACGGCATGTTCACCTTGAGTCAGGATCGTATGGTAAGTGGCACCAACACCACGTTAACCTCACCGAAAGGGATCGATATCGCATCAAAGCAAGGGCTCATGTTTGTTGCCGAATTCTCGACTAGTAAACGCGGTATCAAAGTTTTTTCGCGCTGTGCGTCGGGCAATGTGGCGCCGCTGATGACCTTGCTGCCAGCCAACGATGCACGCCCTTGGGATGTTGATTATGATGCCCAAAGCGATCGCGCTTTTGTGGCCTTAACCAATGGCACCATTGCCGTGTTCGATGAAGTTAGCGCTAAGATGTATGGTGGAATGAGCACCTTGGCCGGCGAAGACCGACTTATTGTCCCGGCAATGTCAGGTATGGCTGTGGCGGCGCCCACCAATATTCATGGCATTGACTACGACCCGCTGAGCGATGCCTTAATCGTGACAGATGTGGGCAGCGCCGCCGATGCTACCGACGGTAAAATTTATGTGCTCAATAGCGCGGCCATGGCCTCTGGGCTAACCAACATTGATATTGCTATTAGCGGGCCTAATTCGATGTTAGGAAACCCAGTAGACATTATGTTCAGTGGGCGCGATTTATACCTCGCAGAAAAGTCCAATGGCTTGGTGATGCGCTGGGATAATATCCTTAACCGTGTCAGTGGGGATGTCAGTGCAGATGCCAGCTATGCTTTCGTGGCACCAGAGTCCATTGCTTTAGTGCTACAAAAATAGCCTTTTCAGCGTCATCGCTGTGTCTCCTGTTGGCCGCATTAGCGGCCTTTTTATTGCTCGAATGCGCGCTAAACTCGCCCATCGCTTGTTGTTGCACCGCTACCATCGTGGTCGTCACACTGGTAGACTGAGAGCGAATATCACCATCAATAAGCGAATAATAAGTGTCAAATAAGCTGGTCATTAAGCTTCTTGTTTATAGCGTAGTGCTGGTGGTCGCTATGGTGTTGACCGTGCAGGTAACCTTGCAGCAGCAGGCACAACGTGCGCACCAGCAAGCAAGGGTGCAAGGGGCGCACCTCAGTGACTATATCGATAGGCAATTTAGCCGCTATCAACGTATTGTCGATTCCTTGAGCCGCAGTAAAGCAGTGCACCAAGCCTTGGATATAAAGCGCGCGGCCAGTCAAGATACCGACCGCTATCTGCACGATATGCAACTGGCCAGTGGCGCCTCTGATGTGTATTTACTCAACACATCAGGCACTGTGGTTGCGACCAGTAATTGGCATTTACCCTACAGCTACAAAGGCAATAACTTTGCTTTTCGCGGCTACTTTCGAGATGCTATGCGCCACCATAGCGCCATTGATTTTGCCCTAGGGCAGCGCTCTCGCAAGCGCGGTTTTTACTTTTCTCAAGCTGTCATAGTCGCAGGTGAGGCGGCCGGCGTCATCGTAGTTAAAGTGAATGCCAGCCAGTTTGAGGCCGATAAAGCGGCACTCGATAGCGTGCAAGATACGCTGTTTGCATTGGTTGATGAGAACAATGTGGTGTTGATGTCGAACGCTGAACCGTGGCGATTAACCTCGTTGTCGCCAATGACGACGCCCCAGCGCCAGCAGCTAAAGCAGTCGCAGCAATTTCTTGAACGCACCATCGCACCGGCGCCTTGGCAGTGGCAAGGTCAAGCGCAGGTTTACATTGCAAAGCGCAAGCGCACCTTTGTGATTGATGACACCGCTTTGGCGCGTGCACCGTATCAACTATTGACCCTCGTACCTCGCAATTACCTTAATGAAACCTTGGTGGCGCGCCTTGGTGTCACCCTCATGTGTTTATTGGTCTTGATTGCCTTGGTTGAGTATTTATTGGTGAAAGTAGCGGGTTATCGGCAACTGCTTTACAGCGAGCGCTCCCTTGCAGAGCAGGTGAAGCAGCGAAGTCAGGAGTTGGAGCAAGCCCAAGATGCCCTAGTACGCACCGCTAAACTCGCCACTATCGGTCAACTTAGTGCCAGCGTTAACCATGAAATTAATCAGCCGCTCAGTGCCATGAGTGCGTATATTGCCGCCAGTAAACGGCTTATTGCTCGTGGTCAATATGATAAAGCGCTCAGCAACTTACAGCTAATCGAGCAATTAGTTAATCGCGTTCATGCCATTGCGGCGCAACTAAAATCTTTTAGTCAAAAGCGTGAGCATAAAATGCAAGCAACGTCATTGGCGCAAACCATAGATAACGCTTTGTTGGTTGCAGGGCCACAACTCAAAGAATACGGTGTTGAGGTATGCTACCACCCGCCCAATGTGACGGTGTGGGTTGACCCTTATCAATTTGAGCAGGTGCTGGTGAACCTTTTTGCTAATGCCTGCCAAGCCATGGAAAAACAGGCGGTGAAGCGGTTGCGTATTGAAGCTGATAGTGACGACGAGAATGTGTATTTATCCATTATCGACACCGGCTCGGGGATAGAGCATCATGCGCTAAGCAGCATTTTTGAGCCATTTTACACCACCAAATCCGAGCTTGGCCTAGGGTTGGGGTTATCCATTTCTAAGCAAATTATCGAGTCCTTTCAAGGCACGCTTAGCGCTCATAATCACCCCGATGGCGGCGCTGAATTTTTAATTAGTTTGCATCAACAAGAGCCACAAATATGAGCAATGCACAGACTATCTACGTTATTGACGATGAACCAAGTATCCGTGACTCCTTAAAGCAATTGTTAGAGCTTGAGGGCTATCAGGTCGTGTGTTTTGACGATGCCAATAAAGCCTTGCATAAGCTTAACCGTAGCTTTGCCGGTGTGGTGCTTAGCGATATTAATATGCCTAAACTGGATGGTTTGGCGTTTTTGCAGCAGGTTCAGCAGTTTGACTCTGAGTTGCCGGTGGTGTTTTTAACTGGCTATGCCGATGTGAGTACCGCAGTAAAGGCGATGCAGCAAGGGGCCTATGATTTATTTGAAAAACCGGTCAATGAACAGCTATTAGATTGTTTGGCGCGGGCCTTGGATAAACGCAAACTAGTGTTAGAGAATCGCCAATTAAAACGGCAAATAGAGCATCATTGTGCTCCTGGGGTGCGTATTTTGGGGGAAACCCCACAAATACAGCAGATGATGCAGTTACTTGATGCGATTAGAGACACCCCCGCAGATGTATTAATCGAAGGTGAAACCGGCACCGGGAAGGAGCTCGTCGCGCGTTATTTACACGAACATGGCGATCGCAGCCAAGGCCACTTTGTGGCAATTAACTGTGGCGCAATTCCAGAAGAGCTGATTGAAAGTGAGCTCTTCGGTGCTGCCAGTGGTGCGTATACTGGGGCTAATCAGGCACGCGAAGGCAAGTTCGCTTACGCCAATGGCGGAACGGTTTTTCTCGATGAAATCGAAGCGATGTCAGCAAGCTTACAAGTTAAATTACTGCGTGTGCTCGAAGAGCGCCAAGTCACCCCCGTCGGCTCGAACCAGAGCATTGATCTTGATATGCGAGTGATTGCGGCAACCAAAGTCGATTTGCAAACCTTAGTGGATACTGGACAGTTTCGCGCCGACTTGTTCTTTCGCCTCAATCTTTTAAAAGTGCCGATCCCGGCACTACGGCAAAGAAAAGCCGATATACCCCTTTTGTATCAGCACTTCTTATCTATTGCCGCCACGCGTTTTCATAAACCCAGTATGGCGTTAACAGAGCCCCTGCGTGCGCAACTGATGCAATACGATTGGCCGGGCAATGTACGTGAGCTGCGCAACCATGCTGAGCGTACGGTATTGCTTGGCGAGCAATTAGCCACTCACTCAATACAAGCGCTTGAATCGCAGCAAGAAGTACTGAGTTTGGCGCAAAAAGTCGCTTACTATGAGCAGTCACTCATTGAAGATGCATTAGCCCAAAGCCAAGGCAGTATCAAACAGACCATGGCACTGTTGCAAATCCCACGCAAAACGCTGTATGACAAAATGGCCAAGTACCAGCTCACCCGAGCAAGTTATACCGAACCTAATTAATGGGTGGAATTGGTGATAAATAAGTAAAAGAATGTGCGGGAATCCACACATGTCACGCCTTATACATGCTTTAAATTATGACAACTCATTGTTTATATTAGGTTATTAAAATTGGTCAGGTTCTTGAGTGTAGTGTTGCAGACAACAATAGGACAACACTATGATAAGACCAATAACATTATATTCATGCGTGATACTTGGGGTGGCTGCACATGGCGCTGCGGCCGGCGACTACAGCATTTATGGTAAAGCACAGGTGCAACTTGAGCACACCGATAAAGGGTTGATGCGTTACACCGATAAGGGCACCCATATTGATGCGCCATTCTCGCGCATTGGCGTAAAAGGCAAGCACGATATCAGTGCGCAAGCCCAAGTGGTATATAAATACGAAGTGCAGGTGAAAGGCTTTGAAAGCGACGACACCAGCGAGCCATTCAGTGCACGCAACACCTACTTAGGGGTGCAATCAGCTTATGGCACGGTGCTATTTGGCCGTAATGACAGCCGCTTCAAGTACAGTGAGGGCAAAATTGACCAATTCAATGAGACCCAAAGTGACATAGCGCAAACAATAGGCGGTCAAGACCGTATTGCCGATAGCATTACCTATACCTCGCCAAAGTGGGGGCAATGGCAATGGGCGCTGACTTTTGCGCCGAAAGATGACGCTAAAACCGAAAAGAACGGCGTCGCCGCCTTATTGAGTTATGGCGATCGCGCCCTAAAGCAGACCCCTTATTATTTAGCCCTAAGCTACACCGATGCCTTAGCTGATATTCAAGCGTTGCGCGTCAATGCGGTGTATCAATGGCAACGACTGCAAGGTGGGGTGCTGGTGCAGCGCAGTGAAAATTTAGCCGGTGATAAAGACGGTAATAGTGTGCTTGTGAGTTTGCGCTATTATGCAAGTGACGCATGGCAACCCAAATTGCAATATGCGCGTGATACCAGCCAGCTTCGCCATGACAGCGATAGCGAGCAGCTCTCAGCGGGTGTTGACTACGTAGTTGATAAGCAAACATCTTTTTACTTTTTAGCGACTAAACTTGAGCTCAACCAAGTCTCCGATACCAGTACTGCAATTGGACTAAAATATAAATTCTAAGAGGTCTTAGCATGTCAGATTCGAAATTTACTCAACTTCGGGGTCAACTGTTGTTGGCCTTCGGGCCATGCGTCATGTTGTTGACCTGTTTGCTCGACCCACCAGCGGGGATGTCTATGGCCGCGTGGCGCACTACCGGCTTAACAATTTGGTTGGCGTCTTGGTGGGTCAGCGAAGTGGTGCCTATTCCGGCCACCTCGTTGCTGCCTTTGGTGATTGTGCCTTTGGCTGGGATTGCACCGATTAAGGCGGTTGCAGATCCTTACGCCCATCCTCTTATTTACCTCTTTTTAGGCGGCTTTTTACTGTCAATTGCCATGGAGCGTTGGGGGCTGCATAAACGCATTGCTTTGACTACCTTATTGCTGGCGGGCAGCAAGCCAAGCTTGCAAATCATGGCGATGATGGCGGTGACCGCGTTTTTATCAATGTGGATGTCAAACACCGCAACAGCCGTGATGATGCTACCGATAGCTTTATCGGTGGTCCACCTATTAAAGGATAATGGCAGCCAATGTGATAATTTTGCCAAGGCGCTGCTATTGAGTATTGCCTATGGCGCTAGCATTGGGGGTATTGGAACCTTGATAGGCACGCCACCGAATGCCTTGATGGCTGCGTATCTGGCCGACAGTTACAATATTGAAATCGGCTTTGCTACCTGGATGATGATAGGCGTCCCTTTGTCTTTAGTGATGCTGACCCTAACCTGGCTGTGGTTAACGAAAGTGATGTATAAAGTGGATAAAACTGCCAGCCAAGTAGAGACCAAAGGCATGTTTCGCAATCAACTAGCGCAGTTAGGAGCGATGTCTCGGGCTGAGAAAAGTGTCCTCGCGGTCTTTGCCTTAGCGGCGGTGAGTTGGGTGTTGCGCCCTGTGCTCGGTGATGTCACCGGGCTGGCGATATCAGATACCGGTATTGCTATTGCTGCGGCGTTGCTGTTGTTTATGTTACCGGCAGAAAAGCACTCTCAAGAGCGGGTTTTAGACTGGCAAAACGCAGCAAACGTGCCTTGGGGGATTTTGTTGCTCTTTGGTGGCGGCTTGACCTTAGCGGCGCAGATAAAAAGCTCAGGCTTGGCTGATTACATCGCTAATCTGCTGAGTGGGGCCAGTGCTATGCCGTTGGTGATAAGTGTTCTCGTGGTGGCCGCGTTAATTACTTTCTTAACCGAGATCACCAGCAATACGGCGACTGCCGCCGGGTTTTTACCTTTACTTGGGCCGGTGGCAGAGTCGATTACTGGTACGCCCTTAGTGTGGGTGGTGCCCGCTGCCATTGCCGCCAGTTGCGCCTTTATGATGCCGGTGGCCACACCACCGAACGCGATTGTATTTGGCTCGGGGGAGATAAAAATTACCGATATGATCCGTGCAGGCTTTGCTTTGAACATTATTGCTATTGTACTGATCACGCTGGCAACTCTGGTGATAGCGCCGATGGTGCTTAACTTTTAATGGTTTTCTCAGGCAGCGCGGCCAGAAATAACGCGCTGCCTGTGATTACGTAGCCAGTTATTTAGCGACCAACAGAGTTAAGCGCTTGTGCAGCTTGGCACTATCGAGTTTGCCATAATAGGCGATAAGGTCGGCTTTGTTATCGCCATTGATATCGGCATGGCTAATCTGTGCTGCGGATTGTGGCAAGGCAATATCTTGACTGCTTTTGCGGGAGAAGCCGCCGTCTTTGTTACCTAAGCGATAAATAAGCTCATCGCTGTCCTCAGAAAGTAGTAAATCAAGAATGCCATCGCCACTAATATCGGCGAGTTTCACCAAGGGTTCGCTGGCGCGGCCTTTGCTGATACTAAAGCCCATTTCGGTTTCATAGTCCATGCTCGGCTGTTCCGGATACTGTCCTTGCGCATTTTGGCGATAGAGCAGCACGTCTTGGTCAATGCTACTTGCTAGCAGCGCAGAGACTACCTGCGAGACCCCTAACTCAAAACTGGATACCATCACTTCTTTGCGGCCATCACCATCAATGTCTTGCAGCTCAAGGCCAGTGAGCGTTCCTTCTGCACGGACTGTGGTATCGGCTTGCGCACCATAACGAAGCTCGCCATCAGCGGTGTTTTTGCCATAAAATATCTCGTAGTCGTTTTTTCTATCTAGCACGCCGGAGCTTTGGGTATAGCGCACCACCATATCCACTATTGCATCGCCGTTAACGTCTTCGAAGCGTTCCAACTTACGGTAGTTGAGATCGCTTTGGTCCAAAGAGCGGCCATCATCATCGAGTTGATCCCACCAGTCGATGGCGTGAATATCCTCGCGAATGGCCACTGTTTGATGGTCAAAATGGCGCTTGGCAGCAGTGTAAATGTGCAGCTGCCCGGGGGTGAGATGAGCAATATCCATGCGCTCATCGTTATTAATATCTAAGGTAAAGGTTTGTGCCGGAGTCACACTCAAGCCATCGCGAGTTAATACGTTTTGGCCGGTAATAGCCAATTTAGAGAGCTTGTGCGCTTTATCTTGCTGGCTAAACCACACCTGTAACTCATTAAAGTTAGGCAGCATCACATCAGCACTTTCATCGCCATTAAAATCAAATATAAATGGCATGCGGCGCATAAAGTTACTGCGTTGAATTTGGAATACGGAGCTGACTTCGAGATAGGACAATAACCTTGGCTCTGAAGGGCCCTGTGGATACTGATAACGACCAACATGGTCTTTGGCGAGGAAATACAGAGTCTGTTTGCCCTGTGGGTCGTTGCCAATGTCATAGGCAAAATACTGCTCACCAATGGCAAAGCGGTCCACCTGGGTTAGTGTCCCGTCAACCAACGCCAGAACGGCCACTTGCTGTGCTTTGGCGCTGCTGCGGCCGATAGCGATTATCTCTTTACCCGGATGAGGCGAAATATCGGCGCTAATAGGGGCCTGAGTAATGTTAAAGTCAACATCAAGATGGTGTTCACTAAAAGCGTCAGCCCATACTGGTTTGCTTAGCAAAAGCAGTGCGGCAATGGCACTTTTAATTGGCAAGTGTCTTCCTGTCACGTTAAACCTCATTATTGTTATGTATTGTCACTGGTATTTACCTTGGGGCCAGCGACTCACGCAAGTACAGACCCAAGATGACTTCTTTACAGTGACATAACTTTTAATGCCTCGCCAACATTCAAATGTAAGCAAGTGTATAAACGCTAATTACGGGCAAGCACAGGCGGTGATAGGGTTTTGCATAATAGCCCAATACATAACACGGTAATAAAAGTGAGCGCATTGGCCATGGCTTGCAGGGAATAATCTACACTTGCGTGCAATAACATAAATATAATGGCGGTTATTGCTCCGAATGCGAGCCCCTGATAAAGCCGCGTTCTGCGCTTTTTCATTACTTGTACCGAGACCCATAAGCAACCACCAATCGCCACTGCCAAGGCAATGCTAGCAGGCCAACCAAGCTCAATTAAAAACTGCAGATAGTCATTGTGGGCGTTATCGTAATATCCAGAGTAGGGCCCTTGTTGGACACTTGGAAATACAGTGTAGAAACTCCCCGCACCATGGCCTAAAAAAGGGTGTTCGAACAGCAGTGTCCATGCGTCACGAAGCACTTCATCACGGCTTTCGAAAAGCAAAGCGGTGTTACTCAAACGTTCCTTCACTTGGGAAACCCCGAACAGTGCGCCAATAAGAATGAAATCAAGCACGAAAAAACTAAAAATTAACCATTTAAATTGCTTTGAGGGCTTGCGGTAAAAAAACAGTGCTAATAAACAGGCTAAGGCCAAGGCAATGAAAAAAGCAGCATTGCCCATGCGGGAACGGGTCAGGATAAGCGCGATAACCATAACCATTAATGCTAAGCGAATCATTAATTTGGGGCTTAACCATACTTGGATCAGACGTTTAAAGCTGAGAGGATTTTGCCCGGTGCTTAGCTGAGCTATGATGAGCCCAACGCCTAAACTTAAAACCAAACCAAGGTAATTAGCTAAAAAGTTCTGGTAGGTGAAACTACCGAAGGCTTTATCGTTGCGTTGCCACTGTAAGACTAGGCTAGGTAAGTCAGGGCTTAACACCAAAATACAGGCATAACTTGCCTGCACCAACCCGGTTATCACCAATAACACGACCAGTGCCCGCAATCGTTGATAGCTAGTGCAGTAAGTGAGCAGCAGAACGGCGTAGAGGGTCAGTGCTACGGTGACCAGCAAAGCATGCCTGGTCGCACCGGGGCTGGCGCTCAGCTCTAGTACATCCTGCATACCCACTACAAACACACAACTTAGCATGGGGATGATAAGCCAGCGGTGTGTCTTATTTATATTCCATAGCGGTTGTTGAGTTGTCATAGCATAAGCACAATGCAAAGCGCTGACTACAGCGATAGCTAGGCACAATAATGCACTGGCCCAAAGACGAAAGCCCCCTAATACAAAGGGGGCTATAAATAAGATGATGAGTAGCAGCGCAAAGATAGCACGTGAACCATGCGCTTTAAGGCGATTATCCGAGCTTTCGGATGTCTTCAGAGACAGGCTTAACACTGAAGAATCAACGCTTATTGGTTCGACTCAGAAATTCCGCCATCCCCGCCTGAACCACCGAGACCGACGATGGGGGATGGTGCGAAGTTTGGGGCTGTTGCCGGCCCTGCTGCAGTTGCTTGTGACACTAAGGTTGCATCCATATTGTTGGCAATCGCTAACGCGGTCACATTATCAGGGTTCATGCCTGCACTGAGCGCCGCTGCAACGATATTCATGGCCTCATCTGAGGTCACGCCCACGTGGACTAGGGCTCGGGAAAATAGCTCATTGGCTGCGCGGGTATCAGCCCCAACAGCGGTGATAGCAGAATTAACCAAAGCCGCGTTTAATGCTGGGTAGCGGCTCATAAGTGCGGTAATTTGTTCACTGAGTGGCTGCCCTTGGTCGATAGCCTCAGTAATAATCGCATCGCTTTTAGCGGTCGCTTCGACAGCGTGCGCATTGCCTATCATCATGGCGCATATCATCCCTATGCACAGCACTAAACCGGTCTTTCTCATGATCTACTCCTTTATCGCTATAATGTTCGTGTTTGAAAGTTGAAGATAGCCTGTTCGGGGCCTTCTTCTAATTGCATCGGCGGCTTTATGTAGTTTCCTTGCAGACCGTCAAACTGCAGCTGCATAGCTTTGTCAAAGCTCACCGCGTTTTCGATATGACAGGCAATTGTTTTTATTCCAATTCCTGTGCAAGTGGTGACAATGGAGCGTAACAAAGCAAGTGCATCATCGTTCTGCTGTAAGTCCTTGGTATAGGCCGCATCCACCTTCACGTAATCTATATTGAGGTCACGCAGATACCTAAATGAGGTAAGGCTGGAACCAAAGTGCTCTATACACACTTTAATATTGAATGCTTTCAGTCGCGCCAACACATTCTTGGCCATGGCGATGTCGGCCAATAGGGTGGCTTCACCTATTTCTAACACCGTGTTGTGGCGTAAGCACCCGTAATGATGAGCCTGACGACACACCCAAGTAATAAAATCTTCATTGTAAAACGCCTCTTTACTTAGGTTTACTGCAAGGGCTAACTCCGTATGAGTATTACGAAAGTTAATAAAAGCTTGGAATAGCTTTTTCTCTAACTCACACGCCAAGCCGAGGCGCTCAGCCATGGCGAATAGTTGTTGGTTATCAATAGACTTACCTTGGTCGCTAATGCGCACGAAGGTCTCAAAATAATGAGCCTGCTGCTGCTGTTGTTTGCGAACGGGTTGAAATGAGTAACTAAAATTACCTTGCTCGATAATTCTCACAATGGTCTCTCGCCATTGGCTTTGCGATTGCACTAAATTGTGTGTTTGACACATTGCCGGCTTGTTAGGGCTCGCTGTTGAAATGGCGGTATCCAGTTCACTAAGTATACTGCCCACGGTACTGTAGCTGTTAACGGAGGCGATACTCAGATGTGCAAAGCCCTTCTCATAACGATGGTGTTGCTCTTTTTGAAGGCTGTGATGTAAGCGCGATAATGTTTCAGCAACAAAGTCGCAAGGGTAGGGCATATGAATAGTGAATGTACCACCGCTAATGCGATAGATATGGTAGTCACCTAGGTGGGCGAGGTAGCGTTTGATGACTTCCAACACCGCGAGCACGTAGGCGTCACCTTGACGGTAATCATGATGTTCATTAATTAATTGCAGGCTAGGCAAGGTGACCATTGCCACGCTGTGGGTATGCTCATCTTGCAGCTGTTCAGTCACTGCGCTAAGTTGATTATCAAAGGCGCGACGATTCCCCAACCCAGTTAACTCATCACGATACGCTTGGCGGTAGTAGGCATCGCTTTGTTTGGTTAACGCATCAAAGGTACGCTGAATACTTGTCACCATGTCATTCATCGCTTTTGTGACGGAGAACAGCTCTCGAGATTTCGGACTCGCGTTGTTTTGAACAAACTGTTTTTGGCCAATGCGTTGTGCCTGCTGTTCTACTTTGCGCAGTGGCCTGAATACCGAGCGCAGCACGAAATAAGCAAGACTTAGAGCAATCACTAAAATCATTGCTGAGCTGATTGCCGCTTGCTTCACCTGCTGCCAAAGCTCGATGTATGCAGCACCTGGATGTGTAGTGACACTTAAAAAGCCACCCACTTTCCAACCACTATTGAGCTCCTTGGTGTAGGTCGGTGCTGTGAGCTGAAATAGGCGCATAAACCATGATGGCACCCCTTGTATTTCGGGGTTGTGATTGAGGTTAACAAGCGACTTACTTTGATCATCCTTAAGCTCTATCTGAGCATAGTAACCAGAGTCAAAAATAGCTTGAACCATGGTGCGTGCCACCATCATATCGCGCTCATTTAAATAGGGTGAAATAGCCAGACCTAAACTGGTCGCGGTATCACGAGCGTGAGTCGCCATTTGTTGCTGATAAAAGGCTTGGGTTTGTTCGCTACTAAGCTTTAACTTCACTGCAAAAGTGATTATTCCCAGTAACACGATGAGGGCGTAGACTTGAGTTTGTAAACTCATCCTTGGTTTGTTCATTGACTTTTCACTCCTTGTTCGCTGATTCCTGTTCGATCTGCTTAATCAACTCCTCCCAAGCAGACACTCGACTGCCAGTGGCTTGGCCACTGAGGTTTTGCGCTTTAGCCAACCATAATCCTTGGCCATTGAAACTATAAATCGGTTTTAAATCTTCGCGTTCACTGGCTTTGACAATACGATTATCAAAATTATCAAGTACGTAAGGCTCATCATCTTGACCATCAAAATACAGCACTACCATATGTGGTTGATCAAGCGTTAAATGGCGCACATACATTAAGCGTAGCTGCTCATCGGGGATGCCTAAACTAACCAAGGTAAAAAACTTGGCGATGGCGTAATCTTCGCAATCACCGGCACCTTGGATCAGCAGTTGAGCCGGTGTGGCCCAATAGTCACTTTGATGCCACAGCGTTTCGTCACTTTGGTAGGCCACCACTTCATTAAAGAACTGGTTGACGCTCTGCAGCTGGCGCCATGCATCTGCATGTTGCTGCATAACAAGCATCTCTAGCCAGTGTTGGGCCCGCCTTGATGCGCTAATGTTCCCTTTATTTTGCACGTACTCAACGAGCTGCTGCGGCTGCAACAATTGTCCGTAGGTCAATGCAGCCGTGCAACTTAAGGCGACTGCGACAGCAAATCTTACTGCTGTTTTGATTCCGGTTACAATTTTGCAGTCCCTTATAAGTTTGCGTTCATTCCCAGAATGATATCACTTAAATGTACAACAGGTACACGCGAAATAAAAACTTAATCTAATTCTTTGGTGCTAGTTATTGAAATCTATTTGTTAACAAGTACAATGTTTAGTACTTATAGACTAGATGTGCAGTGCCAAGGACGGAGTGGGCTCACTGAGTGTTTTGCCACTCACACCGTTTTCAAAGGAAATATATATGAAAGTGCAAAAGGCGGTATTACCGGTCGCCGGTCTCGGAACACGTATGCTCCCAGCGACCAAAGCCATCCCTAAAGAGATGCTCCCATTAGTGGACAAACCCCTTATCCAGCATGTGGTCCGTGAAGCCGTTGAGGCGGGGATCAAGGAAATTGTGCTGGTGACTCATTCCTCAAAAAACTCAGTAGAGAATCACTTTGATACCAGCTTTGAGCTCGAAGCGACGTTGGAAAAACGAGTCAAACGTAGCTTGCTCGAAGAGGTGCGCAGCATTGTGCCAGACGATGTCACTATCATTTCAGTACGCCAAGCCAAGCCGCTAGGGTTAGGCCATGCGGTATTAGCAGCGCGTCCAATCGTTGGTGAAAATCCGTTCGCGGTGTTACTGCCTGATGTGATTATTGATGAGTTTGCGTGTAACTTGCGCAGCGAAAACCTTGCGCAGATGATTGCACGTTATGAGCACAGTGAGCATTCGCAAATCATGGTTGAGCCTGTAGCAGCCACTGATGTCGACAAATATGGCATCGTTGACATTGACGGTAAGACGATTCACGCGGGTGACAGCGCTGTTATTCGTGACATGGTAGAGAAACCCTCACAGCAACAAGCGCCAAGCCGTTTGGCGATAACCGGCCGTTATGTGCTCAGTGCGCAAACGTGGGATCTGCTCGAACACACGCCCCCAGGAGCCGGTGGCGAAATCCAATTAACCGATGCCCTACATCAGCTTCGCCAACTTCAAACCGTGGAGGCATTCCATTTGAAGGGTCGCTCTCATGACTGTGGTTCTAAACTCGGATACATGATTGCCAATGTGCACTATGCCATGCGCAGCCAACAGTTTGGCAGCGAATTTCAAGCTGCATTGGAAAGCATGTTAGCTATCGAGCAAGCCAAGCACAGTGCCAGCGCATCGGCATAACACCTGTTAAGCGAATTAAAAAATTAGAGGATTTATATGGCCACTAAGGTACTGAGTGTATTTGGTACACGTCCTGAGGCAATCAAAATGGCGCCGGTAGTGAAAACCTTGGCGAATGACTCTCGCTTTGAAGCGCGCGTGTGTATCACGGCACAACACCGAGAAATGCTCGATCAAGTTATGGCCCTTTTTGCCATTAAAGCCGACTATGATCTCGACATTATGCAAAAAGGGCAGTCACTCAATGATGTGACATGTCGCATTTTGCAGGGTTTAGCTCCTGTGCTTGATGAATTTAAACCCGATATCGTATTAGTGCATGGTGATACCGCCACCACCTTTGCGGCGAGTTTGGCGGCGTTCTATCAGCAAATTCCCGTCGGCCATGTAGAGGCAGGGCTGCGCACCGGGAATTTATATTCGCCGTGGCCTGAGGAGGCGAACCGTAAGCTTACAGGCGCATTGACACAGCTGCACTTTGCGCCAACAGACACTTCAAAGAACAACTTGCTGAAGGAAAATATTGACCCGAGCAACGTGCACGTAACCGGTAATACGGTGATTGATGCGTTGCTGGATGTTGTCGATAAGGTTAATACCGAGCCAAGTCTTAGCGAACAGTTGCAGCAGCAATTGGCATTGGCCGCAGATGAGAAAGTGATTTTAGTGACCGGGCATCGCCGAGAAAGTTTCGGTGGCGGCTTCGAGCGTATTTGTCAGGCATTGGCGCGTATTGCTAAGCGCTTTCCACAAAGCCGGATTGTTTATCCTATGCACATGAATCCGCAAGTGCGTGAGCCGGTTAATCGTCTGCTCCAAGGCTTGGAAAATATCTCACTTATTGAGCCATTGGATTACCTTCCCTTTGTTTATTTAATGAATCGTGCGCACCTTATTGTAACTGACTCTGGCGGCGTTCAAGAGGAGGCTCCAAGCCTTGGGAAACCTGTATTAGTTATGCGTGATACCACTGAACGCCCAGAAGCGGTGGCGGCGGGCACAGTCGAGCTGGTAGGCACTGACGAGCAAACCATTTTCACTGCCGTTGAACGTTTAATGACTGATGAGCAGGCCTACCAGCGCATGAGCCGTGCTCATAACCCCTACGGTGATGGTCAAGCCAGTCAACGCATTGCCGATGCCATCGGCGCTCACTTTCATGCCCAATAAGGATAGTTACTATGAATTTTGAAACAGTTTCAGTTATCGGCTTGGGCTATATTGGCCTGCCTACCGCCGCCGTTGTCGCCTCGCGTGGCATTAATGTCATTGGCGTTGATGTAAATCAGCAAGCAGTGGATACCATCAATGAAGGAAAAATCCACATCGTTGAGCCTGATTTAGACATTGTGGTACGCGGTGTGGTTGCCACCGGCAACCTGCGTGCGACGACCGAAGCTCAGCGAGCGGATGCGTTTATGGTCGCGGTGCCCACTCCCTTTAAAGATAATGACAGTGGACCAGTAGAGGCCGATTTAAGTTATATCCAAAGTGCGGCC
This sequence comes from Pseudoalteromonas sp. CNC9-20, assembly GCF_022347875.1. Classification (NCBI taxonomy): domain Bacteria; kingdom Pseudomonadati; phylum Pseudomonadota; class Gammaproteobacteria; order Alteromonadales; family Pseudoalteromonadaceae; genus Pseudoalteromonas; species Pseudoalteromonas sp. CNC9-20. The sequence continues at coordinate 568,227 of NZ_JAKRFS010000002.1, read as the reverse complement.
AAAGCGATTGCGCCGGTGTTGGAAAAAGGCAATCTAGTGGTTCTTGAATCGACCTCCCCGGTTGGGGCCACCGAACAACTCGCTGCTTGGTTAAGCGAAGCGCGTCCAGATTTGAGCTTTCCACAGCAAGTGGGTGACAACGCAGATATTAAAATCGCCCATTGTCCAGAGCGTGTACTACCTGGCTATGTACTACAGGAGCTAGTTTCCAATGACCGCGTCATTGGTGGTATGTCGCAAGCATGCTCAAAACGCGCGGTTGAGCTGTATGAAAACTTTGTTCGCGGCGAGTGTATTATCACTAATGCACGCACCGCAGAAATGGCTAAGTTAACCGAAAACTCTTTCCGCGATGTGAATATCGCCTTTGCCAACGAATTATCGTTGATCTGTGACAAGCTAAAAATCAACGTGTGGGAACTCATTCGCTTGGCCAATCGCCACCCCCGCGTCAATATCCTTAATCCCGGTCCAGGGGTGGGGGGTCACTGCATCGCAGTCGACCCTTGGTTTATTGTTAGCAGTGCTCCCGAGCAGGCAAAGCTGATTAAACAAGCGCGCTTGGTCAATGACGGCAAGCCAAGCTATGTGGTTGAGCAAATAAAGCAAGCGGCGGATGAGTTTAAGCGCCCGGTTATTGCTTGCCTTGGTCTGTCATTTAAGGCTGATATTGATGATTTACGAGAAAGCCCCGCTTTAGACATTGTCAGTGACTTAGCGCAACAACAAATCGGTGCCGTATTGGCTGTTGAACCGAACATCGATGAGCTTCCTAGTCACCTTGGTGCCCAAGGGGTTGAACTGACCTCCCTGGAGCAGGCGCTAGAGCTTGCAAATATCGTCGTTGTACTGGTTGATCATAAGCAATTTAAAAATGCCGACAAAACCGAGTTTGCCCGTAAAGTGGTGATTGATACCCGAGGTGTGTTGGCGTGATGACACCTAAGCAGCTCATTAAGGCCGATTTATATCGGCAAACCGGGCGGGTTTCTAGGGTGTTACTGATCAAGCATTTATTAGTGAACCCCTCGTTCAACTATGTGTTTTGGTTTCGCTTGTGTCGTGCTCGCAGCACCCTGGTGCGCGGCTTTGCGCGGTTGATGCATAAACATTTATCAGTACGGTATCAGATTCAGTTGCCCAAGGAAGTGCAGGTCGGGCCTGGGCTGTACTTGGGTCATGGCACCGGCATTATTGTTAATGCCAGCGCTAAAATTGGCGCTAACTGTAATTTAAGCCCTTATACCGTGATTGGTTCAAACCATGGTCACGCAGCGCATATTGGTGACAATGTATACATTGGACCACACACCAGTGTGGTTGAACACGTACATATTGGCGATGGTGCTCAGGTAGGCGCGGGAGCTGTGGTGATCAAGGATGTACCTGCGCATGCCACCGTTGTCGGGAACCCGGCTAAAGTGGTGCGCGAACATGGTGAGGCAACCTATATTGCAAATCCAGTGCAGGTTAATTCATGACCCAAGTAGTGATTGTTGCACCGTTAAGCACCATTGACTGGGGCAGCGATAACGCCGGGGGCGTCGATAGTGTGTGCCAACAGTTATTGCAAGCACTCATAACGACGCCAACGCCCGGGTGTCAGTACGAAGTGCTCGCGTTGAAAGTTGGTCAGTCTTCAGCAGAGTATTTCACGCGTTATCGCCTAAGCGAACAAGTGCATGTGACCTTTGTACCTAGCAAGGGCAAGATCGCGGGAGTGCCAGTACCTGGCGTGATTTATCAGTGCTGGCAAGTGCGCAAGTTTTGCCGGGCGCACCGCGCGGATGTGGTGCACAGTCATTATTGGTCGTTGTTGCTTGGCGTGCCCAAACACATTGCGAAAATGGTGACAGTGCATTCGTTTGGAAAGTTAGGGCGTAAGTCAGTGTCGATGCTCAATGACTTGCTCTATGAGCGTATTCTGCCGAGCTTGTCACGCCATAGGGCGAATAAAGTTACCTGTGTAGGCGAGCAGCTGCGACAGTGTATTGCCCAGCAAACGGGAATAAATGCAGAGGTCGTTGCAAACCCCATTAATCCCACTTTTTTTGCTGTAAATACAGCGTCGGTAGAGAAGTTTAACACCCCCACCTTAGTGACCTGTGCAATGATCCACCGGAAAAAAGGCATTCATGTCGCTATTGATATTGTGGCGAAGCTAAATCAAAGCCGTGAGGTAAATTTGTGCATTATCGGCCCGGTACGTGATCATGACTATAAAGCGGAGTTAGACGCTCAAATCGAGCGGCTTGGGATCTCGACTAACGTGCAATTTACCGGTGCCTTGTCAATGTCTGAAGTGGCGCAGCATTATGGCAAAGCACATGTGGGCTTGTTTTGTTCACAAGAGGAGACTTTTGGCTTGGCCCCCTTGGAAATGGTCGCTGCTGGTCTTAACGTGGTCTCGACGCGCGTGGGTGTATTGGCTGAGCAGCCACAGTTATTCATCAGTGCGGGTGGCGCCTTTATCGATAGCAATGATATCGACGCTGCGGTGCAAAGAGTTAGTCAGGTGCTCGAGGATAGCGGCAGTGCTGAGCCTCAGCTCATCGCCGACGCTTTTTCGGCGCAACGAGTCAATGCCCAGTATCAGCAGTTGTACAAGGAGCTAGCGGGTGTTTAATAAGTTACTCAGCTACGCCCCAGTACAGATATTTTCAGCATTGAGTGTGTTTGCGCTCATAGCTATACAAACTCGCTTTCTCGCGGTAAGCGAATACGGTCTTTTGGCAGTACTGCTGGTGATCATGGAAAGCACACGCTCTATGTTTGCGCAGTGGATTAATACTGCACTGTTACGCTTTTACCCCAGTGCACAAAGTCCAGAGCGTGAGCAGCTTTTGTGCCTCAGTAGCTCGTTGTTATGGTTATTTGCAGCGGTAGCAGTACTGGTTGTAGCCTTATGCTTGTGGGTGTTTTCGCTGTTCTCATGGAGCAATATGCTTTGGGTTGCTCTGCTGTTCGTTGCCAAAGGAACATATACCTACTACCTTGAGCGCGCTCGAGTGTGTGAGCAAGTTAATCGCTATCGTTATGCAACCTTGACCCAAGCGGTGTTATCCGTGGTGCTTACCTTGGGTTGCCTGTGGCTTGATGGTGCCCTGCATAGCGCCTTAATTGCTTTGGTAGCGAGTAACGCCATCGCCTTGTTATTTACTTTGCGTAGAAACCCTCAGGGACATAAGGGCACACCGGTGCTGCGCCGAGAGTTTCTACACTATGGTTTACCTTTTATGTTTACCGGTGCTCTCGGAGTATTGGCGACACGCAGTGACCGTATCGTCATTGCTCAGCTTACTTCGTTAGAGCAAGCTGGGCTCTACGCCGGCATAGCCAACTTGTTAGTGGGCTTAATGGCACTGGTGTTTATGGTCGTGGCACTGCCGTTGTATCCAGAGCTGACCAAACTCACCGACAAACCGCAGCAATTGCGTCAGGCTCATAGCCGCTATGGTGGGTATTTGTGTGCGTTAGCGATACCGGCGCTGACCGGGCTGTGTTTACTGGCACAGCCGCTGATCACTGTGTTTTTAGGTGAGCGCTATCAGCAGCTAGATTTACGCGTATTTTATGCTATCGCCGCCGCCACCTTTATTTTGAATCTACGCGGCCACTATTTAGACCATGGCTTACAGTTTAGGTTGCGCACTCAATGGCTACCGCTGATCACTGCTGTGGGCTTTGCCTTGCAGCTCGCTTTAGCGTTTACATGGGTACCCAAGCTAGGTGCTTTAGGTGCTGCATTGGCGTTGCTTATTGCTATGAGTGTCGCAGCGTTGCTGTCGTTGATAACTGGGCATTATTACCGTTACCACTTTACCTGGCCAGCACAGCTTTATAAAACGCTACTGGCGACAACGGTGATGGGCGCAGTGCTTTATACATTGTTGAGCACCCTTGTATCACTTGCGCCTTGGCAGCAGCTTGTTATTGGTGTACTGGTAGGGATCACGACCTATGCGCTGATGCACTGGTTACTAAATACCTTCGCTATACGTAGCCAGAGCCTCAACTGGAGGCGGCGCAGTGTCTGAAATTAAATTAGCAAAATACCTACAATTAGCCTTATTCAGTGCAGTGGTACTCGGTGGCTACCTGCTTGAAAATCTCGGTATCGCCTACGTATCAGAAGGCGGCTCGCCAGTGGTTAAAATACACCTTTATGCATACATTTTACTGGCGTTATTTGGGTTATTGGTGTTGAGCAGAGGCATGGCAGCAAGTGTTGCTGAATTAGGTCAGTTAGCGTCTATTTGGTGGTGGTCATTTATCGCTCTAAGCGCTGTTATCGTCTATGGCCTAGCCACACAAGGCACGTCAGGCATGGCCTATATGGTTAATACCTTTTTAGCGCCATTGTTGTTGTTAGTGCTACTAGCGCAATTATCACACTCGCAATTGCAGCGTATTTTGGTGCTACTTGCTTACTTGTTGCTGTTTAATTCCTTACTTGCCGTGGGGGAGTACGTATTAAATACTCGTATAGTAAGCGTTGAGTTTGACTCTTTTGCTTTTTTTCGCTCAACCGCATTGATGACACACCCCCTGAACAATGCCCTGATCACCGTGGCTTTAGCCTTGTTGCTCTGCTCCTACACTCGACTCCCTGCTTTTGCTTATATCGGCCTAGTGATTTTGGCGCTGTTTGCTTTTGGTGGGCGGGCAGCGTTAGCACTCTTTTGCCTTGGCGCCTTAGTGTGTGCCGTGCCCGCATTGTGGCGATTTTTAACCCGTGGTGTGGCCGTTGACAGGCGGTATCTAGCGGTACTTATGATGCTCGGCTATTTCGCCTTTATTGCTTTTATTGTGGTGCTTATCGAGTCGGGGATCACGGAACGTATCGCTTCGAAAATGTATATCGATCACAGTGCTACAGCGCGTTTAGATGTGTTTTATCTGCTTGAGCAGTTAAGCCCAAAAGAGTGGGTGTTCGGCGCCTCAGCGAGTTTGATGGCTGCTATCGAGTTTTATATTGATATCTCGGTTATTGAAAACTACCTCGTAGGATGGATTTTTAATTTTGGCTTGATTGGTGCTGTGCCGCTTTTTATCGCCGCTTTCTTGCCCCTAGGTTATTTCTTTTATCACGGGAACTTAGTCAGCCGTACCGCGATTGGTGTGTTTATGATTGTGGGGGTAACCAATAACTCATTAACAACAAAAACACCGGTATTGTTACTACTTTACTGTGCCTTGTTCTGTGCTTTAAAACTTCAACAAAAAGCCCAACAATCGATTCGGGCCCAAGGAGCTAGCCATGCTTGCGCGACTTAAGTCATCGTCTATTTATGCCCATTTACGGCAAATAAAGTACCGTCGCCAACGTCAGGCTTTAAACGCGCAACCTAAAACCACGCTGGCGCAGATGCGAGCGGTGTTGCTCGATGATTTGCAGATAGCGCAAGGGGATGCATTGTTAGTGCACTGTGGTTTTGGGTTTTTGCATGCTGATTTTACTCCCAAGCAATTGCTCGAGCTACTAAAGCAAATTGTCGGCCCTACAGGGACCTTGGCCATGCCATTTTACCCGCCAGGGTTGTCGCAAGATTGGCTAAAGGCCGGGCGTATTTTTGATAGCGCTCATATGCGCTGTGGCACCGGGGTATTGGCGCAAACTCTAGCTGATGATGAGCACAGTCACATCAGTATCCACCCTATTAAAGCCGTTGCCGCTTGGGGCCAACACAGCCGACTAATTACCGCTCATCACCAGCGCAGCCAGACGCCTTATGATGCGCATAGCCCCTATTACTTGCTGGCACAATTGGAGCACTCCAAGTCCATCGGTTTGGGCGTACGTAATTGTTCGATGGTGCACTGTGCTGAAGACCTGTATGAGCAAGATCTGGGATATCTCTATGGCGACAAGTCCTTTGCAGCAACGGTGATTCATGAAGGCAAACAACATCGCGTAACCACTTTTGTGCATGACATTCGCGAGCCGCTGATGGAGTCGAGCACATTTTTTGATTTGCATTGTCCCCAATTGGTTACCTTAAGTCAGCGTTTAGTTTCGCCTTGTTATGCTATCGACAACTCTAAACTGTTGCCTAAATGCCAGCAGCTATTCGCGCAAAACATCTCAAGGAAGAAGAGCTAATGAAGTACATTTTGACGTTTGATTATGAGTTGTTTGGCAGTGGCAAGGGCGATGTGCTTAAGCACTTGGTCGCGCCCACAGACAAAATGCTCGAAACCATGCAACGGTTGGGAATACGCGCTACTTTTTTCATCGAATATCTTGAGCTCGAAGCGATTTTTAAAGAAGCCGACAGCGGCAACGCTCTTTTTATCGACGATGCCAAGCATATTAAAGCCCAGCTCGAGCGTATGGTGTCTCTAGGTCACGACTTACAATTACACCTGCACCCTCAATGGTATCAAGCACAGTACCGTCAAGGACAATGGCAGCTCAACTTTGACTGGTGGCGATTTTCTGCCTTGCCTTATCAAACCAGTGCTGATGGCACCCCAGGTCAGCTTGATTTATTGCTCGCCGGTAAAGCTTTTCTGGAAGCATTAATTCAGCCCCTCAACAGCGAATATCGTTGTCATGCTTTTCGTGCAGGTGGCTACAATATCGGCTTTAATCCGCAGAGTGTGAAAGCACTAAGCGCTGCAGGCTTTGATACTGAATCATCTTTGTGCCCGGGCTTTTATGCCAATAAGGCCTTGTGTCAATACGACTACACCGACTGTGACTCATTCTTGCCTCAGCCCATGCCTGGCAGTGATGAGCCTACACAAGTCATCGAGTACCCGCTGCTTACGCTGCGCAGCTCGTTACCAGAAAAAATCTCTCTGGCGCGTTTATACACGCGGTTATTTAATAAAAAATTAAAGCGCATTGGTTATCAGCGTAGCGTTAAGCCAGCTGCCCCTTTGCAGCCACACAAATTGACAAACAGTAACTTCGATGTGTGTCTAAGTAGCCGAGCACAAGTACAGCGATTTTTAGCTTTGGCGCAGCAAAAGTGCTTGTCTACCACCGTACTTATTGGACATGCCAAAGACTATTCATGGTTTTCTCCTTTTGCATACACGCTTAAACGAGCACAGCGTCAGGGTCAATTTATCACTCTCTCAGATGCGCGGGAGACGGTGTAAATGTATACGTCTCGTATGTACAAGCGCAGTCCGATTTGGCTGCAAAATGTGTTGGCCTCGGTCTATGGTGGTTTGCGTCAGAAGCTACGGGATAACCGACACACTCGCTCGCTAACAGCGCAGCTTGAACAGTTGCAATACGATGTGCACAAATGCGATGCCTATCGCCAAGCGCGGCTTGAAAAAATGCTTACACACGCGGCTCGCCGGGTTCCTTTTTATCGCGATAAAGGCACTGATTTAGGGCAATACAGTGTGATTGATAAAGCCACTGTCAAAGCTCAGCATCGTGATTTTCTAGACTCCGAACATCAAGGGGTCAAGATCAAAGGGGCAACCAGTGGCACCACAGGCAGTCCTTTAGTGATTTACCAATCGAAAGAATCGGTCATGCGTGAGCGAGCTTTTACTAATCGCCACCGACAGTGGGCGGGGTATCAAAAAGGAGATAAGCGAGCGTGGCTTCGCGGAGATATGATTGTCCCAGGTGAGCAACGAAAGGCGCCGTTTTGGCGTTATTCGTGGTTCGAAGATATGATCATGCTGTCTTCCTTCCATTTAACCACAGCTAATATGGCGAGTTACATCGACGCCATGGTGGAGTTTGGTGTCGATGTTATCCAAGCCTACCCTTCGTCAATTGTCAGCTTGGCAAAATATTTACAAAGTTGTGATACCTATTACCCGGCGCCATTAAAGTCAGTCATCACCTCATCAGAATCTTTAAGCGCCGAAGACAGAGCCCTGATTGAGTCACGCTTTAAGTGCAAAGTATTTGATTGGTATGGTCTATTTGAGCGTGTTGCAGCGATCGCCAATTGTGAGCATGGTAACTACCACCTTCTCAACGATTACGCTGAAGTTGAGTTGCACCATATCGATGGTAATCGTTATGAACTGATCGGAAGCAACCTTAACAACTCTTTATTTCCACTCATTCGCTATCGCACGGGCGATTTTGTCCAGCTTAGCGATGAACAAAGCTGTCCCTGCGGTCGTCATTATCCTGTTATTAGCGCCATTGAGGGCCGCCAAGGGGATTACTTGGTGGCCGAACAAGGGCAGAAGGTCTACGTGCTTAACCATATTCCTAAAGGAGTTGACGGCTTACTAGGGTGTCAGTTTGTGCAACATCGCCTAGGCGCGGTCGAGGTTAGAGTGCAAATAGATGATAGGCGCTTTGATGAGCACCAGCGCCAGCAATTAATAAGCAATACCAAGGAGCGCTTGGGTCAAAGCATGCAGGTGAAAGTAACACCGGTATCGCAACTAGAAAAAACCGCATCGGGCAAGGTACGCCAAGCGCTTTGTAGCATTGAGGAATGAGGATGAAACAGTACAAAAACATTACGTTAGCCACCGCGCGAGGCGGCCAAGGCGGTATAGCTACGGTCTTGCATACGTTGGAATCTTCGGGGTTTTTCTCCCGCTGGCATGTAAAGCATATCGCCACCCATCAGCGTGACACGTCAAAGTTGGGCCTAAAACGGCTGTTTACTTTTCTCTTCGCCTATACCCAAACAGCGTGGACTTTATTGAGTTCCCGTGTGGCGGTGGCGCATATTCATATGGCATCGCGGGGCAGTTATCAACGCAAATCGCTGCTTATTAGATTGCTAAAACGCTTTCGAGTGAAGGTTGTGTTGCATTTGCATGGCGCCGAATTTCGTGAATTCTTCGAAAACGAATGTGACGCCCAAAAACAAGCCCATATTCGTCATACCTACGAGCTCGCAGATAAGGTGATTGTGCTCTCCACACAGTGGCAAAGCTGGGTTGAGAGCTTAGTTAATGACCCCAGTAAAGTACAAGTGATATACAACGCCGTGGACTCTTTGCAATTAGGGACTGAGCGCACCGAGCCTGGATTGATTCTATTTTTGGGCCGTCTAGGCCAACGCAAAGGGGTTGGAGATTTAATTGCGGCATTTGCTGAGGTAAAAAAACAGTGTCCTAACGCACGCTTAGCACTCGGTGGCGATGGTGATATGGCCACCTTTAAAGCTCAGGTTGCTGAATTAGGGTTAGAGCAGGATGTTAGCTTTTTAGGGTGGATCAGTGGTGAGCAAAAGCTCGACTATCTTGCTCGAGCGGATATTTATTGCCTGCCTAGCTACAACGAAGGCTTCCCTATGGGTGTGCTCGAGGCCATGTCTGCGCAAAAAGTCGTGGTCGCCTCCAATGCCGGAGGCATACCTGACGCCTTGCAACATCAACATAGCGGTTTGATGTGTCCTGCCGGTGACGTTAAAGCGTTGGCCCAGTTGCTCATCAATGCCATTGGCGATCGTGGCCTTAACGCGCGATTAGCCGCTAATGCGAAACAACGCTTTGAAGACAACTTTTCCAAGCAGGCGGTGATCCCGCAGTTAGACGCCCTGTACCGGGAGCTACACGATGAACACTAAGACTGCTAATACACTGGCTCAGCAAACCTTAAATTTAGCGCAAGCGGATGATTATGCCGGCTATGACCCTTTTGATGGCCTGAACAGTCGACTGTTTTCTGTTGCTCCTATATTGCGCAAGGGCGTATTTGGGCTGGCATGGACGCAGCTGTTCAAACGCTCGCCCATCAACTTCAGGCCCTTATGCTTGGTGCCCAAGAAACGCAACCCCAAAGGCGTGGCATTATTTATCTTAGGCTTGGTGAATGATTATCAGCGCAGTGGTGAGCAAAAGTACTTGCATGAAGCACAACATTTAGCGGACTGGTTACTTACGCAGAAATGCGATGAGCAGCAGTGGGGAGCGCCTTGCTGGGGGTATCACTTTGATTGGAATGCCCGGGCGTTTTATGTGCCCAAAGGCAAGCCCAATGTGATCACCACCCTGTATGTTGCCAAAGCCTTACATGCTTTTGGGCAAGTGACGAAGCAAGATAAGTACACACAGTGTGCAATGCAAAGCGCCCACTTTATGGTAAACCATTTATATACGCAGACCACGGACGAACAGGGGCGAGAGCAATGCTATTTTGCCTATATTCCAGGTGAGTCGGCATTCGTACACAATGCCAGTTTGTGGGCAGCGGCTTGGGTGGCGACCTACGCTGCGTATTATGATGACAGCCTATACGGCGACTTAGCCTTGCAGGTTGCGCGACAATCAGTACAAGCACAAAATGAGCAGGGTGCGTGGGTCTATGGAACACGTCATCATCATCAGTTCATTGACGGCTTTCACACCGGGTATAACCTCGAGGCGTTGGATATTGTGCGTTCGCAATTGCAAACGACAGAGTTTGACGCGGCGATAGAACGTGGTTTGCAGTTTTATACTGAGCACTTGTTTGATAGCCAAGGCACGGCGAAGTACTATCACGATAATCCCTACCCACTGGATATGCACAGCGTCTGCCAGGCGCTATTAACTTTGCTAAAGGTTAACCCCAATGCCGAGCAACTCGCATTGGCGGATAAAATACTCACTCGCAGCGTGGAGTTGCTCTACGAGCAGCGCAGTGGCCGTTTTGTGTATCAAAAAGGCAAACGCTACACCAATAAAGTCAATTATATGCGTTGGACCCAGGCCTGGGTATATTACAGCTTTAGTGAGTTGGCGCTTGTGCAGCAGCGTACCCGCGTTGAGCAGGAGGCAGCGTGAGGCTTGCTGGGGTTGACGCAATGCGCTCACTGGCGATTATTTTGGTCGTCGCGCAGCACACCTCATTGATGGGCGACGAAAAGACTGCCGTTGACTATCTATATAAAAATTTGGTCGCTAACTCATCGGTATTCTTTGTTGCTTTGTCCGCTTTTTTAGCGGCGCATATCAGCTGGCCGAAGCAGCGCTGGACTGATTTTATGCGCAAGAAAGAGGCGCTGTTGATTCCACCTTTTGTGTGTATCTCTTTATTGGCGCTTACCAAAGCGTATTCTAAATGCACCTTAAGTTTGTACTGCCAAGATTATCAGCTTATAGAGGTGGGCTTAGGGGGAGCGTTATTCCCGCTTTGGTATGTGCCCTTTATTATGGTGATGTTCTCGCTTACGCCAATGCTCAAACTGTATCATGCTCAGTCGCTGTGGTTGCAGGCCCTAATGTTAATCCCCTTATGCTACCTCTCCATGCGTATTGGGCGCCCGCAAGAGCTGACCCATCTCGCACACAATTTACTCTATTTCTTACCTGCTTTTTTACTGGGTTTGAGCTGTGAAAAGCTGCAGCGCTGTCGACCAGTATCGACAGCATTGATAGTCAGCTTAGCTGCGGCTGCTACTAGCGTATGGCTATATCAAAGCCTGCATTTACAGCAGTTTGGCAATGCCCATCATCCACGCTTAGGTTTGTATGCTGTTGATTGGCTGTTTGTACAAAAAGCGATGCTCAGTTGCGTGTTGTTATTGTTATTAAGCGATTTACGCGTAGAGCAGTGGTTGCAACGACACCCCAGTTTACTCAAGCCGCTGTCACAATTGGCGATGATGAGCTTTGGCATCTTCTTTATTCACGGCTTGTTTACCTACGAGTTGTATCTACTTACCAAACCCTTGGCACACATTAGCTATGTACTTAGCTCCGTGGTCGCAATGGCGCTGTGTCTTGCGCTTGCGTGCGGTGCGCTCACTATTGGCCAACGGCTTATCGGCAAGCGATATAGTCGCTATATTGCCGGATATTAAGGAGAAATCATGAAAAGAATTCAATTTTTAAATGCCCCTATGGATAGCGCCACAATGACGGAGACGGTAACGGTGATCCGCGATCATATTAAGGGCGGGCACTTTCTTCAGCACGTGGTGGTTAATGTCGCCAAATTGGTCAATATGCAACGTGATGCTGAACTCGCTGACTCAGTTAAAGCTTGTGACATCATCAATATTGATGGCATGGGTGTGGTCTGGGGAGCAAGAGCCTGTGGTCATGACATACCAGAGCGCGTTGCCGGCGTTGACCTGTTTCATGAGCTACTGGCAATGAGCGCCGAGCAACAATTCAGTGTGTTTTTACTTGGCGCTAAACCCGAAGTGGTGGCTCGTACAGCTGAGGTGGTGCAAAAGCAAAATCCGCAATTAAATGTAGCGGGGTATCACCATGGCTATTTTTGGGATGATGAGCAGGCTGTGGTTGAGAAAATCAAGGCATCCGGTGCGCAGCTACTTTTTGTGGCCATCACCTCGCCGAAAAAAGAGAACTTTATCAACCGCTGGCAAGACCAGCTCGGCGTCAACTTCGTTATGGGCGTTGGCGGCACTTTTGACGTTGTTGCCGGTAAAGTAAAGCGGGCGCCAAAGTGGATGCAAAATGCGGGGTTGGAATGGCTATATCGCGTTTTGCAAGAACCCGGACGAATGTGGAAACGCTACCTTGTTACGAATAGCCGCTTCGCTTATTTGTTAATGAAAGAGCGCATGACAAATAGATGACAGCGCTTATAGTTAACCCGTTGTTCATGGTTAAATGTTTATTATAGATAAGTTAGTTAAATCTATTTTACTTGGTGGGATTGTGGATTATAATTTCACCTGTTACTAGGATGGCTGAATTTAAGCTTGGAGCACCCATGACCAGCGATAAAACATTTAAGAATAACCCAACCTCCAGCGGTGTTTTCTACCGCTTGATGGATTTGTTTTCGATCACTGCCGGGCTCTTTATAGCCGCTGCTATACGTGGCGTAGAGCTGGATCAGCATTACCTAGTAGCATTTCTTATCTTGATGATCTGCTACCTCTACACTGCGGAAGTTTTTAACGTCTATCGCAGTTGGCGAGCGGGTAAGTTTCAGCATATGGTGAGCTGGTCTTGGCTCTCTTTAGTTATTGCAACTGGTGCATTATTCATCTTCGCTTTTGGTTTTAAGTTTAGTGAAAATTTGTCACGTTTAACTTTGTTTATTTGGTTTCTTAGTTCATTTATATTTCTGTTTAGTTGGCGGTTGTTTATTCGTTTATATAAAGTGAATAAAAGAAAGCTTGGTTTTAGCTTAAAACGAGTCGCTATTATTGGCGCGACCGAGTCAGGGGCCAATTTATTTAGGGAAATAAGTCAGCATGATGAGTTGGGCTTTGATTTTGTGGGCTTTTTTGAAGACCGCCAACCAGATAGAGTATTCGAGCAGTTGCATTTCCATGTTCAAGGAGCAATTTGTGAGGCCGTCAACGCTGCTCGTCGCGGTGAAGTCGATGTGCTGTTCATTGCTCTGCCGATGAAAGCCGACAAGCGTATTGCCGATATCTTGCGTCAACTTGGGGATACCACTGTTGACGTACACTTTGTCCCTGACTTTTTACTCTCGAACTTGATTCATGCGCGCATCGACCACGTCGGTGGGTTTGATACCCTAAGCGTGTTTGAGTCGCCTTATTTAGGTGCGCGAGAATTTATCAAACGCTCTGAAGATATCGTCGTCGCGGCGTTAATCCTATTGCTCATCTCACCACTGCTTATCGCTATAGCAATTGCAATTAAATTAACCTCTGCGGGACCAGTGTTGTTTGTACAAGACCGGTATGGCCTCGGCGGCGAGCGTATTCGGGTTTGGAAGTTCCGTTCAATGAAAGTAATGGAAAACGATGCTGTGGTGCGTCAAGCGACGAAAAACGACGCACGCATTACCCCCATCGGTGGGTTTTTGAGGCGCACCAGTTTGGACGAATTACCGCAGTTTTTTAATGTTTTATTCGGCGATATGTCCATTGTCGGCCCTCGTCCGCATGCTGTGGCACATAACGAGGAATATCGTAAGAAAGTCGAGTTTTATATGATCCGTCACAAGGTTAAGCCTGGGATCACAGGTTGGGCACAAATTAATGGCTGGCGCGGTGAGACAGACACCTTAGAGAAAATGGAAAAGCGGGTGGAGTTCGATCTCCAATACATTAAAAGTTGGTCTTTGTGGTTTGATATAAAAATTATATTTATGACTATTTTCAAAGGCTTCGTTGGGAAAAATGCGTATTAATATCAGGGAGTGGAGAATGAGAAAGTCGATGCTGGCAGCAGCGTTATTGAGTGCGACAACAGCCCATGCAGCGATGCCAAAGCCAGGCAGCTATATCACCCAAAATGGCCTTGAATTAACGCCCAAGCTCAGTGTAGGCGCGATGTACGATGATAATATTTTCAGTACGGCCAACAATGAACAAAGCAGTATGATTTACACTGCCACGCCAGAGTTAGAGATGGCGTATGATGACGGCATTAACCGTCATCAGCTTACCACACGGTTGAGCTCAGCGGCCTATATTCAAAGTAGTGCAGACAATTATACCGATGGCCATATTGGTTACTTGTCTCACTTTGAACCGTCACGACGTCATCGCTTCAATGTGCGTGTTGACGCCGATTGGAATGTTGAGCGCCGTGGTGAAGGCCTGTCTGAAGGACAACCTAATGCCTTTGCTGAGCCGCTCACTTACGAGCAGCAGGATTACCACGCCGACTATGAGTTTGGCGCACAAACAGCGATGTACCGTGTTAAGTTTGATGCGGGTTATTACAACAAAAACTACACGCGTTTTGAGACCATTACGCAGTATCGTGATTACGACAAAGCAAACTTCGGCGCCACACTTTACTTTAATTCACAATCACGCTCAGACGTGTTCGTCTCCGTACATCAAAACAACTATCGCTACGATGTTGTTGACATCAATGGTGTCACTCGCGATTCCGATGATTATCAGGCTTATGCTGGGTACAGCTGGGAAGCAACGGCGCTAACAGAAGGTGAGATCAAAGTCGGTTATCAAAAAAAGGACTTTGCTAATGCTGCCCGTGAGAACTTTTCTGGGGTCAGTTGGCAGGCCAAGATTAAGTGGCAGCCGCTGACTTATAGCCACTTTCGCTTTACCACTTCACGCAGTGCTCGCGACCCTTTAGTTGAAGGCGATTATGTTCGCGAGACGTTCTACGAGGCGCAGTGGGTGCACCAATGGCGTGAAAACCTGCAAACTAAGGTGGCGTATTCGTACACCGATGATGAGTTTGTCGGTGTAAACCGTCAAGACTCGCTACGTGGGCTCACTTTGGCGATGGATTACGCGTTGAGCCCAAGCGTGGTGCTATCAAGTTATTACGAACTGCGCAATGACAACTCTACTCGCGACGATTTAGCCTTTGACCGCAATCGCATTGGTTTGACTGTACAGTTTGCGTTGATGGGGAGTCGTTAATGCGGTGGCTAGCTGCAGTGCTGCTGGCACTATGTAGTCAATGGGCGGTTGCCAACAGCGATTATAAGCTCGGGCCGGGCGATCAAGTGCAAATTAGAGTGTTTGGTCAGCCGGACCTTAATATAGATGCTTTATTGGGCAAAAGTGGCGTAGTCAGCTACCCCTTTTTGGGTGAGCTTACCTTGACAGGACTCACAGTAAAAGAAGTGGAGCAGCTGATCTACAGTGGCTTGAAAGGCGACTACCTCGTTGAGCCCAATGTCTACGCCCAAGTGGTCAGCTACCGACCTTTCTATATTCATGGCGAAGTTGAAGAGCCTGGTGCCTACCCCTATCAACCAGGACTGACGGTGGATCAAGCTATCGCCTTGGCCGGTGGCCTCACTGAGCGAGCCTCCACAGACAAAATCTTTTTGCTCAGTGAACAGCAGCAACAGGCAAAGCGCAGTAAAGCGTCTTTGCAATCTCAGGTCGCCGCCGGTGACACCATAAAAATAGAGCAACGGTTCTTCTAATTTCAGGGTAGAGAATGAAAACAGCAACACGCAATACAGGCGCCGCTGAGGTTGTGACTCTGGGCTATTACTTAAAAGTCATTAACAAGTTTAAGTGGCGCATTGCGCTCTTGGCGATTTTAGTTACCACCCTAGCTATGGTGTGGGCGCTGCAATTGACTCCTTCATACCGTGCTAGCGCCACCTTACTGATTGAGGCGCAGCAGCGTAAAGCGGTCAGTTTTGAAGAGGTCTATGGTTTAGATGCCTCAAAAAAAGAGTACTATCAAACCCAATATGAGATTCTGCGCTCCAGAGCCATTGCCAGAGATGTGATAGAGCAATTGAACCTGCTTGAGCATCGAGATTTTCAACCCAAGCCTAGTATGCTCAGTTGGGTTATGTACGATATTAAGCAATGGGTGAAGCAATATATTCCACAAAAGCCACAGACACTGCCAAGCACCGCCGATGCGCAGCAAGCTTACGAAAAACGAATGCAGAAAATTATCACCGCGTTTTCGCGGCGGCTGAGTATTCATCCGATCCGTAAAACCCAGTTGGTGGTTATCGCCTATGAGTCGAGCGATCCGGCGCTGGCTGCTGATGTCGCCAATGCCGTTGGTGAAGCGTACATTACTCATGCGATGCAAGCGAAAATGGGCATTGCTAAACAGGCTTCGGGGTGGTTAAACGACCGCCTAAGTATCCTGCGAGAGCGCTTGGATAAGTCCGAACAGAAGCTGCAAAGCTACCGAGAGCGTGAGGATTTAGTAGATATTGAGGGCGTTGTAGGGTTAGTGCGTCGTGAATTAGAGCAAACCGCGCAACAATTGGTGGAAGCGAAGCGTAACCAAAGCGAGCTCAACGCGATTATGCGCGTGGTGGATGAGTATGGCCGTGATGACATTGCCAGGTTGGAATCGATCAACGAAATCACCACTCACAAAGTGATTCAAGACGTGAAGCGCGAGGTTGTGACCGCGCAGCGCAAAGTGAGTGAATTACGACAAGTATATGGCCCTAAACACCCTAAAATGATTGCCGCGCGAGCGGAGCTTGCTACTGTGCAGGAAAACTTATCGGCACAAATTCGCTCTTTGGTGATGGGCTTAGAAAAAGAGATGCGCACCGCCAATAGTACGGTGTCAGCGTTGCAGCAAGATGTGGAGCAATTGCGTCAGCGTTTTCAAATGCTAACGCGTAAAGAAACTGAGTATCATCAGCTCAAACGTGAAGTGGAAACCAACCGCAATATCTATGATACCTTTTTATCGCGCTCAAAAGAGACCGAAGTCACCAGTGATTTCAATTCGCCAATCGCTCGGTTTACCGATTATGCCTACCAGCCGACGAACCCAGCGAAGCCAAACCGTAAGTTAATCGTCGTATTGGCGTTCGTTGCGACCTTAGGTTTCGGTATCGTGCTGGCGTTTCTAACCGACGCGCTAAACGACACGCTGAACAACGCTGAAGAAGTAGAAAATAAGCTCGGTCAGCGACTGCTAGGGGTGTTGCCGAGTTTACCGTCATCAAAACGTAAGCCGCTGCCAACGCACACCTTCTTTGATAAAGGTAAGTTGGCTTTTGCGGAGGCGGTGCGCACCTTTAGAACGTCGCTGGTACTCAGTCAGATGGACCGTGACAATCAAGTGATTGAAGTGACTTCATCGGTGCCGGGTGAAGGGAAATCAACCACGTCCATCAACCTCGCTTTCTCGCTAGGGCAAATGGAAAAAGTGTTATTAATTGATGCTGATATGCGTCGTCCTTCGCTGGCTGGGCGCTTCTCTCTTCCGGCTTACCAGCCAGGTCTGGCGAATGTCCTTGCGAACACTCAGCAGCTTGAGGAGTGTATTCACGTTGATGAACATTCGAATATTCACGTGTTGTGTGCTGGGCAAATCCCATCTAATCCGTTAGAGCTACTCAGTAGCGAAAACTTTAAGGCCTTGTTGGCACACTTGCGCCAGCAATACGATTATATCGTGCTTGATACGGCACCTTTAGAGGCGGTGAGTGACGCGCTTGTTGTTTCCCAGCACAGCGATTCAGTGATCTATGTCGTTAAATCAGGGTCGACACGTCAGGGATTAGTGAAGGCCGGGCTACACCGCTTAATTGATGCTAAAGCAAACGTTTGTGGGGTGCTGCTGAACCAAGTTAATGGCAAACAAAAGCAGGGTCATAATGCCCATTATGGCTACTACGATAGCCATGGGTATACCCAAGCAAATGCACCAACTTAAGGCTTGCTATGATTGATATTCACAACCATGTGTTGGCCGGGATAGATGATGGACCGCAGCAGTGGCAACACAGTATCGCCATGCTCGAACAAGCTAAGGCGCAAGGGATCTCCCATGTGGTTGCCACACCGCATCTGCACTTTGGTCGCTTTGACAACACCCAACCCGTAGTCGCGCAAAGTTTTGCGCGGTTGCAGCAAGCTATACGTGAGCAACAGCTCGATATTCACGTTGCTTTTGCCAGTGAAGTGCGCATTGACTCGCAAATTATGGCAGCCCTCTCCAGGGACCTCATTGCGCTATTTCATGGTCAAGGCCCAGAGCGGGCAATACTCTTAGAGTTGCCGCACTCGCATGTACCTCTCGGTGCCGACAAGCTGATCACTTGGTTAAATCGCCAAGGCTTAACAGTGGTGCTGCCGCACCCTGAGCGCAATAGAGAAATTAAGGCGAAGCCACATTTGCTGGCACGATTTAAGCGCTTGGGGTGCTTAATTCAAGTGACGGCAGGGAGTTTGCTAGGGGATTTTGGTGATGACAGTGAAAAACTCGCAGTACAGTGGCTAGAGCAGGGTGACGTTGACCTGATAGCCAGTGATGCCCACAGTTGCGAACGTCGACCTTTTCGCCTAGCGCAGGCCCGTGAGCGCTCTGAGCAACTGGTCGGCAAGGAGCTGGCCCAACGCTACACCAAGGAGAACCCATGGCGTCTATGCCAAGGTCTATTTTAGCTCGGTTAACTCCTCGGCACTTGGCAGCCGCCGTGCTTATGCTGATCAGTATTGGCTTGGCAGCGGGCTCCATTGCTGCCTTGCAGGGCAATCTAGCCTATTTACAAGGTAAAACATTGCTGTCGCACTTGCAGCTGCAACAAGATGAGTTGGGGCCAGCCGTCGGCTCGACCCATTACATGCGCGCCCACATGCGTCTGCAGCGCGCTGCTGAGCTCGTTCCTAACCATGCACAATACCACACGATTCAGGCGCAGCTATCATTGTATGGCTTTGCGCATGGCTATGCCGATAGCGTTGAACTGCGAACAGCCAAAGAACAATTGTTGCACTCACTGAGCTTGCGACCGAGCTGGCCGTATACTTGGCTGGAGTTGGCAAAAGTAAGCTATTCTCTGGATGGAATCAACGATTCGGTGTGGCAGTATTTAAAACAGGCGCAACAATATGGGCCCTTTATAAAAGAGGTTAATATCACCAGTGTTGAGTTTTACCTTTTATATTACGCTGAACTCAATGCTGAGCAGCGCCAAGCACTGCGTATTCAACTGCAACGAGCATTAGTGCAACGAGATGGCGCCTGGCTTTTGTGGGAACGAGCCCAACTGCGAATGCGCAAAACCTTGTTATGTCATGAAGTGGCGAAACTGCAACAGCAGCATCAGGTCATGAATAACCTTTGTAAGCGTGCGCAAGCCAATTTTGCCAGTGTTGCTGATAACCCAGCATAAGCTGGTGTTGGCGACTCTCGAAGTGTTGAGCCTGGTCTTTTTCACTGCAAAAAGGGCCAGCATGGCACAGTGGGCAATAGTTGGTATCATCTAAATAACGCGGACGGTGATAGGGAAAGTCAACGTTTTTGGGGTTCAGCGCGTAGCTGTAGGTGACTCCTTTGGTGTCTTTGACATGTTTATTGCGGTCCACGTTACGGATACGGTAACCGGGGAAATCATCAATATTAAAGGGCTGCTCACCGACATACTGTATATCAAGACCAGTACACAGAGCGTGGTCAAGACCCCAATGACTGTAAGGTTTGACGTCTTTTGAGGTGATATAGCAAAGCCCGGCACCGTGTTTAGCTAGGCCATAGGCGCTACCATAGCGTAAAAATTGGTGTAACAGGGCGCGATTCAAGGTATTGAGGCCACCTTGTTGCTGCGCTGCAGCAAAGGCGCTTTTAGAGCCTAGTTGGCTGAGCAATGGAAACTGAAAAATGATGACATCAAAGCCCGTGCTAAGGCGTTGCCAGCAGGTCTGGTTGGTCACATCAAAGCTGAAATACAGCGGTACCTGGGCTTGGCGTAACTCATCAATGCCGTGACTGGAATACTTCTCTCGCAGTACCGCTTCTGAGTCATACACCGAGCCGACGATATGGGCGTCTGCAAAGCGTCGTTTAAGCGCCCGGGTAAAGGTTAAATCGCCGTCGCCGACCGTTAAAATACGCCACTGAGCACTTAAGTACATCGTTACTCGTGACTCTGCGGGGCATTGGAGCGGGGTTGCAACAAATAGAGCCGAGCTTTCAGTGATTCAATAGCCACCTGGCGGATAATTAAACGCAGGGCCACAAAAGCGGCAATGGCAAAGTGGATAGGGCCGTGGGTAAGGCCAAGCTCAGGCTGATAAATTAATGCCCCGAATAAAATAAACAAACACACCAACCACGCATCTATAAATTGGTTAGCATAAAAGTGCAGGGTGCCTTCGTGCTTATGGTCTTTTTTAATGCGTACCGAGCAAAAAAACGGCACCACCTTTACCTTGAATGCGGCGTTTTTTTCGCTGAACTGTTCGCCCAACTGCTCAAGGGCACTGCGTAAATCGTCAATCATGGCCATCTCACCGAAAAATCAGAGCGCGCAGTGTACTGTATTGCTGTGAAGCTGTCTAAGGTCTGTCGAGCATGGCGGCAATCATCAGCAAGTGACACACAAATACCACTGAGGTAAGCACAAAGCGCATCTTGCGATAGTCCTTGTGGTGCTCTGCCCATTGTGGCTGTTTTACTTCAATGGCCAGCACCAGCCAAAAGCTGGCACTTAACCACGCCAATGTAAACAGCTCATTGCCCAGCGCCAACAGCGGCAGCGGGATGGTGGGAATAACGGCAGCAATAGCGCGCCCATAGCTTTGCTCACCGGGGCGCCATAACTGACCGGCAAGGAAGCTCATAATCGCGATGCCATAATAAATGAACATGGTGCCAGCGTACTCAGTGCGACCACTGAGCATGCTCCATCCAACCAAGGCTAAAAACGGCAGTAATCCTAAGTAACCTAGTTGGATATGATTGATATAACGGGCAATAGACAAAGTAGACCTCAGCGCGGATGCTTTTCCTAATTGTACGTGGCGCAGGTTAAAGAGTTCAATGAGTTCAGGCGAAAAAGCCATTAACGGTCTGAGAAATCGCAGTAAGTTTAAGTGTTAATCATATTTATCGATGGTTGTAATCGAATCAATCTGTTTTATTTGTTAAAGCACAACCTCTATCTTATTCATCAACGAAGCGGCACACGCCGCTAATTATTTAAAACTGATGACAGACAACATGAGGTAATTTATGAGCAACTCATTGATCAACACCAAAATCCAACCTTTTAACGCCACGGCTTATCACCAAGGTGACTTCGTTGAGCTAAGCGAGCAAGACCTATTAGGTAAATGGTCAATCGTGTTTTTCTATCCAGCGGACTTTACTTTCGTATGTCCTACGGAGCTAGGTGACTTGGCTGACTACTACGCTCAATTGCAAGAAATGGGTGTTGAAGTTTATTCAGTGTCTACGGACACTCACTTCACCCACAAAGCGTGGCACGATTCTTCTGAAACCATTAATAAAATTGAGTTCCCAATGATTGGCGACCCAACTGGCAAAATCACTCGCAACTTCGGTGTGATGATTGAAGAAGATGGCCTAGCGCTACGCGGTACTTTCGTTATCAACCCAGAAGGCGAAATTAAAGTGGTTGAAACGCACGACCTAGGCATAGGCCGCAGCGCTAAAGAGTTAGTACGTAAAGTACAAGCGGCACAGTACATCGCTACTCACGACGGTGAAGTATGCCCAGCCTCTTGGCAGCCAGGTGAAGAAACGCTTGCACCTTCGCTCGACCTTGTCGGCAAAATCTAATAACGCCTAAATCGCAACACTCGGGCGGTGGCAACACCGCCTTATTTTTCTAACGCTTGAAGAGGCTAACCATGTTAGACAGTACCATTAAGAATCAATTATCAAGCCATTTTAGCGCATTGACGGGCAATATAGAGCTGGTTCTAGCCCTCGATGAAAGCAATAAAAGTAAAGAATTAGACACCTTGGCCAACGATTTGGCCGAGTTGAGCCCGCGCATTAGTATACGACAAGACCACCAAGCAGCGCGACGCCCTGCGATGCAAGTACTTGGCGAGCAAGGCACCTCGATTACATTCGCTGGGGTCCCGATGGGTCATGAGTTTACTTCATTAGTGCTCGCTGTACTACACAGCGGCGGTGTGGCAACTAAGGCCGATGAGGCGCAACGCACGCAAATCCAGGCCTTAGATAAAACCCTTAATTTTGAAATTTACATCTCGCTGAGCTGCCAAACCTGCCCAGCCGTCGTGCAAGCGCTCAATACCATGGCGGCTTTGAACCCTCAGGTGAATGTGACCATGATAGACGGTGCCTTGTTCCAAGAGGAAGTCGAGCAGCGCAACATCATGGCGGTGCCTACGGTGTACTTGAATGGCGAGCTATTTAGCCAAGGCGCTATCAGCCTCAATGATATTCTTAACAAAGTCGATGAGGGAGCTGCGGCGCGCCAAGCCGAACTATTGAATGAAAAAGACCCCTATGACGTATTGGTAGTCGGCGGTGGTCCTGCGGGTGCATCGGCAGCTATCTATGCGGCGCGAAAAGGGCTGCGCACCGGTATTGTCGCTGAGCGCTTTGGTGGCCAAGTAGCCGATACCATGGCCATTGAAAACTTTATCTCGGTCAAAGCCACAGAGGGCCCGAAACTGGTAGCTCAGCTAGAAGAGCATGTGAAAGAATATAATGTCGATGTCATCGATAATCAGCGCGCCGCGCGTTTAGACAGCGATAACCGCGCCATCACCTTGGATAATGGTGCCACACTGCAGAGCAAATCTCTGATCCTCGCCACGGGGGCACGCTGGCGGGAAATGAATGTGCCAGGTGAGCGTGAATACCGAGGCCACGGGGTTGCTTATTGCCCGCACTGTGATGGTCCGCTCTTTAAAGGTAAGTCGGTAGCGGTGATTGGTGGCGGTAATTCAGGCATTGAAGCAGCGATCGATTTAGCTAACATTGTTGAACATGTGACGGTGCTGGAATTTGCCGATACCTTACGTGCTGACGACGTACTGGTTAAAAAGGCGCAAAGCCTTACTAATGTCACTATCATTACCAATGCGGCGACCACCGAAATTGTTGGCGATGGCAATAAGGTGACCGGTCTTAATTACACCGACCGCGAAACACAACAATCGCAGCATGTAGCCTTAGCCGGCGTATTCGTACAAATCGGCTTAGTGCCTAATACCGAGTGGCTGAAAGACAGTGGTCTGGATTTAAGCTCTTTTGGTGAAATAACGATTGATGATAAAGGCGCGACTAACCTGCCTGGGGTCTTTGCCGCTGGGGACGCCACTACCACGCCTTTTAAGCAAATCATTATTGCCATGGGCGCAGGAGCCAGTGCCAGTCTTGGCGCCTTTGATTACTTAATTCGTCACAGCGACGACCAAGCGCAAAGTGATGCCGCTTAAAGTAGATACTGCACACACCCTGAAATCTCCAGATGTGTAGTCCCCAAGCCGCTCAATGAGCGGCTTTTTTCCTGTGCTGTGAAAATTGAAAGCAGCTGCCAATGTAAGCGGTAAAGCTGATTGTGCATGTCCCCCTACCGATTAAGTGGTTTTATTTGAATGCCGCCCACTTATACTTATGCCGCGCTACCGGTGTTGTTAGCTGTCATTTTTCAGTCTATTTTTCATTGCTTTACCTTCATTAGCGAATTTCAATTTTACAAGGTATGCTAGCGTGTAAAGCAGGGACAATACCTGTTAGTCAGACCGTCGGCGGAGGATTAATGCCACATTTTGTAATGGATTGCTCACAGGACATCTTCGTCTCCCATGATGAAGCCTTTATTATTGAACAACTTTTTTTGCAAGCTTGTGCTACCAATTTGTTTGATGAACGTGATATCAAAGTCAGAATAAACTCTTTCGAAAAATACTCTGTAGGTAATAAGCGAGAGCCCTTCATTCATGTTTTCGCCTCCATCATGCAAGGCAGGACGACTGAGCAAAAGGCGATGCTATCGCAGCAAATGGTATCAAAGCTGGTAACGTTATTTCCGAATGTTCCGAATATCGCCATGAACATCAGTGACTTTGAAATGGCCACTTACTGTAATCGTACAATGGTGTAACTCGTCACATTACCCAAAACTTAGGGTGGCATTCAGTGCTCGCTTTGGATAAATTTGCGAATGAGTCGCTTGAATTCAATCGCATTACTGGCTTCGAGGAACGCGGCTGGGTCTTTATAAACATGTTATATGAATTAACCGAAAACGGAGTTTTCAATGAAAAAATACCTATTCTTTGCAGTATCAATTTTGGTTTCAGCATCGCTATCCGCCAAAGAGACAAAAATTGATCTAAATGAACTTGCTCAAAAGTATTTCGATACCATGGTTGCCACGCAAAGCCCAGGAGCAACAAAGAAAGAGCTGGAGACCCATCTTAATTTACTTACAGAGGATGTTGGGCATTCGCACTTACCTTGGGTGACAGATGATTCGCGCTTACCAAATGGCAAAGAGGCAATGAGAAAAGGGATGACTTTTTATCTTGGCGCCCACAGCGAATACAATGCAGAGCTATTGGATGTATTTACATTTAACCACTCAGCAGTTGCTATAAGATATAAAAACTACGCTAAGGGCACCCACCCTGAAAATAATCAACCGATAGAATATAGCCAAGTCATGATGGAAGTATTGGAAATTGAAGACGGCAAAATTGCGGTAATAAGAAAATACCATGAGTAACTTTGCCCATTGAGTAGGGTGTGAGGCCTTAAGGAGAGAAAATGAAGTACCTGTATATATGGCTACTTATCCCTATTTTTTGTATCCCCCTGGTGCAAGCAAAGATTATCTATGATGAAGCTAGGGATAGAGGCATTCCTGTTAAAATATCTTATCCAATTAATGAGCAGGACTGCACCATCGAGAGCAAGTGTGCTGTCGCATTTCTCAGCGCGGGGTACGGTGTTGCTCACACCCAGTATTCTTTTTTAGAGGAGCAGCTTCGTGAGTTGGGCTATATGGTGGTTTCTGTCGCTCACGAGCTCCCTCAAGATCCGCCACTGTCGGTAACGGGGAATCTATACGAGACTCGACGCGAGAATTGGGTCAGGGGTGCCAAGACATTGGCGTTTCTTAAGAGTCAGCTTCAGTCTCGCTATTCGAACTATGCGTTTAATGAGCTGCTTTTAATTGGGCATTCCAATGGTGGCGATATTTCTTCGTGGCTAGGAAATGAAAAGGAGCCTTATATTAAATCAATAATTACATTGGATCACCGCCGTGTTCCTTTACCTAGAAATACCGATATCAACATATTCTCAATTCGGACAAGCGACTTTGCTGCCGATGAAGGAGTGTTACCTGCAAACACAGTGCAAAGCGATATCTGCGTAGTGCAAATACCTGACGCTCGCCATAATGATCTTTCGGATCACGGCCCAAGATGGTTGCAAGATAAAATTAAGCAACTAGTACATGGCTATTTAGTGGGCCAGTCCTGTGCGATGCTCAACAAAGCTTAACATCTGGCCCAAGGCTGGCAGCCAAGTTTGGTTGATTTGCACTTTTTGTCGCCTCTATCCCTGCGCGCCATGGCGACCGTAATGAAATAAGTGAATAACTGAGTATTGCAAAAGATAGTGAGTTCCTAAGGTGATTATGCGCATGTTCAATACACTTTTTAGATGGCAAAAAGGCCGCCAGAAAAGCGGTTATGAGAAAATGTTGCTGGCAAGGGCATGGTGGCCGCTAAAATTCGATGTCTACTTGCTCAAGTTCCCACAAGGCTGTGAGGTGCCCACGCACACTGACAAAGTAACCGCAGGCAGGCATTATCGGCTTAATATTATCCTCAAACAAGCACGCTGTGGCGGTCAGTTTGTTTGTAAATCGCCTATTTACAGCTCTAAACGAATCAAGTTATTTCGCCCCGATATCAGTGAGCATGCAGTTACTAAGGTCACCTCAGGCAGTCGTTACTTGTTAAGTAATGGTTGGGTTCGTGGCCATTAAAAGACCAACTGTAGTCCATCGTATTGATCACATATGGGTTAGCGCGAATAGCTAATCACACTCGTTTTTTACATATTATCTCGGGGTGAGAACGGTAATTTTTTAAACTGGATTGGCGCATTTGCTTATCTTCGAAAATAATTAAGTAGCAACTGCTGTTGCATGAAGTGCATGGATAGGCACAAAAATCTTAGTTTAAATTACGAGGGTGTCCCATGCTCAATACCATGTCTGTAAAGATGCGACTGATTATTTTGTCCATAATTCCAATTGTATTACTTATTATTTCAGCGACGCTGAGTATGTCTCAACTTAATACCATTGGCGAGGGCGTTGACAGTATTTATAAAGATAGGGTGGTGCCATTAAAGCAAATTAAAGTGGTGTCAGATAATTACGCGGTCAACATTGTCGATTTATTGCATAAGTATCGCGCTGGCGTTATCGACAAATCGCAAGTTATATCTTTGATTGAACAGGCGAAAGCCACCGCGCAGCAGCACTGGCAGGACTATTTACAAACTAAACTCACAACTGAAGAGCAGCGCTTAACCGAAGACGTGGATGAGTACCTCGCACCGGTGGCTGAGAAAACTGATGCGTACATGCGGGCCATAGAAAATGGCACCTTTAAAGCGATGGACCAATCGCAGTTTGTAGCCGACCTTTACAGTGTTTTTGACCCACTCAGTGGCAGCTACGCGGCACTTATCGATTTGCAGCTATCAGAAGCGCAGCGGTTTCGCGACAGTGCCGATGAGCAAGTTTCCCACGTCACCACCTTGTTGTTAGTTTTTATCATCTTGACCATTGCCTTCATGTCTTTATTGGCTTGGTTTATCTACCGCTCTATTCATGGGCCTTTGAGCCACTTGCAGGGCACCATTCAAACCATTGCCGAACAAGCCGATTTGACCCTGCGTGCCAAAGTCACCGGGAAAGACGAAATAGCCACTACAGCTGAGCACTTCAATCATATGCTTAGCCGAATCCACACTTTGGTTACTGACGTCACGGGTGCGACACTGACGTTGTCATCGGCGTCAGAGCAAATGCAAGCGATCAGTGCCCAGGTGGCCTCGACTGCAACCCAGCAAGAGCAACAAAGTGCGATGATAGCCACCGCCATTACACAAATGAGTGCAGCGATTCAAGAAGTGGCTCAAAACGCGCAAAATACCTCGCAACATGCTGCATCTGCGGATGGCTTGGCAGAGCAGGGCAGTCAAACCATCGATGATAATCTTGAGGCTATTCGCACCTTATCTCGTATTGTTGCGCAAAACGCCCAATTGATTGGTGAGCTGAATGCCCAGTCAAATGAGATCAACCAAGTGGTGCTCATGATTCAAGGGGTGGCTGAGCAGACCAACTTGCTAGCGCTGAATGCTGCCATTGAAGCTGCCCGCGCCGGAGATTCAGGGCGTGGCTTTGCGGTGGTTGCTGATGAAGTGCGTACACTGGCACACAATACTCAACAGGCCACAGAAAACATCAATACCATGATCGCCAAGCTGCAGGATATGGCTGGCCAGGCGGTGGCAGCGATGCAGAGTGCCGATGACAGCGCCAAAGAAAGTGAGCATCACAGCCAAGAATCGGCAACCGCCATTAACCGTATTCGTGAAGCGGTCGCTGACATTGCCGATATGAATTTACAAGTATCTACAGCCACCGAAGAGCAGACGACAGTGGCTGCGGAGATAAGCCAAAATATTAATGAATTTAACGACAGCATTACCAGCGTATCGCAAAGCTCACAGCAAAACGCCGATGCCAGTAAAGAATTGGCGCAGCTCGCTGATAGCCTGCAACAGCAAGTGAAAGCTTTTGTGGTCTAAATACGCTCTCGCTAAGTGATGCTTAGCCGCTGCAAATAGTTTAGCCCTTGCTGACAGCCTAGAGTGTAGCCGTGGCGTAATTTGGCCGCATTGCGTGTGGTTCTGCCCACAGCAAACTCTGGTTCGGGGGCAATGACCTCGATATGACAATCCGGCGGCGGTGAATGAATAAATTCTAAGCTTTGGTTATATCCCTCTGCTCGGCGGCTCGAGGCACTGATCAGTGCCGGGGTGTCGCGCAGTAGGCGTCGTGTTACCCAGTGTGAGCGACTCGGTTTTTTGCGATAGCCCAACGGCTGGGACAAAATCACGGTGATGCGTTTCGCTCCTTGTAAGTAAGCCTGTTGCACGGGGATGGAGTCGCTCAGACCCCCATCGGTATATTGCTTATCGCCAATTTGCGGGTAATCGCGATAGGCCAAAGGCAGCGCACAAGAGGCTTTTAAAATCGCTTCTAAATTATCGGCGTTGGCTTTTAAATACTCGGCTTGACCATTGGCGATGTTGGTGGCCACCACATAAAATGGTGCGACTTGCTTCGCAAATGTCGCTAAATCTAAGCGGATATCAGCAATGGTCTGTTGCCATAGCCAATCCAAATCAAACAGGTGCCCGCCGCGTGCAAAACGTAGGTAATTAATAAATTCGGGCCGGCACGAGTAATCCGTGATCACCTTATAGTTGCGCTGGTGTTGTTGGCACAAATAAGCGGCGATATTGGTTGCGCCAGCGGACACACCAAAATACATATCAAAGGGCTGGTAGCGTTGTTGCAGCCACGTATCGAGTACGCCGGTGGCAAAAATACCACGCATCGCGCCCCCTTCAACAACAAGGGCATGGCTTAGAGATGAATTGGAGATAGGTAAAACCCTGCATACGCTTTTATTTATTACCTCAGCAACTTAGCATGAATTTTATTTGCGCAGCAATGGGCAATAAGGACAAAAGGCGGTGTATAGGGCACCGCCATAAAAGTGATCAACGATTGGTAACCGCATCCTTACCATCAACATAATGTTTAACGTCGCTGGCTTTACCCGCTTGTTCACGCAACAAATAGAAGCAGCCGCGAGAACCTGGATTGTCGGAGTAGCCTTGAATGCCAACAACGGCATCTTTAGTCACATTACCCACGTACTGCAAAGTCGGGTAGCTATCGAAAGAGATGATCACCAATCCCTCTTCTTGCCACCAGTTACCGCCTCCGTATGGGTAGCTCCATGTGCCATCGGCATTAATTGTAAATAACGCAGCGGTAATCGGCGTTGAGCCCGCAGTATTACAATTCCAATTGACATGGTTGCGCCAAGTGCCGACTACCGAGGTCGAAGACGCAGCTAATACAGAGGAGGTTGAAGCAAGAGATAGGCCGATAACACAGGCCACAGTAGAGAGTGATTTCACTAGTTTCATAATTATATTTCCTTATATAAATGTGTTTTTGCGTTTTGGTTACACACAAGAGCAATCCTTCAGTCCTGTTGTGTCACCACGCGACTTTGAGATTAGCTAAAAAAAGCATAGTTTCAATGCTAATTTAACAAAAAAGTTACATATGGATGATTTTTAGGGAAATTTAGTTATCGATATGACCGGCAAGTTAGAGCGGTGATTGGTTCCAAAGCGGGCAGTGGCGCCTATCACTCTTTTATGAGCAGTTCTTGTGCATTCACAATGGGTGGTGATGAAAACGGGTGTAATATAGTCGCAAAACAAGTACAATTGCGACTATATATCATTCCCGAGTATCATCCGGCGCGCATGACCGACATCACCACACACCAGGCTTCTCGCAAACGCTTACTTATTGCGCTCGCTATAACCTGTAGCTTTATGGTCATCCAGCTAATAGGGGCTTATCACGCAAACTCTTTAGCGGTGTTCGCCGATGCCGGTCATTTATTTGTGCACAACAGCACGTTATTTATCGCTATTTTGGCGTCCTCTATCGCTATTCATTTGGCACGCAACTTTAATGAAGGCTATAAAAAAGCCGAATTAGTGGGCGGGCTTATTAATGGCAGTCTGTATTTGGGAATTAGCTTAACCATTTTGTTTCTTGGCTCTGAGCGGTATTTTGAAATGCATGAGGGGCATCACAAAGACGTTAACACCACCATTATGGCGTGGGTATCAAGTATCGGTTTTGTCTTTCACGGATGCGCCGCATGGGTGCTGTACAAGGGCCGCAAAGACAGCATTAATGTGTACGCGGTGTTTCTCCATACGTTCTTTGATTTGCTCTCCACCGTCAGTACCTTAGTGGCCGGTGTCACTATCGCGCTCACTGGGTGGCAGCAATTGGATGTGCTTTTTAGCATGGTGATAGCCGTCTTTGTGTTATTCACCGGTTTGCGCCTTATTGTGCAGTGTATAAAGCGGTTGCAGAATCAAGAAGGGCGTTTGCCCAGTGCACAAGCTATTGAAAAGGCGATGACTAAACTCGCTCACGTACACAGTGTGCACAATGTGACCGTATCTCGAATTGACAAGCAGCTCGCCGTTGGCGCGCATATCGTGTTGAAACATCAATGTACTGTCGCGGCTCATGATGCTGTCTGTCGAAACAATGCCGAACAGATGTTAAAACAACGCTTTAATGTTGAGCACAGCGTACTGCAAATAGAGGCTCATCCGCACTCCGAAGATGGACAAGCGCATCACTGTGTACAACACTAAGACTATGCAGTTCCTATAAGTTTTTAAGCTTTCCTACAAATGAGCACAATTCGCACCGGACTTCAAAGCAGCAACAAGTTCATGGTGGCTTGCTTACTCGGCCTGATTGGCGGGTTGACGCACCTAATACCTGTATGGTTTTTGGACAGTTCTGAGTTTTTATTCGGGCAAATTTTTGTGTTGCTGAGCCTCGTTGCCTTGGGCTTACGCTACAGTGTTATCACCTTGGCTATTGCCTCTGCTTTTATCTTTTATCGCTGGCAACATGCTTGGCCCAGTATCGCATTTTTGCTCGAGTTGATATGGCTGCATTGGTTTTGTTGTCGCCGCTTAAGGCGTCCGTTATTGCCATGGGGTGGAGTCTTTTGGCTGCTGATTGGCTTGCCGCTGCTGGTGGCTTTTGGCCATTGGATGGTCGAGTTGCCGTGGTTATCGCTTACCACTGCTATTTTCAAGTATTTACTTAACGCCATTATTTCATTAGCTGTAGTTGACCTATTAAGCTACTTTTTACCCTTTATAGTTTGGCACTATCGGCAAAACTCGCTCAAACATATTCTCAGCTACGTGGTCAGTGTATTGATTCTATTGGTGGTGCTGTTGACGACCGTGATTTTGGTTAACGACCACTATGAACGTATAGAGTATGAGGTCAATACACAATTACGCGCCCATGCAGATAGGGTATCGCAACAAATAGATAGCTACCTAGAACAGCACCAAAATGCTATTGTTTCGGCGCGCGATACCTTGGCGCAAGGTGTTGATGAGCGTTGGCAGCTTAGTCATTTAGGGCAAATGTACCCTGGCTTTATTTCTACGGTACTGATCAATCAGCAAGGGGTGGCGTATGTGGGATGGCCCAAGTCGCTTCTCGATGGGCTCTCCGCACAGCAGCGAGATGTGACAGACCGCGATTACTTCACGCAAGCGCACAGCCACCCTAACGGCTATATTTCCAGTGTTTTTCGCGGTCGTGGCTTAGGTGACAACCCCATTGTTGGCATCTCTGCACCGATATACGAAAAACAACAGTTTGCAGGCGTGATTGAAGGTTCGCTGCGATTAGAGTCCTTTCGTCGCTTTCGGCCCTACTTGTTTGAGCAACAAGGGGAATTGCTGGTCATTGATGCCAACAATCACGTGGTGTATAGCAGTGTAAATACTTACAAAGTGCTAAGCCACCTCGAGCAACCTGCTTTAGCGGAGTTTAACGGTGATTCAAGCGCTTTATACCGCTCTGCTAACAATGAGCTGTATTACAGCCGGTCACTTAATAGCTCCCAAACAGGTTGGACGGTCATCGCTATGATGAACCGCCTCCATGTAAACTCTGTGGTCGCTTCAACCTGGTTGTACGTGTTGCTGCTCACGCTGGTACTCTTGCTGCTGGCAGGAATTTTCATTCGCCAGCTAAGCCAAAGATTGGTGGCGCCACTTAACTTTTTAACCCAAGTAATGCAGCGCTACCCGATGCTGCCAAATAAGACGCCGCTTAGCCAACACGAATGGCAGGAAGTTCAGCAACTACACGAACAGTTTGATTCGCTGGTGGTGCAACTCCAGCAGAGTTTTGAGCAGCTAGCACAATCCGATGACCGCAACCGCGATTTGAACAAACAACTAACGCGCTTTAATCAAGAGCTGGAGCGTAAAGTACAAGAGCAAACTGCAGAGCTCAAGACTGCGGTGCATAGGGCGAACCAGGCCAGCCGAGCAAAGTCACAGTTTTTAGCTAACATGAGCCATGAGCTGCGTACACCCATGAACGGTGTGCTTGGGATCACCGACATTTTGCTGCAAGACTCGCAGCTGAGCGCCCAGCAACGCCAGTATTTAACCACCTTGGATGCAAGTGCACAAAACCTACTGCAAATTCTTAACGACATACTGGATTTTAGTAAAATTGAAGCCAATGCCTTGGAATTGAACGCACAGCCATTGGCTACACGGGCATTTTTCACTCACGTAGAGCAGGTATTTAATAGCGCCAACGACAACAAAGAGGTGCGCTTTGCGTGCGAAACTGCCCCGAATGTGCCCTCTAGTATTCGTGTTGATGAGCTCAGACTCAACCAAGTGATCACCAACTTATTAAGCAACGCGAAAAAATTCACCGAGCGAGGAGAGATTGTCCTTAGCGTGCAATACCGCGATGATGAGCTTCAAGTGACGGTGCGTGATACTGGCATAGGCATGAGCGAAGAGCAGCAAGCACGTATCTTTACGGAATTTACTCAGGCTGATGTGTCAACAGCTCGGCGGTACGGAGGCACTGGTCTGGGACTGGCAATCTGTCGCTCGTTGGTACAAAAAATGGGCGGCGATATCTGCGTTTCCAGCGATGAAGGAGAAGGCAGCTGCTTTAGTTTTACCATCAAAGCGCCAGCCTGTGAGGACATCGAGGTTAACCAACATAGCGAACTCTCGGCGCCTGATTTAACTGAGCGACACGTTCTTGTGGTTGAGGACAACGCTGTAAATCAATTAGTCCTTGCCAAGATGCTTGAACCTTTGGGCTGTGAGGTGGCCATCGCTCAAGATGGGGTGCAAGCTTTGGATATGCTCCAGCAGCAACGCTATGATGTGGTGCTCATGGATTGCCAAATGCCGCACATGGATGGGTATCAATGTACCCGACATATTCGCAAAGAGCCGCATAAATATGGCGTCATGCCCGTTATCGCGATTACTGCCAACGCCTATGAAGAGGACAAAAACCGTTGTTTGGCGGCGGGGATGAATGCCTTCGTTTCCAAGCCACTGCAAGCGCATGAGTTGCACCGCAGTCTTCGCGCTGTGTTAAATATTTCCCACTAACTAGGCGTAAACTCAAAGCATCGACGACACTCAAGCACTACAAACTCTTGGTTTTATCAATCACGCCATCGATAAACTCACTCGATAGCAGTGTTTGTGCGTCCACTGGTCGAGCAAAGAAGAATCCTTGTAAATGGTGACACCCTAACTTATTGAGGAAAAAGATTTGCTCTCTGGTCTCCACCCCCTCGGCGATACAGTATAGGCCAAGGCTGCGCGCCAAGTTGTGAATGGTGCGAATAATGGATTCATTGGTTGGATTTACCCCAATTTGCCGTACAAAGCTTTGGTCTATCTTAATGACATCAATGGGGAATTGACTCAAATAGGTCAGTGATGAGAAACCAGTGCCAAAGTCATCAAGGAAAAGTTTGAATCCGGCGCTGTGCAAGCGGTTAAGTTGCTCTGCCGCTTTGGTTTTATCCTCTAGTAGGGTGTTTTCGGTGATCTCCAAGCGAAGCTGGGTGGGGCTAACATGGTGAAGAGCCAAAATATCTTGTAGGCGGTCGCTTAAATTCGACTTTAAGATATGAATAGGCGACAGGTTCAAAGATAAATAGAAATCATCAGAGCTCTCAAACCAAGGCTTTAAATCGCGCAGGGCTCTGTGTAGTGCTTGCTCGGTAATGGCATCAATTAAGCCTATTTCCTCGGCGATGGGGATAAATTCTCCCGGAGAGATAAAAGTGCCTTCATGTGGCCAGCGCAGAAGGAGCTCCACACCTACGATGCGCTTTTGGAAGTCATGCACAATGGGCTGGTAGTGGTTGAGTAACACCTCATCGCGATAGGCATCTTGTAACGCATTTTCTAGCATTAACTTATGGGTAATGCGGTTGTTCATTTGTTCGGTGAAGAACTTATAGCCATTACGGCCCGCATTCTTGGCATGGATCATCGCCATATCGGCATTACGAATAAGATCTTCGGCGTTATCCGCATCGAAAGGAGACAACGCAATTCCCACACTGACAGAGATATTGATAGTAATATTGCCAATTTTTATGGGTTGCTCTAACACCTTGGCTAAGTGCTCAGCAAATTCACTGAGCATCTGTGGTGAATGGACATGTTCTATCAGTAACAAGAACTCATCGCCACTTTGACGCGCGAGCAGCGCATTGTCGTCTAACTGTTCGCTGATGCGCTCACAAATGCAGCACAGCACTTGGTCACCTACGGCATGGCCAAACGAATCATTTACCGGCTTAAATTTGTCCAAATCAATAAATAATAGGGCCAAAAGGGAAGCATTTTCTTTAGCATAGTCAATTGCTTGGGATATTTTTGAGCGCATCATAGTGCGATTCGGTAACCCGGTTAAGGGGTCGTAATTGGCTAAGTAGCGTAACTCGTCTTCAGCACGCTTTTGCTCGGTCAAATCGGTGATCACGATGACGTAGTAGCTTACCTCATCACGGTTGTCGTTATTATCACGGCACACCGCAGTGACGCTTATCTGCACCGGATGGTGGCGGTTATGCTTGGTGCGGATCTGCTCTTCACAACGCCAGTTCTGCCCCGCTTTTAAGCGGCCAATGATACTCATGTACTTCTTATATTTGTGTTTACCCAGAGCACGCACAAATGGCTGAATATTAAGTTGTGGCGCTTGTTTGCTGGCAAAGGCTTGCAGGAAACTATGATTGGCGGAGAACGGCTGCATATGCTCATCTAAAATAAGTAACCAATCGCTGATCTGGCTGATGGCTTCACCTAATACTGTGGCTTGCTGCGCTGAGGCTTTCGCGTCGGTGATATTGGTATAGATGCCTGATACTACTCGCGCATGCCCCTGTAAGTCGCATTCGGTAATGCGCCCAACTTCGTGATACCACAGCCATTCACCACTGCTGTGAGCAATGCGATAGGTACACTCCCAAGTGCCTTGCTCTCCTTGCTTTAAAAAGCGCTTCCACTGGGTACGATAGCGCTCCACATCATGGGGATGAATAAGTTCGGCATGTTGCTCAAATGAGCAGCTCAAAAAACTGTTAGCATAACCGAGTTCGTCGCTTAGACGCCGCTGCGCAAATTGGCGCTCAGATACATAGTAGTGCCACACACCGCTGTTACTGCTTTGCAGAGCTAGGTTGGTTTGCTGTTGCGAGTTGATCGCTACACTGTGGGCGTCACGTAGTTTGCGTTGTTGTGCGCGTAAGTACATTAGCCAAGCGCCAATAATCGCAAAGGCGAGTAAGGCATACATGGTTTTTGCAAGCGGCGAACGCCATGGCGCGTAGGCCACATTAACAATAAGACGCGCCTCACGCGAGTACTTGCCGGAGACCGGGTCGAAAGCACGAATGCTTAGTTCATGACGTCCGGGGTTGAGTTTTGCAAACTGTAAGGTGTTGTCTTTGTAATCGTTATAAGTAAAGTCGCTGGCTCCAGATAAACTAATGCGGTAGCGCACTTGGCTACGGTGTAAAAAGTTAAAACTAGAAAAGGATATTGTCAGCCCGAGGTCGTCGTGTTGTAACTGTAGCGGCTTGTCAATATAACTGATAGGGGAGTAATCGATTGAACGAGATAATAAATCAATATTGGTGATTTGCGGTGGTGGTGCAATATACTGGGTGTTGCCAGAGACGAAGTCCGTCGGGTCTATTTCCAATAACCCTTTTACAGTCCCAAATACCAGCTCGCCGTTGCTTCGCTTAAGTACCGCGAAGGCGTTAAACTCCGATGCGGATAGGCCATCTTCTACGGTGAAATAGCGCACGTGTTCAGAGTTTATATTTAATCGATACAAGCCGTTGTTGGAGCCAAACCACAAGTAACCTAAATCATCCACCACCGGCGTATACACGCCAAGATTTTTTAATCCTTGTTCGAGGCCTATTCGGGCGCGAACCTCAAGTGTTTCCATATCAAGAGCAACTAAGCCCTCGTTATCGATGCTTAACCACAAGGAATTATTCTGATCGACCGTCCAGCCATCAATATAATTAAAGTGCTGCGGGTTCGTGTTGGCGGATTCATAAACCACCTCAACTTGTTGGCGCGAGGTGTCATAGCGATAAAGCGTACCGCTATGGCTGAGCAGTGGGTCGTTCGGATGATTAGGCAGCGGCGATAGAAAGTGCGTGGCTAAATCAGGCAAAAGCGCACGATTTAGTGCTGGCACATCGGTAATGCGGTTGGCCTCGGGGTCATACATATAAAAGCCACTGGGGGCGATAAAAAACGCCCGATTGTCAGGTAACTGCACAAGCCCGCCATAGTAACTCTGGGGGTCGAAGCTTTGTGGTCTATCTGCTTTTTCTAACGGTCGGGTGAGGGTACTGGTTTTGATGTTAAATAGCTCACTGCCGTAGCTCGAATCTAACCAAAGCGAGTCTGGTTGATGTGTAGCTGGTGAGATACGATAGATAGTTTGTTGGCCAATGGCGAGCTTATCGTCCTTATTGACCAAATATGCCTCACTCTCACCATTGGCACTGAGACGATTGAGGCCGTTATCGCTGCCCACCCACAATGTACCATCGGCCTGCTCATGCATGCCCCAAGCGATATGCCCATGTTTATATTGGCCGCTAGGAAGCGTTCGCTGGCGAAAACGCATAGACAGCGGCGACCACGAGAATACTCCTTGGGAGCGAGAGCTGAGCCACAACATGCCACCTTTATCGCGAAAGAGTACTTGGATACTGTTGTCGCTGACGGCAAAGCGCGATTTACTAAATTGGACCAGTGTTTGCGCGCGCAAAGATTGCCGATTAAATTGTTTTAAGCCCTCATCTGTGGCGATAAAGTCATAAAGCCCATAGCGTTGGAAGCCCCATATGTTGTAGCTTGGCAATAATGTTCTAAATGTATTGGGGCTCGAGAGGCTCATGCTGTACAAGCCTTCTACCGTGCCGATCATCAGGCCGAATTCACTGTCAAAGCGCAACAGTTTCACGTTTTGCTGATCGCCGCTCGGCGCTTCGCTCTTGGGTAGGTAGTTAATTTGCTTCACTCGGCCTTGTTGATAATGGTAAAGGCCATTAGATGCACCGACATAAAGCCCATCTTGATGTGGCAGCAAGGCGCGGATGATATGGGTTTCATTGGCAATACTAAAGGCATGGGTGAGTGAGTTATCGGTTAAATCGAGACTGAAAATATGATGATTTAAGCCAAGCCAAACACGCTCAGGGTTCAGGGGATCTTGAGCGATTGCAGAGACGCTAACATAGTCTATCTTGTGTTCACTAAGGGTGTTGGCAATGATTTGCTTGGAAGTGAGCGTGGCCGGGTCGACCAAGTACACGCCGCTGAACTGCGTCGACACGAGTAGTTTGCCATTTGCTAGTTTAAGCATGGTCAAAATAAAGTCACTACTTAGTGCCGAGTGTTGGCTCTCAAAAAGCGTCACCTTATAGCCGTCGTAGCGATTTAAACCACGCCCTGTGGCGAACCACATATAGCCGAAATCGTCTTGGGCTATGGCACTAACCGAGCCCTGAGACAAGCCCTCATCAGTGGATAAACGTTGGAGCTGATAGCCGTATCCAGCATCGTTGACGTGTGCCTGTGAGGGTGTAGCAAATAAATGCAAAAGCATGAAAAGCACAGTAATACATGCGCTATGTAGACGACGCAATGGCTGACCCCAATTGAAGTTGAAACCAACATATTAGCCTTAAATCCCTCAGGGCATTTAGGCATCAACTAATCGTTAACAATAATACATAAATTTAGCATAGAACCTTGGTTCGTCACTATATCTTTATAATTTTACTTTGAAAAAACCACACCTTATGATGAATTTCGGAAAACAAAAAGGAACAAAGTGGAGCGTTTAATGAACAATAATGCACAAAATGCAACCTTAGTGGTTGTTGATATGCAAGCTAAGTTAGCACCCGCTATGAGCGAGTACACCCATATACGTGCTCAGGTGCAGTTGCTACTTAGCGCCAGTCACTGCCTTGATATTCATTGTGTGGTGACAGAGCAATACCCTGAAGGTCTTGGGCCAACCGATGCACAACTTAAAATAGGGAACGCCAACTATATTACCAAAACAACGTTCAGTGCCGCCCAGCATAAAGATTTTGAGCAAGCATTAGGCTCGCACCAGCACATCTATTTGTGTGGTATGGAAAGTCATGTCTGTGTCTACTTCACGGCAATGGATCTATTGGCTAAGGGCTACACAGTGAGTGTGATAGCCGATGCAGTGTGTTCACGAAAACAAGAAAACAAACAATGGGCGCTTTTGCAACTGCGTCAAGCTGGCGTGCAAGTATGCTCTGCAGAAACGGCTATATTCGGATGGATGCACAGTTGCGAGCATCCGCAATTTAAAGAGGTTTTAGCGTTAATAAAATAGGCGCCATGGTCGGCGCCCATTGTGGGGATTTACAGTGAGAACGTTTTGCTCACTGACAGTACCAAGCGCTCATCAGCGTATTCGCTATCAAGGTTGGTAT
Organism: Pseudoalteromonas sp. CNC9-20; assembly: GCF_022347875.1. Taxonomy (NCBI): domain Bacteria; kingdom Pseudomonadati; phylum Pseudomonadota; class Gammaproteobacteria; order Alteromonadales; family Pseudoalteromonadaceae; genus Pseudoalteromonas; species Pseudoalteromonas sp. CNC9-20. The sequence continues at coordinate 529,414 of NZ_JAKRFS010000002.1, read as the reverse complement.
CTTCTGCCGCTAACTCGAAATCAAAGCCTGAATAGGAGGTTTGATAGGCGAGACGGTAATGTACGTAGGATTTGCCATCCGCTTGCCACGCGAACTTATCGCCATCTAGCGAGTTTGACGCGTCTACGCTTAAGCGCAAGTTATGACCCTCTGCCAGTGCATAGTTATGAGCTAGCATGGAGATAACATGGCCAGCATCGGTGCCAAAGTAATCCCAGGTGTACCAGAAGTTGGCCTCGGTAGTACCCAGTTGCGAGTCATAGGCAAATTTGGTGTAGGCTTCAAAATAGTTACCGTCACTGGAGCTAGATGCGCCGTGATAACTGTAATAAGCGATACCATAATCCACAGACAGCTGGTTGTTCAACTGGCGAAATTGGCCGACGTAGAAATCCCACTCTAAGTCAGTGCCATCGCCAAAGTCGACGTTTGACGCCCAGCTGCCGGCGTAGAAACCGTTATCGGCAGCGTAATCAATGCTCCCTTGCAGCGCTGGGTCGTTTTCAGTTTGGCTTACACCATTAAAGGTGTAGTCGCTAGCACCAGTAATTGTTGCTGACCAATCAGCCAATGCGACCTGTGAGGCCATCATTAACGAGATTGCGCTTAAAGAGTAAATTGTTTTTCTCATCATTGCTCCTAATGTACGGATTCTATTTTTTTATAATCAAGACGGTTTTCTTTTGGTGAGCTATCGATGTTGCTCACGGTTTTGAATTTGGTGTACAAAATGTAGCCTAAACAACTAAAGAATAGACCAATTACCAAGGCACCGACCCATTGGATTTGTAAGAAGTCAAAAGTAAACAACAGTGTCAGCGCTGCTAAGGCTAGAAAATGGAAGCCCATGTAACGCCATTTACCCAGACGCTTAGTCGTCAGATTGAGGTTGTCACTATAAAGACGGATTAATGAGTCCAACGAGTTGATCACGAAGATAATGCCGACAAACACCATGGCGAAGTTACGGATACCCGTCGTATCTAGCCCTGCATCGTGATAGTGGTATAACACCGCAAACCACAGCGCAATTGGAATAGAGGGGAAGATCAACATTGCTGCTAGCACCTGATAGGTTTTAAGACCACCGACAAAGCGGGCGGTAAATTGGCCAATCATGATGCTCCATGCGAACCACCAAAACAGGTAGAAGGCGTGGTAATCATTGATAGGGAAGATAAATTCGTGGATGTTGCCAAAATAGCCTCCCAGCATGGCCACTGACTGAGCGTACTCACCCATGGCGCTATCACCCCATAAGAAGGCGCTGCCCCACATAAAGGCGATAAGACCAATAAAGACCCACGTCGTGGATACACTCAATACACGTACATATTTAATGTCGGTACTGGAGTAAACAGAAAAGGCAATAGCGGCAAAGACAATGAGGTAAAATAACGGAATGATGCTCTCGCCATCACCGATGCTAGGCAAATACCATGGTAAGTTGGCCAACAATAATGAAGCGGTAAAGGCACAAGTGCCAATAATCACCACGTTATTAATAAACTTCACCCAAGGGATCTCAAAGAACTTTACTTTGGGCTCAATTACGCAGAAATAAAAGCAGGTGAGGAAGTAAAAACTCCAGATGAAAAAGCCCCAAAAACCAAACTCAATGGCGAGCGGGTTAGTGAATGCATATTCTGGGCTTGCGTTTATGTCTGCATAACCGCCAAACTCGGTCAATGGGAACATGATCAGTCCCACATCCAGGCCGGAGGTGAACAAGATAGCAATAAAGGTGAAGGTTCGTACTGGGGTGACACCCACGCACTGCACATTCCCCCATTTCGCCAAGATAAAGACGATAGCGAGTAGGGTAAATAAAATGCCAGCACTAAGCCATAAAGTCATTATCACCCTCCCAATATAAGTAGAAATAGTTCATATTTTCTCCATTTTGTTGTTTTTAAAATATAAGGCGCCCAGGGCGCAGCTATTGAGCTGCACCAAGAAAGCCTTGTGAAATCGTATTAGTTACAGAGTTTGGCTACGCTGTCGCTGCTGCCATTGCGGGTCGTTGACCACTTCAACATGCTGCGACGCAAGCGGAGTCTTTCCTAAGATATGGTCGGCTGCCTTTTCCGCTACCATAATGGTGGGCGCATTTAAGTTGCCATTAGGAATGGTCGGGAAAATTGAGGAGTCAACCACACGCAGACCCTCAACACCATGTACCTTTGCCTGACTATCAACCACGGCCATTTCATCTTCACCCATTTTGCACGAGCAAGAAGGGTGGTAGGCACTTTCAACGGCTTGGCGCACAAAGGCATCAATTTGCTCATCTGTTTGCACGTCAGTACCCGGTTGAATTTCCTCATCGCGGAATGCATCAAATGCATTTTGATTGATAATTTCGCGCGTTAGGCGCACGCAGGCACGAAAGCCTTCGATATCGTCCGGGTGTTGAAGGTAATTAAATTGAATTTTTGGCGCACAGTCAGGGTCGCTGTTTTTAACCAACACATGACCACGACTTTTCGGCTTATTGTGACCAATATGGACTTGGAAGCCATGGCCAGCAAAGGCACTCTTGCCGTCGTAACGAATCGCCGCAGGTAAAAAGTGATACTGTAGATCAGGCCACTCAACCCCTTCTTTAGAGCGAATAAAGCCACATGATTCAAAGTGGTTGGTCGCCCCTAAGCCATCTTTGAATAATAACCAGCGAGCCCCGATCATGGCTTTTGAAAACAGCCCAAGCTTGCCATTGAGGGTAATAGGTTGCTTACACTTAAATTGGAAATAAAACTCTAAGTGATCTTGCAGGTTCTGACCCACACCGGGTAAATGGTGTGTACAGGGAATACCGGCATTATCTAAATGGGCTTTGTCACCGATGCCAGACAACTGCAACAAATGTGGAGAGCCAATGGGCCCGGCACTTAAAATCACTTCTTTGTTGGCCATGGCTTTATGAACTTTGCCACCAACGCGATACTGAATGCCACGAGCTTGTTTGCCCTCTAGTAACACTTTTTGCGCTTTCGCATGAGTGACGATGGTGAGATTGCTACGCTCTTTGACCGGATCCAGATAGGCACGCGCCGCCGAACAACGTTTGCCGTCTTTTACGGTCATGTGCATAGGGCCAAAGCCCTCTTGCTGTGCACCATTATAATCTTTGCTAAAGGCATAGCCTGCTTGCTGACCGGCATCAATAAAGGCTTTATACAACGGGTTTTTCATGTCGTTGCCGTTATTTACGCCCAAAGGACCATCGCCACCACGATAAGTGTCACCGCCGAGGTACCATTGCTCGGCCTTTTTGAAATAAGGTAAGCAGTCCTGATAGCTCCAGCCTTGTGCACCGTGTTGTTGCCATTCGTCAAAGTCTTTGGCGTGACCGCGTACATACACCATGCCGTTGATAGATGATGAGCCACCGAGTACTTTGCCGCGAGGACAATGCATTTTGCGATTATCTAAATACGGCTCTGCCTCAGTGTGGAATTGCCAAGCATATTTGCTGGTATTCATAGGGATAGACAGCGCCGTAGGCATTTGAATAAAAATACTTTTATCACTGCCGCCGGTCTCAAGTAACAACACCCGGTTGTTACTATCGGCACTCAGGCGGTTTGCCAGTACACAACCTGCTGAACCGGCGCCAACGATAATATAATCAAATTCGCTGTTCATGATGACACCTCCTTAAAAAGGGCTCTCAAGTTGGTTCATACCCACGTACACCGATTTCGTTTGTAGGTATTGGTTGATAGCCTCTAAGCCATTCTCGCGGCCAATGCCCGATAGCTTATAGCCGCCGACAGGCATTTCTGCCGGGGAGGCGCCATAAGCATTAATCCAACAAATACCAGCCTCAAGCTGGTGGATCACACGGTGGGCGCGGCGTAGATCTTGGCTCATTACACCAGCGGCCAGGCCCATAGGTGTGTTATTAGCGCGCTCAATGACTTCTTGCTCGTCATCAAACACTAAGACACTCATAACCGGACCAAAGATTTCTTCGCGACAAATAGTCATGTTGTCATCGCAATCGGTAAACACGGTTGGGGCCACAAAATAGCCTTGCGGCGCACTTGTTGGGGTCAGTGCATGACCGCCGATGGCAACGGTAGCCCCTTCTTGTTTACCCTTGTCAATGTACTCAAGCACAAGCTGTTGATGCTTTTTCGAGATCAGCGCGCCTAAGTTCACCTCAGGGTCTAACGGATCGCCGGCAATAATATTCTTTTGTGTCCGCTCGAGCAGTTCACTCATAAACTGCTCATAAACACCACGCTGCACAAACACACGAGTACAGTTAGTGCACACTTCACCTTGGGTGTAGAAGTTGCCAAGCATTGCGGCACTGACCGCTTCGCTAATATCGGCATCATCAAATACCAATAGCGGTGATTTGCCGCCGAGCTCCATGGTGACGTCTTTTAAGTTGCTGGCGGCGCTTTGCATTACTTTTTTACCTGTGCCCACTTCGCCGGTGAAAGAGACCTTCTCGATTTCTGAGTGGGTTGTAAGCCACTGACCCACCTCGGCGGCGCCATGGACGACATTGAAAACCCCTGCTGGTACGCCGGCTTCAATGAAAATCTCCGCTAACATGTTGGCGCCTTTTGGGGTTTCTTCCGAAGGCTTAAAAATCATGGCGTTACCTGCGGCCAATGCCGGTGCAGATTTCCAACACGCGATTTGCAGAGGGTAGTTCCATGCGCCAATGCCGGCACACACCCCTAATGCTTCTTTGCGGGTATAGTAAAAGTCGCCGGCAACCTCTTGCTGCTGACCGACTACGGTGGGCGCTAATGAGGCAAAGTACTCAATGGCGTCGGCACCAGTGACTACATCGACGCACTCGGCTTCTTGCCACGGTTTACCGGTATCTAATACTTCAATTTTCGCCAGCTCATCGTTACGCTCGCGTAACAAGGCCACCGCTTTGTGCAAAATGCGGGCACGCTCGATAGGCTGCATCGCTGACCACTGCGCGAAACCAGCTTTAGCGCTGTCGATGGCGGCCTGTTGGATATGCTCATCGGCCACTTCGACCTGATAGATGACCTCGTCAGTTGCTGGGTTAATGACATCAAACACATCGCCACTGGCGTTGGCCATGGGGGCACCATCAATAAAACTTTGTAAGCGAGGGTAAGACATTTACTGTTCTCCAAATTGCGCTATCAGGGTATCGATATAACTTTTACTTAACTGCTCAGCGTGATGAAAGTCATCGGCTTCGCCGCGGCTGAGTACACAGCGTAGCCATAATCCGTCAATCATGCCTGCGGCCAACTCGGCGGCCTGCTTGGCTTTGTCGCGTGGCATCAGGGTATTAAACGACACCTGTAAATTACTGCGTAAGCGACGACTGTTGACCTGCTGCAGTCGGAATAGGGCAGGGTCGTGCAGTGACTGCGCCCAAAAGCTCAGCCAAGTTCGGGTGCTGTCATGCTGTTGCTGTACGGGGGCAAAGTTTGACTCAACGATTAAGTTTAGTCGCTCTCGTGGACTGAGCGTGTCGTCAGCGGTGGTCTTCGCCAGCAAGTTAATTTTCAGCTGGGTTAATAAGTAACGCACCGTTGCTTCAATCAAACCTTGTTTACCACCAAAGTAATGGCTAATGATGCCCGAAGATAATCCGGCACGTTTGCTAATGCTGTTGATGGTGGTGGCATGTAAGCCAAGCTCAGCAACTGAGTTTAAAGTGGCGTCGATTAACTGTTGACGCCGCACAGGTTCCATTCCGACTTTAGGCATATTTTTATTAATTGACCGTTCAATTAAAATAAAGATTAATAGTTTGAGCTGAAATGATCAAGCTTCAGAGTTTGTTCAGATCCAAACGTAGGCAAAGATCTATGTTGACTAGAAGGCTAATTTTTACTGGTCGGTGAATTGATAAATATCAATTTAAAACATTGAGTTATAGTTCTGTCAAAGTGCTTTTTTGGTGGCGGGTACAGCTCGAGAATAGAGATACAAAATTTTTTTATCAGCACCAATGATTAGATGTCTAATTGCTTGTTAGCAAAGTGTAGATAGCGCAATAAAAGAGCAATAATTTTTTATTGATAACTATTTTTGTTTAGATTAAACTATAGCCAATAACGCAATTGAGAGTGGTTTGTATTCGTGTATATCTGTTTATGTCATGGTGTATCAGACAAAAAAATTGAGCAGGCGATTGATGATGGAGCCCGTTCAATGCGCGATCTTACAAAAGAACTAAAGGTTGGTTCGCAGTGTGGCAAATGCTGCAATTGCACCAAAAAAATTCTTAACCAAAAGCTGATTGATATTGTTGATGTGACTGACGACGTCGCTTAATCCCTATAGCGACGTATGATCCTCCTACCTCCTTTTATATCCCCCTGAATTTGTTATATTAACAATAGACTACGTTGCTTAGGTAATCACAATGGATGCCCTTATCAACGCGCGTTTATTACTTGTCTTTGCCGTGGTGGTTGTTGCCGGTTGCGTAGCCCCTAAAGCGTATAACGTGCACAACTTAGATGATGCCAGTTATTCCATGCCAGCGAAGGGAACAGCTTTGATATCGAATGTTATAGACGAACAGCCCAGCCCTGAACTGTCGGGGTTTTATCCCTTGATTGATGGCCTAGATGCCTTCGCTGCACGTATTGCGCTGATAGAGACAGCGCAATACTCTGTCGATTTACAGTACTATTTGTATCATCGCGAAGAAACCTCACAGCTGTTGAGTGCCTATTTATTGCGTGCTGCCGAGCGTGGCGTGCGAGTTCGCCTGTTACTTGATGACCTATCTCAAGCGAACTTAGAGCAAGATTTAAGTGCTTTGGCGGTGCATAACAACGTTGAAGTGAGACTGTTTAATCCTTTGAATCACAGGCGGTTGCGGTTCTTAAGTTTTATCACTGATTATTCCCGTGTATCGCGGCGTATGCACAATAAGAGCTTTATCGTTGACAGCGAGCTCTTCATTACTGGGGGGCGGAACATTGGCAACGCCTATTTTTCCGGTGATCATAACTCACAATTTGTTGACTTTGACGTACTGGGTGTCGGCCCAATCGTTGATAAGGCAACCATGGCTTTCGACTTATATTGGAATCATCCACTCGCTGAGGATATCAATGAATTGTCTGGCAGTGCTGACAGCCAAGATTTGGCGCAGTTATCAAGCCGCCTAAGTCGTTACGTTAGCACCGCATTTCACAACGAAAGCCCCTATATTCAAAGGCTTAAAGAGTCCACTTTGGTACAAACATTGGTTAACGGTAAGCTGTCTATGGACTGGGCAGAAGCGCAGTTATATGTTGATGACCCTAATAAGCTGTTAACCGATAGCCGTAATAATAGTACGCACATGGCACCGAAGCTGTTTGCAGCCATGGGAGAGCCTCGCCAGCGCGTGAACATTATCTCCCCTTATTTCATTCCCAAAGATAAGGGATTAGAGCTCATTAAGAAATGGCGTGAGCAGGGGGTTGCTGTGACTGTTCTCACCAACTCGCTTGCCGCCACCGATGTGCCGGTTGTGCATGCTGGGTATGCCGATTATCGTCAGCAGCTGTTGGCTATGGGCGTCGAATTATGGGAGCTTAAGCGTAATCTGGACTTAGCCGCGCAGCAACCGAAGCGTAAAGGGTTTCGTGGCTCTTCCACTGCCAGCTTGCACGCTAAAAGCATGACCATGGATGATGACAAAATATTTGTGGGTTCGCTAAATCTAGACCCGCGCTCGTTTAATTTAAACACAGAGCAAGGGCTGTTGATTCACTCCGTGCGTATGAATCGCTTATTAAGTCGATGGATCACAACGGAGATGCCTAAATATGCGTGGCAACTAAGCCTCGACGAGCAGGGCGATATTGTGTGGCAAGACAGAAAGAACCAACAGCGATTGACCACTGAGCCTGATACCAGTGCATGGTTGCGTTTTAAAGTATGGCTTATGTCTTTATTGCCGATAGAAGATGTTCTATAGCACAGCCATGTTGGCCACACTTAAATAAAAAAGCCGCAACTTAGCGGCTTTTTTTAATGAAGATCAGGCGCGGCAAGGATTACATCTGCGATTGCAGATAGTTTTCGAGGCCCGTGGCCTTGATTAGATGTTGCTGCGTTTCCAGCCAATCTATTTGCTCTTCCTGCTCATTTTGAATTGCATCTAGCGCCTCACGGCTGATGTAATCTAAACGCTCTTCGGCAAGCTTTACCGCTGCCTGCAAGTCCTTTAATGACTCCAGCTCAAAATGCATGTTGGCAGCTATCATCTCTTCAACATTTTCACCAATACGCAGGCGCCCTAAATCCTGTAGGTTAGGAAGCCCCTCTAAAAACAGAATGCGCTCGATAAGTCTATCGGCATTTTTCATTTTCTGGATAGACACCTTGTAATCAGCTTTATCTAGTTTGCTAAAACCAAAATCTTTAAACATGCGCGCATGCAAAAAGTATTGGTTAATGCCTACTAGCTCATTTGCAAGCACTTGGTTTAAGGCTGCAATGACGTCTTTATCACCTTTCATAATTAAGCCTCAGACTCACCCATTTGCGATTGTTGATAATTTTGAATACCGATCTTCTCAATAAGACCCAGTTGCTGTTCAAGCCAATAAACATGGTCCTCTTCGGTATCAAACAAGAGCTTCTCAAGTACTTCGCGAGATTGATAGTCTTGTTCTTCTTCGCAAATTTTGATGGTTTCTTTAACACACTGTACAACCTCAAGCTCAAGCTTAAGGTCGTTGGCCATCATTTCTTTGACGTTGCCACCAACAAGCAGAGCTCGACGTTTAGTTAAATCGGGCACGCCTTCTAAAAATAAAATACGCTTGATAAGCCAGTCAGCGTGTTGCGTCTCCTCGTCGCGCTCGTGCTCCAAACGCTCATAAAGTTTATTTAAACCCCAGTCTTCGTACATGCGCGAATGAATGAAATATTGGTCAATTGCGGCCAGCTCATTTGCAAGCAGCTTATTGAATGCGTCTATAACTCGTTGTTTACCTTGCATTTGCCATAATCTCCTTAGAAAGATGTAGCCCTAGTGTAGTCGATCTTATGAATAAATCAAATTTTTATATATAAATCATAGGGTTACAATTAAAAAGTATTCGCATTCAAGTTTCGATTAATGCTTGTGAGTGATTCTTTTTTAACCGCAGTGAGACAAGCCGAATAAAAAAGCCGGTAAACCGGCTTTGCACTGTTGATACAACTGGATTGCTTATTGCCGCCCTAGAATTGGTAATGGATACCGGCGGTGATTGTGGTGCCTAAACCTTTTATATTGTAGCCGCCATAGGTGTAAGCTTGCGCTCTTGCGGGATAGTAATCGCGGTTTAGAAGGTTTTCGATGCCGAAATAGGCATTGGCGCTTGAATTGAATTGCCAGTTACCGCTGAGGTTCATGACAAAATAATCGTCAATCGGCCCTTGATCGCCAACATACTCGCCAGCATCGTTGGCGGTAAACCGTTTGCGGCTTCCCACGTATAAGTTTGATAACGTGAGCGCGGCATCATCTGTAGCTTGCCATTGTAGGTTCACAGTCGCCTTGGGTGGACTAATTTGTTTGCCTCCGAGATAAATATCTTCAGCCGTGTTTTTGCCCTTGACATAAGAATAGGTGGCAGTGGCTCGCCAAGCAGGGTGAAAGCGGTAATCCACTAGCGCTTCATACCCCCAAATCTCCTGTGGAGCACGTACAGGCATGTATACGCCAGTGGCTTCATCAAAACGGTTAGTGGTTCCCAAATCAGAGGTGCTGCGATATAAAGACGCTTCAATTCGCAGGCTATCAAGTACCGACGTAAAGCCCACTTCGTAATTGTCGATAAGCGCGGCTTCAGTGCGGATCAGAGCAATATCATCCACGGTAGCGCTACGCAGCAAGCGGCCAATATCAGAGATATCTGCACCTTGAGAGTAACTAAAAAACGGACTAAATTGCTCATACGCATTATATTTTAGCCCGACATTGTAGGTGGTGGCTGTGTAATTGAGGGTGTCACCACGCACTTCGAACGCCACAGAGCATTGCTGGGCGTTGCGGCACAGTTTAAGGGTACGGTAATCATCAACTTCGAGGTCGATGTCCTCATGGCGTACACCGGCTTTGATAACATAGTCATCAAACATCACCCATTTACTTTGAAAAAAGCCGGCAAGGTTGCTCATGTCCATTTCCGGGACCCACTCACGGCCATCAACTAAGGGTTGAGATGTGGTGTCTTGCAGCGCATCAATACCATAAATAAAGGTGGCTTCGGTGTTGTCAAAATCTATCAAGGTATTCAATGTGGCGCGCAGGCCCTGCTTCTGCGAGGCAATGATCGACTGACCGCCATCATAACCCTCATCTGGGTTGGCAAGATTTGGAGAGAAGAAGAACACGTTTTCAATATCTTGCGCATATAAGTCTAGAGTCAGTGCGGTGTGCGCGAAGATAGCGTTATCGGTGTACTTAAGCATGGCATTGGTGTTGCCACTTGGGCCTTGAGGACGACCTTGCTTTTGCTGTGCTGGCGGCACATGAATCGCGTAGGATTTATCGCCAGAATTGACGTTACCAAAGACATCGCCTAAATCTGTTTTTTGTTGCGACTTATAATAGTTGTAAGTAAAGGCGAGGGCCTTATCTGCATCAAAGTCGTAACCTAATTTGGTGAAGTAATTGTGCGTTTGTACGTCACTGAGTCCGTATTGCAAGCCAAGAATATCGCCTTCGGCGTCGCGCTGTACGCCATTTTCTTCATAGCTGATTGTCGCTAAATAAGAAAACTTGTTTGCCCGGCCACTGACCGAGCCCTCGATGCGTGCACCTAAGGTTTCATCCGCTTTGACGGCACTGAATCGTGTTGACACATCAAGCTCTGCGCTAAAATCATCAGCCGTTGTCGGTTTTTTGGTAATGTAATTGATCACTCCGCCTGCAGCGCCATTGCCATATACTGAGGTGGCCCCTTTGATGACTTCAATGCGTTCAATAACGCTTGGGTCGAGTGTGCGAATGCCCAAAGAGCCATTACGCAGCGGCGTGGACTGAGGGACACCGTCAATCATCACTAAGGGCGCTCTGCCGCGCAACGTTTGCCCGGTGTTACTAGAACTATTTGTGCTTGGCGCCATGCCTGGCACCATCATTTGCAAAAGGTTTTGTAATTCTGGATTAACCTTAAGCTGAGCCTCAATTTGTTCTCGCGTGATCACCGTCACCGATGCTGGCACTTCATCAATATTTTCTATGACACGGCTACCAGTCACAATAATATGTTCTAAGTTTTCATTGTTATTTTGTTTGGCGATGACGTTGCCACTGAGAGCAAGCATAATTAGAGAAAAGGGAAAGCGCACGTATTGTCCTTGTTGTACTAAAATGGAGGGGCGAATGATAATTAATATCACTAATGATAACAAGATGGAAAGATGTCATCCGACCATATGCATTTAGTCGCGGTAACTTATGCACAGCGGGCAGAGCAAACTTGCTTTACCACGCGATGTAGCATGTCTGCTCTTAGAGGCTGGGGTAAGTGTAGGAAAGGAGCTGTATTACAGCTCCCGAGGTTTTTCAATGTAGTAGCCTTGTGCACCATCAAGACAAAGCTGCTCGATAATATGCTTCTCTTCTTGGCTTTCAACGCCTTCGGCGAATACTTTAACGCCAATACGGTGCGCTAAATCAACCATTAATCGCATGAAGTACTGGTTATTCTTATCGTCTTCTAGGCCGCGCGTGTAGCTGGCATCCATTTTGATAAAGTCTGGTTTTAACTCTCGGAAAAACTTAAATGACGTTAGCCCTACGCCAAACTTCTCTACGGTAATACGGGCGCCTGCGCGATGCAGCATGGTTATAAAGCGTTTGCTTGCGCCGATGTTTTGTTGCAGTCCTAGCTCTGAAATCTCAAAGATGAGACGAGCTGCCAATTCGCCTTCTTTCATCAGTCGACGTTCAAGCCAGATCACAAATTTATCATCATGGGCGCTTGCGGCTGACACATTGAGTCCAAAATACTGCGCATTGAGGTTCTTACTTTTCATCGCCCGAAAAGCATGTTCGATGATCATCTGATCCAGTTCAACCGATTTTCCTAACTGATCGGCCATCGCCATAAACGAAGAGGTCGGTAAGATATGCTCTTCCTCATCGCGAAATCGCGCCTGAATCTCTGAGTAGGCATTGTTGCTTTTGCCTAGCGGCATAATGGCTTGGATCACTAAGGTCACGCTTTGCTTATCGAGTAAATCGTTGATCATTTTGCGCCAATTTTGCGACCCTTGATTGCTGCTAGCACTCATATCCTCTTGGCGTTGAATGTGCCAAGCGTTATTTTGTTTGCTCTGGGCAATATTCATCGCCACATCAACATTCGCCAGTAGCTCGCCTAGGGGTTTATTTTGCTCGTAGGGCACAATGCCGGTGTAAGCGACAGAGGTTAGATCATGGATTTTCTGGTACTGGTTTAGCTTAGACTGAACATTATTAGCAAAGCGCTCCGCTTCTTTTAGCGGAATATTGGGTAACACCACGGCAAAATCTGAGCTGTTAAGGCGAAATACGCTGCTGCCACGATAACTGCCGACCACGGCGCTGAGCATCTCAGCAATACTGCGAATGTACTCATCACCTTGCTGATAACCGCTGCGCTGGTTGATGTGCTGCAATTCGGTGCCTCGTACCAGGGCGATACAGCCAAAACAATCACCTTGAACGTGTTCAATGTGACGTTCGTAATACTCTACGAACATGTTGCGATTACCCAGTTCGGTGACTACGTCTTTATAGGCCTCTTTTTTTATTTCCACTGCCGAGCTGGCAATATTGTCGAGTTGCGAGCCTAAGTACGTTGATAGGCGATTGAGGGCAGGGGAGATTTGACTGGCTAATCGTTGCTTTTGGCTATCGTCAGAGAATGCACGGCTGCTGGTATCTGGCACCACGCCATTGCTGACGAATTGGTCGATTATCGCTGAAATCATATCAGCCACATGCCGGCGGTATCCCACAAACGCCGTTTTTAAACTAGCAATAGGCAACAGTGCGAGCAGGGATATGACTAATACAAAATAAAGTAACCCAACTTCAAATGTTTTCGCTACATCGTCTAGATCGGCAATAAACTCTATGCGCAGCTCACCATTACTGCTGACCGCGTACTGGCTGCGGACACTGTTGAACTGAGACTGAGCCACTTGTGAAAGTAGTGCGCTATTCTGGCGGTGTGTTTTGTTTGCCAATACTTCACCCTCAGCATCTCTTAGCCATAGGTTTTTCAAGTTCATGGTGGCAAACAATTGCTCTGCCATAGCGGGAGCATCGGCGACAGTAATTTGCGGATGGCTATCTAAATACCGCTGCAAGCTTACCTGCATGTGTTCTTGCTTTTCCACACTGTAAGAGTGAAAAACCATCACATTAGCGATAATACCGGCACACAATGCCAGTAGCCATAAAGAAAATTGTAAGAGGGTGAACCGTTTCAACTTAGCTTTATCCTTATTATTTAACCAGCTAAACGATAAATCCTAATCGCGACTGAACTTTGGCAAAGAGTCCATTCACATGCGCGAGCGTGCCATGTGAGACGGCGAATTATCACAGCGGCCTAATCTCTACTAGTGTAATTTAACCGTTATTACATACAACCTTGGTGCAATGAGTTGTTATAAATCATTGACTAATGGCGCAATAATATAGCACGGCTTGAGAAAAAACACAGTACAAAGAGTAGTTTACAAAGATGAGTTTGTCTAGAAAGAGGAGATGGGTGAAAATTGGCTCCCCCTCCCCGACTCGAACGGGGGACCTGCGGATTAACAGTCCGTCGCTCTAACCAACTGAGCTAAGGGGGAACAATTTCAAAGGTAAGTAGTGGCTCCCCCTCCCCGACTCGAACGGGGGACCTGCGGATTAACAGTCCGTCGCTCTAACCAACTGAGCTAAGGGGGAACAATTACCTTATTTTGCTGAAAGATTTGGCTCCCCCTCCCCGACTCGAACGGGGGACCTGCGGATTAACAGTCCGTCGCTCTAACCAACTGAGCTAAGGGGGAAGCGCCTGCCTTTCAACGGGGCGAAATATTAATGACCGCGCCCTAAAGTGTCAACCAATAAAAACTCTAAAAATAAAAAAAGTAGACTGTTCGGCGCTTTTTCACTCAAATTGACTGCTTAGCGCGCAAAACAGCCTCTATTTGGGGCTGCGTTGCGCCTGTCGCAGAGCGATTTCATCAGTAATTACACTGACAAAGGGAAATAATCGAGTCTGTCAGTAACTTATACTTTCATGACTCATAGCGCAAACAACCCGAAGATGAACGTAAACTCAGTAAAAAACGAGCAAATTAGCTTAACCCCTTATAATTAAAGGGGTGGCGTAACTTATCCACGAAATCTGTGGATAAGTCTGTTTATGAATAGGGCAAGGGCAGTAGCTATCGGTATCGACAGAGAGCGAGTAAGAATGCAAGGGGAAAAGGATAAAAAATATTTTTATTTAAAATCAATGATTTGCTCTTATATTCTTTGGCGTTACTTAAAGAGCGTTTGTTATAATCTGAATTGACGATGTATTCATCTTACTGTGTAAAAAAAAGTCATTTCATCCCCAAAATGTATACATGCTGTAAATAATTTGTTTTTTACATGCTTTTGCACAAACAAGTCAGCCAAATTTAGAAAAAGATCATTTTTTATGCACCATTTAGGCGTAGCGAGGGATGCTTTGATGCTTTAGAATGGGGATTTGGAATTAGCAGCAATAAGCGTCGATATGGCTACAGCCGAAACTCATTCTTCTGATCATGCGCAACCCTCTCAGCTTCTTCATGCTGCCATTGTACCGACTTTAACGAAAATGACTGTGCCGATGATTTTTGGCATGATCTTTCTAATGATGTTTAACCTAGTTGATACATTTTTTATTAGTATGCTAGGTACACAACCTTTAGCGGCAATTAGCTTTACCTTCCCTGTGACATTCACTGTTATTAGCCTCGCTATTGGTCTAGGGATTGGGACCTCAGCGGTGATAGCTAAAGCATTGGGAGCGGGTGAGCATGCTCAAGCTCGTTTTGATGGCACGGTTGCGCTCATTGTTTCAGCGATACTCGTGCTCTTACTATCGGTAGCAGGTTATCTCTTTAGCGAGCCGTTGTTTAAGCTTCTAGGGGCCCAAGCACAGTTGCTACCCATCATCGACCAATATATGCATATTTGGTTTCTAGCCAGTGTGCTATTAGTCACGCCCATGATTGGCAATGCTATTTTGCGCGCGAATGGCGATACTAAGACACCTAGCCTGATCATGGGCGGCTCTGGACTTATCAATGCCATACTTGATCCTATATTGATTTTCGGCTGGGGCCCAATTCCGGCATTAGGTGTTCAAGGCGCGGCCATTGCCAGTGCAATCTCTTGGGTTGTTGGCGTTATTTTGGTGCTGCATATTCTCATTGTGCGTCGTAAACTACTGAGCAGTCAGTGCCGCAGTCAGAGTTTTTATGGGGCAACACGGAAGATCTTAAAAATAGGCTTTCCTGCAGCGGGTGCGAATATGCTAACGCCTTTAGCGATGGCCGTTATGACTGCTATCGTCGCTACCTTTGGAGCACCAGCGGTGGCTGCGTTCGGTGTCGGCAGCCGGATAGAGTCGATAGCATCGTTGGTGGTGTTGGCGTTGTCAATGACATTACCGCCGTTTATCAGCCAAAACTTTGGAGCCGGAAAAATAGAGCGGGTGCGCGAGGCATACCAAAAGACCTTGCAGTTTGTCCTTATTTGGCAATTTCTCATCTACTTATTACTGTTAGCTGTGGGTCATTGGATAGCACTTGCTTTTGCCAGTGAGAGCCAAGTGCGGGAGCTGATCAGCTTATTTA
The DNA here is from genome assembly GCF_022347875.1 of Pseudoalteromonas sp. CNC9-20. NCBI lineage: Bacteria > Pseudomonadati > Pseudomonadota > Gammaproteobacteria > Alteromonadales > Pseudoalteromonadaceae > Pseudoalteromonas > Pseudoalteromonas sp. CNC9-20. Next base: position 513,574 of record NZ_JAKRFS010000002.1, on the reverse strand, counting down.
TTTACATTTTACCGCTATCGTATGGCTTACAAGGCGTTATTATTTTAACTAACTCCTCGTTCAATGCCTTGCACAGGCCAATGAATGCACTCGTTTTGAGCGTAATTCGATTGTTTGTCTTTTATGTGCCGATTGCCTATGTTGGCAGTTTAATCGCCGACTTAACCGGTTTATTTATTGGCGCGGCAATGGGTAATCTGTTTACAGCCGTCGTTGCGTACTTATGGTTCACACATGAGCTTAAACGCCACAGCCAACAATAAGGAGTCTTGTTAGTGAAAGATATGTTCGAATTGGTATCTGGTTACTCGCCAAGTGGCGACCAACCTAGTGCCATTGCCCAGTTGGTCGAAGGGTTAGAAGCGGGACTGGCTCACCAAACTTTGCTCGGCGCGACAGGAACCGGCAAGACCTTTACCATGGCTAATATTATGGCTGAGCTTAATCGCCCGACTATTATCATGGCGCACAATAAAACGCTGGCGGCGCAGCTGTATGGTGAAATGAAAGAGTTCTTTCCCAATAATGCTGTGGAATATTTCGTCTCATACTACGACTACTACCAGCCAGAAGCCTATGTAGTTGCAAGCGACACCTTTATCGAAAAAGACGCCTCCATTAATGAGCATATTGAGCAAATGCGGTTGTCGGCCACCAAAGCCTTATTAGAGCGGCGCGATGTGGTGATTGTGGCTTCCGTTTCTGCCATTTACGGTCTTGGCGATCCTGATTCCTACATGAAAATGATGCTGCTATTGAAGGTCGGAGATACCATAGACCAACGTGATATGCTGCGGCGTTTAGCTGAGTTGCAATACACCCGTAATGATATGGATTTCAGCCGGGGCACCTATCGCGTGCGTGGCGAGGTGATTGATATTTTCCCCGCTGAGTCCGATGATATTGCCGTGCGCGTCGAGATGTTTGATGATGAAATAGAGCGCTTAAGCTTATTTGATCCGCTCACCGGTCATGTGGAAAAAAACCTCGTGCGCGCCACCATCTACCCAAAAACACACTATGTTACACCCCGTGAGAAAATATTAGCGGCTATTGAGAATATCAAAACCGAATTGAAAAGCCGCCGCCAACGCTTGCTTGATGACAACCGGCTGATTGAAGAGCAGCGTATTGCACAACGCACCCAGTACGATATTGAAATGATGCAAGAGCTTGGCTATTGCAGTGGCATTGAAAACTACAGCCGTTACTTGTCGGGTCGGGCGCCAGGCGAGCCACCGCCAACCTTACTGGACTATCTCCCGGATGATGCTTTGATGATCATCGATGAGTCTCACGTTACCGTGTCACAAGTGGGGGCTATGTATCGCGGCGACCGATCGCGCAAAGAAAATCTTGTTGAGTATGGCTTTAGGTTGCCCTCGGCAATGGACAATCGGCCGCTTAAGTTTGAAGAGTTTGAGGCCATTATGCCCCAGACTATCTATGTATCTGCCACCCCAGGGGATTATGAGCTAGACAAATCCGCAGGCGAAGTTGCTGAACAGGTGATCCGTCCTACTGGCTTGGTCGACCCGCAAATAGAAGTGCGTCCCGTGGCCACTCAGGTGGACGATTTGCTCTCTGAAATATACAAACGTGTCGAAGTGAACGAGCGGGTTTTAGTGACCACCCTAACTAAGCGAATGGCGGAAGACCTCACTGATTATCTTAGCGATCATGATGTGAAGGTGCGCTATTTACACTCCGATATTGATACCGTAGAGCGCATGGAAATCATTCGCGATTTACGGGCAGGGGTATTTGATGTGCTCGTTGGCATCAACCTGCTGCGAGAGGGGTTAGACATGCCGGAAGTGTCATTGGTCGCTATTTTAGATGCCGATAAAGAAGGCTTTTTACGTTCAGCGCGCTCGCTTATTCAGACCATTGGCCGTGCAGCCCGCCATATTAACGGCCGTGCTATTTTATATGGTGATGTGATCACTCGCTCAATGCGTCAAGCCATGGACGAAACCAACCGCCGTAGAGAAAAACAAATAGCCCATAACGAAGCGCATGGGATCACCCCGCAAGCGCTGAAAAAACGCATTACCGATGTGATGGATACCGGCGAAGAGGTACAAAACAAAGCGGCGCAGGCACGCCTTAAACCGGCATCGAAAAAGGCCGGCACGACAATGGATGCCAGTGAAATAGCCAAAGAGATTAGTCGCCTAGAAGCACAAATGCACGAATTTGCTCGTGATTTGGAATTTGAAAAAGCGGCCAAAGTACGCGACCAAGTGCACGAACTGCAGCAGCAGCTTATTCATAGCTAGTGGCCATCGGCTCCTTGCATATTAGCTCGTTGGAGGCTATAAACTAAGGATATTATTCCTGCAAAGGCGGTTGGCGCACGTTGATTTTAAAAGCGTGTTTTTCACTTCTCGGCTGCGCTGTTATGTGCTGGGTGGCGCCGGTTTTTGCGCAGTCGCAACGCGTTGAAATACTGGTTGATCAAAGCTATCCGCCTTACACTTATGTTCGCCAAGGCACTTTGCAAGGCGATTACGTTGCATTGGTGCAAAGCGCTGCTAAATCACTGACAGACTATGAGGTGGTATTAAAGCCAATGCCCTGGAAACGGGCACTGCAGCAGCTTGAGCAGGGCGCTGCGTTTGCGATATTACCGCCCTATAAACACCTTGATAAACGTCCCTTTATCGATATGTATTCGCTGCCACTTGAGCAAGAAACAGTGGTCGCACTGTGCCACAATGACACTGATTTACCGGCAGCATTAGCTGGCAAAGCGGGCCCAGCGGTTAATATTGGTGTCAACGCTGGGTACTTGATTTTTGACCATGCCGTGCGTGCAGCCCAGCAGCGCGGCGATGTGCGAGTATGGCGTAATGCCAATACCCGTTCAAACTTGTTTAAGCTACTAAAGCAACGAATTGAGTGTTATGTGAATGACCGCCGTTCAAGCGAGTATGAATTAGAGCTAATAGTGCAGCGACAGCCTGAACTTGCTATAAAGGCGAAGAATTTGACTGTGCAGCATGTGTTAATGACACGCTCAGCCCACATCGGCTATGCGCGGGACGAACGCGGCAACTACCCCTTTAAATATGATTTTATAGCTAAAATGGATGCGGCTTTGGCTGAGCTCATCAACCACTGATTATTTTTGCTGCGCTTTGTCGCTATACATACGTTTATCTGCTTCGTTTAGCAGAGCTTCAATATCCAGTGTTTGTTCGGTATGGCAACTGTAACCGCAGCTTAGTGAAGGGTAGATAAACAAATCGCCATGAGCGAGGGGAGTGCTTTCTATATGGCGACGCACTTTTTCGACAATTTGTGCGACCGTATCCGGATCATTTATACGATATAAAAGCACTAAAAACTCGTCGCCGCCAAGGCGGGCAACCACATCCGCGTCGCGTAGTGCAGTTTCTAGTTCTCGGGCAACGTGAACTAGCAGCGCATCTCCCACCGCATGACCGAAGTTATCGTTTACTTGTTTAAACTCATTTAAATCAATACTGATGATGGCAAACTTCTTTTCTTGCTGTGGGTCATTTACCAAGGCATTAAGGCGTTGCATGATATATCGCCGGTTTGCCAGCTTGGTTAGCTCATCCTGCAAAGACATTGTTTTAGTGAGGTGGTATGCCCGCACCAGTATCGCGATAGAGAAATACAGTATAATGGCAGCCGCGATACTGATGGCGCCGAGTAGTTGGGCATTGTCACCGTGGTTGCTGGGGATGCTATAGCGGGCCGCAAGTTGCCAGCGGCCATTAGGAAGTTGGATGGTGGCGGTGCTGTCAGCATTACTGAAGATGCTCGCATCGCCATAAAACACCTGGCCCTCGGCACCCGATGCATTCACCCCACGCAAAGCGATATGCAAGTGCTCAGTATCTTTGATACCGACCTGTTTATACAGTGTGGCTAAATCCATGACCACACTGAGAGTGCCCCAATAATGGGCGTTGACGGGGTAGTCATCAAAAAGAGGGAAACGTGCGATGATCGCTTGGCCGCCTTGCACTAGCTCTAAAGGGCCGGCAATGACCACCTTTTTACTTTGTCGTGCTTTAACCACGGTGGCATATTGCTCTGGGCTGGATTTGAAGTTAAAACCAATGGCGCGTTGATTTCCTTCTAATGGGAATACGTGGCTGATGGTGTCATTGGGAGCAAGCCCTAAATTGCGCACCAATTGCGATTGTTCTAGGGTCTTAGCGGCGATGGTATGCCAATTAGCAATGGCCAGCTCAGGGTTTAGAGCGACCACAGTCGCCAAGCTTTCAGCGGCGAATACATCTTTGAAAATGGTGGTTTCTATTTTGTTGCGGACAAGTGCCGTTTGCTCGCGCAGGTGTTGCTCACTCTCTGCTTTTTGTTTTTCATAATATGCCGAAGTGAGTAGGTGAATACCAAAGCCAGCCACGCAAAAATACGCTAGGCTCGCAAAGATATAAAGGTATAAACGCTTGACGCTCATGGTAGCGGCAGCCACAAATAGCACACAACTGGGTGCATTATAGGTTATTTATTTCTTGTTCGACGCTAAATCCCTTATCCGTCACGACTTTTTCTAATATTTGTACACGTTCTTTGAGTTGGGAAAGCTCCTTGCTCATGGTTGTGAGCTGCTCATTTTCGCGGCCAGCACGTGCGTTCAGCGCTTTTTGTTTATTACGAACATCCACCACCATCACCGTGGCGACAATAACAAGGGCGGCTACCACCAACATCAGCGCTATGTACATGAAATAATTCCCTATTAATTTGATCTACTGTTCAGTATAACGGGAAAATTCAGTATGACCACTGACAATTTTACAATCATCAGTGGCCAACAAGCAGGGTTAAGACTCGTAGGGGAGAGGATCCGTTGCGTTATTTTCCGCAAACGCTTCTAAGCGCTCTTGGCAAGCACCGCATTTGCCACAGGCTTGTTCACGGCCGTTGTAGCAGGTCCATGTTTGACTGTAGTCCAAATCCATGGCCAAGCCGTCACGGAGAATATCAATCTTACTGCTATCTAAGTAGGGGCAGACAATTTCGACTTCGTCGTAATTAGCAATACGACACACATCATCCATTTTCTTCACAAATTCAGGACGACAATCTGGATAAATGGCATGATCGCCCGAGTGAGCGCCGTAATAGACTTTATTGGCCTTAAGTGAGACAGCATAACCGACAGCGAGCGACAACAAAATCATATTGCGGTTCGGCACTATCGTGCTTTTCATGCTTTCTTCTTCATAGTGTCCTTCGGGAACATCGATGTCGTCGGTCAGAGACGAGCCACCAATCAATTGATTTATGGCAGAAATATCAACGATTTTATGATCCACTCCAAGGCGCTCACAGACTGCTTTTGCAACCTCAAGCTCTTTAACATGGCGCTGACCATAGTTAAAGGAGAGCGCATACACTTCGTGCCCCTGCATGCGTGCTTTATTCAGCACAGTGAATGAGTCCATGCCGCCGGAATAAATAACTACAACTTTTTCTGCCATGGTGCCTTCTAGCCTTTTATCATAGAGGTTTGCATTCGGGCGCGGTATACTACAGGGTTTGAGAGTGGATCACAATTATTCCCGAATACGGGGCTGTAAATGTCACACGCTAATGTAAAGTATGAGCAGTAGGTAAGTTTTTTGTACCAAATTAATGAGATTTTTGAAACCATCCAAGGGGAAGCCAGTTACACTGGTACACCGTCTATTTTTGTGCGCCTGCAAGGGTGTCCTGTCGGGTGTGCGTGGTGTGATACCAAACAGACATGGGATGCAAGTGATAGCTACGTTGTAAGCCTTGAGCAAACAGTGGAGAAAAAAGCGGATTCTCAACATTGGGCCCATGCCAGCGCCGAAGACGTACTCGCGTTATTTCAACAGCGCGGTTATCTTGCCAAACATGTCGTGATCACTGGCGGCGAGCCTTGCTTGTTTGATTTAAACCCACTGTGTGAACTATTACATGAACATGGGTATTCCACGCAAATAGAAACCAGCGGTACTTTTGCCATAAAGGCCCCGGCGCAAACTTGGGTGACAGTGTCGCCGAAAATTAATATGCGTGGTGGATATGATGTGCTGGCCAGTGCCATGCAACGCGCCGATGAAATTAAGCACCCAGTAGCGATGCAAAAACACGTGGATGAGCTCGAGGCCCTATTTGCGCAAACAGGTGTGGCACCTAAGCTTGTGTACCTACAGCCAATTAGCCAAAAAGCGAAAGCTACCAAGCTGGCGATTGATACCTGCATTCAGAAAAACTGGCGTTTATCAGTACAAGTCCATAAATACATTGGTATTAATTAACTTCGCTCACGAGCTGAGTGCTGCAGCATACTGAGGTTATGAAAAAGCCCACATACCGTGGGCTTTTTGCGTTACGCGTTATGCTCTTGCAAATAATCGAGCACCACTTGGTGGTGTTCTTTAGTTTTAAACTTGTTGAATACGTGTTTGATATTGCCATCTTGGCCAATAAGGAAGCTAATACGATGGATGCCGTCGTATTCTTTACCCATAAACTTTTTCAAGCCCCACACCCCGAAATCCTCGGCAACTTTGTGGTCTTCATCGCTAAGCAACTGGAAGTTTAGCTCTTTTTTAGTTTCAAAGTTTTTCAGCTTTTTAACCGGATCGGGGCTGATCCCGACAGCAACCGTATTGTGCTCGCTAAGAGCCGCTTTGTGATCGCGCAATTGCTCGGCTTGCACAGTACACCCAGGAGTAAGCGCTTTAGGGTAAAAATAAACTAACACCTGGTGCTCTTTTAGGAGTGCTTCTAAGCTGACAGAGTTACCGTCTTGGTCTTGAAGGTTGAAAAGAGGGGCTTTATCGCCTGCTTGTAAGGTATTCATAGTGATTCCTTATCTTATTCGTCTGAAAATGTAATCAATTTCAAGGCGTTGCGATAACGCCTCAAATGATACTTTAAACGCGTCTATATCTAATTCTTGCGGTACGTTAAATTCAAGCTCGCAGCGCATGTATGCCTGTTCTTCTTTATCGAAGGTGTCTGATTTTAATGAACAGATGCTAATACCGTACTCGGCAAAATAGCCTGTTACTTGGCTCAGCGTACCTGGGGTATCAACGCCGTGATATTCGAGATTGTAACCGCCACCATATTGCTCTGCATTATGACTTGAAGTGCGCTTCATCATTGTTAATAAGCCCAGCTCCATGCCCGTGGCTGGCAGGGTATGCTCTACGCGACTGATGGCCGCCATGTCGCCGCACAGCAACATAATGAAAGTAAGCTCATTGCCTAAAATAGCGATTCGGCTATCGGTGATATTACAGTTACAGTCACTGACTAATTGCGTTAGTGCGCTGACTACACCGGGTTGATCTTCACCTATGGCGGTGATCACTAGTTGTTGTTTGGCTAATTCAGCCATGTTGTTCGACCCTTGCTAAGAGAAAACGAAAACCTTTAGATGGCCGCGCAGTTTAGCACAACCAGCGGTGTTACGCGCAACTTTTAGCCGTGACCGAGTTTATTCGCATTTGCACGGCGTCTTTCTTGTTTTTACAGCAATGTAAAAGTACCATAGTGAAAATTTTTGCCATACCGCTGATTTAGATGAGCGGTGGCGAGTGTCGATACTCTGCTTAATACCGCTTGCAATGGTCAATGGATCAGTTGTAAGTGCACCAAGTTTTAACCTGACACTGAACCAATTACGTCTCACCGACTCAAAGTCCGTAGAATAAAAAAAGGTGAGCATAGGAGATAGACAACGTGCAGTATTGGATCCCTAAAGCATTGATGTTAAGTGCCTTAGTCAGTTTAAGCGGATGCGGTATTTTTACCAGCGAAGCACATCATCCACGTAATTACCGTACCAATGAACCGGTGGTGGCCCCTGAAGGGCTTGATGCACCGCGCCAAGACCCAACCTATAAAATGGATGTTGCCCGTTACGATAATAGCGAACAGGCCAAAGCAACAAAGCCGCCAATGCAAATAATGCCGCTTGCTGAGGGCAGTTGGCTGGATGAAAACGAAAAGCTGGCCCGTGTATATTTTGACAAAAACGAAGGCATCGAAGATCTTGATGAATTTATTTGGCACGCAATTGAGGGCGTTTTATCTGACTACAACACACAAGCTGTGAGTGCGGATAAGTTAATCGGCACCGTGGAAACCGATTGGTTTTCAATCGTGCGAGTTGAAGAAGGGTGGTTATGGGATGACGAGATAGTCGCTGAGCAGCGTTACAAGTTCATCATCGAGGAGAAAGACCATCAGCGCACTGCCGCTTTGCGCGCCGAAATGGTGGACTATCGCTCAGACGATGTACCCCTGACGCCACTATTACAACAGCGTCTTGAAACCCGCGCGCTCAACGCGGTCATTTCGGAGTTTGATTATCGCTATCGTCAATTGAAAGTAGAGCTGCGCCAGCGCCAAGGGATCATTTCTCTGGATATGGGTTTTGACAACAAAGGCAATGCGGCACTGGTCACAGAGCAAGCTTACAATGTCGTGTTTGAACGCTTTGCAGGTTTCTTGGAGCGGCTGCAATTCACCATTGTCGAGGTGGATGTAGATTCAGGGCGAATCATTGCAGATTACACCAAGCCAGAAGCCAGCGTTTGGGACTCTATCTGGGGCGAGGAAGCCATGCAGCTACCGCTTGAAGATGGGCAGTATCAAATTTTGATGAGCACTACGCGCGAGGGTGGCACCAGCATTACCTGGATGGATAAAGAGGGTGAAGTATTGCAACCCGGCACCATGAACGACTTGCAACAAGCGTTGGTGCAAGCGCTGCGAACCCGAGGAATTCAAATATAACGCCTGATAAGCAGGCCATGAAGGAAAAGAGTGTCGTGCTCTTTTCCTTTTTTCATGTATAGAGCCCAGTAAATGGGCCAATAATAACAATGAACAAGTAACGATTATGACAACAAGCCAACCCCGTTCAATGGCCAGCACTTTGCTGACCTTTATTATCCCCTCCTTGATAGGGGTATTTTTGTTTATGGTGCCCATTCCTTGGGAAGGGGAGATAAAAATCACTGTGGCGATATTGGCTGATATGCTGCGTGTGTGGTTAGCGCCAATAGCCAGTACCTTATTGCTAATAATTATCTGTGGAACCGGGTTGCTCTCATTACTTATGAGTACCGTGCAACCTCGGTCGTTGTTTGATAACACATTAATCCGGCATCTGTTTGTTGTGACGCCCGTGTGGTTGGTGGTACGCCTTTTGGGCATGGTGTTTATTGTGATGACCTATTTTGAATTAGGTCCAGTGGCGATTCATTCCGAGAACACCGGCGCATTTGTTATGAATGAGCTGCTGCCGCTATTGCTCACGGTGTTTATCTTGGCTGGTTTTTTGTTGCCATTGTTACTTAATTTTGGGTTATTAGAATTGGTGGGCACGCTGTTTACGAAAATTATGCAGCCGCTCTTTGGCGTGCCAGGGCGCAGCGCGGTAAACTGCGCGGCATCCTGGTTAGGGGATGGCAGTGTCGGTATTTTGATGACTGCGCGCCAATACGAGGACAAGCATTACACCCAGCGTGAGGCCGCTATTATTGGCACTACGTTCTCAGCAGTGTCGATTACCTTCTGTTTTGTGGTGATTGGGCAGGTACGATTAGAACACTTATTTGCGCCGTTTTACCTGACGGTATGTGTCGCTGGTGTGGTATGCGCGCTCATTCTCCCACGTATTCCACCACTGAGCTTGAAAAAGAACACCTACGTGGACGGCAGTACTCAAAATCAAGATGATGAGTCGCACTCGGCGCAGAAAAACCTTTGGCGTCAGTCTTTGGATATGGCCTTGCACAAGGCGCGCCATGCTAAAGGGGTTAAGGGCACGGTACAAGAAGGTGTGCACAACGCATTAGACATGGTTTTTGCCGTGTTGCCTGTGGTGATGGCGGTGGGTACGTTTGCTTTGATCATTTCTGAATACACCCCGGTCTTTACGTGGCTAGGTAAGCCTTTTATTCCTTACCTTGAGTTATTAGGGATCCCCGAGGCCGTCAAAGCATCGGAAACCATCGTTGTTGGCTTTGCTGATATGTTTATACCGTCGATTCTAGCGGCATCGAATATTGACAGTGAAGTGACGCGTTTTATCATAGCCGCAATGAGTGTCACGCAGCTGATTTACATGTCAGAGGTGGGGGCCTTACTATTGGGTAGTAAAATACCGGTAAATATAGTTGAGCTATTTATTATTTTTATATTGCGAACGCTGATCACCTTACCGGTGATCACGCTAATGGCAAACTGGCTAGTGGCTTAGTCTTTGTCGCAGTGCTCATCTTGGGCACTGCGCTGCTTTTCTTTCAGGCGCTGTCTCGCTTTCTCAACAGGGTCTTGATTTAGGCGTTTCATATCCAGTTTGGCGGAGTATTTGAGCAGCGCTATATTGCTCCCGACGAAGCCAAAAACGGCGACGATAATTAGAATAACTTGCCAAGTTTGCATTGCACTGTTCGCTCATGTATTAAGTGAAGGGTAAGGCTGTGCCCTTTATAACTGACACCACCGTTGCCATGCAACATTAACAAACATTTAGTGGAGTTTTCCCAAGCAATGGAAAAGGTACTAATTTGGCCTGAACACTATCCGTTATTACTCAAGGGGCTTATTGAGCAAAACGGCGCATTTATTTTAGACGCCCTTGAGGCGTGGCCGGCGTGTAGTACTAAAATCGAAGACAATGTCAGCACCACGGTGTTACCGCCTATTTATTACTTGGTATGGTTGGCGCCAAGAGACCCATTTGACGAGTGTACTTTCCAGCATATCAGTGACTTTGATGAGCAGGCCCATCAATATATTAACGCCGCGCGAGAGTATTTTCTAAATAATGAATACACCAACGAGCAAATAAGCGAGTTTTTGCTTGAACGTTTGAGCCAATATGCCGATGTAAATGCCCAATTGGCGCTAGAGTCGCCGATGTCATTGGCGCAATTGTTATTTGAGCAGCGCTATTTTTCGCTGTTGGAGCAGTTGCTAGCTCGCGGCGCGCTGCTCTCCAGTGCGGACATTATGCTGGTCTGGCAGGAAGTAGACTTTCGATCTAAGTTCTCAGCGTTTTTACCACAGTGCGCAGCGGATAAAGGCACCGTGCTCGATGCCGCCAAAGCCGAATTGGTGCAAGGTAAAGACTTCTTCACCTTATTGCAGCATCTATCGACCGACGATAATTTGCAGCATCTGCTCGAGCAAGCGCTATTGGCACACTTACAAAGTGAGCATGCTAAACAAAGCTTGGCTATGCGCTTTGTTGAGCAAGGTGCGAAAGGCAGCGAATATAACGAGCAAGGACAAAGCGCACTGATGCTGGCCGCTGAGAAAGGCTTTGTAGCGGTGCTTGAAGCCATCCTCAGCGATGCCTCGATGGATGCTAAAGATGAGCAGGGCAATACTGCTTTGCACTATGCCGTGGCAGCCGATAACAGCGCATGTTTGAAGTTGTTGTTGCGCGCCGGGGCTAACTTTCACGCTAAAAATAACGCTGGGCTCAGTTGTTATCGTTACGCCGTAGAGCGCAACCGAAAAGAGCTGGTGCGCCTAATGGAACGTGAATTTGGAATTAAAGAGCTTTCACCACAGGGGCAGTACATGCGTGTTGCCAAGGTGCATGTATTGCACGCTTTGGTGGTGATGTTGCTACCGCTGCAGCTGTTTTTCTTTTTTGATGAGAGCATTGAGCATAAAAGCGAGCTCACCATCGCATTGACGATGTTTTCCATGGTGGCGATATTTTTTGCTATTAGCTTAAAGCGCTGTGCGTTGTATCCACAGCTGAAACACCCCTTTGGTTTAGGGGTCATTCGCATGGGCTCGGTATTATCCTTGGTGGCTCAATTAGGTCTGTTATCGGTCGTTGCGTTGGCGTTTTTAAGCCAGCTGGCGGGGTAGAGGCACTTTCAGGTCGTTCTTGTGCAAACATGCCGAGGCGCAGTGCTCTGGCATGTTTGCGAGCTTACTAACTATCTTTGTGGTGGTTTTGGCGATGATATTCTTGTGCCGCCTTCTCCTGGGCTAGGTCATCTTTAAGCTTACCTACTTTTAGTCCCAGTTCTTGACCGCGATGTCGGGCATAATAAGTACAACCTACAAACATCATACTTGAGAGTATTAACTCAAGAATGACCCAAAGGCGCTCGTCAGGGCTGACCCACAACAAGGTAAAACCATGAATAAAATAAATCATGACCACAAAGTTGGCCCAAGCATAGGTGTAAGGTTTGTCTTGAATAATGCCTTTCAATGGCAGTAACAATGGTAGAATATACAAACCAAACGTAAATGCCAGTGAATAGTCAGTGCGTGGTACCAAGACAAACATCCACAGCGGCATTAGAATTAGCAGGCCAATGTAGCCGGTCAACGCCAAAAGCTGGTAGCGTTTAGTGATCGGTTTTTTTGCAATATCAGTCATTAAGCTTTCTCGTTAACGTTGCTAAGCGCTTGCCCAGAGCTTGGCATATCTGTTTTTCATCGTTGCTCAATTGAGCGTTATTGTGCGCCCCAGATACATGGCTTGCCCCGTAAGGCGCGCCCCCTGAGGTGGTGCTACTCAATGCCGGAACGTCATAAGGCACCCCCACCAATAACATGCCATGGTGCAGGAGCGGCGTGGCCAGGTTAAGCAACGTCGCCTCATTGCCTCCATGCATGCTACTTGAAGAAGTAAACACACAGGCTGGCTTATCAATGAGTTCGCCTTTAAGCCACATCTCGCTGGTTTGCTCCCACATTGCTTTTGCTTGCGAGGCCATCATGCCAAAGCGAGTCGGAGTGCCAAAAGCCAATGCAGAACATTGGCTGAGCTCGACTAAGTCTACTTGAGGGTGCGACCCATCCTCACTGACGCAGCGTATCAGTGTATCAACGCCTTGTGCTTCAATGCTGTCGGCAAGTTCCTCGGCCAATGCACGAACACTGCCACCGCGAGAATGGTACAGCACTAAAATAGGTGCCATTTACAGCAGCTCCAAGACATTTTCAGGAGGACGTCCAAGAACGGCTTTATTGCCATTTACAACAATAGGACGTTCGATAAGCTTTGGATTGTGATGCATGGCATTTAACAGCGCCTGTTCGTCATGCTGGTTTTTTAAATCAAGCTCTTTGTACGTGTCTTCTTTGGTACGCATTAATTCGCGGGCAGAGCTAAAGCCTAATTGTTGTACCAGTGTGTTTAGTTGCTCTACGCTGGGGGTATCGTCTAAATACTTGATAACTTCTGGCTCTACGCCTTTTTCCTCGATCAGGGCCAAAGTTTGGCGTGATTTAGAACAACGTGGATTGTGATAAATAACGATAGACATAGCTTCCTCTTGCGGATGTTTTGCCCTTGATTGCTGTGAGCTGGCCACAACCATATTGGCCTTGGCAGTGCAGGCGGGGCCGATAAATTTATACCTATAGTGTAAAAGATACGTGCGTCCGTTGATAGAGGCGCACACATTGTTGCTTCAATTTGCGCCACCGAGGTGGGCATATGCGTTATAAACGAGCGAGCTCTTTTTGCATTTGCCGGTATTGCCCTAACAATGCTTTCAGTCGTTTATGTTTAATCGCTTCATTCGGTTCAATATGATTAAGGGCTTTTTGAACTTCATCAGCGGCTTTCATATACGCCCCCACCTGAGCCATTAAATCCGCATTAGCCTCATGGTAGGCTGCTTTGTCGTCTTGGCGTCGGTAGGTAGTGGTAAGCAGCTGCTTAGCCAAAAAGTGGTCTGGTTTTTCCAAGGTAAAACTACGCAGCAGTTCAGTGGCCAGCGCATAGTCCTCGGCTTCAATTGCAGCGTGGGCGTAGTTTAAGGTTATAACTTGGTTGTTTGGCCGCAATTGATGAAATGGGCGCAAATGCTCAAGGGCTTTGTCGGGCTCGCCCTTGCCAACATAGTAATCGGTTAGCGTATCCAAATAAAAAAGATTACTCGGGGCGCGTTCCAACAAGGGCGCGAGGTATTGCCATGCTTGGTCGAATTTTTTCTGGTCGATTAAGGTCAGCGCCAGTCCGTAGTGCAATGCTGACTTGTCGCCATAGGCGTTCTCCCGCAATAGTTTATTAAACTGCTCTTGCGCTTGTTGTGAGTCATAACCATAGCGGGCCAGAATGCGGCTTTTCGCAAGGTAGAACTCTAAGCTTTGGCCATATTGACGCTTTTCATATTGCTGTGCACGCAAGCGGACATCACTGATCCGGCTTTGTGGTAATGGGTGGGTAAGAATAAATACCGGCGGCTTTTGGCGGTAACGAATTTGCGCGGCCAGTTTTGTTAAAAACTCGCCAGAAGCATGAGGGTCAAATCCAGCTTCGTATAAGGTGCGCATGCCGATTCGATCGGCCTCTTGCTCAGCCCCCCGGCTATGACTGAGTTGGCTCAGTGCGCTTTGTGTCTGGGTTCCGGAAATAATGGCCATGCCGGCATCGGGGGCAACAACGGTCGCTAGTATACCGGCAATCAGCCCGGCAATAGTAACCCCAGAGTTATCTTTTTGTTGCTGTAAACGCCTTGCCAGGTGACGCTGAGTCACGTGCGCAATTTCATGCCCGAGCACAGACGCCAATTGACTCTCGTTATCTGCTTGAGCGATTAGCCCGGTATGAACGCCAACGTGCCCGCCATAGAAAGCAAATGCGTTAATATCTTTGTTGTTTATCCAGAAAAAAGAAAATGGAAAACGCACATCGTCGGCGTGGGAGACAAGCTTATTGCCAAGCGTAGTGAGGTATTCATCAAGCACGGGGTCGTCGATGACCGGCGATGAACCGCGAATTTGCATCATCATCACATCGCCAATAGCCCGCTCTTTTTCAATGGGCAGCACCTGCAAAGCCGAGGTGCCTAAATCTGGCAGTTCAAAGGTATTTTGTGCCTTTACTGGCATAAACGTTGTGCTCACTAAGGCACAGGACAACAAGATACGTTTAAAAGGCATATTATTCCTTGTGGTTATAATCATCTGGCTCCATCAACCTAGCCAGTGCGAACTCACTACCGCCAGCGTTGTGGTGCTTTTCGCACATTTTGTAGAACTCTTTTATTGAGACTCCGTTGTAGGCTTGAACGTTCAATTCGCGACGTAACAATTCAACCGTGTCATGCACGACTTTATGGGCATGAATGATCAGAGCTTTATCGGCGTCATCACCATTATCAAAGAAAAATGCGATGAATTTGTGCAACTGGCCGATGCGGATCACATGCTCCATAGTCGCCGGATCCCACACATCGAATTCCATTTTGGCATTATCACGCTCGTAATGACGAATTTTTTCGTCGCCAGCATAAGCATAAGCACTGAGCTCAAAGCCCCGCTCGGTAAAGCTTTGATGTAAACCGATACGCGGCTTGTTATCGCAGTGGATAATACCATTATGATCTTCCTGCCCACCGAGTGTCTTCAGGTTCCAATTTCGTTTATCGAGTAAGCGCTTGATAGCTGTATCAAACCCGTGCTCTAGCAGGTTTTCGGACTCACTGAGGCTTTGTGACACCATATGGTAAAAAGGCGGCAGTTCACCCCAGTTAAGCTGTTTTTTATACCAATTGATTTCCTTTAAGGTCGGATTGGCAGGCAGCCTAGCTTTGTTATGCGACGTCGCCATGACACGCTTCCTTCATTTTCGCCTTATAGTATTAAGCATAAACGAATGTCGTAAACCTTTTAAGCTTTTTTACGGTATGATTAAGGAATCGGTATCATCTACTAACTATTTCTTTTTACGCTTAATCTCAGCGACATATTGGCAACGATAACAAGTGTTAAGCGCCAAGCAAGGTAATGTGAATATAATGGTGGAAGTTGATTTACGGTCGTTACGGTGTCCGCAGCAGTTTGTGCAGTTTAAACTCGCGCTAAAGCGTGCTCAGGGTGACCATCGTTGTTTATTATTATTGTTGAATACCAACACTCAAGAATTTACCGATATTGAACGGTACTTGAAAAAACAAGGGCTGAGCTATGCGTTGCAGCGTCAACCATCGTTTTACCGCCTCATAGTGGAGATTTAAATTCGTGTTCGAATACGTGCGTTCGTGGTATCAAAGAAAGTTTTCTGACCCTCACTCTGTCACCCTACTGCTGTTGCTCGTTGCAGCGTTTGCCATTCTCTACTTCTTCGGAAACTTGTTGATGCCTGCGTTGGTCGCAGTGGTGGTGGCGTACCTTTTAGACTGGCCAGTGGCCCGCTTGCAGCGCTTGGGTCTATCACGACTCTTGGCCACGGTGGTGGTGATGGCCTTATTTTGCTCGTTAGTTATTGGCAGCTTATTTGGGATTGGGCCCGTGTTGTGGCAACAAACCAGTAATCTAGTACAAGAGGCGCCAACCATGCTTGAGCAAGGAAAACATTATTTGTTGCACTTGCCCATAGACTACCCAACTCTCATTTCGCCCGAACAGGTCCGTTCGGTGGTCAGCAGTGTTGAGTCTAAAGCGGTGGAGCTTGGGCAAACCTTGGTGTCATTTTCTTTAACCTCACTTAAAGATGTGGCCGCATGGCTGATTTATTTGATATTAGTGCCACTACTGATATTTTTCATGCTCAAGGATAAGGCGCAGCTGGTCCAAAGCATGAGTTCGCTGCTGCCAAAACAACGCCGTTTAATCCATCAGGTGTGGATAGAAATGAACCAGCAAATTATGAACTATATCCGAGGTAAAGTGTTTGAGATTGTGATTGTTGGTGGTGTGTCGTTTGTGGTGTTTACCATTTTCGACCTGCGGTATGCGGCGCTGCTGGGTGTGTTAGTGGGCTTTTCAGTTCTTATTCCCTTTATTGGTGCGGCGTTGGTGACTATTCCTGTGGCTGCCGTCGCGTTGTTTCAGTTTGGACTCGGTAGCGAGTTTTGGTCAGTGCTCGTGGCCTACGGCATTATTCAAGCACTTGATGGTAACGTGTTGGTGCCCTTACTCTTTTCAGAAGCAGTGGACTTGAATCCGGTCTTTATTATCGTCGCGGTGCTGTTTTTTGGTGGCCTATGGGGTTTTTGGGGGGTCTTTTTCGCAATCCCACTGGCGTCACTGGTACGTGCGCTTATTAATGCGTGGTCTAGCAGTGCTGATGAACCCCATCAAAGCATGCCCAAAGCGTTAGTCGAGGAAATGAACAAGGATTAAAAATATCGATAGATTGCTGCTTCTATGCAGCAATCTCCTTTTACTCTTTACAAGCTCCCCCTGTTACCGCATGAGTTATACGATAAACTCATAAAACCTCGGTTTATTCGAACAAATTAGTCTTACTGCGTTGAGTGCTTATGTGTACAATGGTTATAAGTTATAGCTAATAGTAATATAGTGTCTTATGTCGCAGCGTTTCTTCACCCAGCCTAGCCAAGATCTGGTTTATCTTGATGCCAATGCCACCACCCCGGTGCTGCCGTGTATTGCTGATGTGGTGTCACATACCATGCAAGTGTGTTTTGGAAATCCTTCAAGCTCTCATATAACCGGTGTGCAAGCGAAATATTTATTGGAGCAAACGCGCAATAAGGCACGCCAGGTGATAGGTGCGCAAAATGGCGATATTCTTTTCACCTCAGGTGCGACCGAAGGAATTCAAACGGCAGTGGTATCCACGCTGCTGGCAAACCGTCATAAAGCCACCGAGCACAGTGTATTGCTGTATGGGGCGACTGAGCACAAGGCCGTGCCAAATACCCTGAAGCACTGGAACGAAGTATTAGGGCTTGGGGCAAAAGTTTTGGCGATTCCGGTGGACAAAGATGGCTTGCTAGATAGCCAATTTATTGCAGAGCACGTGGGCCAAGCATTAATGATATGTACCATGGCGGTGAATAATGAAACCGGCGTATATCAAGACTTAGGTGCACTCGAGAAAGTGATCCGAGCGCATAATCCGCAAGTGTCTTGGATGGTCGACTGCGTTCAAGCTCTTGGTAAACAGGCGTTGGCCTTAAGTGATACCACAATTGATTATGCCCCTTTTTCCGGGCATAAACTCTACGCACCTAAGGGAATAGGCTTTTTGTATATTCGCGAAAATAGCCCCTATACCCCATTCATCGCCGGAGGGGGTCAAGAAAGTGGTATGCGCTCAGGAACAGAGAACCTACCCGGTATCGCCGGTTTGTATGAACTATTTGAACTACTGCTAGATTCTAAGCAAGCGGTGTTCAAACCTGTGTGCACCTTGCATCAATACCGCGACCAACTTATTAGTGCCTTAGAGCAAACCTTTGGTGATATCACCTTTAATGCGCCTTTAGCATCAACGGTGCCGACGACACTGAACTTTTGCGTGAATAGCTTGACCTCAAAAGAGGTGATGGATTTGTTCGATGCTGCGGGGATCCGCGTTAGTGGTGGCTCAGCTTGTAGCTCTGGCGCATCGCGCAGTTTCGTACTTGATGCCATGGGTGTCAGCGACTGGCAAAGCGAAAATGCCATTCGCATGTCCTTTGGCCCAGCTGCCAGCGCTGCGGATATCGCTTTGGCCTGTGAGCGTATTTGTGCGTTAAAACCAGTGCTTAGTAATCATTGTCTCATTGTCTCTGATGCTCATCAGCCAGAGCAAGAGGTCTGTGCATTGGGGCTCACACAATTGCGCCATCAAGGCAGTTGTTGTTGGCTATTTGTCGCTGACAATAATGACGCAGTGATAGTCGACCCCATTGTTGAATTGGTGCCTCGCCTGACTCGGTTAGTAAAGCAGCAGCAACTGCGGGTCAAAGCCGTACTAGAAACTCACCGACATCAAGATAAAGACTCCGCGCGCTCGCTGTTGGCGCAGCGCCTAGAAGTCGATGCAAGTGGCGAGCTTGGGTGGTCTCATGGTGAGGCTATTGCTCTTGGTTCACACCAATTAAGCCGTGTTACCACGCCAGGGCACAGCAGTGACAGTGTCAGTTATTTACTTTCTCAAAACGAGCATATTGAAGCCTGTTTCTGTGGCGATTTGCTTGTTTGGGGTGGCCTGGGCAGTACTCAATTCGACGATGCCAGTTGCGAGCAAATGGCGCAGTCGCTGACATTACTCAGTCAATTACTTGAACAAAACACGGTTATTTGCCCAGCGCACGATTACGAACAGTGCTTTGCCATGACCTGGCAGGCACAGTGCCAAGCTAGTGAGCTGTTGGCAGCCTTATTACAAGGGGAGGTAGACCATGAGCAGTTTGCTTTGCGTAAAGATCAATTAGATCAGCGCCAAGGTGAGCAAAGCGGCGCCTTATGTGGCTTTAGCCTAGCCCCCGTCAAGGCAAGTGGGGCACAGCTGAGCGCACAGCAGTTGCAGCAGTTACTGCATGAGCACAGCGACAGTACTGTAGTACTTGATGTACGTGAACCCTATGAACACGGAGCAACGGATATTCGCAGCCTATTTACGTTAGCGCCAGAACAGCTTATTAATATCCCACTTAGTCGGCTCGCGAATGCATTGTTGACGCAACAGCTGGACAAAAGTAAACACTATGTATTGATCTGCCGTACAGGGAATCGCTCTGGGCAGGCTATCAGTAACTTAAAAGCCTTAGGTTTTGAGCACGTGTATAACTTGCAAGGTGGGCTCGCACTTGTATGATGGAAGGGTATTCACAGTCCAAGGAACCTTTATGAGTCAAGTGTTTATCCGCGATGCGGTGATCAATGATGTGCCGCTTATCTATCATTTTATCAATCAACTCGCTATTTATGAGAAAGAGCCGGACGCGGTCACTGCCACGGAGCAGGACATTGAGCGCACATTGTTCGGTGAAGGAGCGACCGCCCATAGTGTGATTTGCTTTGATAGTGAGGCGCCTGATGCTGAGCCAATCGGCTTTGCAGTGTACTTTTTCAATTATTCTACTTGGTTGGGCCGCAATGGCCTGTACCTTGAGGACTTATATGTTAGCGAAGATAAGCGAGGTCGAGGTGCAGGCAAGGCATTGATGCAATTTCTTGCCCGTCGCGCGATTGAAAAAGACTGTGGCCGTTTTGAGTGGGTGGTGCTCGATTGGAACAAGCCAGCGATTGACTTCTATGAGAGTATCGGCGCGCAAGCACAAGGTGAGTGGATTATCTATCGCTTAGATGGTGAGCAGCTGCACCAGTTTGCGCAATGAGGTTAGTAAATTAACAGCTATAAATAAAAATGATTTGCATTAACGTTTATCTGTGTTTAAGGTAGTGATATGACCCACAGTGACGTGAATGTAAATCAGAATGAGCCAATCTCCATTAACTGACTTGCCTTGGGTGCAATCCGCACTCACCCCTTGGCAAGTCGATATTCAAGCCGGTAATCACGCATTCAACGCTAAGCAGTGGCACCTCGCCAGAGATAAATACACTGTTGCTTACCAACTTAGCTATCGCTTGATGGCGCAATTTTTAACGTTAAAAGATGAGGGTGTGCGTTGCCAAGCATTGGCGCAATGTAGCCCTGCTATGGTAGTGGCCGCCCATAACCTCGCAGATACTTTCATTCGCCTTGGTAACCTAAGTGGCGCTGCACACACGCTTACTCAAGTGCATGCCAATATGCTGGCGTTGCGTCAGCACTCTGATCCAAGTGTCATGCACATTGGCGCTATCCATAGTGATAAAACCTATGCGCAACTGATGCACTTCGCCAAGCTCTATGGCCCCAACCCTGAAACTCATAAGCAACTACAACACGCGCTTAATCAGCACAGTGTTACACACCCCACTTTTCACTAAATAAGGAGTGACGATGGCATTTCAACTTCCAGAATTAGCTTACGGCTATGATGACCTGGAGCCTCATATTGATGGCCGTACCATGGAAATTCATCATACTTTACATCACCAAACCTACATCAATAAGGCCAATGACGCCTTGAAAGACAGCGAATATGAGGGCAAAGGGGCACATTGGTTGTTGCGTAACATCGCTACGATAGATGAGGCACTGAGACCGGCGGTCCGTGATCACGTCGGTGGGCATGCCAATCACAGTTTGTTTTGGCAAGTGATGAGCCCCTCAGGTGGCACTGAGCCACAAGGTGCGTTAGCTCAGGCTATCAAAAGTGACATAGGGAGCTGGGAGGCATTTAAGAAGCAGTTTACGCAGGCGGCGTTAACGCAGTTTGGAAGTGGTTGGGCATGGCTGGTGGTTGATAGTAGTCATCGACTTCAAGTGGTCAACAGTGCCAATCAAGATAGCCCACTAATGGATGGATTAACGCCTATTCTAGGTTTGGATGTATGGGAGCATGCATACTACTTACAGTACCAAAATCGCCGACCAGAATATATTGAAGCCTTTTATGAGGTCATCGATTGGCCAGCGGTGGAGGCGCTTTTTCATCAAGCAACAGGGCGCTAAGTTAATTTTATATTGAGTGTAAAATCTGGCTAGGTATTCGCGCATTTTACGATAAGCTGATCACAAGACTTAAAGTAAAGTGAGTGTAGAGCATGTATCCCCCAGATATCTGCCAAACAGCCCGGATGAGCCGTGACAAGCGCTTTGATGGGCTCTTTTACGTTGCAGTGCGTAGTACCGGCATTTATTGTCGGCCTATTTGCCCAGCCCCTGCGGCAAAAGAGCATAACGTGCAGTATTATCAGCATGCACATCAGGCAGCCTTAGCCGGCTTTCGACCCTGTTTGCGCTGTCGCCCCGATGCCAGTCCAGGCAGTTATCCTTGGCTGGGCGCGCAAACAACCGCACTGCGTGGCAAAAAGTTAATTGATCAAGGGCAATGGCGTGAGGGAGGGTTACCCGCGCTGGCGGCGCGCCTAGGGGTGTCGCAAAGTTATATAAGTCAATTATTCAAACGACATTATGGTATCGCACCTGGCCAATACGCCCAGTTTGTCCAGTGCCAGTTTGCCAAACAGCTATTGCAGCAAACACAGCTAAAAATTACTGACATTGCATTCGCTTCAGGCTTTAACAGTGTTCGGCGCTTCAATGATGCATTTAAACAGCTTCTAAAGCTCACTCCGAGTGATATTCGTAGCCGAAAGTCGCCTACGCAGCAGCATATTAATTTGTTTTTAAGTTTTCGCCCGCCTTATGACTGGCCTTCTATGCAACAGTTTTTAGCAAAGCGGGCGGTCGACCCTGTAGAGTGGGTTGACGCCAACAGCTATGGTCGCACCTTTGAGTATGCATCCTGTAAAGGCCAGTTTAATGCTGTTTTTGACCGGGCCAAACAAGGCTTTTGGGTTGATATTACCCTCACGGATTGGTCTTATTTACAGGCTGTAGTGGCGAACATTCGCCGTGTTTTAGATTTGGATGCCGATACTGAGGTGATAAATCAGCAACTGCATCGTGCTTTCGGGGAGTCTCTGCCGCTTAAACAAGGGCTCAGGCTGCCAGGCATTTGGGAGCCGTTCGAAGCGGGCATCAGGGCGGTGTTAGGGCAACAAGTCAGCGTTAGTGCTGCAAGACAGTTAAGCAAAACCTTGGTGGCATCGCTCGGTGATGAAGGGCGCTATTTTCCCAGTGCTCACCAAGTGGCGCAAAGTGAACTTAGCTTTTTTAAAATGCCCGCAAGGCGTAAACAGGCGCTTATTGATTTAGCCCGGCATGTGAGCAGCCATGGCATTGACGATGTAGACGCTTGGTTAACCATAAAAGGTATCGGCCCTTGGACTGTAAACTATGCGAAAATGCGTGGTCTGAGCGACCCTGATATCTATTTAGGGGGGGACTTGGGGGTCAAAAAAGCGCTGCAACACCTGCCGAGCCTAAACCCCGAGGCCTGCGCACCGTTTCGTTCTTATTTAACCTTTCAGCTATGGCAACAATTATGACTATGTACCAAACAACGCTAGAGACGCCGATAGGCGCCTTGTTAATCCAAGCCACCGATCATGGCCTGTGTTATGTCGGCTTTGATATGGGCCGTGCCCAAAGTGGCCTTAGTTGCAACAACGACCAGCTAAATCAGGCACTCTATCAGCTACAGCAGTACTTTGATGGTACTCGGCAAACATTTGATGTGGCTATTGATGTCGCCGGCACTGATTTTCAAAATCAGGTGTGGAATGCATTGATGACGGTAGGTTATGCAACTACATGCAGCTACGGTGATATTGCCAAGTTATTAAATAACCCTAATGCAGTGCGCGCTGTGGGCGCAGCGAATGGTAAAAACCCTATCAGTATTATCGTGCCTTGCCATCGTGTTATCGGCAGTAACGGCACGTTAACTGGCTATGCCGGTGGGGTGGACAAAAAACAATGGTTGCTAGCGTTTGAACAGGCCCACTACGACGACTAAACTAAAACACAATCAATTCAGCTAAGTGGTCTTAAATGGTCCGGTTCTTCCTTTTCATGGTGGTTATAACAGTTGTTTGTTGCCGCGTAGCATTGGCAGCTAACAGCAATCTGCGAATAACCCTTTGTTATGAGGACAAAGAGGTGGTGCCGTTTTACATGGGACAAACCCGAGAGGTGCCTACCCACAACCCCGGTGCTAACATAGAAGTGATCCAACAATTACAGTCACGTCTAGAGAACGTGCGTTTTGCATTTATTCGCAGACCTTGGAAGCGCTGTTTAGATATGGTTGAAAAGGGCGAAGCGCAAGCATTAATAGGCAGCTATCGAAAGCAACGACTCTCTCGGCTGCGTTATCCTATGGTTAATGATGACGTTGATACAGATCGTGCCCTGAGTAAAGTGGGAAGTTGTTTTATTGGCAATCGTGAATTTCATGAGTTCTGGCCAAGAAGACACTATTTGCAACAGCAAGGTGTGGCGATTGCCTTGCCGCATGGTTACGCTATTGCCCAGCGCTTAAACGATCAGCCAGTTTTTGTGCATTTTGTTTTTTCGCAGCAAGACGCATACCGGCTACTGGCCAACAGGCGTGTACACGCAGTGATGGATTTTTGCCAAGTTGGTAATCAGAACCTATATGTTGAGCCCGCCGATATCCAAGGGGTGAGCCCACTTTATCCGCCTTTTGATGTGCACTATGGCTATCTTATCTTCGCCCCAAAATTTTACCAGGCCTATCCGCACAGAGTGGAACGTATATGGGATGCGCTAAAAGGCTTGGATACCACTGCTATTTACCGACGCTATCTACAAATTCGCGATTAGTGTTGTTTAAAGCTCTCTGAGAGGAGATATGACTTTCATAAAGCCTTAGTGTAAGCTTGGCGCGCGAAAAAAATGGATAACAATCACTATGGCTCAACTCTATTTCTACTACTCGGCGATGAATGCTGGAAAGTCCACAACCTTACTGCAATCGGCTTTTAACTATCGTGAGCGCGGTATGCGTCCTATGATTATGACTGCCGCGATCGACGACCGATCAGGTGTTGGTAAGGTTGCCTCGCGAATTGGCTTGCAGGCCGATGCCTATGTCTTTGACGGTGAGTCTGATGTGTTTGCACTTATCCAACAGCAGCACCAAATCCAGCCGGTAAACTGTGTGTTGGTGGATGAAAGCCAGTTTTTGTCGAAGCAGCAAGTGTGGCAGCTCACCGAGGTTGTCGATCAGTTGCGCATCCCCGTTTTATGCTATGGTCTACGCAGTGACTTCCTTGGTGAACTCTTTGTCGGTTCACAATATTTATTAGCCTGGGCTGATAAGCTGGTGGAGCTAAAAACCGTATGCCACTGCGGCCGCAAAGCCAACCACGTACTGCGCTATGACAGCGAAGGAGCGGTGGTCGCCAGTGGCGACCAAGTGCAAATTGGTGGTAACGAGCGCTATGTTTCCGTGTGTCGTAAACATTATAAGCAAGCCCTCAATGACCCGAGTACCACTCAGCAAAGCAATTGCTCTAAGCGTGCTTGACGTTCACTCTGTGGCATAAAGCTCCAAGCAAGAAAGCGGCTGACTTTTTGCCCTTGGGCCATATTCACCACCTCAATATTGATGGCCCCAGCCTTACGCAAGGTGTTTTTGAGGGCCCTGAGATTGTCTTTTTTTGAAATCAATGAGCTAAACCACAGTACCTGCTCGGCATAATGGCTGCTTTCTAAAATCATATCGCGCACAAAGCCAAGTTCGCCACCTTGGCACCACAGCTCATTGGCACGACCGCCAAAGTTGAGGTGCGCCCCCTTTGTTTGGCCTTTAAGATTACGCCATTTGCGCTCGCTCCCAGCCTGCGCGCTTTGTTCGCTGTCGTGAAAAGGCGGGTTGCACAGGGTGGCGACTAAGGTATCTTGGGCTTTAACTATGCCGTTAAAATAACTACTTGGACGTTTTTGTTGTTGTACCTTGATAGGTAATTGATTGAGTTGTGCTAACTGCTTAGCGAGCTTGACAGACTGGGGGTCGATATCACTGGCAACAAACTGCCAGTTAAATAGTTTATGACCTAAGATAGGGTAAATGAGCGATGCGCCGGTCCCCACATCCAACACTCTTACTTTATGATGCGCGACATCTAAGCCGCTGTCGTTAGCAAGTAGGTCGTGTAAGTGGTGCACATAATCGGCTCGCCCGGGAACCGGGGGGCATAAAAAGCCGCTGGGTAAATCCCATATATCAATGTGATAATGGTGTTTGAGCAGTGCTTGGTTGAGTGTTTTTAACGCGTTTGGGTCGCTGAAATCGATACTTGGCTGGCCATCGCGCCGAGTAATAATGTGGTTCTCTAAGCTAGGTAAGCTTCGACACAAGGCGTCGAAATCATAACCGTTGGCGTGACGGTTCTTCGGATGCAAGGGCAAACTCTATTCGGCTAAAAGCACCATTATAGAGAAAATCACTCTGTTGCTGTAGTGCTTTATGACTGACGAAGAGCGCTACATGCGCTCATATTGCTCATCTTTAGTTTCATTGCTTTTCTTGACACCTCTGGCCTATTCATCACGCGAGCATAGCTGTTGTGGCTAAATAGTGACTGAATTATGTTACTTGTTGATAACATTTGATGCTGGTACGATGAGTAAAAAAGAATAAGCAGTATCAAGTATGAGCGATATTATTCAACAGTCGGTATATATTGATTACAGTGAGCAGCAAACCCTGCATTTACGTTATATTGCGCAAGATAACGCCACAGGTCCAGCCATCTTTTTTATGCATGGTGCTGTTGAAAATGGCAAGATTTTTTATACGCATTCGAATAAAGGATTAGCGCCTTTTTTAGCTAAACATGGATATCGATGTTATGTCGCCGACTTATGTGGTCGTGGTGAAAGTAAGCCATCAATAGGCCCTGGGGCCAGTTATGGGCAAACCGAGGCCATATGTCATGAGATCCCAGCGTTTTTGAGCAAAATAACGGAGCATGCCGGTGAATTTCCTCGTTTTTGGGTCGCTCACTCTTGGGGCGGCGTGTTATTCAACAGTGTCTTTGCTCGCTTTCCTGAGTACATAAAGAAAGTCAGTGCCTGTGCATATTTTGGATCCAAGCGCTCATTGTATAACCGTCACCCTAGTAAATTCCTTAAAGGCAATTTGGTGTGGTATTGGTTGGCACCAAAAAAAGCGAAGAAATATGGCTATTTGCCTGCGCGTAAACTGAAGTGGGGCAGTGATGACGAAACCGTTAAATCACACTATCAAAGTATGCAGTGGGCAAAGGTAAGGCCTTGGATTGATAGCGACGATGGTTTTGATTATGGCCATGCCATTAAACGCTTGGCGTTACCGCCAACGTTGCACATCGCAGGGGTGAAGGATAAAGCGCTGGCACAACCCATAGATATAAAGAAGTTTATGCAAGAGTCAGGTTGTGGCATCCAAGAATTTAAGTTGTACGGGCGCAGTCATGGCCATCATCATGACTATGGTCATATTGACATGCTTACTCATCCCCAAGCGCAGCGGGATCAGTTTCAGGATGTACTGGCCTGGTTTTCACGCTACGGCTAAAGCATTCGCTAAAGGCTTGCTCATATTCTTTGTAAGCTTTGTTCGCATCTTTATAGACGGGTTCACGCACTTGATGGCGACTCAAGGTCGTCACCGCGTGATGTGATTCAAAATAGCGCAAGCATTGTTGTGTGTAACTTAACTCTAGTTTACTGAATATTTTCCGTAGCGACTGTTCAGGTTCTTGCACTAATTGTTCGTAATGTATCGTGATCAGGTTCTCACCCAATGTGTCTCGCCAGTGTTGCATCAAATTATCATAGCCTTCGTAGTAACGAGCTAAGGTGTCCATATGGCAGAAAAAGGGCTCATTGGCGCCAAAGTAATGACAAAATACCGACCAAGCCATGGGCTGGAAATTACGTCTCAAATCGATAAACACGGCATTCGGCATCAGTGCTTGAATAGCTCCGAGAGCCTGAAAGTTAGCGGGGAGTTTATTGATCACGACACGGTGAGCGAGTTGATGCTTGGTCAGTTCATCAACGTACATCTGTCGCAGTCGGTTACGAATATCGGTGTTCGTATTGGCCATGCATTGTGGGAAAGGAGCTTCATTGACCGCGCTCAAATAAGCCATCAGTTTGGCGCTAATAACGTCGTTTTCACCCAGGCTTGCTATGCTTGGGTGCTGACACAACATTTGCTCTAACAGGGTGGAACCCGTCCGTGGCATGCCAACAATAAACACCGGAATAAAGCTGGCCTTTAAGGTGTCTTGTTGCTCAGCAATAAAGGTTGTTGAAAACTGCGCTATGAGCGTGTTGATGTACTGCTCGAAGCCCTCGCCTAAAGGCGTACACATGGTATATTGCATTTCATTGGCTAAACGATAGTGAGCAAAGGCCTGAGTTTTGTCACCACTGTTATGATAGCTTTTTGCCAAGCTGTAATGCAGCACCACTTTGGCTTGCGTGCTACGGCTTGCGCTAAGCAGAGTGTGCATATGAGCAATCTGTTTAGAAGTGACATTATTACCTTTCAGTTGGCTTAACTCATAGTATATGTATGGGGTGACTGGGTGATCGGGGCAGCCCAAGCCATTGAGCAGAGCCTGCTTAGCTTTTTTGATATAGCCATAGGTAAGATGGTGCAGGGCTAAGCGATAAAAGGACTCGCCGTTATGAGGAGCAATTTTGGTGCAGTAGTGCAGTACTTCATAAGCATCACTACGTTTCTCTAGGCCGTCAAATGCATCGGCAAGCGCAAATAAAGGGTCGAGTACTTTAGGAAGCCTTTGGCAGGCTTTTTGTAGCAAATAGACTGCCTGAGGGTACTTCTCTAAGCGGATGGCAATGCGACCCAAACCAAACAGTGCTTCGCCTTGATTCGGGTCGGCTTCAAGCGCCGATTTAAAATGAAACTCGGCTTCCTTCAGTTTGTTTTCACTTAGCAGCTGATTCGCGCGCTCTAAAATAGTCATAGTGATTCGGTAAAGCTTTTTAATTCAACATACCGTGCGGCCTGTGTCGACGCAAGCATAAAAAAGGCGGGCTTTACGCCCGCCTGTGGTGTGGTTAATGCGCTTCTATTAGAAGCTATAAGTCGCTTTTACGTAGTAATAGCCACCATTGAAACCAAACGGCGAGGTTTCATAGTACAAGCCACCCCAATTGTTATTAGGAATACCTGTACGGTCCTCGAAATCTAAAGGCTCTGCCTCTTGGTCGAAGATGTTTTGTGCACCCACAGATAGACCGATGGCTTCGGTGGGGTAGTAAGTCACCTCCGCATCAACCGTTACTGCGGCATCGGCCATTTTTGCTGTTTGGTCGAAGTCAACATGAACACCTTGGTACTCACCGAAGTAATTCACGCGCACAAAGCCAGAGAATGAATCCCATTGTTGTGACCAAGTTGCTGTACCACGATGATTAGGTAGGTCTTCCTCTAGGCGCTGTACTTTAAAGTCGCCGGTAATATCACTGAAGCTGGTCACTTCAGTTTCATTCCAGTTGTACGCCAAGCTAAAGGTTGAGAAACCATCGAGTAAATCAGTGCTGTAGTTGGCTACGATATCTACACCCTCAGTGGTGGTGTCGAAGTCATTGGTGAAGAAACTGACTTGTGCAAGCTGGTCGACATTCGGCACACCTGCTTGTTTTAAGATGTCTTTATCTTCATCGCTAAGCACGATTTTTTCTGATTGACTGATACGGTCTTCTACATCGATGTTGTAGTAATCCATGGTTAGATAGAAATCACCGTTTTGGTAAACCGCACCGAAGGTATAGCTATCAGACTCTTCCGGCTGTAGTTCTTCACCACCGAGTTGAACCGCAATCGGGTTAGTTGGTGGTAATAGCGCCGAATCAACCAACACGCCACTGCTTAGGTTCGTTTGCACGTTACTAACGTTTGCTTGCCCAACAGTAGGCGCACGGAAACCAGTGCTTAATGAACCACGCAATGAGAACATGTCATTAATAGTGTAATGACCGGTTACTTTGTAGTTAGTTGTTGAACCAAAGCTGTCGTAATCTTCATAGCGCAGCGCCCAACCCATTAAAAAGTTCT
This sequence comes from Pseudoalteromonas sp. CNC9-20, assembly GCF_022347875.1. Taxonomy (NCBI): domain Bacteria; kingdom Pseudomonadati; phylum Pseudomonadota; class Gammaproteobacteria; order Alteromonadales; family Pseudoalteromonadaceae; genus Pseudoalteromonas; species Pseudoalteromonas sp. CNC9-20. The sequence goes on along the minus strand of NZ_JAKRFS010000002.1, from coordinate 484,286 downwards.
CAGTGAATGGTGTTTCGATATCAATATAGGCAGCATAGTTGCGGCGTGTGAATTCACCGGCTTGTGAAGGCTTAAAGCCAGGGAAGCCGTTAGAACCAATACTGAAGCCTTGCTCTGTTAGCGGACCGATTTCAAATGAATCTTCATCGCCAGCGATCACGGTGAAGGTTTCTTCACGCCACTCAATACCACCGGCAACGTTGGCATCGTAATACAAGCCCCAATCAAAGGTTCGGGTGATATCGAAGTTAAATGTTTTCTCTAGCTGCTCGTATTTACCTGGTGAGAAATCGCGCGGTGTTTGCGGACCTAAAGAGGCATTTACGGTGTCATAGAGGAAGTAGCGTGAGGCGTTATAGCCCACTGAGCCACTGGCATCATAGAGCCAACCTTTGAGCCAGCCATCGCTAAACTCACCTTTTACACCTGCCGTGAATGAGGTGTCAACGATATTACCGCCGAAGTTTGGCGTAAAACCACCAGGAAGAATTTCATTAAAGGCAAAGCAATCAGGGTTATTGGCAACGCCATTAATGTACTCTGGGTTGTCCAGTACGTTATCGTCAATTTGGATATTGGTTGGGCAGTTGCCGCTCATATCGCCAGTTAAATCACCCACCAGCAGCGTTTCACCGCCATCATTGGAGTACACACCTGGGCGTGTATGCGGGTTACGATAATAGAAGCCACCACGAACATCACGCTCAGAATAGTTTCCGAACATGTAGAACTCATCATCATTGGTTAGCTCTAAGCCAACATTACCAAAAATGGAAATGTCGTCTTCAATCTCTGGGGTACCCCAAATTTGTGCAGGGTCGTCAATATCCGGGACGCCCGCCGCTGTTAACGCAATCGCGTCAGCGCGCTGAGTACTGCGACTTGTCGCATCAGCATTTTTATATTGAAAGCTTAAGTTAGCGAAGCCGTTATCAGTGAACGGTAAACCAATGTTACCCGCAATTTGGGTGCTATCACCGTCGCCTTCGTAGTATTGCCCATGACGTACTTCAAACGTACCCCCTTCGCTGGCATCTTTAAGCACGAAGTTCATTACCCCAGCAATTGCATCCGACCCGTACTGCGCCGCAGCACCGTCGCGCAATACTTCTACTTGTTTCAGCGCGATGCTTGGGATCACTGAAATATCAGGGCCTTGTGCACCATCGTTAATACCACCGCCTAAAAATGCGATGACCGAGGCGCGATGGCGGCGTTTGCCATTGAGTAAGACTAGTGTGCTATCAGAGGGGAGACCTCGCAAGTTGGCAGGGCGCACAAGCGTTGCTGCGTCACTGATAGGGTTACTATGTACATTAAATGATGGAACAGTGCCTTTAAGCACTTCTAACATATCGGAATTACCCACCTTACTGAGCTCTTCACCGCCGATAATGTCAACCGGAACAGGAGAACTACCGATAGAGCGTGGTGCAGCACGAGACCCTACGACGGCGATTTTTTCAATATTTTTCGTTTTTTCAGCATTGCTCTCGTCTTCAGCAAGTGCATTACCGGTGTGTAGCAGCGCTACCGTTGATGTGGAAAGAAGTGCGCAGCGAACGGCTGCTTGCAGAGTTCTGTATTTCAACTTCATATTGTATCCCCCAGTTAGTATACAGATTTATGATTCTTTGTTGTCATTGTGTATAAGGTATCTATACATGTTGTTTACAATAGATTCAACACAACAATAACTTTTGTTACAAAATATTAGACCTAAGTGGGAGAAATTGCATGGTGCTAGCGTCTAGGAGTTATCTGTGTGACAATCATTTAGTAACTACTTAGTGAAGACCTTATGCGCATCTATCGTTTATTCCATCGCGCTCCAATCCGCGTGCTGCTTATTTCTCGGCGGCGACAAAAATTGAAATTACGTCGCGCGATGGTGACGGTGAAGTGGGCCTTGGCGCAAGAACGCCAAGAAACAAAAGAGATGCTGGATATTTACCGACGCTACACGCGTGGTAACGCCACTAAGCATGAACTCAAAGTGGCGAATGAACAGTTTGTAGATATTTTAAAGGGGCTGGGTTTAGGCGTGTTTGCAATACTGCCATTTGCACCTATTACCATCCCCCTTGTTGTTAAAATTGCCAAGCTGGTAGGGGTTGAGGTGTTACCTAGCTCGTTCAGTCACCCTAAACCACCAGCTAAGAATTCATCCCGCTGCGACGACAATTCCCCTCCTCAGGACTAGTTTAGACACTGGAGTGCCCAACTAGGCGGCGCTCAGCTAACTGCCCGGCTGAGTGGGGAGGGCTGTGTTGTTGTCGATATACACATTGCGACTAAGGGGATCAATGTAGAGAAAATCGCTGTCCGGGGCGAGTTCATATTCGTTTCCAGAAATATGTACTCCATCGAAAGAAGCGTGATCAGAGTAGCTGTAGGTTCGCACAATATCACGCCAGTTAGTTTCCTCGGCGAAGTGGACTTGCTCAAAACGGTTATCGCGCACGGTCAACGCGTGCACAGGACGCAGTTGCTCTCTGCCAAGGCTATTTAGGCGCAGACCAAATCGAGTGTTATGAATAAAGTTTTTCTCAAACATAATGTTATCCCACGGGATTTGTCGGGGAGCTTGAGAGTTCGGGTATAAGTTCATAACAAACCCATCAATGTTCATAAAGCGATTATGAGCGACCCACAAATCTGAGTAGTAGCTCACCTCAAATGCGGTCTTGTTAATATCCTTAAAGGTATTGAACAACACATTCGCAGTTTGTGCTGGCGCACGAGTTGAAAGCTTAAGGGTACAACTCTCAAATTCATTGTCCAACACCACAATATCATTCACCCCTCCCACGTAAGAGTTTGTCTGTGCTTGTGTTGTTGTCACTTGCCGACACTGACTAAAGCGGTTGCTGGCGATCATGACTTCGCGGGTATTGGTGGTGAAATAATCGGCTTCAGGCCCAGAGGTCACGCGCAAAGCAGCATCACCAAAGTTGCTAAACTCATTGCCGATAATTTTTACGTTTGTAGCCGAGGCGATATACACACCTTGTTTGCCCCAGGTGCTAACTTGGTGACCGTTATGGAGCCCTTGAAAATGTAACGAGCTCAGGGTGAAGTCTTGCGCTGGTTTAACGTAAAGCAAGTATTCTCCAGAAAAGTTTGCACACTTTTTTAATTTACTCTGTGTAAAAGAGCGCAAAGTGATTTGCTCACTGTGTTGCAACACTAAGGTGGTGCACACATCGTAAGTGCCCTCAGCAAAGATAAGTGTGTCACCTTTGGCCAGTGAGTCGAGGGCGCTTTGTATCGCTACGCTGTCATCTTGTTGATCATCGGCTGTGGCGCCAAAATCGCCGACATGCACATTTTCTGCGTGGGCAACGAAAGAAAAAAGTAAAAGAAAGTAAATAAATCGCGTCATGATGGATCCTTGAAAATAGATAATTCAAAGTCGTGGTTCTGACTGGTAATGCGATGTAGGGAACCGGTTACCTTTAGCATAGTGTGCCATCCTTAGAGTCTCAATGTATTTGCTTAAAAGCACGCTAATACAGCGTAAAATGTTCAATCGGGCGATAGACCAAGCCTTGCTCATCACGGGTCGACTCAAACAATGTAAAACTATGCACTTGCATATCAAAAGCTGGCATCGGTTGAGCAGCTGTGGGCATCGCTTTGCAGTTTCTTGCTAGGGTGATGTGGGGGCGATAGCGCCGGTGCGGATCTTCAATATGATGTTTTTGTGCTATCTCTTTGAGGCCATTGTGCAGTGTGAATAACGCATCAGGTGGTGAGATGGGGCGAAGGTGAAAAATGCCATTACTGGGCCACCAATCGATGTCTGCCACCTTTAAGTTAAACTTCCTAAGCTGCAGGGCTCTCACTTCTTTAATCAGCGCAGCCTCCGTATTCAAAGGGGTATTGCCAAGAAATAACAGGGTTAAGTGCCAGTTTCGTGGTTGCGTAAAGGCTTTATCGGCAATGACATGGTGTTGTAGCCAGTGCGCGAGTGAAGACTTTGCCTCATTGCTTAAACCCAGAGCAAAAAACAACCGTCGGCTGGAAAGTGAAGACGCCATTACTCATCCTATACCAATTATAAGGCGAACTTGATATGCTGAATATTATCAGCAACCAACGATGAGTCTGCAATGAATCTTTTGGTAAATACGCCGCGTAAGGATAACGCGCCAATCCCTTTTTATGTTATCAATCAAAACAACTTAGAGACATGGTCTGAGCAACAGGACGACTTTACCCGAACTTGGGTATTGCGTTCACTCGGTGGAGGTCAAGGTCTATGTGTTGTGCCAAATACCGACAATGGCGAACCTAAACTGGCAGTCTTAGTCAGCGATAATGAGCAAAGTGTGTGGGCCGCTGGAGACAGTGTGAACAAGTTGCCAGAGGGCGATTATCAACTGACTGACTGCGCCAACGAACGTGATATTGCCCTGGGTTTTGCGCTCGGTGGCTATCAATTCACCGGTTATAAACAAACGAATGCACCGAAAGCGCGTTTACTCATAACCGATAAGGCGTTGTTCAATGAGCTGGTAGCCAGTGTTGAGTCGACAAACTTAGTGCGCGATCTTGTTAATACGCCTGCGGCGGATATGATGCCTCAACACTTAAGTGAAGTCATGAGCGACTTAGCTGAGCGTTACGATGGCCAATTCTCACAGTGGATCGGTGATGAGCTATTAGAGCAAAACTATCCGACCATTCATTTGGTCGGTCGTGCCAGTGAAAACAAGCCGCGATTGCTTGATTTGCGCTGGGGCGATAAAAAAGCGCCTAAAATCACTTTAGTAGGCAAGGGCGTATGCTTTGACTCCGGCGGTTTAGATTTAAAGCCTGCGGCGGGCATGCGTTTAATGAAAAAAGACATGGGCGGTGCAGCGCATGTATTGGGCCTTGCTAATATGATTATGGCAGCTGGGTTAAACGTGCAGCTACGGGTGTTAATTCCTGCAGTCGAAAATGCGGTATCACGTAATGCGTTTCGCCCAGGTGATGTGGTTAAAACTCGTAAAGGCATTACCGTTGAAATTGACAATACCGATGCCGAGGGTCGCTTAGTGTTGTGCGATGCGCTTGATGAAGCGCAGCAAGATAACCCCGATCTTATTATCGATTTCGCCACCCTCACCGGCGCTATGCGAATTGCTCTTGGCACCGAGTTACCCGGTTTTTTCAGTAGCGATGATGGCATCGCTCAGGCGTTGACAGAGGCTGGCTATCAAAGCCAAGATCCAGTATGGCGTATGCCACTGTTTGCTCAGTATAAAAACTTGTTGAAAAGCGACGTGGCGGATATGAGCAACTGCTCACAAGGGCCATTTGGCGGCGCCATTACCGCAGCGCTTTACCTGCAAGAGTTTGTTGCTAAAGAAACACCTTGGGTACACTTTGATGTTATGGCGTGGAATGTGCGCGCACTACCAGGCCGCCCGGTTGGTGGTGAGGCCTTTGGTATTCGTGCTGCATACACTATGTTGCAACAGCGCTTTGGTAGCTAAGCAAAAAAGTTACACTAAAGGCTGCGTAAGCGGCCTTTTTTAATGTTCAGATAACCAGGCGATTGCCGCGCGGGGGTCGTCGAAATATTTAACTTCGCCACTAACAAACCAATTTGCAACACTTGCCGCGAAGCTTTGCCACCGTTTATGGCCGTACAAGGCTATGCGTTTAAATTGCTTACGATGAATAACCCCTAACTTGAAGTCATCCCACATAGCTCGTGTTGTAAAACCGCTTAGCTGACTGGCGTCGATGAAAACATCGACAATGGGCTCGTCAATATCAGCCAAGGCCGAAGCGAATAATGGCGTCAGTAGTTGATAATGCTCATGATTCAACGTACCGGTCAGTACTAAGGCGATATAGATGCGCTGCTGGTGGCGCTCTATATCTACTTTCAAACCGTCTTTAGCCATAACACTGTTCCTATATAGCTTACGCTCAAGGTAACCATAGCGGTATTTATGAAAGTTTTAAAGTAATTGGGCCGCCATTGCAGCCCATAGTCGCGTTACCCTTGTTGGCAGGCCGTTACCGCCTCGGCAATGAGCTCTAACCCAGTTTGCGAGCACTCAGGTAAAGCCGCTTGACTGTCACGCACTGGAGTTACACGCTCACCCCACTTTATGTAACTGGCTGCCCATGTCAGGCCTGCGCCGAAGGCGGCTGACATTATATTCGCGCCAGGTTTGACCATCCCTCTTTCTACAGCCTCACACAAGGCAATGGCAATGGTTGCTGCGGAGGTATTGCCGTATTCATCGATATTAACCATCACCTTGTCATCGTCTACTTTTAAGCGCTGTTGAATTGATTGGATAATTCGTAAGTTCGCTTGGTGTGGTACTAATACATCGATGTCATCGAGGCTAAGTTGTGCCTGACTCAACACATCGTCGCAGGCTACACTCATGCCTTTGACGGCACGTTTGAAGATTTCCGGGCCAACAAAGTTTAAATCAGACCCGCCAATGGTCTGGTATTTATTCACGTTGGTGCCAAAGTTACTAATATGCAAAATTGAACGGTCGCTGCTGTCACAGCCACTTTTGCTCGCGAGTAACCCTAATGGTTGCTCACTGGCTTGCAGTACCACCGCACCGGCGCCATCGCCAAATAACACCGCACTGTCACGCAGGGCCCAATTGACATACCACAGCATGCGCTCGGCGGCGACTACAACAGCGGTTTTAATCATGCCTGCCTGGATTTGAGCCGTGGCCATTTGCAGCGCATATAAAAAACCAGAGCAGGCGGCGTTACTGTCACAGGTAGCGGCCCCTTTGGCACCTAGGCGTTGTTGTACTTCCGAGGCTGTGTTGGCGACCATGGTACTCGGTGTGCAAGTGGCAACCAGCACGAGATCAAGCTGCTCGGCGTCAACGCCAGCACAATCTAATGCGCGTTGAGCGGCCACGGTTGCAAGCTCGGCAGTGCTTACGTGGCTAATATGGCGGGCTTTAATACCGGTGCGAGAGCTGATCCACTCATCTGAGGTATCAACCACGGTGGCAATGTCATCGTTAGTAATGCGTGCTGGTGGGATACATTTGCCCCAGCCAGTGATCTCTGCATAGTGCATAAAAATTCCTAAGGTTGCTGCGTCGGACGTTTGTTTATTCATCTGGCCCGATCTCTTTGCTATGGCAACTTTATACCAAAATGCAGCGTTTTGGTCGAGTTATACTGGTTTGCACCGGCAAAGTATGTTCAGGTAAAAGAAAATAATAACCAAGGAAAAACAATGAAACTCATCACATGTGCAAGCTTACTATTGGCGTTATCAAGCGCTAGCGCTTGGGCGCAAAGTACATTGATTTATGCCGGTAAAATACTCCCTGCGGCCAATGCCGATGTTCTCGAGCGGCAAACCCTGGAAGTAGTAGACGGACGTGTCCAAGGCATTCATGAAGGCTATGTTAGTGCTCAGACGTTAGGCTTGGCCGACGCGCATATTATTGACCTTAAAGAGCAATTTGTAATGCCGGGGCTGATAGATTTGCACGTGCATATTAGTTTTGAACGTGATCCCCAGGCTGACCCTGAAAGGTGGTTGAAGGAGGTCGAGGCCGATCAGGCGTTACGTGCTACGCAATTTCTTGGCAATACCCTCAACGCGGGGTTCACTACCGTGCGTGATTTGGGCAGTTATAACGAGGTGATTTTTCCGCTGCAACGAGCAGTAGAAAATGGCGTAATACAGGGGCCACGTATTATTGCTGCAGGTGAGGCGGTGACTCCAACAGGCGGCCACGGTGATTTACATGGGTATAGACAAGAGGTACTTGATGCGTTTGCTCCACGCATGGGCGTGTGCAATGGCGCCGATGATTGCACACGGGCGGTGCGCGAGATTGTAAAAGCCGGGGCACAAGTTATCAAAATCACGGCCACTGGCGGGGTATTGAGTAACACTCAAGCGGGGCTCAATCAGCAACTGACCGATGAGGAAATGAAGGCGATTGTTGATACCGCTCATAACCTTGGTCGCCCTGTGACAGCTCACGCACACAGCGCCCAGGGGGTTGCAGCTGCACTTCGCAGCGGAGTCGATTCTATCGAACACGGCTCTTATGCTAATGACGAAACTGTGGCGCTGTTTAAAAGTACGGGCGCTTACTTAGTGCCGACATTGTTAGCGGGGATCTCTGTGAGTGAGGAAGTGAAGCACAATGATAAGGTTCCTCAGGCTATTGTAGACAAAATAACGCAGGTCGCCCCGGTGGTGAAAGCATCATTCCAACGGGCTTTAGATGAAGGCGTGAATATCGCGTTTGGTACCGACTCAGGGGTATCCCGCCATGGAGATAACGCCCGCGAATTTGCATTGTTAGTCGAGTATGGTATGTCGCCCCGTGAAGCGTTGGCGACTAGTTTAGAACAAGCACCTAAGCTATTGAATATGAGCAAGGAAGTTGGCAAATTACAAAACGGATACTACGCTGATGTAATTGCTGTTGCGCAGTCGCCATTAAAGGATATTTCGCAACTAAGCGCAGTGACCTTTGTCATGAAAGAAGGGAAAGTCATCAAACATCATGAGCAAGATTAAAGCGCAAACGTTGGCGCAACTGATTGAGTTAGAAAGAACTTTAATGAGTGAGGAGGTGCGCAGCAATGCCTCGCGATTAAATGAGTTGCTTGATGAACGTTTTATCGAGGTGTCGGCCGACGGCCGGCGCTTTGATAAGGACAATGTGCTTGCTCGGCTACCAAAAGAGCAAGCCAAGGGACGAAAACCTACCTTTCACAATCAAGATTTTGAAGGGCGTATGCTGTGCGCTGATGTCGCCCAGCTCTCTTACCGAGGTGCGCTCAGACGCATCAAAGGAGGGCAATGGCACTACTCTGTAAGGATGTCGATATGGTGTCTAAATAGCAACCAAGATTGGCGTTTAGTTTACCACCAAGGCACGCCTTGTGAGGCCTTCCAGTTAAGCCGGTAACGTCGCCGTAGTCTCCCACTCAGTGCTTTTCTCAGCGCCACAATAACGATAGACTTTCGTTATTCATCCCCTCTTAGCGCTGTTATTTTGGACCTGCTACTACAATCCAGTATTCGCCGTGTGTTATTGCTACGCAGTGTCGCCATTGCACTGCAGTTACTGGCGGTGCTCATTGCTTACTATGTGCTTGATTTTGCGTTAGCACTTTTGCCGCTGTTGAGCATCATCGCCGTGGAGTCGCTATTTCAGCTGCTGAGTGTGGTGGTGCTACGACGACGCATCCATAGTCGCGCACCGGTAGGCGCCGCCACCGTAGTGTGGCAATTATTAGCTGATATCCTGTTCTTAACCTTGCTGCTTATGCACAGTGGCGGGGCGACCAATGCCTTTGTGTCGTTGCTGCTGTTGCCGGTTATGATTGCTGCTGTGACCTTACCTGGGCGTTTAACGGTGTTATTAACCGTGATTGCAATTGCTGCCTACTCGGCCTTAGTGATTATGATGCCATTGCATCATCAAGGTGAGCATGGCATGCAAATGCGCCACCATTTTATCGCCATGTGGATAAACTTCGTACTCAGTGCCGTTGTGGTCGCCACTCTGGTCAGCGCATTATCTCGCACTTTGGCAAAACAACAGCGCGCTATTGCCCAAAGCCGAGAAGAGCAGCTTCGCGCTGAGCAGCTTGTGTCCTTGGGCAGCGCTGCAGCGCAAGCGACCCACCAATTAGCCACACCGCTTGCAAATTTGGCGCTGTTGCATGATGAAGCAAGGGAGCTAAGCGCCGACTGTCCGACGTTACAGCCTGTGGTTGATGATATGGCGGTGCCTTTGACGCAGTGTCAGCGGCAGTTGGATTTGTTTCGTGCTCGGGCACAGCAGCTGCGTGATGCTCATGAAAGAGCGCCACATTATCAGCCGCTATTACAGCTCGTTGATGAGATCCGCCAAGCCTTCACGCTGAATTATCCGTCTCAGCAACTGCATTGCCAGCTACCACATCAAGGTGAACATATTGAAATTATTAGTGACCCATTGTTGAGTGCCGCTGTGATTAACGTATTGGCCAATGCTGTGCGGGCAAACGAAGAGGTTGGGGCAGAGCGTATCACGATTACCATTCACGACTCTGACTCTGCTCTTCATTGGCGAATTGAGGACCAAGGCCGAGGGTTTAGCGCTGAGATGCAGGCCTCCTTGGGCAGCGCAGTGATAGCGAGCAGTGATGGTTTTGGTGTGGCGCTGTGGCTAACCAACGCCACGATAGAGCGCATTGGTGGCACTTTGGCATTGGCCAACAATGAACACGGTGCATGCATTGATATCACTATTCCTAAGAGGTGCTATGAAGCTGTTACTGATTGAAGATGACCTGGCCTTTGCGCGAACACTCATGCGGCGCCTAGAAGCGCACACCCAAGCGCAGGCACATGCTGATTGTGTGCAAAGTGCCCTGTTTCAAGCACGACAGTTGCGCCCCAGTCACATTATTTTGGATATGAATTTAAATAATGAGTCTGGACTGCAACTGCTTGCACCGCTGCGCTCTTTGCTGCCGAGTGCACGAATCATATTGCTAACTGGATTTGCCAGTATTGCCACTGCTGTTAAAGCAGTGAAGCTCGGCGCTGATGATTACCTCGCTAAGCCTGTGTCTATGGCACTTTTACTGGCAACTCTGGAGGATGATATTGTGCATTCACACGTTTCGAACGACGATGAGGTCATGTCTCCTGAGCGTTTGGAGTGGGAGCATATTCAAGCAGTATTGACGCGCAACAATGGCAACATTTCGCAAACAGCGCGTCAACTCAACATGCACCGACGGACCTTGCAACGTAAGTTGCAGAAAAAACCGGTGGCTAATTAATCTTGCTGAGGAGACTTTAGAAAAGAAAAAAGGCCAATAACAACGTGGCCTTTGGTAGCTATCACAAAGAGAAACTGACACCTAGATGGAGAGTACGGCCCAGTGCCTGTAAACGCTGCCCTTTATCTAACTCCCGGCCATCAACACGGTTTATGCCGTTGAGGTGTGGTGCATAGCTATGATCAAACAGGTTGTTAACCGCTGCATTGAACTGCCAATGGCTGTTGATATCATAATCTACACTCACATCAACGACACCATAGCCGGGTGAGCTCAGCTCGTTGTTATAGTGCGACACATGCGTTTGCGACTGGGCGAAGCGCCAACGCGCAGCCACTTGGTAATCATTGGCATAGTAATGGGCACTCAATTGGCCGTTAAGTGGGCTGATACGATAGAGATCGTCATTCACCTCATCGCTGCGTTTACCGCGCACATAACTAATCTGAGCATTAACTTGCCACTGACGAGAGAGTTGATACTCGGCGCTCATATCAGCCCCGTAAAGGTGAGCATCAATATTACTAAAGCGAAGCGCGCCTTGCCCAGACATCATCATCGCCACCATATTCACTGCACTATCTTCACTGGGGGCGCCTTGGATGTAATTATCAATACGTTGATAAAATAGCTGAGGCTTTATCGAGAGCCGCTCATTGGTGTATGACCAACCCACATTCGCTTGGTACGCTGTTTCAGGTTTAAGGTTGATATTACCGACATAGGTTTTACCATCCGCAAGGCCCCCAGTTGCTTGCATGGGAAGCCATAAATAACGCGCTTGATAGCTCGCAGCCCGCTCTTTGATAGCGACACCGTAACTGAGGTCTGAGTGTGAATTTAAGGTATAGCGATTATTGATGACCACATCGAAGGTGGTATCAGTGACGCTTTTGTCTGCATTATTAAAACGAGTTTGTAAGGTTGCAACCGCTGGCATCATCATGGCCATGGTGGAGCTTACCTTATCGGCATCGGCAACATTGTATTTCAATCGTGCGCCTACTGTTGTGTTGAGCTTCCGGTGGCTAAAAGTGTACTCGGTGAATAGGCTATGGCGGTCATTAGCAACATTTTTAAAGTTTTCCACGAAAAACGCGTCATTGTTTGGATTAGTGACGTCCGCATCATGACGGTTGATACTGCCATCATAGCCCCATAGCCAAGCCCCTGTTTGTATGTGGGCAAAGAGGCTGGTACTGCGTCCTAAAGCCAAGGTATAACGTGCTTTTTGCGCGGTACTGAGGGCGCGCTGTTGGTAGTTATCCATACCATGCTCGCCATCTTGAAAGCCCACACCCCATAATAGCGTTGTGTCACTGATTTCGTGCTCACCCGATAGCTCAAATCGTGTGGTGTCAATGTAATCAATATCCATAGGCAGCGCGGCTGTGCCGCTTTGTTTGGTATCGGTACGATGAATATTAGCGAAGAGGTGCCCTTGATTTAGGGCCGACGTGGTAAGCACACCAAACTGGTGACGCTGGTAATCACTGTTCGGAATTGCACGTTCCTTGGCGTCTTGCTCATCACTGTTACGCGTATCTGCGTAGGCAAGCCAAGCAAATTGGCTATTGCCAGCGCCCCCAGCGAGGCTCGCATTGAATCCTGAGCCATTATCTTGCGCATCGATGCGGCCATTTACAGTCAATGGGCTATCGAGCTCAGCGCGGCGCATGTTTACGTCAATGGCCCCGCCAAGCGTGTCGATACCGGCACTGACCGGGGCAATACCACGATAGATGTCCATGTTCGCAATGATGATGGCGGGGGTGTAACTGAGCGGTGTATCCATTGAGTTGGGGCCTGCACCACTAAAGTTGAGGCCATTGCTGGCAACATTAATGCGCTGGGCAAACATACCTCGGTATTGCGCTAACCCTGTTATCGGGCCATTTTTGTTTACACCCGCACCAACAACACCATCGAGCCAATCGGCCGTGTCGGTTGCAAAATTTTGTGCCGGTATTTGCATTAAACGGGCACCTGTATCATGGTGTTGCGAGTGCACGGTGATCACTTCCATGGCTTGACTATTGACTGCGAGAAGTGCGGTGATGGTTGCGCCAAGGGCTGATTTTATCTTCATAATATCCACTGAGAATTGAAAAGCATGTCTGAATTTTCAATTGCTTAGGGACGAGGTGCAATAACAAACCGCCACAGTGCGGCAATATGTCGCACTCCAGTGATCAACGCACGAATTTTGCTGGTACGGTGTTCGCGAGCTACGCTTAGTAGGGTGTATTATTTGTGAGCCACGCTATGAATTTTGCAGATTTTAATTTTATCGCGGTGCTAATTGCAGCCCTTGCCACGTTTATCTTAGGTGGCGTGTGGTATTCACCACTGATGTTTAAAAATGCTTGGTTAGATGGGTGCGGGTTAACGGACATAGATTTGCAAAATGCGGCAATGGGAAAGGTCTTTACCATCGCCTTTATACTCTCTCTTTTGGCTGCTTTTATCTTTGCGTTATTTTTAGGCCCTCGGCCCGAGCTCGGGTTTGCGGTAGGTGCAGGCTTTGCTGCGGGTTTAGGGTGGGTGGCTACGTCCTTTGGGATTAGCTATGTTTTCGAGCAGCGACCTCTAAAGCTGTTTTTAGTTAATGCCGGATACCATACTGTGCAGTTTACCTTGATGGGGCTTATTCTGGGCTTGTGGCATTAGAGCATCGCGCCTGACAATGGTAGACTAGGCTGTGTTGTCTTAAGGGAGGGAGCATGGCTAAACCGAACAAAAAGGGCCCCGTTCGCACCGTGAATATTCATTGTTCGCAGTGCCGCACTAAACTCTACAAATACCGCAAAGGCGGCAAGGGCGCGCTTATTAAATGTTTTATCGAACGCATAACTGAGGACTTCACTGAGCAGCTCGCCACCTGTCCGCAATGTCAGCAGGTTTTCGCACGAGAGACTATGATCAGGGGCACCCCCGCATTGAAAATGATCGGCCAAAAAGTATTTATGAAATAAGCCAGCTAAAGATACGGGCATTTGTCCTTAAAGTGTATGAATGGCCACTGTTAAGCTCGCCCGGTTTGGTTTTCATCTGGAGTAAACAATGGATATTTTGTTCGATGTTATTGGCATGTCGGGCACCTTTTTAGTGGTAGGTGCATTCTTTTTGTTGCAGTTGAATAAGCTGCCTGCAACGGGCTTAGGTTACAACCTAATGAACCTATCAGGCGCCATTTTATTGCTAATAAGCCTTTGTTATAACTTTAACTTGGCCAGCTTCGTTATCGAAATTTTCTGGATAGCGGCGTCACTCATTGGTATCTATAAATACATTAAAGCGCGTAAAGCCAGTAAGCTTGAAGCGGCGCATTCCGCCTCATAAACACACCTGGGCGTGAAACTACATTTGTTTTTATGTAAATATGGTGTAATTATTTAATTTATGAGTGATTTACACCGTATGTGCGATGTTCCGTTTTTGTTTCTATTTTACGCTCGTAGGCTCGTTTGTCTTTCCAGCCTTGGCTGAACAAGCGAGCAGCGATGAGCTCTTTTCTCTAAGCTTTGAACAACTGCTTGATGTTCAAGTAGATATCGCATCAAAAAGTGCAGAAAGCCAATCTCTGGCCCCTTCTTCGGTGACCTTATTTACCCGCCAACAAATTGCCCAGTTGGGTGTCCACAATGCTTATCAATTAATGAATTATGTGCCCGGCATGCAGCTGACTCGGGGCGACTGGGTCGGGGCCGTGCCAAAAGAGCATGCGCGCGGCGTGCATTTGGACAGTGGCAATATTCTGGTGATGATTAACGGTGAGCGCTTAAATGAAGTTTCCTTCGGTAAGGCCTCAGTGTACACACCTTATATTCCGGCGCAGTTAATTGAAAGAGTAGAGTTTATTCGCGGTCCGGGCTCTGCATTGTATGGCAGCAATGCGTTTTTAGGGGTGATGAATATTATCCTAAGTGACGATAACAATGCCTTGAGTGTTGGCATAGGTGAGAATGCTCGCCAGCAATTAACAGGGCAGTGGCATCAAGCGACGTCACTAGGGCAATTCTCTGCGAATATCGCGGTGGAAAAAACCAATGGTCAAGATTACGATGTTGCCGATAATGTTCGTGACCCACTGTATTCTGTTTTTGCCAATACCCAGTTTAGTACCGAGCGCTTAACCATCAATGCGCGCTATCAGCGTACTGAGCTGAATGAGTTTTTGAATTTAGGCGGGTACAGCCCTCAGAATCGTCATCGCAGTGATAATTACGCCGCCAGTGTTGCCTATCAGTGGTTGCAAGGCGACCACGATTTGTCCTCCCAGTTGAGTTATGCCGAGCATCATATTGAAGCGCAAGGTTTAGTAGAGGGCCTTAATCTACCTGAAAACATGCCGTATTTTGTTGGTCCTAACTGGCAAAGCTCTGAGCTTAAGTTTGTCAGCGATTATCAGCATCAGCTTCATGCCAACAGTGTGTTATTTGCAGGTGTTGAGCTGCGCCGAGACGAACAAACTCAAGCCGGCGTTGTGACCAGCTATTTCAATGACCAATCAGGCTTTATTGAGCTCAATAGTGAGTATTATGAAAACCCTTCGCGAGTACTGAGTCGCTATCGTGAGTTCAGTGATTTAGAGCATCGCTTTGATGCCCAAGCAGGCTATGTGCAAGTGAAACAACAGCTTCCGGATTTCGGGCTCACTGCCTTTTTCGGGGCACGCTATGATCACGTCAATGGTATTGATGCACGTTGGTCACCACGAGCCTCGCTTATTTACGAGCTGCCCAGCGGCGACATTCGCCATGTTTTAAAAGCGCAATACGGCGAGTCGTTTCGTACTCCGGTCACCAATGAGCTTTACTCTAACGATGATATCACCTCAGGTAATGCCAATTTATCCTCTGAAGTGATCAAAACAACCGAGTTGGTGTGGTTAGCTCAAGGCACACAGTGGAAAAGTGAGGTGGTGCTGTTTGATAACGCCCTAGAGGATTTTATTGATTTGGTGATGGTCAACGAGCAGCAGCAAGCTTTTACCTTTGCGAATGTATTCAGCACCACTATGCAAGGTATTGAGATGAGTGCTCAATCGCAACTAGGCCAATATAGTGATGTGCAAATCAATTATACCCAGCTATTTGATGATCCCATTAGCCCAAGCTTTAAGCGCTTTGCCAGTGTGGCGGTGAATATGCAGCTTGAGACATTGACACTCAGCGCGAATGCCCTGTGGCGCGATAGTGTCGAAGTATTCGGTGCTAATGATAAGCGCTTTTATCAAGATGCGTATGTGTTGCTCGGCGCAGCGCTGCATTGGCAGATGGATGAACATACACGGCTGAGCTTAAAAGTAGAAAACCTTACCGATAAAGATTACGATACCTTCGATGCGCGCGTGTTTGATGGCCGCGTACCCGGGTACGGACGTCAGTCCAGTCTAACCTATACTTATCAGTTTTAAAGAGCAGGGATATTCTAGTGAGCGAGCAGTTGTGTGTGCTTGATAAGGTGTTTTCGCAGTTTAAACAAGCCCATGAACAAGAGCCAATAATGAGTCTTGTACAACGCAAGCAGGCGCTATTAGCGCTCAAGCATGCACTACTTGATGCACAAGAGCCATTGATTGCAGCAGCCAGCGAAGATTTTGGCTATCGCGAGCGCTTTGACACCTTGGTGAGCGACATTCTTCCTACGATAGAGGCATTGGACTACTGCCGTAAAAACCTCGCTAAATGGGCTAAACCGGAAAAGCGCCAGGGTGGTTTTGCGCACTTTCCCTCGTCATTACACGTACATTATGAGGCCAAAGGCGTGGTGGGCGTTGTATCGCCTTGGAATTATCCAGTGAATTTGGCGTTATCGCCCCTTGCTTTTGCCCTCGCAGCGGGTAATCGAGTGGTGGTGAAATTGAGCGAATATACCCCTGCTGTGAATCAAGTATTAAAAACATTGCTTAGCTCTGAGTTGAAGCGCTATGTGGCATTCATTGAAGGAGATGCACAAGTAGGGGCTGAGTTTAGCGCTAAGCCTTGGGATCACCTCGTGTTTACTGGCTCCGGTCAAATCGGCAAAAAGGTAATGCGCAGCGCTGCTGAGAATCTCACACCGGTAACCCTAGAGCTCGGTGGTAAGTCGCCGGCGGTGATGTTGCCTTGTGCGCAGGTCAATCATGCGGCAACTCAGATTGCCTTTGGTAAATCGACTAATGCTGGGCAGATATGCGTAGCTCCAGATTTTGTCCTTTTACATACCTCACAATTAGATTCTTTTATCACTTACATCAAAGCCGAGGTGGCGCAGTTAGGCCATCTCCCAACGAAGGTGATTAATCAGGCTCAGGCTAATCGCTTAAGGGCGTTAAAAGAGGATGCCCTCAGCAAAGGAGCCAAGGCATTGGAGCTCATCAATGGGGGGGATCAACATGTGTTAACCCTGCTTTTAAATGTCGATGATAGCATGCGTGTTTGCCAAGAGGAGATCTTTGGGCCGTTACTGCCTATCCAAACTTATGAGCATATTGAAGACGCCTGTGCAGCGTTAAAAGTGCAGCCCAAACCATTGGCATTGTATTTGTTCGCGACCAAGCGGGCCCATTGGCAAAAAGTGAGTGCGCAAGTACAAAGTGGTACGTTGGCGGTGAATGACACCCTCATGCAAGTCAGCGCAACTGATTTACCTTTCGGTGGGGTAGGAGCATCGGGATTTGGCCAGTATCATGGTATTGAGGGGTTTTATACTTTTTCCCATGCGCGCTCGGTTCTCAAAACACCCCATTGGTGGCCGCGAGCGAAGTTGTTGTTACATCGCTCGCCTTGGTTATTAAAAATAGTGACTTGGCTTTACTTAAAAAAATAGGAGGGTTACCCCTCCTAAGCATATTTATAGCTGTTTAATTTCGATATCAATCACGGTGTTATTCTCTACCATGACCCATTCGCGGAAGGTTTCGTAGCCGGGTTTACTCACTTCAACCTCATATTCACCAGGTTGCAGCTCTATCCCATCGTGGTATTTCGGACGAATATTCATAATTCTTACGCGTGAATCCGAAGGGGTGGTATTCACGGTTAACTGCGTGATCTCAGGCTTGACTACCTCAACGACTTGCTCTTTTGGCTCGGTATTAGTCTGTGGCTCAGCAGGTGCTGGCGCTTGGGTATTTTGACACGCTGCAAGCATTAAACTCAGGGCAAGGACAGATAGCTTTTTCATGGATTTTCCTTAACTGTGGCTTCACTTCCTAGTAGGTTCGTACGAACTTTCAGGGATCTCTTCGTTAATGGTTTAATTTTAGATACAGCTGCGCACTGTAGCTTACTCACAGCGATATAGTCAACGCAGTTGAGATAAATCCAAAAAAATATACGCTAACTAACAATATAAAAACGTGGCATAAAATCGGTATCAATATCTACACTGCGGCCTTGGTCTTGCACTAAACAGGCTGTGCCTAAAAGCTCAATAGGCATGTAGAAGTTAGTGTGGGCATGGTCGGCGTAAAGGTGCTGACCTTGGTATTGCCAATAATGATTTAATGCACCTAGGAAGGTCTCATCTAGATCAGTTGCTTTACTGATCAAGGCATTATTAATCAGGCTTAATTTTGCATTGGTGCAATGTTGCACTAGCGGGTTAGTGTCGGCGGCAATTTGCTGGCTCAGAGCGATGATTTCTGGTTGCGAGACCTCTTCTCCCAACAACACTTTTTGCAGCAGCTCGGCCAACATAAGCTCAACCTCCGGGCACACGGCACGGCTTTCTCTTAGGTGAGACAAATCAAACGCTAACAGTGAGGAAAGGGCATCGTGGTCGCGTACTGTGAGCGCACAAAAGACGGCTTCTTGCCAATTCTGTGCATTGATCCGGCCTTGTTCAACTAGGCCGACGCCGTTGTACTGGGTGTCGTGCTGTTCACCGTTAAATTCTAGCTCCACAACACGTTCAGGGTCGTTCGCGAGGCTAAATAATAATGCATAGGCCTGCGCACAGTGAGCAATGGCTTGTTTCGCCTCTGCGTTGTGCTCTGGGCTTTGCTCATATGAAAGATACTGCGCTAAAGTGAGCGCGTGATTAGCGAGCCACATCAGGTTATCGCGCTGCACATGCACGAAGTTAAGGGTGTCTTGGTACTTTTTGCGGCTGGTGTTTATCTTCTCGTCAATTTCAGAAATTGTAGTAGGGCGCTCAATGTTTAGCATGACATATCCTTGTTCGGGGGTGAACTTATCCTTAAGCCACTATTGTAAACAACACCATCGCAGTAGCGCAACTGTACTTTAAATAGCAAAGGCTCTTTTAGCCATCAAGTAGGTAATGACCGCAAGAGCCTTTATCGGGGGCGTGTTAGCTATCTTGGTAAGTTTTTACTGAGTTTTTTATTCTTATTCATTACACCCGAGTAATAACCGTGCAGTGCCTCGTTTAATTGCCGTTCGCAGCGTTTAAGCTGTTCACTTTGTTCAATAACTTGCATGCTCAGTTTTACTTTTTCTTCACGCAGGTTTTTTACATCAATACTTTGGCTATCTAATCGGCTTTGTAGTTCATCAACTTGACTGTTCGACGCTTTAAGTAATTCATGTAATTCTTTGTTGCGCTCTTGTAAGTCACGGCAATGATGCTTCATTACATGCTTACTGGTGCTCGCTTCCTCGAGTTGCTGTTCAAGCTCGGCCATTTCAATTTGCACATCGCGTTTGGCCTGCATTTGCACTTGCTGCATCTGCTCTGCCATTTTATCCATATGCGCAAGGGCTTTTTTATTTAATGATTCCGCTTGGTTTATCTGCTGAACTAAAGGGGCATGAGCTTGTTCTAGCTGCTTAATTTGCCGCTCTTTTTCTTGTAGCAGTTGCTTGTAAAGGTGCAGTTGCTCACTCAGGGAAGGCTCGCCACTACTTTGGCCAATAGGAGTTACGGTAGCCTGCGGCATAGGTTCAACTGGGGTATGAAAGTCTGAGTGCGCCATTATCTGTCCTTGGAGTTCTTATATGTATTGGTCAAACTTTAGCAAATACGACCAGTAAAAATTTGATCTATATCAGGTCCAGACCCGCTGAAGACTTTGCTCAGCAAAGACTTTGATCTAGCGCAAATAATGGGTGAGGTAATGTAAGGTTTGGCTCTGAGTGCACGGGCAAATACAAGCTATATACTTATGACGATAGAGCAGACTTATAGATTTACTATTTGGGTGACTACTATATAAACGCTCAGTGATAAGTCGTGTTTAGGTTATCTCTTTGTGAATGCTTAATTTAGCGCCTGAAATAATGAAATGCGTATTATTTTAGCTGTTAAACTAAGTGTATCCTGCTAGCTAAGCGTTTATCACGCCACACTAGCAGGGGAAAGTGCTTCATAAAAAGTTAGAGCTCGTTTGAGGACAAATGCCGCTCAGCAGATTCCAGCTGTCTCTTAGCATACTTTTTCTGAAAGTTTGATTGGGTATGCTTTAGAACATGTTCAGCGTGGATAGCTACTTTCTTCCAGTTTCTATCTTGTATATATAAATCTGCCAACTTCATATGGTTCAAGGCAATTTGATTAGGGGTAAAACTTTTATCTAAGACCAGTAACTCCTCACGAAGTGCTATTGCTTTAGCGATATCCTTTTTCACAAATTGGCCTGACCCATAAAGCCAAGCCAACGTAGTATAAGCGCCAGGTTCTTTATTTTTTAGCCTTTCTTTGGCCTCTGCTACCAGCCTAGTACCGTCACCTGTATGCAAACTTATAGGTACCAAAGCCGACCAGTAACCCATCTCATAGGCTTTTTCACACCATGCTTCTAAAAGCTCTGGTGCATTTATCAAACTTTTGTGGCACTGCTGTGCGGCCACTTCGACGGTGAGCTTGGGGTCGTCAATCTTAATAGAGTGATCCCAGCGAGGGCCCGCTGCCATAGCTATATGCGTATATAACGCGAACAAAATAATAAAGAGAACTAGTGAAGGTGACATTCTACAGGCCTTAGTTGGTATCTTTTTGACTGCGTATTTTAGCTTTAGCTGCTTCAATAATAGAGGCTGCATACTCTCGTTTGTTACTATCGTTTATATACTTGGCCGCAACACTTGCGTGTTTTAGAGTGAGAGGCCAATTGTTTTGTTTTTGATATATTTTGGCTAAATCCAGATGAGTCTGCCCATACCATGGCTGTGAAGGATCAATACCTTCTAGGTAATCATTATAAAGAGCTAAGGAGCGACTCTCGTCGCGCCGAACAAACGTACCACTTTCATAAAGCCAAGCGAGTGAAAGTAGGGCAACGGAGTCACCTGCCTTAATACGCTTATTTAACTCTTCAATGTAACGCGAACCATCTTTGGTGTGGTAACCAATATTAAGCAGTGCCTGTGCAAATCCAGCCTCGGCTGCTTTTTCACACCAAAAAAGCACCCTGTCAGGACGGTAATAAAAGCTTTTATCGCATAGTCTCATGAGTTTGTCGGCTGTGAGTGTTGGGTCATTGGCGTCAGGTTCTTGCCAATTTGCTTGCGCTAAACACGAAATAAAGAGCAAGGGTACTGTTACCCAAGGAGCGTTTACTACCATGTGAAAGCCTTATTGTCTTAGTAACCAATAGATAACGATAAAGTGTACAACTTATATCTTACGCTTTTCCTGTCCACTTATTTCTTTGAGCCTCCAACATACTGTTCGGTTATGAATAAATATGGAGTGATTCGCTTGACTCTTGTTTACAAAAATCAAGCGAGGATACTACCTAAGTATGAGTAAGTACTGCGATAAATTACATTGTCATTGAGTGCTTGGTTGGGTATGTTTTTGCGCTTTGGCTATTTGTCTTTGAGCAGCATCAATATCAAACTTAAAGCGGCTGTGCTTTTTGACGTAGCTAGCGTGTTTGATTACCGCAGGCCAATTTTCCTGTAGCTGATATAAATCGGCTAACTCTTTATGGGCAGAGGTTCTTATTGCTGGTGTAACTCCGGCATGAGCTAGATTTAGCAGCTCTCTATTTAAAGATATTGCGCGTTCAATATCTTCCTCTACAAACTGCCCTGAGCCATAGAGCCAAGCCAACACTGTGTATGCTTTTGGCTCTTTATTTTTTAGTCTTTCATTGGCCTTTGCTACCAGCCTAGTACCGTCACCTGTATGCAAACTTATAGGTACCAGAGCAGACCAGTAACCCATCTCATAGGCTTTTTCACACCATGCTTCTAAGAGTTCTGGTGCATTTATCAAACTTTTGTGGCACTGCTGCGCAGCTTCTTTGACGGTAAGCTTGGGGTCGTCAATCTTAATAGAGTGATCCCAGCGAGGGCCCGCAGCGATTAAAGTGCTAGATATTAATGCTAACAGCATCGCTATTGCCTTTATCATGGTTGAGCTCCTTCATCCGATTGTCCTTCACAATAGCTTTTGCTAAAGCAAGCTAAGCCGTCATTATAATCTATACGCCTGAACCTATTTCATCGACAAGCCAATTATGCTTTCTATAATCACACGGAAGTCGACCACGCGTTTTTATGATAAATGTTATTGGAAATTACTTGAGGCAATATTAGTAATGAAAATACAGCTTACGTGAGTAAAGGCAGCTTTCTTGCTCTATTGACACGACTACTGGTTTTGCTTGCCCAAAGAAATACCGGCGTCTTCAAGCTGCCTTTTAAACATGGCTTTTTTAGCTTCAGCGTATTTGCTTTGCTCAAGATAACGCTTATGCTCAGCGACTTTTTCCGAATTTCCGAGCTCTTTATAAATAGCAAGCAGCTCCTCATGGGTGCTACCCACTCTCATTTTCTCACTCTCGACATCACCGTATTCATTTAAATATCGTTTAAACAACACAATAGATTTTTGGAGATCTCTATCAATAAAACGTCCTAATTTATAGGCATAAGCAAGCGCGATAATGCCTCCAGGAGAGCCTTGTGCAGCATGTTTTCTCGCTTCCGCGATATAGCGGCTACCATCTCCAGTATGCAAGCCGATAAGCTGAAGAGCGCTCCAGTAACCCATCTCATAGGCTTTTTCGCACCAATCTTCTAAAAGCTCTGGGGCGTTGATCAAACTTTTATGGCATTGCCGTGCGGCCACCTCGGCGGTGAGCTTAGGATCGTCAATCTTGATAGAGTGATCCCAGCGTGGCCCTGCTGCGCTTAAGGTGGCTGGTAATAGTGTTAGGGTTAAAAATAAAGCCTTCACCATAATGAAGCTCCTTCTAGTGAAACCTCTAATCTAAGAGTATGAAAGGTGGGTGAGAGTTAATGGCATTGCTATTGAAAAAACCTTAAGTTTAAAAACGCTAGCCAATGTATCGCATCTCAACCGCTTAGTCGTTATGCTGCCAGGCTCCTTTGGTTATGATACTCGTACTCCTTGGCTAATTACTTAACTTACTTAGCGCTTTTGCCTTTAAGTCTTTAGCAAGGGCATCAGAGCCATCTCCCGCATTCTGATCAATTACATACTGTGCATGCTCAATAACACGTGGCCAATCTTCAAAAGTGGTATAGATTTTTGCTAGGTTATAGTGAATAGACCTCAGCATAAATGCAGAGGAGTCGCTCTCTTGTGCTAGAAAGATATTATACAACCGCGCTGCTTCCGCTAAATTTGTCTCTATAAATACGCCATTATAGTTAAGCCAAGCGAGTTTACGAATAGCTATGTGTTCTTTTTTTGCAGCACGGCGTTTTACTTCGTTCACATAGCGAGAGCCATCTCCTGTGTGGTAACCAATATAAAGTAAAGCTTCCCAAGCTCCCATTTTATAAGCCTTTTCGCACCATGCTTCAAGCTCCTTAGGTGCATACTTTAGACTTCTTTGGCATTGCCGCATTACGGTATTTCTGGTTAGTTGCGGGTCTTCTATATCAAGAGCTGGCCATAATTGATTTGACAAAGGTTTGCTATATGACGGAAAAGCTAGGCCGATACAGATAGCGAGAAATATTAGTTTTACATTCATCATTGTACTTTCCCATCTGAATCTATTTTCCTTTCTGGGACATGTACTTGAAATGCTTTTACGAAATGTTTGTGAGGGAAGCCTTCGCGATAAAAATATTGTTGTTTAAGAGTTTCTACCTCTGTAGATTCACCTTCACAGTGTCTTTGAGATAGGCAACTAATACCGCCTATATAGTCTATAAGCCTAATATTGTTTACCCCTCTTTCCTGCATCAGAGTATCCAAACCTGGTTCATACTCGGAAGCTTGCACGGCATGCCAACGGTGCATGAAAGCAATTAGACGATTTGACTTAGACTGATTTAAAATGGCAGTGATATTGTCCGCCCATATCTTGTTTCTACGGGTGTGGGTACTAAGACATTTGCCATTTTCATACTCTTTGTAAACGCACTCTTTATCAAACTTAGCCATCATTTCTTGTGAAATATCTAAAGCGACTATCTTCAAGCCGATGTCTTGAGCGGCTTTTGCTAATTCTCCGTACGCTTTTGGGACTAAATATCCCCAAGCCCAATTTTTATCAAAATATTTTTGAATTTCTTTAAAGCCTTTACCTGTCTGCTGATATTGCAATATCTTCTCTTGCATAGAGCGGGGGAGCATTTCCATTGCAAAGTGAGTAAAGCCAGCAGCTTTTAGCTGTCGGAGAGCTTTAATAGCTTCATGCTTATATATTACAGGGTTATGGCTCGATTCTGCGAGTAAGATCAGGCGAGCGCTCCCCGACATTTTTCTATAATTTACATCCTTGTTTATTTTATTCATGCTATTTCCTTATATAGTTATCACTTACTTATGCCTTCCTGAGGTAAATTTAAGGTTGGCACTTTCTGTGGTCTTTTAGTCATTGTTTAATCAAAATCCTCAATCGCTGGCAGCGTACTTTTACTTTTGTCATTGCAAAGCCAGTATTGCTTGTTATCACCTTGGGTGAATGTCACCGAGTACTCTTGGGTTAGCTTTCCAAGCTCTTCACTGTGATAGTCGCTGATAACAACCTTACTTTCATCGTAACTAAAATGCATACTGTGCTCCGAAACCAACGCACGGTGATAACTCGACTTATTAACACTATCAGCAGTAGACCCAATATCGAACTTTAATTTTGGGTGCTCAAAATGGGTGAGTGCATAGGTGTCATCTACCTTGCTCGCAACGACATAAATTGGGGTTGGATTGTCAGCGCGGCAATCAAAGATAACTTGTACATCACTTGCTGCAGCATAGCTTGAAGCTGCGAATAACAAACAGCTAGCACTCCCCATTTTTACAACCATTTATTTCTTAGCTTTTTATCGTCCCGAGTAGCATACTCCGTAACTGTATCCTTTAATATAACCATATTAAGTAGCTCATCAATGTATTTGGCAAGTAAAAATCTATACTTTACACCTTCTACTTCTGCAACTATCAAAGAAAGCAATTTTAACAGCTAGTGGGGCCAAGGCCCTACATCAAAAAATTATATTCATTGATGTAGTAGCTTTGGGTTTAACATGCTGCTTTAAAATTTAAGCTAATGTTAAAACTTTTTAATAAGGCTATATTTTGAGTCGGCGGTTAGCCGTGTTATGACGTAGCTATATGAGGATGAGTAACTTCCACGCTCAACTGCATTTGCCATGTGAAGAACAACATCTTCAACACCGTCCTCGTTATAATCGCCATACGCCATTATGGTCAACCTTTGAATTCCGCCATCTTTGTCATAATAAACAGCCTGCTCATCGTTGACCGGCTCTATATTTTTAATCTGGCCCATCTCTTCCCAGCTACTCGCATTTTCTAAGCGGCGTTTATCATCATTTGAAATAACTAAAGACAACTCTGGAGGCATTTTATTTGGTAAATTCAAGCTATGTTTAAGTGCTCCTATAAAGCTCTTTTTAGAGGGTTTCAACTCACCCATATGAGACCAAGTAGTGCATATTTTATTGGTGGCAATTAATGCTTTCTGCTCTCTGTAATTTGATGAGCTATAACCTTTCTCTAATGCTTCAGATAGCTTTTTGCAGCTATTAATTTCAAGGGTCTTCTTACTCTCTGACGTAACTTCGTAAGAATAAAACCATTTTTTATTTGATAGCTCTTTAAATTGCTCAGGCTTGTCTAGAGCCAGCTTTTCTAAGAAGTATCCATCTGTTTTATTTTCTGAACCAAATGTTGGAGCTATAGTTTTTTTATCTACGTTTGCACATGCGACACTTGAGATGCTAATGCATATAAATAGAGCGGTATTTTTAATCATTTTGTACTCTGAAATAATTTGCGGACATGTTCAACTGAGCGCAGCGCTGATTCATTCGATGAGGTAGCTTGTTCTAGGTTGCCAAAACTGTCCTTGTGTTAGCGCGCTGATTGGTCGCCGTTTACCTCAAAAAGCTGAATGATAGGTTGCACTAATATAGCTTATTACCGTTCAGCTTGGTGTACCATGGTGCAGGGGGAGAACCCATATCTAAGCTGACTATCACCGACTCTAAACTGTGTGATTGTAAGTACAAGTCTAGGTTTTTACAGCTTATACTTGTCTAGTGAATTCCCAATGTCATCAAGCTATTTTTTAAGCATGGCTTTCTTCACTTCTGCATACTTACTTTTATCAAGGGAGAGCTTGTGTTCAGCAGCCTTCTCAGCATTCCCTAACTCCTTGTATAGGAGGTAAAGCTGCTCATGCGTTTTACCCACAGTCAAACTCTCCGTTTCTAAATAGTTGTATTCATTTAAGTACTGTTTAAAAAGCGCGATAGACTTTTTGACGTCTCTGTCAATAAATCTCCCTGACTTATAAGCATAGGCAAGTGCTAATACTCCATCTAAAGAGCCTTTTTCTGCGCGCTTTTTTACTTCGGCGATATAACGGCTACCATCTCCTGTATGCAAACCGATAAACTCTAGAGCCCTCCAGTAACCCAGTTCATACGCCTTTTCGCACCAAGCCTCTAGCTGTCTAGGCGCATACATCAGACTTTTTTTGCATTGCAACATAACGGTGGCTTTAGGTAAGCTCGGGTCGTTAATGTCGTGATTTGGGAATAAAGTACCAGCGTAAGAGTGAGAGTTGAGCACAAGGGCTATAAAAGTTAAATATTTCATCACTTTGTTCTCTCAAGCATTAAGCTCTTCTCAGGCAAGTGCACTTGATAGGTTTTGATTGCTGTTTCAAGCGAAACGTTTTCTCTGTAGAAATATTCGTTTTTTAAGCTTCCTTGCTCGTCTGAAAAGCCCTCGCAACTGCGCTTTGAATAACATGCTATTCCACCAACAAAATCTATATATCTTACCTTTGATATCCCCTCGGTTACGACTAGGGTGTCGAGGCCCTCTTGATAAGAAGTACCTCTCAGCGCATGCCATCGATGCATAAACGCGATTACGCGGTTTTTCTTCTTTTGATTCAGAATTTTAACTATGTTCTCAACCCAAACTAGATTTCTCCGAGTATGGCTATCGAAGCACTCTTCTTCTTCCGCGAGCTTAGAAGGACATGATGAGTCAATGCTGTCCATTTCAGCTAAAGTTAAGTCAAGAGCAACGAGCTTAAGGCCTATATCACGAGCTGATTTGACTAGCTCACCGTAAGCAGCAGGTACTGTATATCCCCAAGCCCAATTATCATCAAAGTACTTTTGTATTTCACCAAACCCTTTACCAGTACGTTGATAAAACTCTACTTTCTCTTGCATGGAGCGGGGGAGCATTTCTATTGCAAAGTGAGTAAAACCTGCAGCTTTTAGCTGTCGTAGGGCTTTGATGGCTTCATACTTATAGATTATAGATTGCGGGATTATGGCTTGATTCGCCGAGCATCACCAAACGAGCACTCCCTGCCATTTTTTTGTAATCTACATCCTTGTTTATTTTGTCCATGTTACTTCCTTATAGAATTATCACTTACTTATACCTTCCTGAAGTGAGTTTAGGGTGGTACTTTCTGTGGTCTTTTAGTCATTGTTTAATCAAAATCCTCAATCGCTGGCAGCGTACTTTTACTTTTGTCATTGCAAAGCCAGTATTGCTTGTTATCACCTTGGGTGAATGTCACCGAATACTCTTGGATTAGCGTTCCAAGCTCTTCACTGTGATAGTCGCTGATAACAACCTTAGTTTCATCATAACTAAAATGCATACTGTGCTCCGAAACCAACGCACGATGATAACTCGACTTATTGACGCTATCGGCAGTAGAGCCAATATCGAGCTTGATAGAGTGAACTGAATACTCTAGGTGGTTTTTAAGTTCTCAAAACACCATTTAAAAAATGCCAAAGATTCGCGACTTGAATCGCGATATGGTTGTACAGCATATTCATAATTTATTGCAAACAGCAGCTCTTGTGGGCTGAAATTACACTTTTTATCTTCGGTGTAGCACTTTCGAATCTCTTGCCACAACCCCATCGCACAGTGAACATAATTATCCTGCCACCTTTTCTTAAATATTGTATTAGGGTTGTTGTTTAGTGTGAATTCAGCAATATCATGAAGGTTTAGATTGTTTAAATCTGGTAAGCTTTCTAGTTTGAAAGCATCTTCAGCTTTATGTAAAAGCGTACCGTTCTTAATTAAATCAAAAGCGACCATTGGGTGTTGGTTTAGCTTGTGCTTCGGGATTTTTAGTAAATCAGCTACTAGAGCATGCTCAAAACTCCAGTACCCTGTATAATAATCCGTATATTCAAACTCCAAAGAACATTCATGGTTCCCGTGCCAATCCGCAACTTCCAGCTTTTCATACCAGTTTTCAATAAACTTATTGAGTAATGTGACCTGCTTATTTTTATCGGAACTAAAAGCATCACTTAGATTTTGATATACTTCAGGGTAATACAAGCTTTGAGACATAGGCCTATTTTTATCGCCTAGTTCAATAGCAATGCAATCGAGTAACTTATCTTTCCCTTGTTCCCCGATTGTTTTCAATGCATCTAATATATGCGACTTTTCTATATCGCATGCGTTTAGTAAAGAGAGCCACCATAGCGTATAAATATATCGATTGATATTATAAGAGCCGCATGCTTCTCCAACGTCGCCTAATTGTTCGAACGCATAACGATATACTTGGTGAACCGCAGGTAACTTATCCGCGTAAAAGGTGACCTGTTTGCGGTATGGCAGTATCTCTAATACAAGTTGCTTAAGTATCTCTAAAGGTGTTCCATAAGAATAATGTGCTACAGCACGCATAATTGATAACTGAAATAACCGTAAAGAAATATCCACTCGACTACTAGGTGTAGAGAAATTTCCAGCGTCTAGCGCTTCTTGAGTTTCAGTCAATGCCTCTTCGAAATCAATAACTAGTCCTTCAAAATAAGCTTTATCCTTTCGAGTATCTCGCATCGTCTATTCTCTACTTATTTGAGTTATCTTGCCAATGAACTAAATCTTTAGGGTAGTATTCATGATTGATAAAACTACTGTCATCAATGTCATAGAGCTTGACAACTAAAGCTGCCTCCCAACACCAATAGCCGATATATGCATCAGTATTCATCAAATGATAATCAGGACACCCTTCTAACTCATACCATGCATCTAGATATGCAGCTAATAATTCAGGGCGTTGCTCAGGCTGGCTTTCGATAACATCGTAAAGTTTACTAAAGCGCTTTTTAAATAGTAACTCCTCAGAGATGTCTCGTTCAATATCCCCCATCTTAACGGCTATTTTATCTAATAATGAGTCGAGACCTTGATTAGCTATTAAAGCTAACATTCTCAAGTAATAATCTTTCCCCATATTTAAACAATAAGCAAAACTGAGCCACTTCAAGAAGTCTTCTAAATAGTCTTCGCGAATTTCCTCCCATTGTATGCGTTCAGTCTCTTCTCCTTCAGGTAAAGCGTCTGCAAAATCCTTTTGCCACTGGCGATACTCGATTAAATTTAAGAGAACTGGCTTTAACGAGGGTAAGTCATCGCCACGTGAGTATTTTTGATGTAATAGATACATAGAGTCACTGACTAGCCTAAAAGCACCCTTCATCTTAACCCTGGTTGGGTTGCTATGGTCATATTTGAGCTCTTCTATGTCTTCTTCGATGCATTCTTTCTTAAAAGCTATCCGATCGTCATAATAATCTTTACTTTTTACCTTGTCTCTCGTCATTTCTAATCTCTTAAGTTAAGTTTTGACTTTTGCATTCCTGTCTGGTTTTTGAACAGTTAAGGTCCCGTCTTCTTTGTTTTTAATGAGGAGCTTTTTACCGCTGTCCACTTCCCTATTAATGGCACAGCTCTAAATTAGAATTTTCCAGTTTTGCTCGGTAAGCTGCCGGCGGCAGATTTCCGTGCCTTTCATAGGGTCGTTCTTCGTTATAATCCAATCGCCAGAACCAAGCCATATCACGCACTTGGCTGAGATTCTCAAACAAGTAAGCATCGAGATACTCTCTGCTGAATGAACCGTTAAAGCGCTCAACAAAGCCATTTTGCTGTGGCCTACCTGGTTGGATATACATCAGCTCAATGTGATTGGCCTTACTCGGATTGTTTTTGAGTGTAAATTAAGCAATATCACGAAAGGTTAAGCCAGTCATGATGAAGGCTCCACAATAAAAACTAGCTTATAGGGGACTTGCAATATATTTTCTCTAAAGCTGAAATAACCAAATCGTCGGGTACTAAAGCATGTACAGATACCAAATGTAGAATAGATGAATCTACAATTAAATTTGTTTCCCCGTTTGGTATTCTATATTCATATTTGGCTATCACTTTCTTTTCTTCTAGTAATAAAAAATTTTCTTCATCACATATAGGACAAATAGCTATATGGCGTCTTTTATTAACAATTTCAGCTTTCTCGAGTGCGCTAAGAAACCACTTTAAAAAAATTTCTTTATCTGAGTTTGATTTGAACTCGTTGTTCATCAAATCTAGGTTAACCTTTCGGTCATTAGGGTTTCGTGAAATCACTCACAACTCCTTGTAAAATAAGCTTCAAGTAATCTGAGGCAATTAAGATAAAATAAACATGATACCTAGCTATAGTTTTATTTTCGAAGACAAAAAGTCATAATAAAATTTTCCTTCCTCTTCATGTTCATCAAAAATTTCCTTACCAGCAAGCATATAAGCCTTTAACAGCGAGTTCTGACTACTTTCTATATTACCTAATTGATATTGGCATTGTCCGACCCTAAAATGTATAAATGCGTTTTCATTTGCTTCAGGGTAATTTAAGGCGTCCAATAAAGAGTCTAAAGACTTTTCATATTCATCAATCATGTAAAAACTATCACCAATCGAAACCTTTAGCCACAGCACTTCATTCCAATCTTCATTAGGATCAACGATTAAATCAAGCGCTTTTTGCCAAATGGCTATAGCACCTAAAAAATCATCTTCATCGAACAAGTCATTACCTTGTTCGCAATACTGCTCTATTTGATCATGAATATCCATTATTTATACTCACTATAGAAAGTTTTATACTTCTTCGGCTGACTAACAAAGCAACGCCCTTTAGATATTGTATTCGCTTTATCAAACCACACTTTTGCTAGCTCTAGTTCACCTTGCTCAAAATAAATGGCTCCCTTTAAGAATATAGGTCCATCTTGGTATGACTTTAGATTCCCAAATTCAAAAAGCTCATCCAAAATTACATGAGCTTCTTTATAAAGCTCTAACTCCTTATACATCTCACAAATTCCAGAAACAAAGCTGAGAGTTACGTCCCAGTCGAATTTAGGCTCAGGTAATAACTCCCATGCTTTTTCTGCTTGCTCTTTCGCCGTAGTAAAATCTTTTTTTTCTAATGCTTCATAGGCAGAGATATATAGTGCATCGATTTTATCTCTCAAATTTACAGGTAAGTTTTTCATATCTATCCTAAAGGTGCTTCATAACGTTCTTTCAGTTTAGCTCCAGCGGAGCGATTTAAGCTGTAATGATCTAGAGTATAATTATTTGAATCCAACATCCATTTTCGAACTTGTTTAGATTTTGGACCATGTTTACGTCCGGTCGTATTCCAGTATTTTACCGCATCCATTGGCTCATGCGCCATATCAGCTTCTGATAAAGGATACCATTCACCATCACTCGCTTGAAATTCAGTACCTTTAAAAGAGGATCTTATTTTACCCTCCGCTTTCATTCTATTAATCACTTCTTTGCCTGTTTTTGATTTTTTACCCGGCGTGCGACCTAGGTACTTCAGACGTAATGATTTTTTGCGTTTCTTTTTAGCTTTAGGCACGCTTGCAGGCACAGTACTTCTTAAATTATCAGAAATCTTTTTAGGGTTTCTAGTGCTATCGTTAGTACCTTCATCCTCTAAACTTTGCCAATTGCCGTCTTTTAACTGTGAATACTGGCCATTCTCTTCTTTAAAAATACCTTCTTCATCATGGATTACATTTGAATTTTTGTGTCCTGCTATATATGTGCATGCTGCCCAATGACAATCTCCCATATTCTCGGATAGTAATTCAGAGATATGCTTTTCATCTGAAACTTGAATTGAATTTGGAGAAATATTTAAGCTTCCACAGTTTGGATGTAGCGTGTAGCCGGGTATGGTATCGCCCTCAGAAAATACAACCTTGAAAACATCGCTAGAAACTAACCCTTCTTCAATTTTGCTGCCTAAGTCATCGGTGATAGTGGCTCCGTCCATTGAATAGACTGTCAAAGTTGTTCCTGCTGGAACGGTGGACGGTCTGGTAGGGTCTATAGAGCCGTGGCCTGCGAATACATGTTTCTTTTGCCCCTCCTTACAACTCAATCCCAGTGGGTCCACCCAGTTAATGGGGTTGGGTGCATATTGGTAGTGGTTAATACCGCCAACCAAGCCAATTGGGTCTTGGTTAATAAAACGCTGCTGTTTGGGGCTGTAGTAGCGGTAGCGGTTGTAGTGCAAGCCGCTTTCTGCATCAAAGTACTGGCCCTGAAAACGCAGGGGTTGGGTAATGTGTTCTGGGCTGAGCTCTATTTGCTCACTGTAACCAAAGGCATCGGTATTATTTTGCCACACCACCTCGGCATGGGCGTTGGTCACAAACTGCGGGGTATCGAGTTGGTCTAAATGGTAATAATACACACCACTGTCGTTGATTAGCAGTAATGGCTGATACTCTCCTGGCAGTGATACATACCAGGTATACTGGCCGTTTTGGCACTCGCCAAGCAGTTGGTTGCCACATTTATAACTTCAAGGTTGATGGTACCGTGGCTAACGTTTGTCAACGTCCCCTGTAGCTAAAGCCCTCGTGCAAATAGGCTTCGATATGGTGTAGTTGCGCTTCAAGCAACTGCTTGTAACTCATGGTCATACTCTCTATGTTTGGCGACGGTAGAATACCACCAACAGACAATTGAACGTCTACAACCCTTTAATCATGAGTGATGCAATTATCAACCGAATTCTGTGGGTGATTTTAAGGGGGGGTTATAAACATGGTTTTGTAAATTAATATTCATTTTTAATTATAATGTTATGTGTGTTTTTTAGTGTTGATGTTGAATTTTTCGCCATAGTGGAGTCGCTTAAA
This sequence comes from Pseudoalteromonas sp. CNC9-20, assembly GCF_022347875.1. Classification (NCBI taxonomy): domain Bacteria; kingdom Pseudomonadati; phylum Pseudomonadota; class Gammaproteobacteria; order Alteromonadales; family Pseudoalteromonadaceae; genus Pseudoalteromonas; species Pseudoalteromonas sp. CNC9-20. The sequence goes on along the minus strand of NZ_JAKRFS010000002.1, from coordinate 451,068 downwards.
AGTTCAAATTCTATTAAAAAATGACCATTTTGATGGATCTATTGTTTGTTCCTTTTTCAAAAAGTCAGCTAATATTTCAAACTTATTGTTAAATGGATCTTGTATTAACATATAATATCCACCTGGATACTCAGAAAATGTCAAGATATCGACATTTTTTTCTGTGTATAACTTGCATAATTGCAAGATGTCTCCGGTGTAATGTAAACGAAACAACTTAGGTCTATCGTTTTGCAAGACATTTTCACCTTTAAAGTTTTGAGCCAGTAAAAACAAAGGACTATCCCCAAAACCTTCCGGGGTCTTGTAATAGTCCTCTAAAATTTTGAAGCCTAAAATTTTTTCATAATAATAATCAGCCTTTTCTAAATCACTAACAGGTAATAAAATGCAGTTGTTTTCCATTATCATTCCTACTATAACTTTGATGGAGGTCGTTGACTTGGTTTAGCTTTACTTCTTGCAAGGGTTATATTTCGTTTGCTCCCTTTAAGTACTTTAGCATCAACCTCTCTAAGTGTTTCTTTCTCAGCAATATAAAAAGAGCTACGATTAGGTAAGGAGTCATTACCAATATCTATAAATACATAGCCCTCTTCATGCATATCCTTAATCCATTGTATATTTCCATTGACAGCTTTTTTCTCCCACTCCTTAGAACCAAAACTTTCTCGACTAGCACCAGACTTCCTTACTATAGACTTCCAATCATTTCCAATCGTTCTAAATTCAAGGTCAGGGAACTTACTCCTCATTAAGTCAGCATAAATTTCAACTGCATGTTGCCCTTCACCAAGTACTATATATTTTTCCTTACAACTCAATCCCAGTGGATCCACCCAGTTAATGGGGTTGGGTGCATATTGGTAGTGGTTGATACCACCGACCAAGCCAATCGGGTCTTGGTTAATAAAGCGCTGTTGTTTGGGGCTGTAGTAGCGGTAGCGATTGTAGTGCAAGCCGCTTTCTTCATCAAAGTACTGGCCCTGAAAACGCAGGGGCTGGGTAATATGCTCTGGGCTGAGCTCGATTTGTTCACTGTAACCAAAGGCATCGGTATTATTTTGCCACACCACTTCGGCGTGGGCGTTGGTCACAAACTGCGGAGTATCGAGTTGGTCTAAATGGTAATAGTACACACCACTGTCGTTGATTAGCAGCAATGGCTGATATTCTCCTGGCAGTGATACATACCAGGTATACTGGCCGTTTTGGCACTCGCCAAGCAGTTGGTTACCATCCCAAATATAGTCAATGCGCCCTTGCTCGGTCAGTTTTGCGCAGCGTCGACCGAGTGGGTCATATTCATAACGAGTCAGCTGATCGTTATGATAAAAGCTTGCGAGCTGGTTTAAGGCGTTGTATTCCAAGCGTTGGCGCTGCCCTTTGCCAAGCACATGCACCTGGTTACCACAGGCATCATAGTCAAACTCGTCCTGGCCAAGGTGGTATAGGCGGTCATCAATACAGGCTGTGCCCGTAAAGACATCCTCGCCGCTGTTATTAAGGGCAGGGGAAGTGTGCTCTTTATCAACTGGACGCAGTGCTGGTTCATCCGATGCGGTCGCTTGCTCCGGGTTACCAAAGCTGTCCCAGTGGTAGCGCGCCGATTGGTCGCCGTTGACCTCAATAAGCTGATTGATGGCGTTGTACTGATATTGCTTATCGCTACTTAGCTCGCTGTTTGAGCTCTCGCGCTGACTGGCTATAAGTTGATTGTTGCCATCGTATTGGTAACTTTGTTTGGCATAGAGCGCATTTTCTGGATGCGATAACTCCTGCTCGCAAAGACGGCCAAAACAATCAAACTCTTGTTTGGTGGTGATTTTATTGGCGTAGTGAATTTCACTGAGTTGACCATGTCGATGGCTGAGCTCAACATGGGTGTGCCCATTGAGATCGATGCGCGCCAGTTGGCCTTGGGCGTCATAATGATAATTAAGAATTTGGCCGTCGGCTAAAGTTAAGGCGCTGCGTCGGCCAAAGGCATCATAACTGTAGTTAAGGGTATGTTGGCCCTGGGTCGCTACCAGTAGTTTACCGGCTTGGTCGAACCCTTGTGTCAGAGTGGTGGCACCGTTGTGGGCGCGTTGCAGGCGTCCTTGACTGTCATAACTAAAATAGTTGGACAGGTTACACAGGGTGCTGTCTTTGGCATTAGGATGGGCAGCCTGTTGCTCTATCACTTGGCCAAGCGCGTTTCGTTTTAATTTAATAAAGCGCTCGTCGGCATCGTTGAGTGCGACCACACGGTTATGAGCATCAAACTCAAAGCGCTGCACGCGACCGTCAAAGCCCGTGGTGCGAATTGGGTTTTCATTGGCGTCGTAATCAATGCGGTATTCTGCACCATCACTGCGGGTAATACCGATCAGGTTGCGCTCTTTATCATAGCGGTAGCGCAAGTGGCTGCCATCGGCAAAACGCACTTGTTCGGGCTGCGCTAACCCAGCGTAATCTGCGCTGGTTTGCTCGCCATTGCCATTGGTGGTCGCCGTTAAGCGACCAGCAGCATCGTAATGGTACTCAATACGAATCGCCGCGTGCTCGTCGCCTTCTTGGCGCATGACTTTGGCGCTGAGTTGGCCGGCGGCATTGCGCTCGAATTGGGTTAGTAGACCGGTGTTGGTTAGAGTTGCATTAATACGGCCTAGTTCGTCGTAACTAAAGCGCGTTAGGACATCACCTTGTTGATGTGCTAAGAGCTCGCCTTGAGCACTCCAGCTAAACTGTTCACTGCGGCCATTGCCATGCACCACTGTAGTCAATTGATTATTATCATTGTATTGATAGTGGCTGGTGCGGCCATCGGGCAGAGTTTGCGATTGCAGCAGACCCATGGCAGTAAACGCGCGCTTGAGTTCGCCGCCATCGGCATAGCGAGTCAGTACATGCTGTCCCAGTTGGTTGTAAGCAAAGGTGGTTTTATTGCCTTGAGCATCGTAGTGGGCCACTTTTTGGCCACGATCATTGTATTCGCTGCGCTCTTCGCTGCCATCAGGATGCTGGGTGTGAGTACGATTGCCAAAGGCATCATAGCGGTATCGCCAGCTATGGCCCCGCGCGTCGGTGTATTCAATCAGCTTACCGTCGCTGTTGTGAACAAAGGTTTCGGTATTACCGCGACTATCGGTACTTTTACTCACTCCTTCTCGTGGGTATTCAAAGCTGTATTTGTAGGTGTTGTTATCACCGTACTGGCGAATACATTTTGCATCAACGCCTGCACCTTGCCACTCAAAGTGGTGGCTAAAGCCACTGGCGCGGGTACGCTTGCTGATAACATTATCGCCACGGTAGCTGTAACGCTCGATATTGCCCTGGCTATCGGTCACTGCCACCAGTTGTTTCGCGTCATTGTATTGGTAACAAGCAAGCAGCGGCTCATGGATGTGACGTTTATCTTTGTCATCCATGTGATAAGCGGCAACCTTGGTTAATAAATCATCGCCGTTATATTGCAGTACTACACCGCGCTTATCATTAATAGCAATACGGCTTAGGCGTTCGTTGGCATCGTAGAAAAAGCTGAGTGTTTGCCCCTTGGCATCGGTTATTTTCTCGAGTAACCAGGCCTTGGAACCAGCAAAAAACGTGTAATGGCTGTCATCAGGGCGTACTAAGGTTTGCTTGCCATCGTTTTGGTAGTGTAAAGCAAGTTGTGAGCTAAGCTGATAACTGGTTTGCCCTGGTTTTACTTTCTCAAACTCGTGTATGCGGCCTTGCTCATCTACGAGTTCTAGCCAGTAGCGCCCGGGTGTTTTCGGGCCGACTTTCGGTGGCGCTTCGTAGCGCTCAAAAATGCTAAGAGCAAAATGATGGCGCCAGCCAAAACCCAAGCCCACATTGGTATCGCTTTTACTGGAACGGTATAGGCGTTGCCACTTTAAAGGCATGGGGGCGTTAAGGGTAAAATCGACCAACGGAAGAATTTCTTCACCGCTGAGCATGGAGATAGGATCAGAGCGGCACTCTTGTTCATCTACACTTTGCTCAGTGGCCGTGTCATTGACTTGGGCTTTGTTAGGGTTGCCCTCGGATTGACCGCCTTTTTTGACCACGCTGGGTTGGGACTTTTTATCTTTTTGTGCTTTGGCGCCGCCACTGGCACTGGCCGAGTTGGTATTGTCGCTAACTTGAATGCTGCGTTTAGGTTTTTGGTTATAACAAAGTAAGGAGCCTGATGCTAACGCCGAGCTTAGGCCATGGGCGACTTCCCGCGCGGTGGCGGTGTTAACTGAATGCACGCCCGCAGCGCGCAGCATATGCACACATTGAATTCGTTTATGAATATCGCCGACCAGATCTTCGGCCAATAGATTGACTTGGGCGCCTGCCGCATCTGGGGTGTCTATCGCCACCGGATCGTAGCCACCAGGGGCTTTATCATTGGCAAGGGTAATTAACACTGAGCCGCGTTTTGAGCGAAAGGCAATTGAACGAATATCCATATTCTTACGTTATTCCTTAATCAATCCATTGATACACAGAAGCTGCTTGGTAGAGCTTGGGCGTGCTGCCAAGGTGTAAAATAATATCACGATGCATGCTCGAATTGTAGTCATTATAGATACCAATAAATGAATAAAGGCCAAACACTGCGCCGAGCTGACCATGAACGTATTCACTTTGAGTCACCTTAGGTTGCTCAACCACTTTACCGTTTAGTTGTAAATACCCCTCAAGCCAGGCTCTAGGCCAAGGCTCTTCCCCTAAGGCGGGGGCTACAATGTGCTCTATTGGGGCGGGCACTTCTTTTATCGCTTGGCTGAGTAAAGTAGGGAAGGGGTTGTGTTGTTCGATATCGAAGCAAGGTTCACCATGACAAAAGGGCACGTGCAGCCCTGTTTCACTAAACTGTATTCGTGCTAATGCGAATGCGGCGCCATTATTGTGTGTGATACCTTCATTTAGATGTAAAAATTGCTCATCTAGAGCAATGAATGTGACATGTTTAGCAAGCTGCATCGCTTTAATGAGCGCGCAGTGCAATGCCGATTCACCGTGCGCGAAAAACTCGTTTACTGGGTGGGAGTGGCCTGGTTGCGCTCGGCCATTGGGAGCCACTTCGTTTAAGGCTGAAATAAGCGTATTTAGGCGTTGCTCATCATAAGCGAGGTTAGGCAGCAGCCAAAAAATAGGCTCCTCGGGGTCAAACTCAAAGCGGGCTAAAAACTGGTTTAGTGGCGCAATAAGAGAAATAGGCCAGGGCATTGCCTCGCTCTGTTGTGACTGCTCGCTTACAGACATAGGCTCGCTAAGAAGAAGTGCTGCTTCGGTACTTTCGAGCCCTGGAAGGGCGATATCGAACTCTGTAAGTGTTATTGCCATGTGACCCCCAAGGAGAGTGGATGAACTATATGGCTCTCTTTTTTGTGCATTAAATTAAACAGCTGCGCCACCAAGTAAGGCGTAATAGCATCGAACTGATAGTCTTTAAGCGGGTGCGTGTAGATGTCTTTCCCTGCCAGTAGTCGATTGGCAAAATCGACCTGCTCGCAAAAGGTTGGCCACTGTGTTGATAGTTTCTCTTGAAAGTTGCCTAAGGTATCGGGAGCAAGCCAAGCTTCGGTCAGTTGCTCTTGCGTAAATAGCGTTTCTACGTGCTCGCCGTAACAGTTCATGAAAGTGTTGATAAGCTCGTTATTGGGCTCCTCACACAGTAATTGGTAAATCAAAGGAAGCTGCTTTGTCAGCCCCGCGAGCATGAATAGGTGTGCAATGTCTTGTGGGCTGTGGCTTTTTGACCAGGTATTGGCAATACGCTGAATATCATCATTGGAACAGGTCAAGAAAAATAGTTGGGCTAAAGGGTGCGTGAGCGAATAACGGGCCAGTATTTCTTCGCAAGCAGTCAATATGTCTTGTTTATCGTTTGCTTGCCAACTTAAGGTTTGCCCCGTGAGCAACGCGCGATAGTCGCTGTAGTCTGTCGTGTCGATTTGCTGCAACACTGACTCGGGAATATGTGTTAACACTCCCTCTCGCCAAGCCAGCTCTAAAGCGATGGCATGATGCTCTGGTGATTCGCTAAGTAACAATTGATTCAGTGCAGACTTCAGACTTAATCGTTGTAGCCTGATCAATAGCTGGCAAAAAAGCACTCGTTGCTCAAAGCTGGTTTCATCGCTAACTATAAAAGCTGCATCGAGCAGCGTTTTGCTGGCTATACTCAGTGAAAAAGGGCAATGTGGATCAGAAAAATCTCGCAAACCCGCGCTGGCCTGCCGCAATTCGACGGTGAAGCGGTTAACGGCGCTTAAAAAGCTGGCACGATTAGCCAGAGGATGTGATTGTAAGCACACCAGTTCTTGCAAACGTTGAGCGGTATTCAAAGCTTCCATGCGTGAGTGCAATCCTTTAGCCTAGCCACCAATCAATACAGTTGGATTACCAACTACTATTTTCCCGCCGTGAGCGGTCCCATCGCCCATACGTGCGGCGGGTTTACCATTGATTTTTACAGATCCTGAGCCTGAATTAATGGTATCCGGTGGACCTACGCAAATAAGTTTATCGCCTTTTCTGGCCGCTGGCAGGCCACCAATCAATACATTGCCTGAGCCCATGATTATAGGGCCACCGACATGAGGAACTGGGCCGGGATTAGTCTTGGGGCATACATGCATATGAGTCAAAGTGGAAGCGGGTTTTCCCATGATCACATCCTTTTAATCGCTGAAAGGCTACATTATCGCCGATTAATGGTGCGTCGACAAGTATATTGAATGCCCAGTTTGATTATTCTGAAAAGTCAGGTTTCAACAAGGCCTGTAGTGGCTCAAGCTCCGTGGTATTAAAGTCCCAGCGCTGATGGTTTTTAAATTCGAAGTCTGCTTTGAAAAAGCCGCTTTTTTGTTGAATTTGTACCAATAATTGCTGAATTTGCAAGGGGCCTTGGCGAGTGATTTCCTGCTGCATATCCTGCACCATATCTGAGAGAACCAAATGCTCATTGGAGTTGACGTAAAATGGCGTGGCTGAACCATCGTCTTGGTAGTAGAAGCCAGCGTTTGCAAACCCCTTATCTTCTCGAGTAAGAACCAAAGCTAAGGTTGACCAGGTAATGTCTTTTAGTGCTGACGCTTTTAGCACCTCATCAACGATTCGTTGTAAATATTTAATATCAATGCCCATAGCTTATGTCCCTATATAATGGTTTTGGTTGCTAAGGTAGCATATTAAGTGAAATAGAGGGCGGATCAATACCTAGCGTCAGTATTTTTACAAAGAGTAAAATAAACGGCATTAAGTGATTACGTGGCCAATTCCACCACCCATCTTACAGCGCGATCTAGGTGTGAGGCTTCATTAAAACGACAATAACTTAAGTTTCGTTTATATTAATTAGCCGCTCTAACTTCTTTCGGTGAGGGCGGAGGAAAAGAAACGCCTTTTTCTATCAGCAGTTCTTTCACTTTCATCGCATAATCGTAATTACTGGTTCCGGGCCGAAGTAATTTCTTTCGCAAGTCTCTCTCTATACTATTGGCAACCGTGCCGCCTGTGGCTGAAGGCGCAGAAAAGTCGCCACCTTTGGTAATAAATAGTAAAGTGTATTTATACTTTAGCATGAGCGCCGAATAGTTGGCGGCGTTATTGTTCATCGCGTCTGTGGCATTAAGATCAACCCCATGAGCTAATAACAAATTTACCTGCTCATCTTTGTCATTAGCAACCGCATTGAATAAAGCCGGCTCTAAGCTTGCATCTACTGCATTGGGAGAGGCATTATATTCAAGCAGAACCTGCATCATTTCGGTTTTGTCGCTACCGGCTAAAGCCGACAATAGTTGCTCTTCAGTCGGTCCATTTCGGTCTAGGGTTACATAAGCTGGAAAGTCAGGATCAGCACCAAGGTCTAGCGCAAGCCTTAATGATTTTTTATTCGTTTCCATAGCGAGCCAAAATAGTGGCGTAATACCATGCTCACCGTGTACATCCAGTACAACGCCAGTATCAATGATAGCTTGCGCGGCTTGCTTGTCACCCGCTTTAATGGCGTTGAGCAATATTACATGGGAGGGCTCAAAAAATTGTTCAGCTTTCATACCTTGCGCTAGTGTGGGCATGGCCATAAATATAAGCAGCACTGCATACAGCCATGTGCGCGCCACGTTAAAGTTGGAGAACGTCAATGTCAGTCTTACGCGAAGTCTGAGCCAATGAATGTGACAAGGTTAATAGGCTTATTAATTTATCACTCCTTTTCGGTAGCAAATAAAGTAGAGCGGGCAGTGATGCGGTTGCGGCCTTTTAACTACACAAAGCCTTAATTAGCCGCTCTAACTTCTTTCGGTGAGGGCGGAGGAAAAGAAACGCCTTTTTCTATCAGCAGTTCTTTGATTTCCATTACATACTCATAATTGTCAGTGCCAGGGCGAACCAATTTTTTACGCAAGTCTTTTTCTATGCTGTTGGCAACCGTGCCACCAGTGGTTGAGGGCGCAGAGAAGTTGGCTCCTTTAGAAATAAATAGTAAAGCGTATTTATACTTTAGCATAAGCGCCGCATAGTTGGCGGCGTTGGTGTTCATCGCATCTGTGGCATTAAGATCAACATCATGCTTTAGCAGTAATTCTATTTGGTCGTCTTTATCGTTGGCAATAGCATTGAAAAGAGCTGGCTTTTTATGGGCATCAACGCCGTTGGGAGAGGCATTATGCTCTAATAAAACCTGCATCATATCTGTTTTCTCGCTGCCCGCTAAAGCTGCAAGGAGCTGCTCTTTCTTTGGTTCGTTACGGTCTTTTTTAACTAGGGCCGGGTAGTCGGGATTCGCGCCGAGTTCTAGCGCAAGCTGTAACGATTCTTTGTCCGTCTCCATAGCGAGCCAAAATAGTGGCGTAATACCATGTTCACCGCGTACATCCAGTGCAACGCCAGTATCAATGATAGCTTGCGCGGCTTGCTTGTCACCCGCTTTAATGGCGTTGAGCAACTTTACATGGGAGGGTTCAAAAAATTGTTCAGCTTTCATATTTTTTCCTTGAGTAGGCAATGCCATGCAGGCTATCAGTATCAGTGCCAAAGGCACAGCAATAAAAAGAAGCTTCATGTTCACCTAGCCTAAGTAATTGTCTTTAATGGTATTAAGGGTGTTTATATCTTCTTGCTTTTGCGACTCAATTCCCTCAACAACTTGGTCCATACCGTGGCGGTCTATGGGTGTGCCACCTTGAAGGCTTGGCAGACTGCGCATATCACCAGACGCTTTAGGGATTAGGTCTAAACCGGCAATTGCCGCAGCTGTAGCAAGGCCCGCGACAGGGCCCCCCAGATATCCCGCAGCGCCAGTGAGTATGCCTTTTACTGGCAAGCTCTGCGCCATGGTGAGAACATCACCATCAACCGCTTGAGAAACAATCAGTTTTGATACTTCTTCTAAAGGCAACCCTTGTTCACGTGCCGACGTTTTCGGGTGTAAGCCTGAGGAGTTAAAGGTATAGCCTTTATTTCCCGATACAGCTACACCGGATGTTGCCAGCCCGCCACCGAGAGAGTGACCGACCATAATGACATCATCTTGATATAATTGCTCAGCTCTTCGTGCAAGTTCCATCGCTTGGTTGTACTGGGTCGTTTCCATACCACTGCCTTGCATAAAGTTGGTTTTCCAATCTGCTGCACCGGTTACACCGTTATTCGTTCCTCGGAACGTTAACATTTTTTCACCAGTAATATCAGATTCAAATAACGCGGCTCCGAAGCCCGAATCATTATCAGTAAATACCGCGTCCGCTAATTCTGGTGTATTTTCTGCGTTGAGGTGTTTTAAACCCACAGGCGGTTCTGGCAGCGTGTCTATATGCCCTCGGTTGTATTCATCAACGCGATAAACATACTGAGCGGCCTCAGCACGAACGACATTGTCATTATTAAAGTCAAGACGCTGCGCTGCAGGCTCTGCTCCAGGTAGCGAGCGGGTATCGGCAATTAGAGTCTTTCTTTGCTGATAACGTTGTTGCCTAGCTGCGACAGCATCAAACTGCTCAGGGACCTCTGCCACTTGGGGTAATGGGGTGTTTGTCGAAGGCCCGTCTATTACACCGGCCGAGCTTGAGGCTGGAACCGCAGCTTTTGAGCTAGAAGGCGTGCTTTTACCTTGAGGACTGGCCAAATCTGCACCACTACTACGTTTTGGTTGCTCAGCGCTGGATTGCTGTGAACGAGTCTTGTCAGATTTTTGCAGCTGACGTTTTACAACGCTTGGATGCTGGGCAATATCTTCTAGTGGATAAACAACTAGTCGCCCGTCTGTCATTGCCTGCGCCACATCGCACAACTGTACATGTAAGGGCTTTGAGCCGCCATTTAGTAGGGTTAAGTTTAAATAATCGTAAAGCGCACTAATGATAAGGTGATTATTTCGCCACGGGTCCAAGTCATGAAGGAACTGTTCTGCAAATACTACCCCCGCACTGAACTCGGCCATTGCTGGCCCCAGCATAGGATCATCAGGGATATGCTCTGGACGACATATTAAGTGAGGCTCGCCAAAACAGCAGTACACCACGATACCTTGTGAAAACAAGGCTTCTTGGTTGTGGCTGCTAAGGTAAGCGTTCATATTAATTCAACTTAATCACGCCAGCTTTAAGGGCAATTTGGCTGCCATTGATCTTGATATTGGTGCCTTTAATATCAATGCTGCCATCACTTTTCATGGTGATAGACGCGCCGCCGGTTTTAATATTAATCTCTTTACCAGCTTCAATATTAAGTGCGTCACCTACTTTCAGGGTGTCGTTTTTACCTATATCTGTACTGCGATCTTTGCCGACTTTAATCGTGTCGTTGTTGGTTATATCACTTAAACGGTCATTGAGTATGGTGTCTTTCTGATCGTTTTTAACATGTAAGTGATGGTCTTTCTCTGCTTGTAAGTAGAGAAGTTCACTGCCTTTTTTATCTTCAAAGCGTATTTCATTAAAGTTATCGGCGCCACCTTCTTTGGTGGACCTTGATTTAATACCACTTTGGGTTTTATCTGCAGGTAATGCATAAGGAGGCATCAAGTCGGCATTATAGAGCGCACCACTGATAATGGGTTGATCAGGATCGCCATTAATAAATTCAACTAAGACTTCTTGTCCAACACGAGGGAAGAAGAACGCACCCCACTTTTTACCCGCCCAATTTTGAGCTACACGGATCCAGCATGAGCTCTTGGAGTCTTTTTTACCCTCGCGGTCCCAATCAAATTGCACCTTTACGCGGCCATACTTATCGATATGGATTTCATCACCTGGATCACCGGTTACGAGTGCAGTTTGTATACCTTGAACTAAGGGCTTTTGGTAACTGCGGGTAGGGCGATAAACAGTATCTTTAGGTACACAGCTAAAACTGTTCGAGTAGACTAAGCCTTCACTTTGGCCAGCACCCGATTGGTTAGGAACATTGGCAGAGGTACGTAATTTTGTAACAACAAACTTTTTACCCTCTAGGCGGGGGTCTTCATGCTTTTTAAACGCAAAGATACCACCGAGCACAAACGAGCGACAATCACTTTTACCGCTACTCAGGTTCATGTCTTTTTGTAATGCTTGCAGTTGAATTGAAGCGAGATCCGAGGCGCGCTTGTTGCACTCTGCCTCTCCGGTGTACTCAAATACTTCGCCGCTACTTTGTGTCGGCAGTTCAGGCTTTTTCTGTTCACCGTCTGGGTATTTGCTCGGCTTTTCAAAGTCATAACCTAAACGTTTATAACTACCCGGAGCCAGAGAGAGGCCACCTTGCCAAGCGCTGATATGAGATTCACTAAGATGGCCCGAGGAGTGGGCTACGGGTGAGTCTGCTACATCAGCATAGACGGTTTCATCATCGGCAAAAACTAAAGTGTGATTGCCTTGTGAATGTTCAAAATAGAAGTAAATACCTTCTTGCTGGAATAAGCGTTGGATAAATTCCAAGTCATTCTCTTGATATTGAACACAGTACTCGTACTTTGGATAACTCTTTTTAGTTTTATCGCTAAAAGCAACGCCATGTTGACCAAATAAATCAGCGGCAATTTCCGTAACTTTCTTTTGCTGATAGATTCGATAATTTTGGCGATGTTGCATTGTCGCAGCAACAGGCACAATAGTAACCTGATAATCGATGTAATTTTTTTGTTCATCTTTATCAGCTGTGCGTGTGCCCAAGGACACCATTTGGCTTACGATACCATGAAAGTGGCGAGCCGCACCGCCGCCTTTGGCATTGCGTAACTCAATAACAGCCGCTTTACCTACTACGGCATCATGGCTTACTTGCGAGCCAATGGTAAACATATTGGCAGAGATAACAAACAGCTCGGACATACTCTCCGCAGCATTAAAGCTAGTGAGATAAAACGCATCCTTGCCAGCCGCTGTGGTGATTTTAATTACATTTTTGTCTTGTGTCGCTTTTTGCATTCCATGCCTCAATTGTTATCCAAAATACAGTAAGCTCCGGCGCGTGAGCGCCGAAGCTGAGTTGGGCAACAAATAAATTACATTTGTTGACCTTTAACACCGCTGTAGCCGTATACAAGCGGCGCAGTGATGCTGTTTTTGTCGTCTGTTGGAGTTACAGTCATCATCATTTCTGTGTAGCTGATGGTGATTGTCTCGATAGGACGATCGTTTTGTACAGACACGCTGTAGCTAGAGATCATGGCATCAGTTAGGTCGATTTTCATGATTTCTTCTACTTTGTCGCCTTGCTTAGTGATGTGGAAAGTCGCAGGTTGACCTTTACCAATCGTAGCTTCTTTGAAAAGGTCCGGAGACGCTTTATCTTGAAGTTTAGTGATAGTCACATCGCCTAGGCGAGTCGCGCTTGCTTCACGGTCCATAGCGGTACCAGTGTGAGCTGAAATTTCACGGCTGATGTTCCAGTCTAGAGATAGTACTGTGATCAAATCCTTGAAAGACTCAGCAGTTGTTTCGCCTTTGATTGAACCATACTTAAGGTAAGTATTTGCTTGCATTTCTTATGCTCCTTTTTGCATTTTACTAACATCCATAAATGGATAGGGTACTTCCCGGCGAACCGGAAATTTATAGCTTCGACTTCATTATCTTTTGAACTGCAAGTAAAGGGTGGGTACTGATAAATCCCTTTGTCAGCAAAAAATAATTCCTTCTCTAGTGCATCTTTATATGCGCTGAGTAAATTATATTTAATTGCGATATCTAACACAAGAATATAATTAATAAGAAATTATATTATTCTGATTTTTGCAATTCGATTTGAGGTGGGTTAAGCCACCTCAATCACTAACTCATCACCTTCGATAGTCAATGATACTGAATTAATGTCCTTTTTACTGGTCATGCTGTTGAGTAACTCTTCACTCAGTTTCGGCAATATTTCATTTTGTAGAATATTATGAATGTTCCTAGCACCTGAACCAGGCTCATGACAGCGTTGTACGATATAATCTGTAAGCTCTTTTTCGAAGCTAAACTCTGCGCCATAGTTTTTGGCGACGCGTTTTTCGACTTTCGCGAGCTGGATTTTGGCAATGTCGATGAGCATTTCATCAGTCAGAGGTACATAAGGAACAATGTTAATTCTTCCTAAGAAAGCTGGCTTAAACGCTTCTAGTAAATCATCACGTAGCGCCTTTTGCAGTCCTTTGATAGATGGGGCTGTTTCCGGGTCATCGAACAAGTTCATGGTGGTGTCAGTGCCGACGTTTGATGTCATGATGATAATGGTATTTTTAAAATCGATGTCACGGCCTTCACCGTCTTTGATCATCCCCTTATCAAACACTTGATAGAAAATATCCTGCACTCCAGGGTGTGCTTTTTCCATCTCATCAAGTAGTACCACACTGTATGGCTGGCGACGCACCGCCTCGGTCAAAATACCGCCTTCGCCATAGCCAACGTAGCCCGGTGGTGAGCCTAATAGCAATGACACTTTATGCTCTTCTTTGAACTCAGACATATTAATAACGGTGACGTTTTCTTCTGAGCCATATACTTCACTTGCTAGTGTAAGCGCCGTCTCAGTTTTACCTACACCACTTGGGCCGGTAAGCATGAAAATACCATTGGGGCGGTTCTCATCAGCAAGTTGCGCGCGTGATGTTTGAACGGTTTTAGCAATAAGGTCAAGCGCATGATCTTGGCCGACCACACGTTCTTTCATGCTGTCGGCTAAGTTAAGTACTGCATTGATCTCATCTTCATGCATTTTACCGACAGGAATACCTGTCCAATCAGCAATAACTTGGGCAATGAGAGCTTCATCGACCTGCCAGTGAACCATATTTTGCTCATATTCACTCAGGTTGGCCTTAATATCATTGAGCTCAGCAACGAGCGTCTCTTTATCCGCTTGTTCTTGCTGTAGTTCACTGAGAATTTCTCCTACACGGGCTATAGCTTGTTGCTCTTGCTGCCATTGCTCTTTGAGCGGGGCTAACTGCGCTTCGATATCCGTCTTTTGTTGTTCTAATTCGGAAATTTTAGCGCTATGGTCTAAGCCCGCATTCGCTTCGCGCGTCAACATGGCCATTTGATCATCAAGGCGCTGCACTTTGCGGTTTAAGTTTTCCACCGGGCCAGGCGTAGCAGCTTGGCTCATAGCAACGCGAGCACAGGCTGTGTCTAGCAAACCAACGGCTTTATCGGGGAGTTGGCGGCCACTTACATAGCGGTGCGATAGATTCACTGCACTTTCCAGTGCCTGTTCTGATATGAAGACGCTATGGTGTTTTTCCATGACAGGTACAAGTCCGCGCAACATGGCGATGGCTTTGCTTGGCTCAGGCTCATCGACTTTGACGACTTGGAAGCGTCGAGTTAGAGCGGCGTCTTTTTCAAAGAATTTCTTATACTCGGCCCATGTCGTTGCCGCAATCGTGCGCAACTCGCCGCGCGCTAACGCGGGCTTCAGCAAGTTGGCGGCATCATTTTGACCTGCCTGACCGCCACTGCCGATCATAGTGTGGGCTTCATCAATAAATAAAATGATGGGCTGCGCCGAGTTTTTCACTTCACTAATTAGTGACTTTAAGCGGTTTTCGAACTCACCTTTCATTCCTGCGCCAGCTTGAAGGAGCGCGAGATCCAGCGTATGAATACGCACATTCTTAATTGCTTCTGGCACATCTTGTTCGGCGATGCGAAGCGCAAGCCCTTCCACAACAGCAGTTTTACCCACACCTGCCTCACCAGTCAGAATAGGGTTATTTTGACGGCGACGTGTCAGGATATCGATCATTTGTCGAATTTCGTCATCACGCCCTAGAATAGGGTCAATCTTGCCAGACTTTGCTTGCGCAGTAAGATCAATGGTGAATTGATCTAAGCTTGGCGTCTTACCCGAAGCTTGCGTTGCTGGTTTGTCAGAATTTGATGTAGATGCAGCGAGCTGATTACTCTCGTTTGATTGACCGGCCAATTCGGGCCACGCATGCAGTAATTGAGAAGGGTCAATTTTTTCCAGTTGCGGTGCATGACGCATTGTTAAAGAGCCAAGCGTGTCGTCTTTTACCAGCGTGTAAAGTAAATAAGCGCTGCGTATTTGCGTATCGTTAAACTCGATACTGGTGTTAAGCCAGGTTTGACGCAATAAAGAGATCACATGTGGTGATAAGCTGGGTGCAGACTCATTACCGGTTTTAAAGCTTTCCAAAGCTTGGTTTAGCTCGGCCATTAATCTGTCAGCATTAATACTGAAACTCGCCAATGTGATACGCACATCATCGAGTTTTTTATCCAGCATGGCATGCAACCAGTGCTCAAGCTCCACGGTAAAGTGGCTGCGACTATGGCACAGCGCAGCCGCTGCTTCTAAGGAGCCTCGACATTCTGGCGAGAGCTTCTCTACGAGTTTATTGAGGGTCATAGATGACATAGGTGTTTTCCTTTTCCTTATTGTCCGCGTAATTGAATACAAACATCACGCGATAGTACCCGTTCCCGAGCGAGGGTTACGCCCCCATGGCCCAAGGCTGAAGACTGTTGTCCCAACCTCATAACAGGTAGGTTTTTTAATTGCGTTTTTACATTAATGTTAGCTTTGACGGCATAGCCTAAATAGCTATGGAGCATATCTTTGAGTAACCCATTTAACGGGCCTTGTGGTAACAGTGCGCGTGCTTTGGCTTTATCTTTACAATGGAAGGTAATATCAATGGCGCTATTTACATCCCATACGGATTTACCGGCCGCAGCCTCAGAGCCAAGGCGAGCAAATTGCCCTTCGGGGTTTTCTCTTGTCCCTAGGCGTGTCTGCTCTGATGACGCTAGTGGTCGCCAGGTACCGACAAATTGTTTTACGTCGACATCAAGTTCTAAATAGTGAGTGAGCAAACGCTCTAGCTGTACCGCGCTGCGCACTCGGCGGCTAA
Organism: Pseudoalteromonas sp. CNC9-20; assembly: GCF_022347875.1. NCBI lineage: Bacteria > Pseudomonadati > Pseudomonadota > Gammaproteobacteria > Alteromonadales > Pseudoalteromonadaceae > Pseudoalteromonas > Pseudoalteromonas sp. CNC9-20. The sequence goes on along the minus strand of NZ_JAKRFS010000002.1, from coordinate 434,726 downwards.
ATAAACCCGCCATATGCAAACGGTAAGGTGCATTGCCGCCACTGAGGTGACCTAATACGCGAGTAAATGGGTCAAAATGCTCACTATGCGTAGAGTAATTGATTGCTTGGCGATATTTCTCCCAGGCGCGGTAATACAAAGACACCAAGCGATGATTAAACATGTCGTAAAAGTCCACCATTGTGGTGTCTTTTTGCTTAATACGAGAAAGCACCAGTTCACTGTAGTGCTGAGGCAGCGCTCCGCTTGGGCCTGTGAGCCCCATAAAAGTCACATCCACTTGATGATACTGTCCGCCATGTTCGCAAGCGACTGGTTTGACTTTAGCAACAGGGGAGCCGGGAAAGCCTAAGTGCTGTACAGACTTGAACCGCACTAACTCTTGGTTAGGTAAGGCATCAGCTCCTACTTTCTGACCACGACTTCCAGCACGGTTTTGCAACATAAACACCGCTTGATAGAAGTCAAATTGGCCGGGGGTTTTATATAAGCTATCGATACTCATAACAGCGGCACCTTACCCGAACGAGGAGGCCAGCTATGATAAATACTGTCTTGATCCTTAAAACGTATACGCAACTGAGTAAAACTATTAATGGCGGCAAATTGCGCGAAGAAATGATCTAACACCGAAGCAAAAAAGAACATGCCGCTGCCGGAGAAGTCATCCTTTGCAAAGGTCAACGTAATAGCGCTGCCACTGGCAAAACACGTACGCCCACCTTGCACAAGCCGCGCAGAGGTCATCTCAATATTAACACCATGGATATTGTCAATAAGCGCTTTCGATTCAGGTGCATTCTTAAAATCATACAGGCGTAACGTTTCTTTTAACTTGCGAAGCGCATCAGGGCCAGAGAAATAGTCCAAAGACAAGTGGGACACTAACTGCCACCGTGTAGCATCGCTAAGCTCAGGGCGAACTGCATGCGTGGGAGCAACTAAACAACGGACTTTCTTTATAATATCCGCACGCTCTGGTACGAGCATCTGCGGTTCATCACCGCCGAAAGGCAAATTGGCCGGTAAGTTGCGGTTACTGCACAGTGCTTTTATCGTAACTAACCAACTTTCATGTTCGCTGTCTGGCTCAAAATGTTCAAACTCTCTATCAACCAAGCTGAAAAAGGTGTCGGTGCCTTGCTCGGTGAAGCCGCCAGCCCAATATGCAGACTCTCGGCGAATATGCCAAAAAAGTCGATCTTGATCGCGATAAGCCGGGTGAGTTTGCCCATAAAAAGGCGTTACCTGATAGCTGTTATCTTTGTGGTCGTAGGCGTTGACTTCACCAACTTGAATCACTTCTGAGATATCCGCGTCCATATAGCGCGGTACCAGTTTGTACTCGTACTGGCTGAGTGATACGCGAACAGGCTCTAGTTCCTGCTCAAACAGGTTAACAATGGGCGTGCAGCCGAGTTGAAAATGTTGCTTACCGAGTTGTTTCTCAAGCTCTTGAGAGCTTTCATCGAAGTAGATGTACAGATTACAGTTTGCTTTATCTTCAGGTAGAAACTGGTTGATATCCTCTAAGTCGAAGAATAGAAACTTCTCAGGGAAAATAAAGTTCTCTGCCAACAGGCGATAGCCAGTGGCTGATTTGTCGCTGTAGGGAATGGTGGCATGTTGATCGCTAAAACCGACCTCTTGCAGGTGACGCGTTGAGAAGAATTTAGCTTCATGACCCTCAGCCTCAATGGCAAAGCCAATAGCACTTTTAAAGAGTAATTCATAAATGCTCAAACTATGGTGCCACTGACCATTAATATAAAACCGTAGCTTGTTTAATTCGGTTTCTTTAAGGCCGACCTCTTTGTATTCACCCTGTAGTTCAATTTTTACTACAGACTTGGCAGTGGTAGACCAAATTGGGCGCGGAGCACTAAAAGGGGCGTTGTTAAACTGCGCGTTATTAACTTCGACCGGCCATAAATAACTGTCATAGCAGGTGCGAAAGTGACAGGTTTTCATACCCTCAACATCAGACTCAACATCACTGTCGCGCGGTAGCACCACCCCGGTTGTTGAAAGGTTCTCAGTGGTCATCTTAATGACAGACATTGACGGGATAGGCGCTTGATAATCAGGGTAAAGTTGACCCATCAAGGCGTCAGTTAATTCTGGGAAGCTGTCGTCTAGTTTTTGCCTGATCTGTGCAGTCATAAATGCAAAAGACTCAACCAAGCGCGATACATGCGGGTCTTCAATCTGTTCTTCAGAAAGCTTTAAACGCCCGGCAATCTTTGGATATTTGTCGGCAAAGTCGGCCCCCATATGACGAATATAGGCCAGTTCACGATTATAATACTTTAGTAATTCGTCATTCATAAGCTGGTCTCTTGGACTGTCATTCCCAAATTAATCGGTTCCACTTCTGAGTCAAAACTAATGAGCTCTGGTTCTGGCTCTGCCCAAAGCAGCGCATTGATGCGCAAACGCATAATTCTATCCAGCGGCAAGTCATCTTCTAGGCAGCTCACTTCGACCTCAATAAAGCGAGGTTCGAAGCGTAAAATCGTGTCGCGCACTTTTTGGCACAGTAGCTCCCGGCCTTCGGTGCTGCTAACAGGCATGTTTGAAAAATCAGGCAAGCCGTAGGTCAACACTGAGGTGGCAAGTTCTTCATACTGTCTTGGCCACGTATGCCAATGGATCCGCGCGTTCAGCAACGCTTCTAAGTCTCGGCGCACACTGGCGCGCAGAGTCTTTAGATTAATTGCCATTCCACGGCTAGTGCTCAGCTGATTATCAGGCTCATCATCGATGAGTCTGTCTAAAATAGAAGCTTGTAGCTGATGGTCACTGCGAACGCGCATCGTTTATTCCTTTAGGCCGCTTGCTCAGATTGTTGAGCCACCGTGGTGATTTGATTAATAGCCACGGCTTCACCATCAACAAACCACATTTTCAGACCGCGACCTATGTACAGCTCGTCACCTAACTGTTGCCATTCTGTCGCTTGTCCCAAACGCTCGATTTCATTGTTATCACCACCGTAGATAGCAGGAATATGAGCTTCTCCGCTTGGACCATCTTTAATATCAATTTCGACGCGCAACCAAAGATGCTCAACCAGTGACTCGGGTTGTTTAAACTCGATGCTAAGAATTTCTTCACTGCGAGCGAGGTAAAACTCGCCATTGGTGCCGAGCAGTTCGATGTAGTTATTCAGGCTATCATCAAGATCTCTAAAATCAGTACAAGGAGCGTCATTGATCGCTAGGGTCGGGTTGGCACGCTGCTCTTCGAGCTGTTTAGCTAGGCGCTGTGCAGTATCACTATCGCCTTCGTTTAACGCGATACGTAGCTCCAAGAAAATAGCATCTAGGTCATCGTTATCATGAAATAGTTTTGGTGCAGCTTTACCTTGATAGAAGTCTTGACGCGCTTGCTCAGCACGTACTAATTGACGTAAGTTCATAGCGCCAACAGCAAAATCAGGGTTTTTCTGAACCATGTAGTCAAGCTGTTTATCAGCGCGCTCAAGCTCATTGTTAAGGCAAAGCAACTCTATGAATTGGCTGCGTATATCAAAGTTCACGGGATCATCTTTCAACTGTTGCTCACAGTAGCTGATCGCTTCAAGTAGCTTGCCTTGTTGAATGTAATCGAATATTTCCTTCATAGTAATCCTGTCTATTTGCCTTATTCGTAGTGAGTGGGTGAGAGCTCGGTCACTAACTTGATGCTAGACACCATCTGGTCTAGCTGAAAGTGGGGCTGAAGCTGCATCACTGAGTAATAATGTCCAGGTTTGGCCTGGTGTTCCTTAACATTGACCCGGGCGCTCGAAAGCGGGTAACGAGAGCGCACTTCATCAGATGCAGAGTCTGATGCGGTGGTGTAATTATTTATCCACGACTGCAGGTCTCGCTCACAGGCTTGTGGAGTCGCATAAGAACCAATTCGGTCACGGCCCATCACCTTGATGTAGTGAGCAAAGCGCGAAACACATAAAATATATTGCATCATCGAGGACAGCTTGGCGTTAATACGCGCAGCAACGCTATCGTAGTTGGCCGGTTGTTGGGCAGATGCATTACTGAAAAACACCAAGTTGCCGCTTTTACTCAGTGGCGAAAGCGGAATAAAGCCGCTATCAGAGAGTGCTTTTTCGGCTCGGTCAGTAATCAGTAAATCAACGGGAGGCTTCGGCTGTTTTTGATACAAGTCCGTTTCAAAAGGGCTCTGTGCTAGGTTCGTTACAACTCCCTGGTTAGTTTGACCAGGCTGCATTCCACGAATTTGTCCGAACCAACCTGAATTGCAAAACGCACGAATAAGGGTTGCTGCAAACGGGTAAGCGGCATTGCCCCAGAGGTTATCTTCATCGGGGTTATTAATGACCTCACGAAATTTGAATCCCTCACTACGCTGACCATCTTCAACATAAGGGGCACGCATTAGCACGCGAGGCACGGCTATCCCTAAAAACCGAGCATCTTCCATATTGCGCAGCTTTCGCCACTTAATATATTCGATTTGCTCGAATTGGGAGCTCAGGTCAACGTGAAAGCCGAGTTCGGAAAAGTTATCAACGCCAAACATATTTGCTTCTGCAGAGGTAATGAAGGGCGAGAAAGCAGCCGCGCACGTGCGCACAATTTCTTGCAAGGTATCGATATCGTTACCAGCAACGCCAGGTCGTGGCTTATGAGAAATACGATAATCTCCGATGATGACACCAAAAGGTTCACCGCCTGGATTATCATACTCGTTGGAATAAATTTGTTTAAAAAAGTCGCTTTGGTCGAAATCAATGGCTTTGCTGACATCTTTGGTCAGCGTTTGCCAACTACAATTTAGTAGCTTGATTTTGACTTTACCATCTTTGTCGTATTGCTCCGCCTCTTCTGTGAGGTATTTAACATTACGCCAACTGGACTCGAGCGCTTGAAACTTGGGGTGATGAAGGATGATATTGAGCTGCTTTTGTAACAGCTCATCAATCAGTGCGATAGTGCGACTTAAATAAGCCCCCACTTTTTCATTGCTGCGTTGCAATGGAGCATCAGGGGCGTTTTCAAGCCACAAAAGCAGTGCATGAGTTGCATCTTTTTGGCGCACGAAGCGCTCCATAAAGACATCATTTGGCAGGCGTCGAGAAGCAGATTCCTGCTGCTGCTCGAACACATCCTGACTAACAAATGAAAACTCACCAGCACTCATTCACATCATCCTTTGCAAAAATACTGAGTTTGTAAAGAGGAGGGCTTAGCCCACCTCTGGAATTTTTGCTACCAAACGTAAAGAGGTGGTTAACTCTTCCATTTGTAGCCATGGCTTAAGCCATGCCACAGCATTATAAGAACCTGGTGCACCAGGGATTTCCTTAACACTTACTTTTGCATCAGCAAGTGGGTAACGAGCACGAATTTCCTGACCGCCCCCTTCTGAAGCATTGACATAGCTCAGGATCCAACGGTTTAACCACATTTCCACATCTTCTGCTTCCATGAAGCTACCAATTTTGTCGCGCGCCATGACTTTGAGGTAATGGGCAAAGCGTGAGGTTGCCATCATATAAGGTAGGCGAGCAGAAATTGCCGCATTGGCGGTTGCGTCTGGGTTATCGTAAACCTTTGGTTTTTGACAAGTTTGACCACCAAAGAACACAGCATAGTCAGTGTTTTTATAGTGACACAGTGGCAAGAAGCCTAATTTACTTAGCTCAGCTTCACGACGGTCGGTAATACCGATTTCTGTCGGGCACTTGAGATCTGGGTCGCCGTCATCGCTGGTGAAAATATGCGTAGGAAGGCCTTCAACTTTACCGCCACCTTCAGCACCACGAATAGCAGTACAGAAGCCGTATTTTGAGAAGGCCTGAGTCATATTCGTTGCCATTGCATACGCAGCATTGGTCCAGCAATAATTATCATGCTCAGTATTACCAGAGCGAGAAGTCGACGGATCGACGTCAAATTCTTCGTAGCCAAACTCTTCAACTGGTTTAGTCGATTCGCCATAAGGTAGACGCGCTAGCACACGAGGCATGGTAAGCGTCACAAAGCGTGAGTCATCACTGTCACGGAATGAGCGCCACTTGGTGTATTCTAGCGATTCAAATACTTTCTCAAGATCGCGCGGTTTGCTTAATTCTGTCCATGAGTCAAAACCAAACAGTGAAGGTGACGACGCTGAAATAAATGGGCAGAAGCCTGCAGCAGAGACGTTTGACATCAAGCTTAAAGTTTCAATGTCTTCTGGGTGGTTAGTAAACTCGTAGTCACCTACGATAGCACCATAGGGCTCACCACCTGGGGTACCAAATTCAGACTCGTAAATTTTCTTGAAGGTTTGCGACTGGTCAAATTCAACAGCTTTAGAGAGATCTTTATGCAGCTCTTTCTTCTTCAAGCTCATCACACGAATTTTGAGAGTGGCATTGGTCTCTGAGTTGCTCACTAAGTGATGCAAACCACGCCAAGAGCCTTCAAGCTTCTGAAACTCTTCATTGTGCATAATGGCCGACAACTGCTTAGAAATCGCTTCATCAATAACTTTAATTGCTTCATTAAAGGTGACAGTCAGGTTTTTATTCCACTGTACTGTGCCTTTTAGCGCTTCTTCAGTTAAGGTTTTGATAAGCTCCTGAGCGCGTGAGCTTTCAGTCTGCTTGGTAGCGCCAATTGCCTGCTCTAGCAATGAAAAGCTTTGCTCTTCTACGCCTTCCTGTTGTTGTTCTTGAACGTCCGTGCTCATTATTCTTTCTCCTCAACGTCTAACTCTTTGGCAAGTTTATCCAAGCTTTGAGTGTTGCTCAGTACGTCTTCTAGGATGTTTTCTAATTCCTCTGAGCGGTCAACCTTGGTCATTAAATCACGTAACTTATTACGCGTGTCCATGAGGTTACGCAGCGGGTCAACTTGGTTCACAATGGCTGCGGGTTCAAAGTCAGACAGCGATTTAAACTCTAGATCAACACCAATTTCGGAGCCATCATCGGCCAAAGTGTTATCAACTTTAATATTCAACGTTGGGCTCATGCGCTTCAACACATCGTTAAAGTTGTCGCGGTCAATTTGAATAAAACGGCGATCTTTTAATGGCTTTAGTGCCTCTTTATTGTGGCCGGAAAAATCACCGACAACACCAACAACAAAAGGGAGCTCTTTTTTGACCACTGCACCTTCAGTTTCGACATCATAGGTAATGTGGACGCGAGGCTTCCTTACTCTTTTCAACTTATCATGGATACTCATCGAGAACTCCTTTCAGATTATTCTAGGTTTCGCTATCTTCGACTTTGATGCCTGACAACTTGAAGTAACCTGTGCGTGCATCATTGTCAGATATCAGTTCGTTAAGTAGTTCCGGCAGTGTTAATTCACTCCAGCGGATTACTTGCTCTATGGTGTAAGACATGGGCGAATGAGGCTCTGTCTTACGAAAAAAATCGGATATTTTTTGCAGCTGTTTTATGGCGTCTTGGCGTGAGTTAATGCTCGCCTGAATAACGTCTTTGCTGCCGCCAGAAGTGCTCTGTTCTTCGCTATCGGCTGCGTCGCCATCGCTTGCTTGCCCATCATCAGCAGCCGGTTCATCGACAGCATTTGCGGCTTCGATACGATCTCCAGCCAGGTGCTTGATAGCGGCTCTACATTGTTCAAGAGTCTTAGTGATGTAGCTGGTAGGTTGGGGCGAACCTACTTTCTCGTCCATGGCCTCACTTAGGTGCGTGAAAGCCTGTAAACAGTCATCAATCTCTTTATCAAGAGCAACAAAGTACTCGGTTGGAGTTTCTTTGACGGCGGTCGTGATTTGCTCTAGCGATACCGCACCTTCTTCAACTCGGCGCTCTCGCTTTTCTTCATCTAGACGCTCTAAATCAACAGCACGCTCATATTCCCATAACGAGAATGGACCTTGAGAGACTCCTTCGGTCATGGCGATGCTCTTCAATGGGATGATGAGTGCGCCTTCACTGTCAATACCATTGAGACCGACAATCGGTGCTACACGTTCTTCAATGTCATCTTCATCAGGGGTGGGGTAGAGGGTATCCCAATATAATTCGATCAGCTGTGCGGCAAGTTCAAAGCCATGACTTAAACCGGCAAAACCATGTAAGCGGCAAAGCCCTTCTATGTACCAAGCGACTAACTCTAGGTCCTTACACTGTTGTGAAAGGACGTCGGGGATTTGTTCAAGTAAGGGTCGCCAATCTCGCGCAACAGCAATTATACTTTCATCGTCAATGAGGGCATTACGCTCATCCGCACGCAGCGTGTTACGTAAGTCTTTTAACGTGTAGTACGTCGACGTCGGCGATACATCCTCACGCGGGTCTACCCCGGTCGGCTGCTCGTCGCTGATAGCGTTAACAAGTGGTGATAAATCGAAAAGATCGGTCCCTGACATATACGCTCAAAATCCCTTGATTGCTTAACTTAATTGCGTCTTATGCATGATAAATAATAAATGTGCCTAAAACAAGGTTATATAGCACAAATGTGATTATTTATCTTTTGGCAATAGTTAAATATTAGAAGAGCGGTACGGTTTTGTCACCCTGATCGCACTGATTCGTCTCTTGTACATGATTTTCATTATTTTTCACTAAAATGCAGGTGACATTATCTTTCGCTCCTCGCACCAGCGCAGAGTGCATAAGTGCCATGCCGGCATCAATAATGTTCAGTGGGGATAATGAACTCTCTATTTCGAGATCAGAAACTTCTCCAGTGAGCCCGTCACTACAGAGTAAGAACACATCTTTATCTTGTAACTTGCCTTGCATAACCTCTGGCTGTACTTCGGGGGCTACACCTACAGCGCGAGTAATGACATTCGACAGTGGGTGCACGGCAGCCTGTTCTTCGGTAATAACACCTTCATCGACTAGCTCATTCACTTGGCTGTGGTCACGCGTTTGCTGCTCGAGTCGGTCGCGACGCAATAGGTAGCCGCGACTATCGCCCACCCATACGAAGTAATAGCTTTGTTCGTGAAGAAATAGCACCACCGCTGTCGAGCCCATAGTTTTACCATCCATATTTTCTTGGCTGTGCTGGTACAACTGAGTATTGGCATCTTCTAATGCCGCGATGATGACATTACAATTGACGTTGCCACTACCTACACTATCGAGGTGGCGCTTTAATACATCAACCACCAGCTGACTGGCGTAATCGCCAGCGGCGTGGCCGCCCATACCGTCGGCGACGACCCAAACATTATGTTGTGGAAGCTCAACTAACGCATCCTCATTTATCTCTCGCACTACACCTCGATGGCTCTGCGCGTAACTGGTAATACTCATGCAGTTTCCCTGTCTAATTTTTGACTATGGTTCCAATCCCAGTGCTGCCATCGTCCATCAAGCATGGCGGAAAATTGGCTTATCGCCGGTAATCCGGGCGTAACCAGTAAGCAAGGCTCAACCAAACAGGAACCATGTGTCCACCATAGACAATAGTTCGCATATCGTGAGCTCAGTAAATTGTGTAATAAGGTGTTAGCGTCTGCACTGGGAGCAAGCATGACGCTTAACGACTCTTTGCTGGGATCGCCAGAGCGTGTCAGCAAAAGCTCTTCAATGTCTGCTTTAGGTTGCTGATATTGCTCATTAACTGATTTAAACCAGCTGGGCAAATCAACCGAGTCCTCTAGCACATTGAGCACCGCATCTTCGTACTCTTGCGTTGCAAAGTCATTGTTATAACAATCCAGTGGCTTACTGTTGGTAATGGCAGCGACGGTAAACGGGAAGTGACGCCCAACCGCATCAACACTGGGAATAAACGAGCCACACATGGCATTGGCCCCGCAGGCGCCGCTTGATAGGGCAAAGTGCCATACTGGTGATGTGAGGTAACGCTCAGTCCACATATCACCAAGCTGTTCTTTACTTACCGCCACCACTGATTGTAACCACTCGTTCCAAGGTACCTGAAAACTACGCTCAAGTTGATGCGCGATAAAGTCCCCACGGGAGGGGACCTTTCCGCAATAGCCCATATTTACAGCTTGGTCGGACATCTGAAACTCTCTATGTTGGCACTCCAAAATGGGTGAATGGTGCTACTTGGTAGCAGTTGCACTTTAGCTTCGTTACCGCTTAAAGCGATATGTAACTGATGATCATCCTTAGTTTCTGGACGTTTCTGGCTCATATCGTCAAGCATTCTGAACAATGACCATTCACCCGAGTAGGTGGTATTCGTTGAGCGCCCGCCCTCTGGTGGCGTAAACACGATGCGTGTTTCGCTTTCTGCACTGTCCCCTGGCCAGGTCATATTGACTACGCGCAGCGGCCCATGACGATAGTTAAGCGCTTGTCCGTCTATTTCTAAGCGGAAGTTACTGACTTTTTTGTCCAGTGAGATAGGTTTCAACCCAAATTGTAGGCTGGGCTTATCACTGCCACCGCTGAAAAATGCTTGGCGAATTTTCGAGGCTTGTTCAAACATCGCTAGGCTGCGTTGGCTAACGCCGATATCACGCTCAAAGCGCCACGGAGAGGTACTGGTATCAACATTAGCTGCTAGGTAGCGCTTGAAGAATTTATCCAATGTACCATCTGGGCCGAAGAAGCGGCTGAAATCACGCATCCGTACTTCTTGCGAAGAAATAGGGTTAAACGGATAGCGATCGGCAATGGCAACTCGGTACTCACGAACCACTTGCGAGCGCCAAATCTCATTTAAGTGCTGATTAGCGCTTGCCTTGGTAATGCGATCGGCATTATGAGTCATGCCTTCTAGCCAGTTATCAAACGGGTAGGGCAGAGAGCGGCTTTGTGAACGCAGTGTCGCAATAAATTTCGGATCGGTATTACTGGCGACCTTAGTTTTAAAGCTTAGCTTTTGCTGATCGCCATTGGCGAGCTTATCAAGATAGCGATTAAGGCTACGCAGGTTGGTTTGGATATCTTCAAGCGAACCCGGGTCAACCTCAAGGATTTTTGCAAAGGCTTGTTCCACTTCAGCACCAGGGAGTTGCATCTCGATATCTGGCATTTCATTGGGCAGTAGGCGCTTTAATCGCGACGTTTTACTATGCAGTGCCACATCGGCGGCATTAGCCGCTACAGCCGCAGCTGCTTTTTGGTTTTTTGACACCGGCATTTTGGTGAGTGCGACATTTTTTTGCACGGCAGCAAGAATATTCTTAATGGGCGCTTCTGGACCAGAAAGTATTTCTGTAACGCGCACACCTTCTTCTGTGGTGCTGTAAGGGCGCAGCGTTAAGTCATCTAAAAACTCTTCCCAGTAGTAGATATAGTCGCGGAAATAACGATACTCTAAATCTTTCTCTATACGTGCTTTGGCATCGTCACCGACTTCACTGAGATTATCACCATACACCCAACTATCATGCAGTAAGTTGCTCAATAGTTTCTTTTTCTCAATGTTAAAAATGCCATGGAAACCACTGTGGGTATAGAGCCCTGGAATCCCTGTATTTATGTCGCGACCACTTTTAAAGCTAAACGCATACATACTGTTGTAGCTGATCACATCACTGAGTTTGAAGTCGGCCACGCTAGAGTCGATAAAGTCGGTCTTTAAGCGTTGGTAGGCGCGATCAACCAAGGGGAGTTTAGTCAGCTCTACACGGGCATTTTTAACCGCAGCAAGGTCTTGGTCGACACCTTCAAAGCCTTCAGCTAAGAGCGTTGCGATATGAGAGTTAAGAGCTTGTCGGTCGGCAATGTACGCATCGCCCGGCATCTCGCGTTCAATGTACGCGGCGAACCAAGCCTGAATATCCTCGGCCTTAAAGCGTTCTGGCATATACAGCATAAGATAAGCGCGTAAGGTTTCATACAGATACCCTAAGTGTTCTTTGTGCTCACTCATCTCTGTGGTCATCGCTTCGCCCATATAAGGCGCGAGGTGTGCGAATAGTGCGCGCTTATAGGCCTCAACCGATGGTTGTTTCAGATCGCTGCCTTTGTCATAGCCTACGGCTGATGGGTCTGCAAGCGGAATATGGTCACTATATCCTGCAGGCAGGTCACGCAGGCGGTTTAGCGCTTTTGTGAGAGTGAGTAAGTCGGTTTGTCCGTTCAGCCCGCCAGCCGTGAGCAACTGGTACTCATCAATAGCGCCTTGCGTTGACTTGATGAGCTCTTTGTTCCATGAGTAACTAAGGTACCAGCTAATACTCAGCGCTAAAGTGGCACAAGCAGCGGTGGAAATTGCACCAATACGCATCCACTTGTTCTGTTTATCGTGGTGGCGGTTAGTTGAGGCTAAGTTTTGCTCCGGAAAGACCACTTCCTCTAATAGTCGCTTAATGAAGAAGGCGCGGCTACTTTCACCGCCTGTGTTAGCACTGTAACCTTTCTTATGAGCCAGTAAATCTTCAGGTACACCTTCTTGTGTCGCACTGGTTAGGTAAACGCCCCGTAAAATAGGCAGCTGCTCGTAGGCGTTAGGGGTGAAAATTTCCTTTAGGAAGGTGTCGGCGATACCCTGCAGTACACGCAATTGACGAGGAAATTCAAAAATAATGCCACGACGTTTCGGGTCGCGCTCATGCATCAAGCGTTGGTTGAGCTTGGCTGCAAGGTTAGAAATAAGCGCATGGAATTCCCGGTTAAAATGATTCACCGGTGCTTGTTCATTATCCGCTGTATTCAATTCAAAAGTGACACCTAGAACTTGTTCTGCTTCTTCTTCAGTTAAATACTCAAAGTATTCATTAAAGCCAGCAATCAAATCAGCTTTTGATAAAATAACGTACACAGGAAACGACATACCAAGCTGGTTTTGCAGTTCCTGCAAACGCTGTTTAATGGCGCGGGCGTGGAGATTTCGTTCGGTCTTGGTCTGGTGCATTAATTCGCTAATGCCCATGGAAATAACTACACCGTTGATGGGGCGTAATGGTCTGTTTTTACGTAATAACCCCAAAAAACCTTGCCATGCACGAGCATCATGTCGGGCATGACTGTCTTGTGTGGTATAGCGTCCAGCGGTATCAATGAGCACGGCTTTATTGGTGAACCACCAATCACAGTTGCGAGTACCGCCAACCCCTTGGATCATGTCGATACCCATGGACTCACGCAGTGGATAATCAAGACCTGAGTTGTTAATAGCAGTGGTTTTACCTGAACCCGGTGGGCCAATCATAATATACCAAGGCAGCTGGTATACATTTTGGTTTTTGTATAGCTTTGCGGTTTTCAGCGTATCAATGGCATCACTCATACGCTTTTTCAGTGTGTCGATTTCCTCGTTCACATCACTGTTGGCGTCGGCATCTCCATCAATGAGCTCATTGGCCATTTGTTCATTGCGTTTGTTCTGTTTGACTCGTTTCGACCAAGTCACTAGCAACCACACGACGACAATGGATAAAATTAACACTAACCGCCATGCTGCTGAAGCCAAAGGAACGGCACCGGCGATGGCAATGAGTGGGCCGCCAAACCATATCAATAAGGCAAGCGCTAAAAAGCCCAAAGTTGTTACTACAACTCGAGATTTAAGTTTGTACGAGAGCAGCCTCGCTTTTTCTTTGATAGACATAATCTCTTCCTTGAAACTTAAAACAGCAGATCAATTTCAATACGGCGGTTTTTGGCTCGCTGTGCGGCGGTATCATTACTTTCAACTGGTTCCGCTTCGCCACGCCCCTCTGGCCATAAGCGGCCACTTAACGACGCATTTTGCGCCATTGCGTTGGCAACTTGCGTTGCTCGCGCCAATGATAAGTGCCAATTAGAGGGATATTCAGGCGTTGAAATCGGCGTGTTGTCGGTATGGCCGGTGATCAGCACTTTACCTTGTGTGCCTTCAAGGGCACGGGCAATTTTAGCAATAATCGGCTTCATATCAGCACGAACAATATTACTGCCGGAATCAAACAGCGACTCACTGGATATACGAATACGTACGCGGTCAGATTGTGACGTGACACTGAGCACGCCACGTTGAATTTCTGTCTGCAACAACTGGTTCAGCACACTGGCTTCCATGCTATCACCAGTGGTTTGTTCGCCTAATTGATAGGGAACTAAGGCATCAAGCTCTGTGAAAACATTATCGGAGTAACGATTCAGTTGGTACGAAAAAAGGGTGTAAACCACCAGGGCGAGGGCAGCAAATAAGGTTAATATAACCCAGAGTGGAAATTGCTGGCGTAGCTCTAGTCCGTTAGCAATGCGTTTGCGCCAATTAATCGATAACTGGCTTGAACCAGTGCCACGGATCAGGCTTATCTCGCGATACAACTTATCACGGTAATCATCGACCGCAGATTGTCCCTGTGCACTGACACGATACTTGCCTTGGAACCCAAGATTCAAACAATAATATTGTAGTTCGAGTAGGTCGATATTATGACTCGACTGGCGCAGTGCCTCATCAAGTAAAGTGAAGAAGTACTCACCACCAAAGGTTTCTTTATGAAAGATGGATAGGAGACTTTCATTCACCCACACACTTTCGCTGCCCCACGGCGTATTGAGCACGGTCTCATCCAACAGCGCGCATACGCAATATCGTGCAGACTCAATAAGCTGGCTATCGAGGTGCTCGTTACGCAAAGACTGTTCAAAATTCTTAATAGCATCAATGCTTTGTTGTTTAAGCTTATCGACATCATCGCAATGACTCATGCGATTGATTGCCACTGTCAGTGAAAAAATATCAGCACCGTAATCGACTAGCTTGGACTGAAAAATAGGTGCGTTCCCTTGCACTCGAGCAACAGGCTTTGACTGGTTCACATTGACTACAGTCTTATCCCCGCTAGAGGTGTCTGCACTAGCCGCTGCGCCTGAAGCACCAGCACCTGCAGGAGCTGGCTCGCCATTATTTTGTGCCAGTCCTCTTCTTCCTGGACGGGGCTTTAAAATCGTCTTGTCCATGATGATTGTATCCTGTTGGTTAGTTATCCCTTAACGGCCCAAAGTGCCACTTGTAGTTCGGGGTAGTTGCCAGAAATATGCAGTGCAATACCACCACTACTGCTTAACTTAAGCCAGTGCTCATTGCCTTTTTCCAGCTGGAAGTAATGGTAGCCAGCATGGTAGGGCACCTGCCTAGGTGCGACAGGCAAGGTCGCAAGAGTAATTCCTGGGATTTGGTTATTCACTAAGTCGCGAATTGTCTCGACGCTACCTATTTTCGTCTGTGCGGGTAGACGCTGACGTACTTCTTCGTTAGGTAGGTTCGCTTTTACAGCCAGTATAAAGTGAGCATTATCAAGTAAAGACTTATCATTAATTGCGCCAAAATAAATACCAAACTTGCTTTTCTCAAGGGGTATTTCCAGTGCAGTTTGTTCAAGTACTTGGCTCAGCGTTTGGTTGATTAATACCATTAAATTGCCAAACACAGCAGTCAGCTCACTGTGGTTGTAATGGGGCAGCTCGGGAACTCGTTTATCACGGGTACTGAAGGTACTGAGCTCACCGACTAATTCAATCACCCGGTTATAAAGCATAAATGGATGTAACATATCCATATTTTCAAAGTTACTAAACACCGGTTGGTACTTGTTTAGCACTTGCAGCATCATAAAGTCAGCCACCGAAGTGGAACCTGCTTGCCCTTGAGTTAATCGCGCAGAAAGTGCTTCTGCACGCTGCTTAATCATGCCATGAATTTCGCGTACCACGCTGGTTAATGGCGCAACCGCTTTGGCATTCAAGGTAGGAGCAATAAACTTGCTATCAAGTTTAATGTTGCCCTCGTCGGATACTTCGATTACCCGTGCAATAGGTAAACAAATATAACCAGCTCGATCATCGTTATGGCGTTTAAGTTGGCTGTGCAGTGCAGCAATTTGCACAGATTCCTGAGCATCGCTGCCTAAGCTTACATCGGCACAGGTGTGGTCAGCAAAACGGTATCGGGTGATCATACCGTCACCATCAGCGCTGATATTTGTGCCATTGGTTTTATCACTGGCAATCGCCAAATAGATAACTTCGTCCCGTACTTCGCTGGTTAACGACAGTGCTTGTGGTAGCGGGTCGATCGTAGGCATATCAACGGCGGTGCCATCAGCTAGGGTGGCGGTCAGTTTGCTTAAACGAACTTGCCCTAAAGGTAGCAAGGATTGGTCTATTTCCAACGACACAGTCCCCCACGGGTAGTGGTGGACATGCTGGCTGCTGTGGTTGATCGCACGACGAATGCTGCGCTCAGCTTGCTGAAAATGTTGGGGACGTAAGAACATCCCCTCGGTCCATGCGATTGCGCTGTGGTCGCTCATGTAAATTCCCTCTTAGTGCTGTTTAGTCTTTGGCGTAAACAGCAATTTCCTCAACATTAACAGTTACATCATCATAGCCTGTTGGATCGGCCGCTAACACTGCACGCCAACGAGCTTGATCAATATCGCGATAGGCTACAACAAAGCCGACATAGCGCGTATTTCTATCTAGCGACATCGGGTACTCAAGTTTGCTTCCAGGTTGCAGCTCTAACTCGTCCTTTTTTAACAGATCAGGGCCCAACACCGACTCAGGATCTTCATAAAGGGTGAAGAAATCTTGATTATCAAATACTGTCCGTGAACTCAGCTCAAAGATTTTAACCACAACAGGTGAAGGACGTTGATTAATATCTGGGTTGATATCAGCCGCGACATTAAAGGTGACGTCGGTGGAGGGCGGTACTATCTTATTCACCGCAGTACACGCACTCAGTGCTAAGGTAAAAATTACGACCAATACGGACAATAATTTGTTGTTCATGTTGTTTCCTCTAGGATAACTAATCTAAAGCGTTTTTAATTTACTATCGTAAGCTTTAACAAAATCATCAGCGAGCGCGCCACTGCCTTTGCGCTCAATTTCACTTTCCATGTCTTGGTGCATAGCGCTAAATAAACGCCAGCTTTTCGCTTCTAATTGATATGGTAAAACCTTTTTCAGACCGCCTTGTTCGTTTGCTTGGCTTTTCAGGCGCTCTGGTGAAAGTGTATCGAGTAATCCTTCAATGGCCCCCACGGTCCCGGCCATCATTGCCGTATCGTGGTCGCGAGTGTCTTTAAACGCCTCGGCAATAGCTTGCTCAGCATTTAAAAAGCTGGCGCTATTTCGGGTGTATAAGTTCTGGATTACATCTTCTAAAGTTGCTGAAAACTTCAGTGGATTATTTTGTTGTGCTTGGAACATAGTGTGATTCAAGCGCAGTTGTTGTTTCACCGAGGAGCGTTGTCTAAGTGATTCAACTAAGCCCAACAATAGAAGTCGTAAACTCTCCCCCATCTGTTGCCACGTTTGTGCGTTGTTTAATTCATTCGCAAGCTGCGCGTCAACTTGCAAACCTTGCAAAAAAGCAGCTGCTAATTCACCTTGCCCTGCAGCTGCTGGAGCTGGCTGCGGCGCAGCCGAAGCTTGTGGTGCAGCTTGCTGTGGCGCCTTTGGTTCTGGGGCCGGAGCGATACTATGTTGCGTTTGCGCTGTTGGTGCCGGCGTAGGAGCAGGAGCTGGTTGTGGCTCTGGCTGAGGCGCAGGCTGACTTGCAGGGGACGCACTCTCAGGTTGGCCGAATGCTAAGTCTAACCCCCAGTCTTCGGGAATGGTTTCGGCTGCGGATTGAGAGCCGGTTGCTGGGGCGCTCGCTGGTGTTTCTAGACCGGGCATCTGGAAAGATTGGTCAAGTTCGTTTGCGGATTGCATCTGCGTTGCAAACAAATCATCGTTATTAGAGCTCGAAGCAGGTGCAGCTTGCTGCGCAGGTATACTCGGCTGCGATGGCTGAGCTACTGGTGCGCTTTGCGCGGCGACGGCGCTTTGCGCCAGTTTAAATTCGATTTCATAATCGCCAATACTAAGCACATCACCGTCTTGCAATGCTTGTTGATTGCCTTTGCCTACAGGGGTCACACTGTGGTTAACAAACAGGCCGTTTGTTGATAAATCATGAACAACGAAGTTCGACCCAGAGCGCTCAATACGGCCATGGGTGCTGGAAATTATTTTCTCAGGATCTGGCAAGTGCCAGTCGCACTCCTGTGAACGACCAAATACCAAGCTATCTTGGGTGGTCTTTGATGTTTCTATTTCAGGGGATAGGCGGTGGTAGCTGATAACGTTAAAGGTCGCTTCCATTTGCTTTACTCTATTCCATAAGACGACGTTAATAGCTCACGAGGATAAATATTAAGTTAGATTTTGTCAATAAAAGTGACGGTATCTAATAGCGCTACATTTACTCCGGTGTGGCATAAGTTCAAGTAACCATTGTAGTGGCTTTAAGAGATTGTGGTGGTTTTTGCAATTATACTGGTGGTTATACTATTGAACCGTATAAAAGGTCATTTAAACCGCAATCTGTTATAGCCTTTTATTTAATAATCTAATATATTAACGCTCAGTGAATGGATGAACGCATTAAAGGACAGCCAATATGGATGACAAGCCGCAAAATGCAAGCGAGCAAGATAAAACGCAAATCGCTGGTATCGCAAACTCAGGTAACGCCCCACAAAAGAATGCTCAAAGCGCCAACCTTCAGGGTTTGAAATTAGGTGCACGGTATCTGTTGGAGGAACTTGTCGGCCAAGGTGGTATGAGTGATATCTACCGTGCCAAAGACCTACACCTCTCAACCAGCGATGGTGAACATCACGTCGTTATTAAAGTGTTACAATCGCAGTTTGCAGAATCAGAGCAAGCATTGGCGCTGTTGAAAAAAGAAGCCCAGCGCTGTCAGCAATTATCGCATCCAAATATTGTCCGCGTTTATGATTGTGCAAGCGTGGCCGGGATTCACTACATCGTTATGGAGTGGATAGAGGGCGAGACACTTGAGCAAATTATCAAGCGTTCACGGCCAACGGGCATGAAATTTGCCAACGCCAAACCCATTCTCACGCAAATGATTGATGCGCTAATTTATGCGCACGCCCACGGTGTTGTGCACACCGACCTGAAGCCTTCCAATGTTATGGTCACCAGCCAAGGTGACGTAAAAATTCTAGATTTTGGTGTTGCTCGCGCCCATCGCGGCGATGATATTTACGCTTATCAAGGCGCTCAGGCAGAAGATGGTGTTGCCGGGTACACCCCAGCTTACGCCAGTGCATCGCAATTAGATGGCCAAGAGCCGACACCGCAAGATGATATTTTTTCGTTCGCGTGTATCGCCTATGAACTTATTTCGAGTAACCACCCTTATGACCGTGTTGCCGCCAATGAGGTGCCAGCGACTTATACTCTGAAAAAGCCAGCGTCGATGCCGATGCTACGTTGGGGCGCGCTGAAAAAAGCATTATCAATTTCGCAGCCAGGGTTTAAGAGCTTTAGCGAACTCAAGTCGAAATTATTGACTGTCAACCACATGCCGGCAGTGGCTGCGGTGGCAACTGTGGCTGTAGTTGCAGGGTTAGGGTTTACTTATCATACCCAAGCGCAAAGTGATTACGCTTTGTTGCAAGCTAAATACGACAATGCTGTTGCCAAAAATGAGCAACTTAACCAGTGGATGGGATGGGGGCCAAGTAACCTATTCAGTAAACTAGGTGAAATTCCGCCACAGTACCAAGTACTAAAACAAGGCTTGGTGGTTAAAAACCAGCCCCAGTTACTGGCACAGTTGGAGCAACAAGCGAAGCTAGCAGGGCAGAATAAAGAGCAAGAATACAAGAACTTCACTGCAATTATTAACGTGTACGATCAGGCCAAACCTCGTTTCCCTGACTCACTAGCGTTGGCTGAACTTATTCAAGATACGCGAACAGAGCAGCAATCGGTGCTTGACGGTGTGGTTGAAAAAATTGACTTGTTATTGAGTCAAGGACGTCTAACCGAGGGCGGTGACAACTCTTTGGTTAAGCTTTCTGAAGATCTAGCCTTCATTGCCCCTGAATTTGATTATCAACCGATGGAAGCTGGGGTTACTTTATACCTTGAGCAATACCAAGCAGCCGTTGAAGCAGACGACGTTGCGACTTTAGATACCTTAGCCGAAGTCGGTGAGGCCGTATTTGCGCAAAATCAGCAGATTGCGCAATTATTGCAACAAGGTGAAGCGAAACGCGAAGCCATGACGGTGCTGGCAGAGTACTTCAATAAACGTGAGAGTAACCCGGATACACCGTATCCTTACGAGGCTGCCACGGCGTATTACCAAGATCAGTTTGATGCTTGGGAAGTATCTATTACTAATATGGATGACCATAAAGAGCTGATTGCACTGGAAGAAGAAGTGAACACGTTGGCAGAAAAAGTACCAGAAGATTTTCAGCCCATGGTAAAACTGAAGAAATCGCTCGCTTCTGCATATTTGTCGAAGGCGCATGCATTAATGCAAAAGCGCATGTATCGTACAGCACAGAAGCTAATAGAGCGAAGTGACTCGATTAACAAGTCACTCTCAGCTTACTTATAGGCGACGACCTTCTCCAGCATAACGGCCGGCGAGGATCTTTTCATAGATGTCGTCGGCTTTTTGCTTTGCCCGCTCAATTTCTTCAGGCTGCAATTTTTTCTCGTCGAGTTTGCGGCTGGTACTGGCATCGTCATTGCCATTGTATTCCGCGATGGTGTTCCAGATATAAGACTTCTCGATACTTTTAGCTACACCTAGGCCTTCATAGTACATTAGCGCAAGGTTAAACTGAGCCAAGGTATAATTTTGCGCTGCCGCTTTACGATACCAATCGATTGCGCTTTGGTAATCTTTAATAACGCCTTCGCCATTGGTGTACATAACGCCAAGGTTAAATTGCGCAGCAGCCAGCCCTTTTTCGGCAGCCCCTTTGAATAAACTGACCGCTCGTTGCAAGTCTAGCTTTACTCCTCGGCCTTCTTGGTACATGACTGCCAAGGAAAACATCGCGTCTGCATAGTCTTTATCCACGGCCTGCTGATATAGCTGAGCAGCCTTACGTTGATTCTTCGCTACACCGTGGCCGCTTTCGTACATTTGTGCCAGTTGATAGATTCCAGGGGCGTAGCCCATGTCTGCTAAATATTGAAACTCGCTGAGGGCGGTTTCAAAATCTCCCACATTGGCCGCAGCAATGCCTTCTTCTAACCCCGCATGTGCTGCGGGCGCGAGTGCAAGTGCACTGCTCAGTGTCAGTGCGCATAGTGTGTATCGCAACATCTGTGTTCTCCGCGTATGGCTCGTATCTTTATGATTCTAGCCTGTTTATTGGTATGGGTCCAAAGCTTAGCCATAAAAAAACCCAAGCAAGGCTTGGGTTTTTGGGGTCATATCTACCGTCACCGATATGAGCAATGTAGCAAGTAAAGTTTTCATCGCATTGAGTGCGTATGAACAAGACCTAGAGAAAGCAAAAGACTCCGTTTCGTCTTGTTGATAATGATTATTACTAGCATAGCTTAATGTATCAAGTGCAAATAGGAATTATTATCAAATTAGTTTTTCTCCTTTTCTTAGCCTTTCAAAGCGAGGCACTTCCATGCTACAAAAGATAAAAATAAAGACACAGGAGTGAGGATATGAGTGATCAATACGCGGCACTACGCAGTAATGTGGGTTTATTAGGGCAGATGCTAGGACAAACCATTGCTCAGGCATTGGGTGATTCGGCTTTGGCCAAAGTTGAATCAATTCGTCAGTTGGCAAAAACTTCTCGCGGTGGCGATGAGCAGGCGCGTGAGGCGCTGATCAGCGAGTTACAATCCCTAAGCGACGATGAGTTACTGCTTGTTGTGCGCGCGTTCAACCAATTCCTCAACCTCGCTAACGTTGCTGAGCAGTACCATACTGTGTCGCGCTCGGGTAACCAGGGTTTTTGCGAACTTGACCCATTAAAGCAGACTTTGCTGCGCCTCAAGCAAAGCCATGTGCAAGAGCACACCATCAAAGAGGCAATTGCACGACTAGATATCAACTTGGTATTAACTGCGCACCCAACGGAAGTGACACGACGCACACTGATTAACAAACATGTGCAATTAAGTGATTGCTTAAACCTGTTAGAGCTGGGCGACTTGCTGCCGCAGGAACAACAAAAACTCCACGCGCGCATGCGTCAATTAATAGCACAGGCGTGGCATACCGATGAAATTCGTCAACAACGGCCAACGCCTTTGGATGAGGCGAAGTGGGGTTACGCGGTCATTGAAAATAGCCTGTGGCAAGCGGTGCCAGAATATGTGCGTGAGCTTGATGACACGCTGACTCAAGAGTTGGGTGTTGGTTTAGCAAGTGATGCAAAGCCGGTGCGTTTTACCTCATGGATGGGCGGCGACCGCGATGGCAATCCTTTTGTAACATCGAGTGTGACACAGAGCGTACTCGACCATGGCCGGTGGATGGCATTGGACTTGTATATTAAAGACATCAACCTGCTGATCAGTGAATTATCGATGTTCGCCTGCGATGATGCTTTAGCTAAACAGGCTGAAGGAGCCCATGAACCCTATCGTGCCGTATTAAAGCAACTACGTGAAAAGCTGACACTCACTCACGAGTATCTCGAGGCCAAAATAACCCAGCAGTCGCCACGCGGCGAAAACATCATCACGGATATCACTCAGATAACGGATGTGTTAAAGGCCTGTGAGCGCTCGTTAGAGGCCAATAATATGGCCATCATCGCCCAGGGGCAGCTGCGCGATACGCTGATCCGCTGTCGGTGTTTTGGTTTGCAGCTCTCGCAATTGGATATCCGCCAAGACAGCGACAGACACGCACAGGTGCTTGGTGAGCTGACCGAGTACCTAGGCCTAGGTGATTACTGCCAGTGGGATGAGCAAGGCAAACAAGAGTTTCTCAAAGCAGAGTTGGCCAGCAAGCGGCCGTTATTACCTCGCAATTGGCAACCAAGCGAACAAAGCCAAGAGGTTCTCGACACCTTTAAAGTGATTGCCCAAAATCGCGCCGAAAACTTTGGCATTTACATTATTTCCATGGCTCGTCAGGCATCAGATGTGCTGGCAGTTAAGTTATTACTTCAAGAAGCAGGCTGTCAGTTTAACATGCCGGTTGCACCTTTGTTTGAAACTCTGGATGACCTCAACCGTGCGCCTGAAGTGATGCAGGCTTTATATAGCGATGATGTGTATCGCCAACATCTAGGCACTCATCAGTATGTGATGATTGGCTATTCAGATTCAGCCAAAGATGCAGGGATGATGGCCGCAGGCTGGGCACAATATAGCGCTATGGAGTCCTTGGTGCAGCTTAGTGAGGAGCAGGGCATTGAACTCGTGCTATTTCACGGGCGCGGCGGTACTGTTGGCAGGGGAGGAGCCCCAGCTGCGCAAGCGTTGCGCTCGCAACCGCCAGGGAGTTTGAAAAATGGCCTGCGCGTGACTGAGCAAGGTGAGATGATCCGCTTCAAGTTCGGACTGGCCAGTGTCGCAAAGCAAAGCCTGCATTTATATGCCAGCGCAGTACTTGAGGGGAACCTGCTGCCACCCCCAGAGCCTGAGCCTAAGTGGCGTGACGTTATGGCTAAAATTAGCGACGCATCGTGCCAGCATTATCGTGCGACTGTGCGCGAGAACCCTGAATTTGTACCTTACTTTCGCAGTGCCACACCAGAGCAAGAGTTGGGTAAGTTGCCATTGGGATCGCGGCCTTCTAAGCGCAACCCCAATGGTGGGGTGGAAAGCTTAAGGGCCATTCCTTGGATCTTTGCTTGGTCGCAAAACCGTCTGATGCTGCCTGCTTGGTTGGGGGCCTATCAAGGTTTAGGAGCGGTGATTAGTGAATACGGTGAACATACATTGCAACTGATGAGTCAGCAGTGGCCGTTCTTTCGCACCCGATTAGAAATGTTGGAAATGGTATTCTGTAAGGCGGATAGTTGGCTTAGTGCGCATTATGATCAGCACTTAGTGGCGCCGCAGTTACAGCACTTTGGCGAGCGCTTACGCCAAGAGTTAGCACAATCGGTAGCGCTGATTAAAGAACTAAGCCCAGAGCACACTTTATTAGGGCATCAGCCTTGGGTGCGTGAGTCTATTGCATTGCGCAATCCCTACACAGATCCGCTTAATGTGCTGCAGGTAGAGCTATTGAAACGAGCCCGTACCAATAGCTCACAGGCATTAGATAAAGCCTTAATGGTCACCATGGCTGGGATCGCAGCGGGTATGCGCAATACCGGTTAATTAGGTGCGAGGCGGTGTATCAGCCGCCTCGCATCTGAACCTCGCCATTGTGGTAAGTGGCCATCATTCACACCCAATAAAATGCGATGAGCGATCATCAAAGAGGCTACTTTCCTCATGCAAATAAATAACGCGGGTGCTCAACAGCGCAGAAATAGGCCAAGAGCGTAAAATAAGGCTCGTTATATACAGCAGTTTTTGGCTCGAATAAGTAGAAACTAAAGTTAACCCTATGAAAGTGTTGAAGTTCGATATTTATATATCGTGCCATTTTAGGCTCGGATATCTCAATGCTCGTTTTTAACAAACCAATACTGCTTAGACATTACCAATCCACTCTGGTAACTTTATGAAATTACTTATAAATATAACGTGTGCGACTAACTTTTTTTGTTTGAATTTTGGCTTAACCCGAAATGCACGCTAATAAGCTGTTATAGCGATTGTTGAGTTAGGAGTACAGAATTGCAGTATTTTGATTTATCAGAATTAAGTAATAATTTGCTAGAGAAACTAGGTGTCGAAGATTTAAAGAAGATTCCAGTTCAACCCGAACCGAGTGCCAAGCCTCTTAATTGTCTAAACAATGTCACTGCTTACATTGAAAAATATGGCGGTAGTGTGCAATTTGGCTGGATTTTTTCGTGTTTAGGGAATATTTCAATCAAAATGACCGCTCATGCTGTCGTCAAAATGTCTGACAATTCATTAGTCTGCGTAACACCGAATGAATATAGGACGGGGCTATTGAAGTTTGCTCCTGACAGTTCGGTCGAAACTCTCGTTAAGCATAACTTTCTTCCGACAAAATTTGTGCCTTTGATAAGTGACCAATCATTATCTGAGTACATTGCTATAGAAGTTGAGCAAGACAAATTGCGTTTGGATAATCAAGGTATTGTTGCTCAATCTGATCTGAATCAGTTCCAAATGAGAGCATCGCTACTTTATCCTGCTATCTTGTCTCTCGCTAAAAAGTACACTGGAAGAAACGATCAGTGTTACTGTGGTTCAGGAAAAAAGAACAAGAAGTGTTGTGGTTAAATCGCTATAACAAAGCGTTTAAGACAGATTCCCAACGCATGGCATTTTTCATTTCATCGTTGGGTTTAGTGTTTACGGTGGTCTGGTTAAGTTTCGTGGCTGCGTTGCTCACTACTTAACGCGGCGTTATATTTACATGGAGTTCACCCGTTGAAGTTTAGTCAATTTATACTTTCTTTTATGATCGCATCGAGTGCTCATGCAGATCAGCAAGCTCTTCGTTTAGCCAAATATATTGGCAACCTAAAAATGTATGACGTTACTTTTGCGTTGGTAGACTCCAAATGCAGTACATCCTATTCATTGACGAAAAAGCAAATTGAAGAAATTAATAAATTAACTTTAGAAAAAACACGGGTATCGTATAAAAAATTCAACTCAATTATTGGCGATCCCGAACTCACACTAGAAATGGCTGAAGAATCAATTCAACCGCTTCTTGATAGCAACTGTAATTCTAAATTACTCGAGTATTGGTATTCTAAAGTATCAAAAGACTTCGATAAAAATTTGTCAGAACTAAGAAATGAAGAACCAACGAGTGTGCAAATAAAGTAAATATAACAAGGCCATTATGGCAATTGGACGCAAAACGCTTGGCTTGCGCTCATTCTTCGCTAAGTTTAGCCAAGCATTTATGCGCCCCATATGGCGGCGTTATGTGTATCGATAGTATGGATTACATCAAATATCATTACGAAGAGTTATTAAAGCTTTTAATCATCATTTCTTCTGAGCCAAAAGTTCAATTAGAGGCTTATGGTATTGGTAATGCCGAAGAAGAAATGGCTATTGATTTGGAATTTCATTTCAACGAGCATAAAACTCAGCTTATTGAAAATGGCCTTTTAACAACTGACGATGTAAAAGCCATTTCTGAAATTGATGCATTTTTTGAAGCTAGAAGTAACGACACCCATGAATCATTTTGGGGTGAGTTGGAAACTCACCCAGACTGGATTACATTGCGTAAAATGGCTAGCAACGCTCTTAATAAAATGGGCAAAGGTAATCTCTCAATAAAGATTAACGTTAAAAATGAAACTAGCTGGTTTAGTAAAAATGTTACTAGTCAGCAAATTACAATCGAATTAATGTCAAAATACACATAACAAGCCAATTAAGTGCGGGACTGCTAAAGCTTGGCTAGGTTCCGCTTCGCTACACAGTTTAGCTAAGCATTTATCAGCCCCTTATTGGGGCGTTAGGTGTGAGGGGGGTTTCAGTGAAAGTTAGCACCTGGTATGGCTCTGGAATATATGGGGTCAGAGTAGGGCCTAAAAATAGAGAAAACTATTTTGACCCTGCATGGGAAACAATAATCGTAGTTTTAGATGGTCAAGAATATACATTTAAACTAACTGATGGGTTTTGGAATGAGTGCCCAGAATTTAGGGAAAGTAAAGATGAGCCAGTGATTAAAAACTGGCTTTTGAAGTATAGAACATTGAATTGGCCAAATCGCCAGACACCTAAAATGGAGCTAATTCCTATAGAGCCCAAAAAGTTCAAATTGGTGCCGTAATTTCACCTAACAAACGCTTTAACCAAAGGACGCAAAACAGCAGGCTTGCGCTCCTTCGTCGCTGATTTTTGCCTGCTATTTTACGCCTGTTAGGCAAGCGTTAGAAGCCTATGAGAATTTATGCCTCGTCGTAGAGAACTAAAAGGGGTTGTGAACAATCTCTCTGAATTATTGAGTGGTCGAAATAATGACTATCTCGGCTATTGGGCCGTGGGTCAGTTATTTCTACTTGCACAAGAGCATGGCGTTGATTCGGTCACTCTAAACTTAATAGATTGTAAAAGCGATATTGTCTCACCTGTATTGGTTGATATGTGCCAATCGATGAAGTCTGAGGTGAATCGAATGCTTGCTGCGCATCAGATTCCAAGGGAATGGGTTAAGTCAGTTTCTGCGAAGTTTAGTTTTAATCAAGAGTATCAAGAAAAGTATCACTACTGGCGCTCAGCATTAGGTAAACCTTACTTGGTTCAAGTAGAGATTGAAACAGATTTGGGCTACATAAATAAAGCCACACAAGGTGGTAATGTCCAGCCTCATGATCCTTCAAAAGAGCACCGAAGAGGCAGCTTCTAACAAGAGACTATGGCGTCAATAGCTCTTTTTAAGCTTTTGGCGCTTCCCACATTGCCCCATCTCTGAGCATCGAATTTAAGATCACCACCATTTTTCTGACACACGCAATAATGGCTACTTTTTTCGGTTTCCCGGCTGCAATCAGGCGCTGATATGTGGTTTTAAACACCGGATTACACTGCATCGCAGACATCATTGCCATGTACAGCACAGTCCTCACCTGGGGTCTGCCGCCCTGGATGGTTCTGAGGCCCTTATAGCGACCGCTTTCCCGATTCATGGGTGCAACACCGACCAGAGATGCGGCCTGCTTGTTGTTAATGTAACCGAGTTCAGGCAGGTTACTTATGATGGACGCAGCAGCGATTTTACCTATGCCGGGCATGCTCTGTAAAATGTCGCTTTTTGCCTGATAGTCAGGACAGCTTGTGATCAGCGCGGCAATTTTATTTTCTATTTTTTCAATCTGATTTTTAAACGCTGTCAGGATAGGTTTGATAGTCATCGCCAGATATTTAGGCATGATGTTCAGGCGGTTCTTTTCCATCGTTTGCATGGTCAGTAGTTGGTTTCGCCGTGTCACCAAATCACTCATAGCCTGCATGGTCTCTGGCTTGAGTGCTGACAAATTGGGTTGAATGGCTTCGCCGTAATGGGCAATCAACTTGGCATCGAGCTTGTCGGTTTTAGCGCGTTGGCCGATGGCACCGGCAAAGCGTTTTACATGAATCGGGTTGGCGACAACGAAGGGTAAATCAGCCTTCGCGCAGGCAACTATAAAGTTGAACTCAAGTCGTCCTGTGGCCTCAATCACGATACGAACAGGGTTAAATTTCTTCAGTTTGATGATGGCCTCGCGGATCCCTTTACCGTCATTTGAAACGGTAAAATAGATATCCAGCGGGCGAATATAGATGTCGAGTTGGGATTTACCAGTATTGACACCGACGTTTATGTTTTGATCCGTTTTAGTATTCATAATAAGCTAACTCTTGCTTGCACAATGCGGGCTCGAGACCCAGTAGACTATTCGAGTGTGGTGCTTGGAGTCCTATGCGGCGTTCGTTCTTGTTATCGGTCTCTCAACTGAGGAGCCAGCGCTCAATCGAACTGCCGCATGGAAAGCTTAAGTTGCAGCTTAAGCCTGGGTCTCACATTACCCTAAACTGGTTTAAAATAATAAAAATATGGAGTTATTATCCATACAAGCGCCTTAAAAAAATGGACGCAAAATGCTTGGCTTGCGCTCATTCTTCGCTAATTTTAGCCAAGCATTTTCCGCCTCTTAGGCGGGCGTTATATACCTAGGGATAGCCTGAGTGAAATGGATGCATTGAGCAAGCTTCAAGAAAAAAATAAAATCCACTCTAAGCTTCAGCGTAATACTAGCTGGAACATTGTTTGGATGCTTTGTCTATTGAGCCCTTTGCTATTCAGCAATGGCTACGAATTTTATTTTTCATTTATACGAAATACCGAATTTGAGTCTATTCACCCAGCTATAGTTTTAGTCGGCTCGCTAGGTTTTGGTTTACCGTTAGCAGCTATGGGCGGCCTTATGCTTTTTAGGCGTATCATAAAATTGCTTTTGCTAATTGCTGCAGAGTCATGGTTCATTTGGTTTTGGGTTGTTTCTGAATTATCGTGGTTAGCGTTTTTGCCACTAATTCCTGCTTTTGTCATTTTGCAAACTCAGTTACCCAAAATAAGGGCTGGTAAGTAAACGGTATAAAACAAGCTGTTTATGGAATTGGCGTCTTAATGCTTAGCTGACGCTCATTCTTCGCAATTATAGTCAAGCTTAATGTACTCCATAGTAAAGCATCATCTACCTAGGAAAGCATAAAACGTCTATTCATCATGTTATTAAGCCTGGACCTTACTGGTTGTATGGATGATAGGTCTCTATGAGGAAAAGTTGAGGGGTCTGCAAACAGTAAAACGAATTTCGGTGTTAGCGATAATAACGGGGTCAAAGCGGATCACAGCGTAGAGTGGTGATTATTCAGTTTAGTTGAATAAAAGCTCTAATTTACGTATTATGGCCTGCTCAGAATAAAGGCACGGTGCTCGAAAGAGTTTCCACGCAAAGCTCCAGGTCTAAGGTCAATACATTGGCTATGATGGCTGAGCCGCTTCCACTTTTGCCCTCCTAGTGCAAACGAACTTGTGCCTTTGTTGTATCTGTATTTATTAGAGAGAACGACATGGCCAACTCTGTTGTTGCGAGTTTAAGTTATTGCGCTGAAGAAAACATTGTCTGCGCAACCATGCGCGGTAAAGCGCAATCAATTGATGTGTTAAATAACGCCAACGCCATTATTGAATTCGCCAATAGTTACAATGCGAAAGCGGTGTTAATTGATGTACGCGAATTTGAACATGCTTATGCTAAGGATGAGTTCATTGATGTGTGCAACAAGCTAGCGCCATTGCTCGGCCAGTTGAGTATTGCTCGGGTGGTTAGTTATCAGGGTTTTATGCATGAACTGGTGACGCAAAAAGTACGAGAGCTTGGGGTCAGGGTGAAAAACTTTGATTGCCAGGAGCAGGCACGTAATTGGTTGCGCCCACTTTCGTGCTAGGTTAGTATCCCAAGCCCAAAAAATAACAACAGGCCTGAACATGCAGGTTACAGGGTTACTCGCAGAAACAAAACGCCAAGGCGGTATCGCCTCTGAGCAGCAATTCAAAGAACTTCAGCAGGAGCTGGGGTCTTCTTTTAAAGACACCATCGATTGGCTGCTAGCGCAAACCCAAACATGGGCGGTGGCGCCCATTTCGTCATTTCATGTCGCCGCGCTTGTTAAGGCAAGAAATAGCCAAGGTGACGTGTTTTATGCAGTCGGTGTAAATGTTGAGCTAGCAGGCTTGGGGTTAGAGGTATCCACCCATGCAGAGCAGTGCGCATTGCATAATGCTTGGCTACACGGCGCAACAGAGATTGAGCACATCTATATCAGCGCCGCACCATGCGGGCATTGCCGTCAATTTATTAATGAGTTCAAAGATGCGAAGAACATCGCTATAACCATAGGTGATAAGTCAACGACCTTGAACGAATTGTTGCCTCAAGCCTTTGGTCCAGTTGATTTGGGGGTAGAGCAGCCCTTGCTGGGTAATTCTGCTAGCTATCATGATGATAGCCGCTCATTACACCACCATTTTGCGCAAAGCTATGCCCCTTACAGTGGTGGGAAAGCGGCGGTAGCCATTGAATATGAAGGCGCAACCTATTTTGGCCGTTATATGGAGAATGCCGCGTTTAATCCCAGCTTTTCACCCATGCAAGCGGCGCTAAGCCAAATTGTGTTGGCCAATCAAGAAGTCGATTTTAGTGCTATTACAGCGGTGACTTTATTGGAGCAGCAGGCGGGCAAATCACACCTCGGAGCAAGCAAAACAGTGTTAGCTCAACTTGCTCCGCACGCGCAATTTAATTACGAATTACTAAGTAGCAGCTGTGCTCCCGCAATAACCTGATCTATCGCATTTTGTTCAACAGCCGAGATATCCACGTCGGGTATCTCGTTTTCACAGCGGTTGACTAATACTCCGGCGATGCACGCTGAGCGCAGCCCTAATGCGCTACACATAGTCAGCAAGGTGGCAGACTCCATTTCATAATTCATCACGTTAAGCGCTTGCCACTGCTGCATGGACCCCTGAAGGTGGGTGGGAACATAACCACTGTGGGTGTCATAACGCTCTTGCCCAGGGTAAAAGGTATCACTGGATGCGGTAATGCCAACGTGATGAGTGATATCGCTATCCTGACATGCTTTCACTAGGGCCGCAGTGGCTTCAAAGTTGGCCACTGCGGGGTAGTTGGCTGGCGCAAAGTGGTGCGACGCCCCATCTAAACGCACCGAGGCTTGAGTGATCAATAAATCTCCCACGGCAATGTGCGGCTGAATGGCTCCTGTGGTCCCCACTCGTAAAAAGGTATCTACGCCGAGCTGCGCGAGTTCCTCAACGGCGATGGACGTAGAAGGTCCACCAATACCGGTTGAACACACCACCACAGATTGACCCGCTAACTGACCTAAATAAACGTGAAATTCGCGATGCTTGGCAAGACAGCGCGATTGCTCAAGCTGCTCTGCAATAACGCCTGCACGCTCAGGAGCGCCGGGGATAATAGCCAAGGTTGCCCCTGCAATGTCTTCTTTAGTGATGCCAAGGTGAAACATTTTTTTCATGTAAGCCTCTGATTTATCTTACGCATAATAGTGCCTTTAAAGGTGCCATGCTGCGGTGTTGCGGTCCATGCCAATAAGGACAAATGTCCGATACAAGTGATCCCCTAGCTTGCGAACTGAGTAGATCTCAACTAGATGTTAATTGAATGTATCATAGGAGATAAATTATGGGGCTTTCTTCTAGTGCTTCGAGCCGCAGTGAATTTGCTCGTTGCTTCGAGTGTAACAAGGTGAGCATCTTTGCTCCTTTACATTGGTTAGCGTTAGCGTTTAAAGATATGGCTCGGGCACCGCTGTTGAGCTTAGTCTATGGTTTAGTGTTCACCGCTATTCCCGCTGCGCTGTTGTTTTTTGTTTATTCTAGCCAGTCGCATTTGGTCATTTTGCCTGCTGCTGTCGCCTTTGCCCTCGTTGGACCAGCCTTTGCGGCCGGCCTCTATGATGTGGCGTGGGAGCTAGAAAAAGGGCACACCCCAACATTTCGCCATAGCCTCAAATCAATGTTTCGTAACCCCGCAGGGGAGTGGGGTTTTGCCGTACTCTTGATGGTGGTCATGATAGTGTGGATGCGCTTGGCCGCTTTAGTGCATGCGCTTTATCCCAACACCGTTAACCCCACATTGGAAGAGCTGAGCGCGTTTCTAACCTTAGGCTCTATTATTGGCGGCGTGCTGTTGGTAAGTGTATTCGCCATCTCTGCCTTTACTCCGCAAATTATGATGGAACGTCGCGTTGATATTATGACTGCGGTGGTGAGCTCGATGAACGCAGTGCGAAACAATGTGGGTGCAATGGTGGTGTGGTGCGCCTGTATTGTCTCTTTGGTTTTGCTTGGCTTTATCACCGGTACTGCGGGCTTTATAGTCATTATGCCTCTGCTCAGTTACGCCAGTTGGCACGGCTATATCGCTATTATTAAAACCAAGCGTCCGCGTAGCTACGAGTAACTTTCTGGCTGGCTTATGCAGCTTTTATGCATAGCCAGTCACGCCTTTGTTTGCGGCCCCTCCACGTCAGTTTGACTTCTTCACTCAGCTTGTATATTAATCGTTTACCTTGGGTGCTAAGGTATATATAGATGCGAAATAAGCCTTTTAAAAACATAATGTTATGTTTTACAGGTAACTTAGTATCGAGGTACAAATTACACAGAATAAGATAACAACGTACAGCAACACGATTTTTCTGCAAGCACCATATAATTGCATAACTATTGAGGAGAGAGCATGACTGCTAAGTGGCAAGATTTTCAAGAAAAAGTTGAGCACTGCTTGTGCCCGCCAGGTAACGGTGTATTTACTGTTAACACCGCCAAAGAGCGCAAAGCGGCCCTGCATCACAAGCTCTACGGTCAAACTGAAAACATTGAACCACTGTGGAAATCATCCCTTCAAGATTTACCCACTAGCGAGCACAAAGCAGTTATGCTGGGGATCAGCTCTGACTGTGGTGGCGGTATTTTACGTGGTGCGAACTGGGGCCCGTTATTCCTTCGCAGTACATTAATTGAACAGCAACCACAAGCGAAAGCGTTCGATATCGGTGATGTTCGTGTGATCCCACACTTATTACATGATAAGTACCTCAACGAAGGCACTATCAGCAACTGTCAAAAAGCCTTGTACGCAAACGAGCAGAGCGACTACCATGTTAGCCCGCTATCCATCACCGAAGATGTATGCACTGATTTTTATGCAAACTTCCCCGAAAAAGGCATTTTTGGTATCGGTGGTGACCATTCAATCAGTTACCCACTGACGAAAGCGTATCTTAAAGCCAAGCGCGAGCAGGGCAAGAAAGTGGCTATCATCCATTTTGATGCGCACACCGATTTGCTCGTGGAGCGTTTGGGCATTGACTTATGCTTTGGCTCTTGGTGTACGCATATTTTAGAATTCTTGCCGAGCCCTGCGCATTTAATCCAGTTTGGTATTCGCTCAAGCGGTAAGCCGAAAGAGCATTGGGAGTCTACCTTTGGTGTTAAGCAACACTGGGCCCACGAAATCAACGAACGTGGTTGTGAAGCCGTTATTGCCGAAGTACTTCAGCAACTGCGCAACGATGGTGTTGACGAGCTGTATGTAAGCTTTGATATTGACGCTTTGGACGCTGAGTTTGCCTCGGCCACCGGCACACCCGAAGACGACGGCTTAAATCCACAACAAGCACTCACTATTCTTGGCGCACTGGCTGATGAGTTTCCAATAACGGGTGCCGACATGATGGAAATCGCTCCTTTCACCGACAGTTCATTGGAAGGCAAAAGCAGCTCAGAGACGACCTTACGCGAAGGGGCTAAAATCTCAGCGTTCTTGCTTCAAGCAATGAACAAGTAAGGCTTCGTTTCTGCCAGTGACCAAAAAAAGCGCCTTTCGGCGCTTTTTTCGTTGTTGATAAGCGCTTCTTTGGCTATTCAAAACGGCCTTTGCGTATCAGCTCACCATCGGCCATCATGCATTGACCGCGCACGAACACCCACCGTGGCAACAGTGAAGTGCTATCAAGCAATACTAAATCAGCACACGCCCCCGCCGCCAGCGTACCTTTTTGTATTCCCAGTACGTTCGCAGGGTTGCTGGTTATCGCTCGTAATGCATCGGCAAACGCCACCTTATGCTCTTTGACTGCTTCAATAAATGCCAGTAATAACGAGCGCTCATGCCCGACCTCAAGACCCACCAAATGGTTGTTCTCATCAAACACGGGCAAGCTAGCGTGGCCATCAGAACTCATCGTTAAACGAGTTTTTTCAACACCCTTGGCTAAGCATTGTGCCAAAGCGCGCGCCGCACTGACTTCGCCATGTGCTAAGTCATAGTCGGTGGTGCTGGTGGTGAAATCTATCCAGCCACCGGCATTGGCAAAGGCGATACCGGCGTCAAGCAGCTGCTGGTTGCGATTCATATGGGTGGGGTAGAAGCGGTTTAATGGTACATCATGGTGGGCAGCCACCTCATGTAGGAGCGCTAAATGACTGTCACTAGGGCCGACATGAATACTAATCGTGCCGCGCTTATTACTTAGCATACCTGCAACCCGAGCATGTGCTGCCAGCTCACTAAGCTGCTTCGCATCAAGCTGAGAGCCGCGATGATCGCTAATAGCGACTTCACCGACACCGATGACTTCATCAATGAACATAATGTCTTTTTCAATACTGCCGGTGAGCGAGGGCGCTGGCAGATGATACGCACCGGTATAGCAAAAGGCATTGAGCCCTTCTTCTTTGAGTCCTTTAGCCTTAGCCAGCAAATTACTGTGTGTGCGGCCAATTGAATCAGTACCAAGGGCGCCAACAACCGTGGTGATCCCGGCGGTTATCGCATCACTTAGCATCATCTCCGGCGTGCGACTGGCGAAACCGTCTTCACCGCCACCGCCACAAATATGCACTAATGAATCAACAAAGCCGGGTATGGCAATCAGCGTGCTGCCATCTATGACCGTTTGATGCAGGGAGCTGGTGAACGTGAGATCAGGGTCTATACCGAGAATATGCTCGCCGCCCAGGGCGATAGTTTGTTGCCCCATAGGGTCGGGGTTGTAAGTAGTAACGTTGTTAATAAGTGTGATCATAATGACTTAACTGTATTGCATAAATTGAGCGCCGATAACAAAGGCGCTGGCGAGGGCAAATAGCGCAAGCTGCAGGCGCCAAATAAATAAAAACCATTGGCCCCACTCTAACTTCACCACGCCCAAACAACCAATCAGGCTTGCTGAGGTGGGAATAATGATATTGGTCAGGCCGTCACCGAGCTGGAAGGCGAGTACCACGGTTTGCCGACCAATATTAAGCAAGTCGCCCAAAGGGGCCATAATCGGCATGGTGATCGCAGCTTGCCCCGAACCCGAGGAGACAAAAAAGTTAAATAAGCTTTGAAACACCAACATACTCCATGCTGCCAGCGCTTCGGGCATGCCGTGTAATAGGGTGGCGCTGTAATACAAAAGCGTGTTTAACACCGAAGGCTCACTGAGCTCATTGCCACCGAGTAAGAGCACGATACCTTTGGCCAAAGCGACCAATAACGCGGCCGGTAGCAGCTCTTGTGCTCCTTGGGTGAACATCTCTGCACTGCGCGAAAACGAGGTGCGATACATGAACTTGGCAACAATGGCGCTTAACACCGCCAAAGTAAAAAATTGGCCAGCAAGTTGCGGAATGTAATACTGGTGCAAGGTCACTCCCCAAACCACCCAGGCAATGACACCGGCAAACAGCAATAATAGCGTTTTATCAGCTCGACAAAGAGGCGCATAACTCGTGCTCGGCGCAGGTTCAGCGGGTAATGCGCGACTGTGTTTTGCATAGCGATAGGTGTAGGTCATGCCCAGCAATGTAAAACAACCCCAAGCGAACATCCGCAAGGGGGCACCGGAGAACACGCCGAGTTCAGCAATAGACTGAGCAATGGCGATACTAAATGGGTTCATCCATGAGCTCGCAAACCCGATTTGTGTTGCCACATAAGTCACTAACACTGTGGTTTGAGCGTTGTAGCCCAGCTGCTTCATAATTGGCAGCAGCACGACGCAAAAGGCGATTGCCTCTTCACCCATGCCAAATATGGCGCCGCCAAGAGAAAATAATGTAAACAGCACAGGAATAAATAGCCATTGTAGCTTTTGAGTGCGGCCGATCAGTGTTAAAACAGCGCGGTTTATAGCGCCGGTGTGCATCAGAACCGAAAACGCCCCGCCGGTAATAAGAATAAATGCCATGACGCCAATGGTAGCGCCAAATTTATCGCCAGCAACGAGCCCTTCGAATAGTACATTCACAAAGCCGACTTCGCCGTTACTTGCAAATAACGGCAATTGCAGCTGCGTTTGTTGTTGTTGGAATTGCGCCAAGCTGACCGTAGTTTGCTGAGCGTCCATAGCAAACCAGCCAGGTTGCACAAACCAGGTACTGGCATAGGCAAGTAAGGCCACCGACATCAAAATAACGCTGGCACTGGGCAAAGAAAAACGCGTGTGATTAGTCATGAGTCTTCACTTATAAAAGGACAAAGGGGCGCACGGCCCCTTATTGATTTTGGGCGCTGACCATTAAAAGCGGTAGGTCATGCCCACACGATAGGTAGCACCAAGGGCGTTATGATTTATTGCATCAAAACCTCGGGCAGAGCCATATGCTGTGGGCGGCTCTTCATCTGTGAGGTTGTCGATATTAACGCGTAGGGTGAGCGCGTTGCTCAGCTCATAGCCAGCAGAGAGATCCCACACTAACCATGAGTCGACCTCTCGCTCACCTTGTGCATTGAGCGCGCCAAGCGCCTCCAACTCGTCAATTTCACGACCCCTCAGGCCATCGATATCGTCGCTGTAGCTGTCAGTATAGTTGGCCCCTATAACGATATAGTAATTGTCGCTATCCCAAGCTAAGCTGACGCGGCCTACATTCTCGGGGTAACGATAACTACCCACTAAAGATTCAATGGCATCGGAGCCTGGGCGGTTACGTTCGTATTCGAGATAATGAGTGGCGTCAAAACGCAGCGTCAAATCTCCTTGGGCCAGTGCAAAGCGATGATCGAATTTGATATCCACGCCTTGTAAATCTTGGCTGCCGGTATTTTCTAAGGGGATCACATGATCGCGAGATAAAGGCAGGTATAACTCACTGTCACGGGGGTCAAAAGCGGCAATATAATTGTCAAGAATCTCAGAGAGATCAGCGCCTTGTTGCTCAATGTTGAGCCCTTGTTCGTCAGTAACCTCACACAGCTGTTGATCATAGGCAATGCCTTGCTGCCCTTGTGGTACTAGGTTGCAATGACGTAAGGCTGCATCGCTTAGTGCTCTGTCGAGTACCGCCGTCATATTGGTATCGATGACTTTTTCGTGATTGAACTGCCAGTAATCAATGGTGAGGTTAGTTTGGGCACTTGGGCTCCATGCAAAACCTAAGCTTAATGCCTGCGACTCTTCCGCTTTTAATGCCGGGTTGCCAAGTTCAAGCGAATTGACCGTTACTTCGGTGCCATCGCCCATACAATATAAATCGGCTACCGCTTGGTTTGCGCCACAATCAAAGGTTGAGGTGGTCGTGCGCAGCTTTACGCCGGCCTGAGTCAATGACGGAGCGCGGAAGGAGGTAGACCATGAGCCCCGTAGCACCATAGTGTCGGTGGGGCGGTAGGTGAAACCAAGCTTGGGGTTAAAGGTACTGCCGAAATCATCGAAATGATCGTAACGCCCGGCGGCTTGCAGCTCAAGCTCAGTGCTTAGCGGGATATTGAACTCTGCATAGGCCCCCCACTGAGTGCGGTCGGCCTCGGCCAGGCTAGAGCCAAAACCGAATACATCCACTAAATAGTCATTTTGCGCTTGAGCTCGTGAGTCTAAAGAGGGGATGTCTTCAAGCTCTTCGCGGCGAACTTCGACACCAAAAGCTGCATTCACTGCGCCCGTATCAAGC
Organism: Pseudoalteromonas sp. CNC9-20; assembly: GCF_022347875.1. Classification (NCBI taxonomy): domain Bacteria; kingdom Pseudomonadati; phylum Pseudomonadota; class Gammaproteobacteria; order Alteromonadales; family Pseudoalteromonadaceae; genus Pseudoalteromonas; species Pseudoalteromonas sp. CNC9-20. The sequence continues at coordinate 396,939 of NZ_JAKRFS010000002.1, read as the reverse complement.
AGCAGTAATTCACCGTTAATATTGGCATCCCAAGCATAAACCGAGCTTTTTCCTGAGCGAGAGGGTTGTTGTTGTGTTAATGCCAAAGTCGCATCATTGGTGCTATCGCCGAGCAAAAACGGGTTATAAAACGGGCGTAATGTAGCGTCATCTGCGCAGTTTAAGGTAGTGCCATCGTAGCTTGCAATTTGTCCGTCACTGCACAGCTCGCCGGTTAAAGCAGCGTGAAACTTGAAGCGGTTATAGACGCCAGCAATGGCAACTTGCTCTGACTTTGAGCGCGATAGGGTGATACCACTTTGCCAAAACCACTCACCGAGGCTGCCTTCAAGTTCACTCACCAAGCGCATGTTATCCGACTCTACTTCGACGGTACGCGGGTCGTTAAAACGGGCATCAAAGGCAAAACCATAAACTTGGCGATTATTTACGGTGTTGAAGGGGTCGATATAGAGCTGCTCTAAAAGCGGGTTTGAGCCATCTGCTTGGTCAAAAACAAATAGGCTTTGCTCAAGGGCATAAGGGCCTTCGCTGTCATCAATTTGATTGATAGGCGCTGGCGAAGAGTAGGCTGTTGATTGCGTATGGCTGTAGAAAAAATCTGTTTTCCAATTAAGATCGCCAACGGCTTGCGTAAAGGTAAATCCGGTGGCGAGGCTTTCAAATGGGCTATCGAGGTAGTCGTCCTCATTGCCGTAGTAGGCACATATTTGCTCGCCATACTCGGTCTCTACCAACTCGGTTTTACACCCAGGGGCGGGGAGTTCTAAGCCATCTCGCTGCGAGTAATAATAAATGTTCGGGGTGTTCTCGAGCTTGGGTAAATAAGAATAGCCACTGACTAGGAGAGGGTCTTTGGTGTAGTCGCGATCCGTCGCTTTAAAGGCATTACGGTGATAATAATCGGCGAATACACTGAGGTTGCCTTTGCCAAGTTGTGTGCCCCAAAGCAGATTAATTTGCGTTTTACTTTCATCACTTTGTGCCAAACTGTCGCCGTATGAGGCATTGACTTCAAACCCTTCAAAATCATCTTTAAGGATGTAGTTGATAACGCCAGCAACAGCGTCTGCGCCGTAAATGGCTGAGGCACCGGTGGCAAGAATTTCAATACGTTCAATGGCCGCGAGCGGAATTGCGTTAACGTCAACAAAGTTTTCCGTGCCCGCTGCAAATGAGCTCGGCGCAATGCGTCGGCCATTAACCAGTGTCAATGTCGAGGACGGGCCCATCCCGCGCAGGCTCGCTGCTGATTGCCCAGCAGGAGTGGAGTTAGAGGTACCGCCACTTTGAGATGTGGAAAACGTGCCAGTCCCTCCACGTAGCTGGGAAATGTCTTTCAGTAGATCGTGGATGCTATCGGCGCCGGAGCGAGCGATATCATCTTGGTCCAACACAGTCAGCGGTTGTGCGCCTTCCAAATCCACGCCTTTTAAGCGGGAGCCGGTGACGTTGATGCGCTCAATATTTTGCTCAGCAGGGGCTAGGGGCTTTTCAGCCGCCGATAGCGAAGGGCACACAGCCGCAGTCACGGCCGCAGCTAAAGATAACTTGCGAAACATATTTCACCTGTCGATGTTGCTGTGCGCGTCATGCACACGCTCAGTGAGTGCGCGCTTTCATGCACAGAATTTTATTATTGGTAGATAGAGTTAGGGTGAGATGGCTAAGACGTACTTAACCACCGCGTTGTAAAGACAACGGGTGGGCTACTCGTCAAACCACTCCGACAGGTAATGGGGCGAGTAGAAATATGCAGCAAGCACTGGGGCTTTTTTCAACATTTTCTCGCATTCCTCATAGGTTTTTGACAACGCAAACTAAACGGGTTAGCTTGTACTCGATTTTTGAGTCCTTTTCGTTATAACACCCAATTATTGCTAAAGCAACAATTGTTTTACATTTAAATCAGCCTTGGAAACTTATGACCATGATTAAGGATTTAGGCGCTATTCGCGCATTTTCGACTCATAATCGTCTCTTTTACCCTGTCTTTTTTTTCATTTCTTTATTCGTGTTACCGCTTGCACATGCCCAGACGCACATATTGATTGGTGGCGCTTTGCACACTTGTTCATCGCTAGGTGCTAAGCATTGCCTTGATAAAACAAATTTGCAGGGCAAGCGTAGTAACCTTTATCAGCTCGATACACAAGCTATCGACAGGCTAGAAAAGCACTGGCCAGAGCAATACCAACCGCAAAAGGCGCGCATTATCAAAGCGCTAAAAGCCATCACCAGTGAGCAAAAAATGAGTCGGCAAGGGCTACTCGACAAATGGCATGCGGTGGATGAGCAAGTAGCGTTAATCACCGATGAGCTTTATTACTTCATCCTCGATAACCTCGAAGTCTATCAAGGAGATAAACGCCAGCGTTTGGTAGAGCGTGTAGATAAAACTCGCACTCGTTCGCAGGCGGCCAAAGATATTGTCGCCTTCATTGAAAAAGCCACGCTGGTGGCAGCACAACAACAGAAGCAACCTGCAAAGATATTGGCGATCACCGCATCAAGCAGAGACCCTTATGAGTCCGCTGACTTTTATGAGCAACTACTGCAATTTGATGGGGTCGAAACGCAGTGGTTGGCATTGACGCCAGCATTGGCGCAGGCCATTACCGAGAATCGCTGCGAGGCCTTACCTGCTCTGCGCGCGCAAGCGCTCAGTTTTGCGCGCTCACGAATCTACCCAGAGCGCATCGCCCAAGAGCATGCATTGTGCGAAGCCGGGGTTGCCAGCTTAGTGGAAAAAATCCAAAGTGCGACAGCGGTGATGTTCAATGGCGGCGATCAGAGCTTAACGCGCAAGATACTCTTTGCAGACGATGGCGCCCCCTATCCTTGGACAGCCGCGCTAAAGGCGCGCCCTGTTATTGTTGGCACCAGTGCTGGGACGGCGGTACAAAGTGGCGGCAGTAATGAGCACGGCGCGGTGGCTATGATCACCAGCGGTGATTCGATAGGCGCTCTCAATGCGGGTGCTAAACCCCATTCAGCTCCTTCAGCGCGAGTGCAGCAACGTGGTGGCGTGACGTATGAGCAAGAAGGGGGATTAGGAAGCTTTACCTACGGGGTATTGGATACCCATTTTAGTGAGCGTAATCGTAGTGTACGTTTGCACACATTAGTGCAACACATTGGTCAACATCATGGCTATGGTGTGGATGAGACCACAGCACTGGTCACGCTGTCTTCGGCATCAGGCAGCGGCGCTGCAGTGCTCGGTGCTGCAGGTGTGGTAAAGATAACTCCCACGGCAGAAAATGCCTTTCGCTACAGCTTTTACCCTGCGGGTGTGCGCTTAAAACTAAACGATGGGCACTGGCAGCTGGCTGAGAATACCGAGCAAGTCAGTAGTCCTCAGCTTGCCAACCAAGCGTTACCGGATATTCGGTTCAACGATATTATGTACGATGCTAAGCTTCGCAGCCTGACTCAGGCAATGTGTATGACCAACACTAAAAAAGCCCTAGCGCAGCAATTTGCCGATGGCCAGTATTGGCACTTTGCTCTAACTGCAGACGAGCAGACTCGCATGGTTAACACCGCTATAAGTAATAATGCCTGCGCCGTTGAGAACTTGCTTATAACCTTCTCAAAAGCCCAGTAATTTCACACCATAAGCTATAATGGCACCGAGCTCGGGGTGCCATTACTCGTACATACTTTGTCACCAGCTTATCTTTGATACTTTTGGTAGCAACAATAGCGAGTATGACTATAAATCATATCGCGGTAATGCTGTGTAAGCGTTTTTTCCTAGTTGTAATTAGCCACAGTCCCTATTTTAACTATACTGAGGGAGTTGCAGCGTGAGGGAGAACGGTTATGCCTTTGAAATTTAGATTACTTATCGCTTTTTTATTGGTGGGACTGATCCCAGCTCTGGTTATCACTTTGATCAGTGGCTACATCAGCAGTGAGGCTCTGCGCGAGCAGGCCTACAACCAATTACGCTCCATCGAAACTATCAAAAAATTACAAATTAAACAGTACTTCGAGCGCATTGAAGTGGATACCCTCAGTGCAGCCAACGATTGGTCAGCACGCATGAGTGAGTCGGACTGGGTTAGAAGTGCGCACCAAAACCAGAGCCGCTTCGCTGATTACATTGAGCGCCGAGGCTACTACGATTTATTTCTTATTGATGACACAGGGGTGGTGAGCTACTCGGTCACTAAAGAGGCGGATTATCAAAGCAATCTTGTCAGTGGCCCTTACAGTGACTCGGGGCTTGCCCAACTGTATCGTCAAGTGATGGAAACTGGCGAATACACATTCAGCGATTTTCAGCCTTATGCACCCAGCGGCGGGGCACCCGCTGCGTTTGTCGGCGCGCCCGTTGTTGCTGGTGGTGAAGTTCAGGCGGTGCTTGCGTTGCAGTTATCCATTGATGCTATCAACGAGGTCATGAACACGCGCGAGGGAATGGGGCGCAGTGGTGAGAGCTATTTAGTTGGTCAAGATTATCGTATGCGTTCAGACTCGTTCTTAGATGCTCAGGGACGCTCAGTTAAAGCCAGCTTTGCCGGTACCATTGCTGATAATGGGATTAAAACCAAAGCGGTCACTGAAGCCTTGGCTGGTCGCAGTAACACCGAAGTGATCATCGATTATAACGGTAATCCAGTTTTGAGCTCTTATGAGCCCCTTGATATTGGCGACACGCGTTGGGCGATGGTGGTAGAAATCGATCAACAAGAGGTATTCAGTAGTGTTGATAAGCTGATATCCAGTATGACTGTATTGCTGGTCTTAGTTATTGCGGCAATATTACTGGCAACATGGTGGGTGGTAAGAATGATCATCACCCCTCTTGGCGGCGAGCCTGAGGAAATGCAAGACATCAGTGAGCGTATCTCCCATGGTGATTTAAGCTGCGAACTAAGCGCACGAGGCGAGGGCAAAAATGTATACAACTCCATGCGAGCGATGAATTCCAATCTGCGGCAGTTGGTCGGTCAGCTCAGCGATACCGTTGATACCTTGGGCTCTACAGTTGAGCAAACATCGGCCAGTACCGAACAAGAGCTGGAGAATAATCGCACACAAATGGAAAATATCATTAGTATTTCCACAGCCATGCAAGAGATGTCGGCCACCATTGATGAAGTGGCAAAAAGTGCTCGTAACGTTGCTGATTTAATGCATGGTTTAGAAGGCACATCACAACAAACTAATGATTCTATTAATCAAACCTCGGGTGCTCTGCAACAGTTATGTGAAGAAATTGGTCGTGGTGAGAATACCATTAATAGCTTGAGTGAACGTAGCCTAGAAATCGGGTCGGTGCTCGATGTGATTAACTCTATCGCTGAGCAAACAAATTTGTTGGCATTAAATGCCGCAATTGAAGCGGCGCGGGCTGGCGATCAGGGTCGTGGATTTGCCGTGGTAGCCGATGAAGTGAGGCAACTGGCACAGAAAACGCAGAGCTCTACGAAAGACATAGAGTCGATGATTGGCATGCTACAAAAGGATGCTAAGCACGCTCGCGAGTCGATGGCTCGAAGCAGTCAATACGCCAGTGATACAGCTGACAAATCTATCAAAAGCACACAAGCACTGCAGCAAACGCTAGAGCAGTTGAAAACAGTGGCAGGCCATGTTGAAGTGATCGCCACGGCCGCCAATGAGCAGAGCTACACCGCTCAAGATATCTCTAAAAGTATGACGCGCATTAATGATGCCGCCAACGATAATGTCGCTACTGCTGAGCAGGTTAAAGCGGCCAGCGAAGAACTCCAACGTCTAGCTTATGAGCTGCAAACCAGTAGCGGGCGCTTCAAGCTTAATTAATGGTTTGCGCACGCAGCTCGCTTTGAATTTGCTCATATAACATTGTGTCGACCTTCAATGCACTGATATGGGTTTGCTGCTTGGCCCAGTGCAGCGCAGTGATGGGATCATCGACGACATGGTAGAAATAATAGGCCAGTGCATCGGCATAGTTATTGGCATCATCCGCTAGTCGGTGAGTCATGCGTTGTTGCGCACGTGCGAGCCACTGTTTTGGAGCCGCATGTGCTAGGCGCACAATTAAGGCATCGGGAATGTCGTCGATGTTCAACTTAAGGCGAGAAAACTCCTCAACAAACTGCTGTGCTTGACCCAGCGCCATGAGTGTATCGGCAAAAAGTAGCCAAGTGCTGGAACTAAGTTTTGCGCCCATCATGGGGGTGAGTGCTTGTTTTGCTGCCAGGTATTGGCCATCAAAATAAAGCGCGGTGGCGAAGAGCTCTTGCGTAAAATAAGCCAATTCAGAGTCGCCTTCGCGCAGCGGTGAGAGAGCAAGGCGAGTAATAATTGGCTGCAGTGGTTCACTTTGCATCTTTACATCAAGGGTGCACACCATGGCCAAATCAACACTGTGCTTAGCGGCCAGTGATAAACAGGTCGCAAGCGCCTTATCAAAAGAGCCAAGTACGGTTTCAATATTCGCTTTTAATAGTAGCGCATTCGCATCGCTAGGTCGTAATGTTAGGTAATGCTCAAGTGTACTTAAAGCAGGCTGAAAGTGGTGGGCACGTTGCAACATGCTGGCGCGCCAAAAATGACTGATAGGTCGCTCATCGCTTGTGCGCTTAGCTAACTCTTTACTCAGTGCTTTATGGGTAAATGGCTGTGGGGTCACAAACTTATTGCCAGCGATATGCTCCACTAACTCATCGAAACTAAGGTCGTTCAGGCGTGTTTCCTGGCTTTTAGGTTCATGTATATGTTCCAAATGGGCAGTGCAGGGCATCGACACTGTCGCTGCGAATAAAAAGCTAAGGGTGGCGAGTTTCATAACAGCTCCTTAAAAAAGGCCTTCCATGGCCTAGGTTTAACAAGGCAGGTCCGTATTGCCTAATTGCTAGCGTCGACTAAGTCTTGATAGAACTCGGTGGTGTCGACATCGTTGCTAAATATGCGGCCATTTACACGGGCCGGCATGGCGTCACTGGCAGCGGTAAATGCCGCTCGGCTGTAGCTTGAAAAGCTGACCTGTAAAGCGTCGACAGTTATTTGCGCTGTCGCTGCAACGGCCATGTTCTTGCCATCGTCGACAGTAAAACTAAAGCTATCGCTGCCGGTGTACTCAAGCATTGGTTGATAGCTGAAACTGCCATCAGCGTTGACGGTGACAGTGCCATTGGTCGGCGCCATATCTAAGGTGAAAGTTAAGGTATCACCATCAGCATCGGACGCTTGCAGTTGTCCGTTCAACTCGGTGTCAGCTTGCGTCGTAAAGCTTGCATCCGCGACACTGGGCGCGTTATTGCTTGGCATTGGCTGCTTTTTGTCTGTGCCATCGTTATCGCTGCCACAACCACTGAGAGTCAGCGCTAGGGTGGTAGCAACTGCTAATTGGATTAAGTTACGCATGATGATCACCTCTTATTACTGCGAACCCGGTAACGGGGTCGCTAAATAAGGAAATTGTGCGTTGGTGTCCTGTGCACTAATGGGCGCGCCATCGGTGAACGGGACATTACCAACGCTTGCATCGTCAGAGCTGCAAAGTCCTAAATCAGTGTCGTTACCGGCAACGGGGATGGGGTAACATAAACGGCCCATCACTACGCGTAAGGCGATATCGACAACATCATCACCAGGGCGACGGCCATTGGGGAAACCCGCTAAATCATCGCCAACAACACCAAAGGTAGACTGCTGCTCTTGTGGTGTGGCTGTAATCGCAGTGTTTAGGCGTAACATCTCAGAAGGTGTCACGGTTGCTAACTGGTTGACGCCCTCAAACCCGGTTAGGAAGGCAGTAACCAAATCGGTACGCGGAAAGTTAGTTGGCGCCAAGGTTTCAATATTGGTGCCCAGTGTTTGGTTGACTGCATCTTTGAAAAGAATATTGAGTAGCTCTGGTAAGCTAGGGTGGGTCACATAGTCAGCAAATTGACCATCATCTTTTGGATGAGCACTGGAGAAGGTGTCTTTATCTTTTAGGCCAATGACCAGCTCATTCACCAGAGGGTTACCAAGACGTGAAACCTGCACTAATGCTCCGCCATTGACTGCAGGCTTAGCAAAATTTGCTCGCGGATTAAGAATACGCGCTTGTGGCATCCACGCTGTAGTCCATGTACCAATGGTGCCGTTGCCTTCACCGGTAACACATTCTTTAGGTAATTCAAGCGCTAAAGCGGTCACGTTTTTGGTTGCTAAGTCGTCATTAGCGGTGTCCTGAGTAATACCACCGGGGAATCCTTCACCGTCATTGGCACCCGGTGCACTATCGCCTTCTACGGGCACATAGTTGACCAAATCAAAGGTTTTGCCAAGGTTGACGACAAAGGGGTCTTTGCGTTGACCAACAAACACTTTTGCCGGTGAGCCACAATTAGGTAGAGCCACTTCATAGACAAATTGGTCACTGTATTGCTGATAGGCAGCAGGGCTGGTAAACGTTTTATTACCGATATAATCCAATGGCTTGGCAAAATTTTCTGTGCTGGTCATTGGGTTAGTCACGGGGGTGCCTGTACCTGAGGCCATTGGGCCTTGCACGACACTTAGGGTATAGCTTTCAGAGAAGTTAGCTGCGCTTTGATCGCTGGCGCTGATTGGCCCCACGTTTTTTAGCGGGACGGCGATACTTTTCGTATTGCCCTCAGGACCCACATTGAGTGCAATGCCATCGCCACCGGCGAGTGCCGAACTAAAATCGAAGACATAGGTTAAATCCTCGATGGCGTCGCCATCATTGTCGATGTGAATGGCGTATTTGGCATCTGGGTGCATAGCGAAGTAATTGGGACCACCATAGGGGTCTTGTAGCGGAATGTAGTTAGCAATAACGGTTACATAGCCACCCCGTTGCGCCTCGTAACTATTGAAGGCATAAAAGTCGGTGGAATCGACCGTAGGCATTCGCGCGATATTAGGCGCTTCTCGATGACTTGAGGCATGAGCGGGAAGGGCACTAAGAATACCGAGAGCACCGGCGACGATAGAAAGTGATAAGTGTTTAGCATGAGTCCGCATGGGATTCTCCTTTTTGCTGAGTTCATAGCCGTAACGGGGCAAAAAGGACTTTGGATGCAAAGAAATTAAAAAAGCTAAAACTTTTTTAAAAACTTTATATTTTCAATTGATTAGGTGCTTTAAAAAGGGCCCGTGCGGGCCCTAAAAACATGGCTTGCATTAAATATCGACTAACTCAGCCGTATATAGCACTTCGGTGGGCGTGCCAGTGGGAGAGCCTCCAAGTGGCTCTAAGCTGACAGCGAGCAGGTTGATATTGCCATCAGCGAAATCTTTGGGGATAGGGAGCGATGCCTGCCCTGATTTGGGTAACAAACCTAAGGAAATTGGCGCTTCTTGTGTTTTTACTATCATCCACAGCTCGTAGTCTTTATCTTGTCTCGCTTTTAGCTGCTCATTTGCTTTAATCAGCAGTGCGTTGTCGGTAGCATCAATAAGCCAAAGTGGCTGTTGCTGCTGATCTTTTACAAGCGCAAACTGATCACTGACAAAGCGCTGGTCCACCGGCTCTGAAGGCAACATCACCAGTATTGTGAGCAATACACAGGCCGCAAGGCTGGCAGCGCTGATTGTTGGCCAGAACCAAGGCGTTGATGTTTTAGTCACTGATTTGCCGTGGCCGATTGCGGTGACATTCTGTGTGTTGTTGATACGAGCTTGAATCTTTTGCCATACCTGTGGGTTGGGCGCATCGTGGGGCAACTGCGTACCCAGTGCATTGAGGTGCTGCTCCCACTGATTTGTTGCATGGCGCGCATAATCTGAGGTCATCAATAAACGCGCAAAGCGTTTACGTGCGGGACCCTTGAGCGTTCCGAGCACGTACTCGGCAGCTAAATGATCAATGAGGTTGTGGTTGTCATAGTTCATATTCCTAAGCACCTCTTTAATTGCGATAACCCTCGACGGATCCAGCTTTTAACTGTGCCAAGTGGGTCGCCCAAATGGGAAACGACTTCGCCATGGCTAAAGCCACGAAAATAAGCTAAATGAATCGCATGACGTTGCTCTGGAGCAAGCGCCTCGATACAGTGCGCCAACTGTGAGTTTTCTTCAGCCACGATGGGTTGCTCACTGCCATGAGTTTCTTCATACTCCTCCTCTTGGCGGACCTTTTGATAACGCAGCATGTCTAAGCAGCGGTATCGCGCAATGCTCACCATCCAACTGAGCACTTCTCCCTTATCTGTTTGATAATCGCTGGCATTGTGCCAGATACGCACATAGGCCTCTTGCAGCGCTTCATCAGCTAAGGCTGGGCTATTCAACATTTTACGACAAATAGCGTTGATGAGACCGCTGGTGTCTTTGTAGAGGTGTTCAAAAGCGCGTTGATCACCTTGCGCCACCGCTGTCAACCAAGCTAAATGATGTTCTTTTTGCACGACGTTATCCCCTTAACGATTAATAAGTCTAATTGGATGCATAGACTCTTGCCAGACTAGCATATAACACTATTTTAACAATTAATTAGGTTTATAATTAGCAACGACATCAATAACTTCGTTGTATTAAAGCGGTACACATCGGTATTTAAAGAGGGGCTTTTAGCGCTTGCGCTTACTGGTGATCGTGATATGGTTTTACTATAACACTATACAAGGAGTGGTTGATGTACGCTGCTGTTGCTTACTTATTGATGGCCGTGGCGCTTTGTGCCATTGCCGTAGTTATTAAAATTCCCTATTTCGCAATCTTTTTCTACTGGAGCGCACTGTCGTTACTACTGGTTTCCTTGGCCTATATCGCCAATTTAGGGCGCATTTTTAGAAAGCGTCAAGATGGCAGTATTCCTTGGTATATTCGGTGGGCATTTATTCCTTTCTTATTAGGTGCGCAACTATATAACTCTTGGCAACGGCGCACAGATAAAGTGCCGCCTATTCAAGAAGTTGAGCCAGGCTTGTTTCTCGCCTGCCGACTGTTTCCTTCCGACGTGGAAACCCTTAAGCATGAAAATGTCACTGCCATACTAGACGCTACCTGCGAGTTTGATGGTTTGGACTGGTCGCTCATCGGTGAAAACATCAGTTATTTGAATATCCCTGTGTTGGATCATGCGGCGCCAAACCGCGCGCAACTGCGCCAAGCCATCAACTGGATTCACCACCACCGCAAACGCAACCGCAATGTGGTTGTACACTGTGCCCTTGGACGCGGGCGCTCGGTATTAGTGATGGCTGCTTACTTACTAGCTAAAGAGCCTGAGGCGGACTTAGACGAAGTATTGTCGCGAATTCAGGAGACCCGTGAGACGGCCAACCTCAATCGTTTCCAGCGCAAGGCCCTGAAGAAAATGCATAGCAGTGGTGAACTCGAAGTACGCAATAAAGTGTGCTTAATTGCTAATCCAGTTTCCGGACGTAAGTTATGGGGTGAAAAAAAGCACGAGATCATGTCACGCCTCAATGGCTATTTTGATATGTCGGTGAAAACCACCACAGAGGAGGTGAATGCGGCGATGCTAGCCGAGCAAGCGTTGGCCGATCATCCTGATATGATAATTGCTTGCGGCGGCGATGGCACGGTCACCGAAGTCGCCTCAGTGATCTGTAATAGCGATATCGTCTTGGGTATTATTCCCATGGGCACGGCCAACGCCTTAGCGCATGTGATTATGGGGATTGAGTCTAAAGCCTTTGGGGTTGATAAGGCCCTTGATGTGTTGATCAGTGGAGATGTTCAGGCCATAGACACAGCGCGCTGTAATGATGAGTTAACGTTGTTACTCATCGGCCTAGGGTTTGAGCAAAAAATGATTGAAAGCGCTCATCGCGACGCCAAAAATAACAGCGGCCAATTCGCCTATTTGCAAGGCTTCTGGCAAGCACTTGGCGAGCATAAGGCCAAAGATTACGAGTTAACATTGGATGATATGGCACCTCAGTCTGTGCATACAAACAGTATGATTATTGCCAATGCAGCGCCTATTTTTACTTTGCTAGCGCAAGGGCGAGGGCAACCTGAGCATGACGATGGTTTATTGGATGTCAATTGGCTCGAACCGGCCAAAGACTCCAGTGTTAACGTACTTAGTATTGCTGAGCTTGCGTTTAACAGTGTGACTCAAACTCAACTCGATGTGAATGCGCACCATACCAATGCCCGCAAGGTGCGTGTTACAGCCAATGAACCGATTGATTACGTAATAGATGGTGAAACTCGTCAGGCAGATGAGTTGGTCATTGAGATTCAGCCCTCATCATTGCGTGTAATGGCTCCGCAGCGCAACGAAGAGTCATCTTAAAAGTACAAAGTGATTGGGCCCAGGTCATTGGGCTCAATCACCTTATAGCGTTAGTTAGTGCACCCGGATTTTGCCTTGTTGCTCGGGATAAATTGGGTGGCCCTGTTTGTCTACAGCTCGCCAGATAAGCGCGCCGTTATCCTGGTTTGGGTATTTACGGGCACAGATTTTCGGCGCCCCAAACATGTCAATTACCGCTCCTTCACTGTAACGACGCTCTTCATACCAACACACCGATGTGTGCTGCGCATCGACCCAAACACGCGTTTTGGTTTTCTTGGTATCGGCAACCCCTTGCGGGGCGAACATCAGTGTTATCAATACCACAAGCGCTGTGCGCATATCGGCTTCTCCGAGGTGTAATCGTTATGTCAAGGCAACAGGCACAATTATGAGACCTGTTGCTTTGCGTGTTTAGGTGGCATCCACCTGTTGCTGCGGCGCTGCATCAGCAAAGGCTTTGAGCGTATTACAGTGCTCATAGACAGCCATGATTTTGGGGTAACGGTCCATATCGACCTTAAACCGCAGCGCGTTAAACACTTGAGGTACCAGGCAAATGTCGGCAAGCGTTGGCGCGCTGCCAAAGCAAAATGGACCCTCGCCGAGCTGATTTTCAAGGCTGTCAAAGCCGGTCACTATCCAGTCTTGATACCATTTGGTTTTCTGCTCATCACTGACATTGAGCTCTGCTGTTAAATACTTTAGCACACGCAGATTGTTGATGGGGTGAATATCGACGGCAATGGCATACGCCAGCGCGCGAATTTGTGCTTTTTCCCAGGCATCACCACTAACCAGCGGCGCCTGCGGGGCTATTTCGTCCAACCACTCTAAAATAGCCAGTGATTGACTAAGTACGCCTTGCTCGGTTTCAATGGCAGGTAGCAAGCCTTGTGGGTTTTTACTGAGATAGGGCTCACCACGCTGCTCGGATTTGAGCAAATTGACCGGTACAATGTCATGCTCCAGCTCCTTTAAATTTAGCGCAATGCGCACGCGATAAGCCGCTGATGAGCGAAAATAACTGTATAGTTTCATTATTTCTCTCCATTAAAGTGTTTTTTTATCCCTTTCCAGCAATCAAGATAGTTGCTTTGGCGTTCTTTGCCAGTTAACGCGTACTCTGTGGGAGCAATGATATAGCGGGATTCAAACATAAAGGCTAAGGTGTTTTCATAGCGTACCGGCTCAAGCTCGCCCTGGCTTGCCTTGTCGAACACTTCGGCTTCTGGGCCGTGCGGTGACATGCAATTGTGTAGGCTCGAGCCACCTGGCACAAAGCCCGCTTCTTTCGCGTCATAGGTGCCTTTAATCAGACCCATAAATTCACTCATGACATTGCGGTGGTAATAAGGCGGTCTAAAGGTGTGCTCGGCGACCATCCATCGCTCAGGGAAAATAACGAAGTCAACATTGGCCACTCCTGGGGTGCCCGAGGGAGAGGTCAATACCGTGAAAATGGATGGATCTGGGTGATCGAAACTGACCGTGTTCATGACATTAAAACGTGACAGGTCATATTTGTATGGCGCGCTGTTACCGGTCCAAGCCACCACATCCAGCGGTGAGTGCGTGATATCTGCTCGATACAGTTGGCCGCTAAATTTGGCCACCAATTCAAAGTCACCTTCTTTGTCTTCAAATGCGGCGACAGGGTATTGGAAGTCGCGGTCATTGGCATAGCCATTGGCACCCACTGGGCCGCGCTCGGGAAGAATATAGGGGTGGCCATAGTTTTCGCAGATATAGCCGCGCACGGGGCCATCGATTAATTCGACAAGGAACTTCATGCCGCGAGGGATCACCGCGATTTCTCCAGGGACAATTTCGATGATGCCGCATTCTGTACGCAACCGCAGGCCGCCTTGTTGCGGCACAAACAACATTTCGCCATCGGCGTTATAAAAGTAACGCTCATGCATCGAGGTATTGGCCACATAGATGTGAATACCAATCCCGGCTTGACCATTGACGCTACCGTTAGCTGCCATGGTCACCAAACCATCAATAAAGTCAGTATGCTCAACGGGAATATCGATTGGATCCCAACGTAACATAGTCGGTGGAGTGGGCACTTCGGTGATGGGGGCACTGCGCAGTAAGCCATTGTCCAGGGGTTGATAATCTCCTTGAACCACCGATGGGCGAATACGATATAGCCAAGAGCGACGATTGTCGGCGCGCGGCGCGGTAAACGCGGTTGTCGAGAATTGTTCAGCGTAAAGGCCATAGTTGACCTTCTGTGGGCTGAATTGACCAATTGGCAAGGCATCGGCAAGGGCTTCGGTGTCAAATTCATTGCCAAAGCCGGTCATGTATTGCAGTGTGTGTTTGCTCATTAGTAGGCTCCTGTTGTATTGTTAATCAACATACTCTCATGTGAGAGTAAATTCAAACATCACGCACAGGGCGGGTGTAACATAAATTTTACGTGTAAAGTCGATGTCATTTGATTTAAATAACTTCATCCCCTATCTACTCACCTTGTCTGGGGCCAAAGTCAGCGCCGCTTTTGCCTCTGTTTATCAAGATTCATTATCAACTCCCCAATGGCGCATTATGTGTCATTTGAGACAACAAAAATCAGGCCTAACGTCACGGCAACTATGCGACTATGCGCTATTAGACAAATCAACGGCATCGCGGGCAATTAATGGTTTGCACGCACAATTATGGGTTGAGGTGCAGCCTTGTGCGGAGGATAGGCGCGCCAAACAAGTGCGTTTAACGCCTTTGGGCGAGTCATTGATGGATGAGTTAGAGGCGAGGGCTTTGCAGTGGCAACAGAGCTTAATACCCGAGCTAAGCGCACAGGAACAGGCCTTGCTGAAAGGTTGTTTGCAGAAATTAAACCGCGCTGCAGAGGCGAGCGCCAGTCGTCAGGCATAAAAAAGGCCCACCTTAGGTGAGCCTTTTATTATCGTGTTTACTAATCATTAGAACGTATAGCGAACACCGATGCGCATTTCCCACAGTGACGCGTCGCGTTGTACAGACGTGTCTTGGTTGCCATCGTTAAAGCCGGTATAAACATAACGGCCGTTGCTGTCGATATTCATATCAACCATACGGTTGCCTACGAATGAACCTTTTTTGTAAGTGCCCCAGTCGTCGTTCAACAGGTTAGTTAGGTTGTCGATGACAAAGAACACTTCACCTTTGTGGCCTTCTGCGAAGCCCGGCAGCTGTTGCGTTACTTTCAAATCAAACTTCACATACCACTCGGCATTTTCAGAGTTACGATCGGTCACTGAGCCACGCTTCAAGCCTTCTTCTTCGATGAATGCATTGAACGCAGCGAGGTCTTCGGCACTCATGTCATAAACAACGTTTGGATCGTTTTCCAACGGTACGTACAGGAGTTGGCGTGAACCATAGCCGTAGTTGTTGAAATCGCCGAACTGGCTGTCTGCGGTATCAAACACGTAGCTGTAAGGTAAGCCTTCGCTTGCTTGACCGAGTAGGTTGAAGCGAGTTTCGTAACCATCGAAGAACTCTTGGGTGTAGCCAAGGCGCAACGTAAAGCGGTGCGGTACTTCGTAATCCGAAGTGGCCGGTCCTGGCATACCCGGATTGGTGGTTGCGAAGTTACTGTAGTTAGATGCCGCTACTGAGCTATTCATTGGGTTTACATCTTCTGAATCAGTAAATGCATAGGCCACAGTGAAGTCGATGCCGTTATCGTATGACTTGCTTAGCGCTGCCGAGATAATGGTTGATTCGCCATCATCGCCGTCTACATTGGTGAGCATGTACTCTTGATCGCGACCTTCGATGCTTTCGAAGATTGGACGACCGTCAAAGGTTGTCTCGCCGCTATCACGTAAAGCGATGTCTTGTAGGTACGCTGAATCTTGTTTTTGCGTGTGCAATACATCTAAGTTAACAACATAGTCATTTTCGAAGGTGTACGTAGCACCGACTGAGTACTTCCACTCAGACGGGATTTCAAAGTCTGGGTCGATAGAGTGAGTTGCTGAATCACCTGCGCCCGGTGTGGTTGCCGCGATTTCATCAAACAGTGACTGTGGTACGCCGTAACCCGGAGTATCACCATTGGTCATTGCTGTATTGAACAGATCGACGTCATCTGCACGCAATTGAATTTGTGTTACACCGTCGTTTTGATAAGCGCTTGACGCCCATACGTTCGGATTACCACCTGAGTAAAGACCGAAACCAGCGCGAATCTCAAGGGCATCGTCTACGAACCAGTTAAAGCCAACACGCGGTTGCAACAAGTCGACGCCATCTAGGTTTTGCTGGTTAGAGAAGCCATAGCGATTTTCAAATTGCGCATTGAAGTTTGGATAGTCGTCGCTTTGATATTTGTCATAGCGTAAACCAAACAACAAGGTCGCATCGATATCAGTGAAACTATACTCGTCTTGAACGTATAGAGTATGAACTTGGTATGAGAATTCTGCCGCTAAGTCGTTCGGATTGTTGCTGCCTGCTGCGTTATAATAATAAACGCGATCAGCGATACCTTGCTCATAATCTTCGATTGAGTCGAAGCGGAACTCACCTTCGGTGTGCTGTACGAAAAGGTTGAACACGTTCAAATCTTCATACTCATAACCGGCAGTAATAGTGTGCTGGTCAAGGTAGTAAGTACCTGAGATTTTCGCAGTCAGGTTATCCCAGTTAAGGTCGTTTGACTGACGTGAATCATCCGGGCCGATGTATACAGTGTCGTCATTGGGGCCGTAGCTGATTTGGAATTCACCGAAACCGCTAGCCGCATCAAGTGACTCTTGGCGAGCATCTAGGTCTGACTTGCCGATACGTACTTCAGTTGAGAAGTTGGCCGACCAGTCTGAGTAAAGTGAACCGACGATAGAGTAGAACTCTGCGCCACGCTCGTAGAAGTGACTAGAGAATGCCAATTCGTCGTTGTCAGCATCAGACTGTGAAAGATCAAAACCATCGTTGTAGTTATACACTACACTGGCGCGGTGATCTTCGTTAATGTTCCAGTCTAGTTTTACCAACAGCTTTTCATCTTCGATAGGCATGCTGCCTGGCGTTCCGCCGATATCGTAGTTATAAACATCGCTGGTGATTTGGCGAATGCGGTCGATATCTGATTGGCTGATATTACCATTGTCGATAGGGCCGTAATCGAACTGTTTTACCCCTTCCAACTTCTCGTAAGAGGTGAACAAGAATAGCTTATCTTCAATCAGTGGCATGCCCACATTAAAGCCGTAGCGTTTTTCGGTGTAGTTGCCGTTATCGATGTCGCCATCGATTTCGTCGATGCTGTCGCCTTTCATCGAGTCATTGGTGTAGTCAAAGAATACGCCACCGTGCAACTCATTGGTACCAGATTTAGTAACTGCGTTGATGTTACAAGAGGTAAAACTGCCGTACTGAACGTCAAACGGGGCCATTTCAACGGCGACTTGCTCTAGCGCGTCAAACGAGAACGGCTGGCGCACCGTTGGGTAACCATTTGAATTCAAACCAAAGTTGTCGTTCATACGAACGCCATCAAGGGTTAAGCTGTTAAAGCGCGGGTTAGCGCCACCACAGTGAATCGCATCGCGGCTATCGTCCACATAAATACGTGGGTCGGCACGGACAATATCTTTAATATCACGGTTAATGGCTGGTGCTGATTCTAAATCTGCTTGAGTAAAGGTCGCGGCCGGGCCGGTGCCACCTGAAAATGAACTAATAGGACGGCCGGTGACTACGATTTGCTCGATATCGCCTTTCGCTTGAAGTTGCACTGTTACTGGGTACTCTTTACCCAGTGATAGATAAACATTTTCAACGACTTGGTCTTCAAATTTATCTGAGTCGATCAGTACATTGTATGGGCCGCCAACGCGCAAGCCTTTGGCGCTAAAGTAGCCAGCATCATTGACTACAGCGGTTTTTGCAGAGCCTGTCGGCAAGTGAATAATGGTCACTTCAGTGCCTGCAGCCGGGTTGCCGTTTGGTCCAGTGATTTGACCTTTGACTGAGGATGCGGTTTCGTTAGCAAAAGCACCTGAAGACATGCCCACAGTAGCGGCAATGGCCATCGACAGTGCCGATTTCCTAAGTTGCATTTTCATGTTGTTTTCCCGTGTTTAAGTGTCATTAGTTAGACGGTCATTAATTATCGTAAGATATTAAAAACTATTATTGTTACCGTGGTATTGCGAAAAGCTAAAATTGCACATTTTATTGCAAAAATAAGCCCTTAACTCGCTCAACGGCGTGACTCTTATTGTTACTTGCTTTAAATATATTAACAGCTAAGCCTAGTTCATCGACTCATAGATGCCAGTATATCGACACACTCTGATGCGCTTGGCTTAGTGGCTGTTGAAAGTGGGTGAATTGTACCCATCATAGCCAGCTTAGTCACTCTTTTTCAGCAAATTAAAGGCCATTTGTCCGCTTTAGATTGAACTTTGTTTATAAACTGTAAGTTGGAGTATTAACCAGCAGCGGGATGTATATATCGTCGGGTGAGGCGGTTGCATAAAAGCACAGCAGAGTGTCAGGGGTATAATGATCACGAATAACCCAAGGGAAGGGGGAAGTCTAGGTATAAAAAAGCCCACCGAGGAGGTGGGCTTGAGGTTGCGATTTTCTAACTAATTAGAAAGTGTAGCGTACACCAATCTTAGCTTGCCAACCCGACGAACTCTTTGAAATAGAGTTGTAGTTACGAGTGTCGAAGCCATTGTGGCGACGGTCAATGATGATGCGACCTTCGTCATCTAAGCCACCAAAGTCATAGACTGCTTGGTCTGAATAGCTTAGGCGCTTTTCTACGCCCCAATCATCATTAAGTAAGTTCGCGAAGTTCTCAACCATCACGTAAAGCTGGCCTTTGTGGCCTTCGGCAAACCCAGGGATCTCTTGCTTGAAGCTTACATCCATGGTGGTTACCCAAGGTTGTGTGCCGGTGTTACGGCCGATGATCTCACCACGCTCAGAAATGCCTGCTTGGTTTAGCAAGGTTTCTAGCTCATTCCACGTCACCTCTGACTCACCCCAGTTGACCGCTGCGTCATCAGCGCCAGATGGAATATAGGCTAGGTAGGCTGAGTGGCTTTGGAACTCACTGCCGATATCGCCGAATTGGTAATCTTCATAGAAACCCATTGAATGGCTGTAAGGACGACCCGAACGACGCTCGAAGAACATGTTGAACTGTGATTCATAGCCTTCAAAGAACTCGGTCTTGTAGCGAAGGTTAATCTTAAAGCTGTGTTCTACTTCATAGTGACCACGGCCCACAGTATCAATATTGCGGCTCTCGACTAGCGCATGCTTATAGTTACTGATCGCGCGTGATGATGAACCAGGCGCTACTTCAGTAATATCTTGGTGCGCATAGCTTACAGACGCATACAGGCCGTTGTCCCACTCTTTGGCAAGTGCCGTGGCTAGGATCACTGAGCGACCGTTTTCGTCAGCATTGGTCATCATGATATCGTAATTTTCTTTGCGCTCACCATCATAACGGCTCTCGTAAATAACCCGACCGTCAGCTGATTCACCCACTGGAACCAAAGCGGTATTGTGCCATACTGCTTCGTTTTCTTTTTTGTGATAAACCGCTTCACCGGTCCAGCTAAAGCCATCACCTAGTAGCTCTGAATCAAACTCATATTCAAAGCCAAGTTGAGCACGAATTGAAGACGGTAATTCAAAGTTAGGGTCGGTGTAGTTAGTGCTTCCTGCGCCTTGAGTCATAGAAGCTTGGATTGCTTCAGGCACTCGGGTGATATCCGCTTCAACACCGTCTTGTGAATAGTAATCTGCAATCGCTTGCGACGTGGCTGCTACATAAGTTAGACCATCATTTTGGTATGGATTGTTATACCAAACGTTTGGAATACCGCCTTGGAAGCGACCTACACCACCATTGATGGTGAGGTTTTCGGACGCGTAGTATTTAAAGCCAACGCGCGGCAGAATGATGTCTAAACCATCAAGGTTCTCTTGGTTTGAGTACCCATAAGTGGCTAGGAAGTTTTCGTTTAGCGTGGGTTTATCATCTGATGATAAGCGCTCATAACGAAGACCGACAGTAAGTTCCAACTCATCAGTTGGATAGAATTTGTCTTCAACATACACAGCAAACTGATTACGACGTGCGTCATAGGCCGTATCATCGGCATTGTTAGTGTAAGCATTTCTGTATTCGAAGTCATAGTCGCCACGGAAGTTACCGACTTCGCGGTTTGCAAATCCGTCTAGGCTATCAAACTCCCAAATGCCTAGTGAACCGGCTGCGAATAGGTTGTATAGGCGCAGTGATTCGTACTGAGCACCGAAGTTAATTTCGTGGTCACCCCAAAAGTAAGTACCATCGAAGGTCAGGGTGAGGTTTTCCGTTTCCGATTGGTTTTTATGACGATATTCATCGGTGCCGAACTGGTAGGCAGGGCCGCGAAAGAATTCGTCTACCTTAACGCTACCAATGCTTGAGTTGGTGAGGCTGTCGCTACTGACATCTTTATAGGCAATACCAACTTCGGTTGAGAGATTACCTGACCAATCTGAGTATAGCTTAGCAGCAAAGTTGTTAAACTTGGTTTCGTAGGTATAACGGCTTGATGCCAACATTACTGTGTCGCCACCGGTACCGTAGTTTCGCTCGTCGGCGTCATCTTGCCATTGGTAGGTGAAATCAGCGCGGTGATCTTCAGCCACGTTCCAGCTTAGTTTTACCAGTAAGCTGTCGTTGGTATCTTCCGGATCACCACCAAGCTCATCGCTCAGACCGTAGGTGCTGTCGAGTATAGAAAGGAACTCATTAAAGTTTTGCTCTGAGGTATTATACTCGTGCGTTGCACCTGAGCCTTCAAAACCATAGTCCATTTCCAGTTCACTGGCCCAGCTGTTGTAGTTAACAAAGAAGAATAGTTCGTCTTCGATGATAGCGCCACCGGTGCTGATCCCGAAGCGCTTTTCAGATTGAATAGGGTCTGTCTTGGTTGTTTCGAAGGTGCGATGGTCATTCTCGTCGAGTACCGGTCTTCCATCTGCTTTTACCTGAGAAATACTCTCTACTTCTCCAGCAAGGCTTGGGTTAGTGAATTCATAGAAACCGGTGAATTCAAACTCATTGCTTCCCGATTTAGTCACCGCATTGATAACACCACCGCCAAAGTTACCTTTTTTCGCTGAAAACGGTGAGGTATCTACTGACACTTGTTCAATAGCGTCAAGTGCAACAGGTGGCTGCTCAGTGGGGTAACCGCCAAAGTTTAAGCCGAAATCGTCATTTTGGCCGATGCCGTCAACGGTTAAGCTGTTACTTCTTGGGTTGCTACCGGCAATGGTTAGCTCGCCGCTACCATTAATGCTTGCTAACGGATTCAAACGAGCAATGTCTTTGATATCGTTATTAAAGCTCGGAGTGTTAGCAATTGTGTCTTGGCCAAATACGCTGCTTGAACCGCCTGCTTTTTGCAAAATACGGTAGCCTGATACTTCGATACGCTCTACGTTGATAGGCTCAAGCTGAGAAGTGACGCGGCGAGTTTCACCTAGTTCAAGGTAGATGTTCTCCAGCTCTGCATCACTGTATTTATCTGAGTCAATGAGGATGCGGTATGGACCACCTACACGCAAACCCTTGGCGATGAACGCGCCAGAATCGTTAGTCGTAAAGGTGCTCACCGTGCCGGTAGGCTCGTGAATCACTGAGATTTGCACGTTAGGTGCAGCATCGCCTTTAGGCGTGGTGATCTTACCGCGCATTGATGATGAAGTATCGGCTGCGAAAGCGTTTGCTGACACGCCTAAAGCGAGTACGAGCGCGCCGGCCACTTTCGTTAAGCGAACGTTTTTCATTATGTTGTTTCCCGTGTTTTGTTTCATTGGTTAAACAGTGTGTAATCGAGTGAATATTTTTATTGTTATTAATTCGGTCTATTGTTGTCCGTATAGCGCGTTAAGCACGGCCGCTAGGCGTACACCCGCACGCTGCAGTTGTTGCTCCATCACTGGACGATAGGTAAATAAGTAGTCGTAGCTGACTTGCTCACCGGTATTGGCGTAAATGTCTTGCGCTAAGTGGTGAGACTCAATGAGCCACTTTTTAATATCCAGGTCTTTATTGATTGCCTTGATATCAACGCAGCATAGGAAGTCTGCGTATTCGGAATATGACAACTTTTGGCTGTCAACAAGGTCGGTATCCCATAAACGATGTAAATTGGTTTGCTCACGAAAGAAGGTGACATCGATGCGGTTACCGCCTCGGTCCTCGGCATTACCGACATGCATAGGTTGGTGAATATCGCCAATAATATGAATTAAAAAACGCAAATAGAATTGCTGCTGTTGTTGGCTTGTTTTTGGCGAGCGCAGTGCCTTCATAGCCGTTAGGATGGCTGTATAAGCGTCTTTTACATCATGCTTGTGTTCTTTTGCTGAGAAGTGCTGGTGTGTAAATTCCTCAACGGAGTCGATATTAATGTAATGCCAAGGGCTGGCCTGCTTTTGCCAGAAAGTATCGGAGGAAGAGCGCATTTCATCAGCCCAAGTACTGACTCTGGCCATACTGTGGCCCGCTAAAATGGTAGACACCTGTTGCTTTGCATTAGCATCCAAATGGTGCTCAGCAATGGCTCCTACAATACGATGACCGTTGGCGCCCCAAGCGCTCACTTTCGTTGCGAAAAAACTAACAAAAGCGAGGGTGCAAATAAGCGTCAATTTGCTCAGATGCGTATAATTGAACTGTAAACTCATTGTTGTTGTCACGTTACTGGCTTGCTTAAGTGAAGGCAAATTGTCCGGATTTTTAAGCGAAAAAACAGGACTTGATGGGATTCATAATTACTTGTTAATAAAGCATATAAAACAAATGCTTATGGTTTATAAATAAAATTACCTATTGCAATAAGTAATTATAATTGTTGAAATAGTAATTGAATTCAATAAAAGCAGCACAAAGGCCCGTGACAAGCATATTTAACAGACGTGACACTGCGCTTATCCTGGTTACATTAATGGTACTGGCGTTAACTAGTTACCTTATCGGAACAATGCGTTTTACCTTGGCAACTACGCAACTGGGTAATGTTATAGCGACTCACTACAGTTGTAATACCACCCAGCCGGAAAATAAAACGCAGCTTACGTTGTTTGCCCCAAGCGAAAATGTCGTCAAACGATTGGCTCAATCGCTATGTAAGGACACCACTGTGTCTAAGCAATACGGTGCTGTCCAAGCTTTTTGGGGAGGCTCTTCTGAGTTTGAGGTGAATGTGCTGGGAAAAGGTTTAGCGGATTTAATCCTAGCCAAGGAAAACCTCTTCAGTGCCTTTACCGCCCATGAAACCTATGGTTACTCACCGCTAGTCGGTTATCCTTCTTACACGGCCTATTTTATTGCTAGTAAAGAAAAGCCGCGCTTAGAGAAAAGCTACTTTCTTGATAAGCGCATTGGCTTAATTGAATATCCCACCAGTCGCTCTGGTCACATTATGCCCAAGCAGGTGTTTAAGGAGCTTGATATTAATATGAATAGCCTGGATATCACTTTTGTGAACTCGCACAGTGCGTTGCGAGATAAGCTAGCGCTAGGTGAAGTGGATATCATTAGCTCTTATTGGCAACAAGCAGATAACGAGCGTTTTTCTGCAAACTATATAACCGCAATCAGTGACAATATCAGTGGTAGCCATTGGTTTTTACGCCAAGCCAGTGACAACCCTGATTTAGCCTGCGCTATTCAGGGCGCTATTTTAAGCCAAGCAGAAGAGCAATCGGCACAATACTTTAAACAAGCAAAACCTTATTGGCAGTGCAGTGATTCAGCACCCGCAACATTTCAAGGAGAGCCGCTGTGAGAGCGATTAAAGTTGCATTGCTGAAGCATGTGCACAGCTGGGTTCGGCGCTTTAATGCCAATATCGCCACGGTTTTATTTGCATGCTTGGCTATGATTATCGCTTACTGCAGTTACGCAGTGGGGGCATTGAATAGCTGGCATCATCAACAGCAACAAGCGATAGCCCATGTCAAAACACGGATAGCCCTGGATGCTCAATACATTGGACTACCCAATAGGTTGTTGGAGGTACCGGGCGATCGCAAACGCGTGGTGCACTATCTTAAGCAGCTCAACACTCACCTCACATCACAAGGTTACGCAATTCAAGTGCATGCAATAGCGGGTACAACGCTCGGTAATGAGACAAGCAATCTTGAAAGCTTCAACCTCATTCGCACAGGTGGTGAGACGTTCACCGTGACGCTGTCACCAGCGGTGATGCCTCTAGCCCAGCTATTGAGCCCTTGGCCTTTCCTCATCGTGCTGTTGCTGTCTGTCGCCATGCGAGCATGGTTTAAAACCCTCCAAAGCAAATTAGATAAAGCGCGAGAAGCGGGTACGCCGATACTTGAGCGCAAGCGCCTACTCATTGATTTAGCAGATAAAAGCCTACGCTATGGTGAGCAAGGCAGGCAGGTGCAATTGGCGAACAAACCCCTTTGTTTTTATCTGGCGCTGTTGGAGTTTGGTATTGAATACCCTGAGGTGACGTTAAATCAAAATAAAGAGGTGCCACAGGAGCTACTGGATTTGGCCCATAAGTATTTTGGCCGCTTAATCGATTTAGGACACACAATTAGAAAGCGTCCCAACTTTGGCAATAGTTTAGAGAAAACGCTGAGTGAAATTCGTGCTGCACTGGATGAAGTGTTTGCAGCAGACTCGCAAGATAAAGAGCCTTATTTTCCGCCTAAAGCCCATGGTGAAGGGTCACGCTCGCGTGTCCATCACTATGGGCTTAGGGCCGTCGATGACGATGATTTTGAGGTTATTGGCAAGTAACCGGATGAGGCACGTTAATTACCTTAATAGGGCTGTGTTTGCTTACATACTCGCTCAAAATACTGGCATCCGAGTCGCCAGTGTCAACGAAGCGGGTGTCGGTGTTTAAACGCGGATAGCCATCGCCACCTGCCGCATTGTAGCTATTGATACTCATACGATAGGTCTTATCTAGCTCTAACGGTTGACCGTCAATGCGCACTGATACTAATTCATCCCCCTCGCACACCGGTGCTACTTGGTTGAAGTGGGCATAGGCGCCAGAATCGACAGGGTATGATGCGACTTTACTGATGTATGCAAAAGCCTCACGACCACTAAATTCAATGTAACCAATGCGGTTTTTAAATGGGTGTACACGAAGAATATCTTTGTAATCGATATCTCCTTGGCTGATTGAGTCACGAATACCGCCGCCACTAATGACTGCAAAATCAGCATCGACATGATTCATTTGTGCTTGGGTGATCAGCTGTCCTAAATTCGTCTGTCCAAAGCGGACTTTGTTTCTGTCGCCTTGAAGGTGAACTTCGGTATGCCCTAAAGTCACGCTTAACTTTTCTTGGCCTCTTTGCTGGTAAGGAGTTAAAAAGTCGAGCATTTCTTGGTCTTTGTTGATGTAATCACCGACCCATTCACCGGTCGCGTCTTTAAGGTTTACTGGGATCAGCTCATAGCTTTCAAGAGTCAGCTCTTCACCTAGCAGTTTAAATCGAGCATGACCCACATACTTGCCCCATTCATGGGCTTGCATGATCCAAATACCGTTTTGATTATCTGGCTGGCAGGGCATGCCTGGGCGGTAACCATCATTGTTGCTGTTCTTTGCCGCCACGCACACTGGTTCTTGGGAGTGGCCACCGATGATCATATCTACGGCGCCTTTGGGCAAATTGCGAGCTAAGGTTACATCGCCGGGGGCGTTAATGCCGTGTTGAGCATTGCTGTAGTGACCCATGTGCGTGACGGCAATAACGATATCAGGGTTGCGGCGCTCAATTTTAGGAAGCATGTTTTTGGTTGCGGTTGCGGGCTCAATAAAATCAAAATTACCGATAAAATCAGGGTTCGCAATCTTCGCGGTGTCGGTGGTGGTCAGGCCTAAAATAGCGATATTTAGATTATCTCTTTGTAACAGCGTATAAGGAGTGTAAGCAGGCTCGCCATTGCGTTTATCGATAATATTAGCGCTCAGCAACGGAAAGTCGGCCCAACGTTGCTGCTTGTCTAATACCGCTAATGGGTTATCAAACTCATGATTGCCAATGGCCATGGCATCGTAGCCTAACAACGTCATG
Organism: Pseudoalteromonas sp. CNC9-20; assembly: GCF_022347875.1. Lineage (NCBI taxonomy): Bacteria > Pseudomonadati > Pseudomonadota > Gammaproteobacteria > Alteromonadales > Pseudoalteromonadaceae > Pseudoalteromonas > Pseudoalteromonas sp. CNC9-20. The sequence goes on along the minus strand of NZ_JAKRFS010000002.1, from coordinate 370,604 downwards.
GCTTTAAAATCAGGTTCCGCGTGTTGTAAGTCAGACTCAGGAATACCAGTATTGATATCTCCCCCTGAGAGCAACAGCACGGTATCGCCTCGTTGTTTAGCTTGTGCGCGCAACTGTTTTAGTAATGTTGCGCGCGCGGCCATACCGTATTCACCTTTATCGTTATGCCAAAAGCGGCCATGGTGATCGTTAGTATGAAACACACTAATATAGTGCGCTTGTGCGGAGTCAGAGTGTGACTCGGGTGTCGGCGTGGAGGCAGAGCATGCACTGAGCAGTGTAAGCACTGAAAGAGTAATTAGGCGCACAGGAGATTCCTATCGGCGATTATCGTTGCGCCTGATTTTAATTAAATTTTATGACAATTTCACTAGTCTGAGATGGACTGTGCAAATCCGCCTGTCTATACCCTAAGTTAAGATATTTGCTGAAGCAACCGGGCTCAGTCGCAACAGTTCAGCCAGTTAGCTCACTGTGCTGGCTTGCACAAGACGAGACGCTGGCCAGTGCAGCTTGTTCACGACGGCGTAACTCAGCACGTGCTAGGGGTGCCTGATGATGATTGATACCGACCATCCAGTTTAAAAACGATGCAGGCACTTGGCGGTACGACTCGCCTTTGTGAACACCAAAGTCGCAAATGAGATTGTTGCTGTTATCCATAGTTGTTGTTTTTAGCTGCTCAAATGATATGCACATACTAGAGAACTCTTGATAGTTTGATAAGTCGAATCTGTTTTAAAAAAGCGCAAAAAGATACTTTATAGTTATATGTTGTTAACCAATTTGTAACTGGGTTTTACCCCCAGGTATCAATTTGTTGTTATTCACTGTGCCTCATGGAAGCATGGCTTGAGTCAATGTAAAGTGGCTCAAAACAACAATATAGGAAATCCCATGAATAAACTTATTGGCTTTGGTCTGGTCGCAGCGGGGCTTACTCTTGCGCAACCTGTTCACGCGACTATCGTTGAAATGCAAACCTCCCAAGGCAGCATTCAAATTAACCTCTTTGATCAGCATACACCAAAAACAGTGGCTAATTTTCTAGGTTATGTTGAGCGTGGCGATTATCAGTTTAGTTACCTGCATCGCTCCGAGCAGGACTTTATTGTTCAGGGGGGCGGGTTTATTTACGATGGCGGGGCCGTGGCCATTGAATCCCAAGGGACGGTAGATAATGAGCCTGTGCTATCCAATGTCGCTGGCACCATCGCCATGGCTAAACGCAGTGGCAACGCTAACAGCGCGTCAAGTCAGTGGTTTTTCAATGTCGCCGATAACAGTAGTAACTTAGATCTGCAAAACGGTGGATTTACGGTGTTTGGTCAGGTCATAGGTGAGGGGATGGAGGTTGTTAAAGCCATTAATGCGCTGCCTACTTGTTCTAGCACGCCGGTCGTTGATTACAGTACGGACGAATGCCAGCAAGGCGCTGAGCTAACGGCAAACAACCTAGTTATTGTTAACGACGTTATTGTCATTGATGATGACCCCAATTCGGCGGCAAACTTGACTCCGGTTGAAAATACCTTAATTGATGAACCTGTCGAGCCAGGGGATGATTCAAGCTCAGGTGCATTTTGGTGGTTGTTACCTCTTAGCTTGTTGATTCGCTGGCGCCGTGCGTAAGGCAAGCCTAATCGGCGTGCTAGGGTATCGCTAGCGCGCCGTTTCTTGGGCGGGTATTAGAGCATGCGCAACATCAACATGATCCACATCGCCAGCACGGTGATGCAACCAAACAAAAAGAGGTAGTAACGTGTTTTTAGGTGGTTACTACTAATATGGACCACAGTGTGCGCAAGGCGCAGTAGTACAAAACCCCAAGCCAAGGCGGTGAAAGCGTAGCCGGTGGTTTGTGTAATTAATGCAGTGAGCACAGCAACATAAAATAAAACTGGGATTTCGAATTGGTTAATAAAGTTACGCCCGGCCACTTGCACTGATTCCGGGGCGTTGTCGAGATCCATAGTGGCAAATTGTTGCATTTTAATTTGCTTGTTGCGTGCGGCAGCAAAACGACGTCGCCCCATTATTACCATCACCACAAGGGTTAACAGTACTTGCGCGAACATTGCCAAAATAAGCCATTGGTGCACGTTAATCTCCCATTACTCGTTATTATTTATAAACATCCCAGACCATACCTGAATTACTCTTATTATTCGAGTGCCAGAAAAGGTAGTCAGTGTTTTCATACATTGTTACAAACTTGATAGCTTTTTCATTGCATTTTCATCAGTGATTTTTGATCATAAAAGAAAACGTCCACTTATAAGAGACAAATTCATGAAAAAGACATTAGCACTGAGTGCCCTGAGCCTTGCCGTACTGGCTGGTTGTAAAAGTACATCGACGCCTTCACAAAGCGAACTGACTCAGCAATTGATCCCGGAGAACTTAGTTGTGAGCCCTAACGACAAGCGGGCCTACGAGACACTGACGTTGGACAATGGCATTGATGTGGTGCTGGTTTCTGACCCCAGTGCTGAGAAATCTGCGGCGGCATTAAGCGTGGGCGTTGGGCTTTTGCACGACCCGATGTCGCAACAAGGCATGGCGCATTACCTCGAACATATGCTGTTTTTAGGCACTGAACGCTACCCCGATACCAAGGGCTACAGTGACTTTATGACCAAAAATGGCGGTGCTCATAACGCTTATACCTGGCTCGATATCACCAACTATATGTTCAAAGTGAATAACGATGCCTACGCTGAGGGGCTTGACCGTTTTAGTGACTTTTTCAAATCGCCAAAGCTGTACCCTGAGTACACTGATAAAGAGAAAAACGCGGTCAATGCTGAGTGGTCGATGCGCCGGGAAATGGACTTTTTCGGGCAGTTTAAACTCGCGCGTAAAATGATGGGTGAGCACCCAGCAAACCGCTTCCTGATTGGTAATTTAGAGACGTTGGGCGATAAAGAAGGGAGCTCATTACACCAAGAAACGGTTGATTTCTATAACCAGTATTACTCCGCGAATATAATGAAAGTGGCGATGATCTCCAATCGCCCACTCAATGAAATGCGCCAGCTAGCGAAGCAATATTTCGCCAATATCGAAAATAAAAACATTGAAGAGCCACAAGTGAAGGCTGAACTGGATTTTGATCAGGCTGGTGGCAAACGTATTTACTACAAGCCCAATGAAGATGTGAAACAGCTGAAGCTTGATTTCACGATTAAAAATAACATGGATAAGTTTGCCCTTAAGCCGAACCGCTTTGTGGCCTACTTACTTAGCAATGAAATGCCAGGCTCTCCAGCGCAAATACTGCGTGATAAGGGCTGGGTCTCACAATTGAGTGCCAATGCATCAGCGAATATGTACGGCAATTATGGCGCGTTGTCAGTGGATATTGAACTGACAGATGCAGGGATGCAAAACCGTGAACAAATCGTCGCTACGGTTATGCGTTACATTGAGCTTATCAAGGAAAATGGTGTTGATGAGAAATACTTCGACGAAATTCGAACGTCGCTGAATAACCAGTTTCAGTTCTTAGAGAAAAGCGATGAATTTAGCTATGTTTCTTCGTTAACGCAAAGCATGCAGGATTATCCGCTCACCAACGCAATTAACGCGCCTTACTATTATGGTGAGTTTAATCCGCAGGCAGTGCAGGATGTGCTGACACAGCTTAACGGCGAGACCTTGCGAGTTTGGTATATTTCTCAGCAAGAGCAAACCGATAGTCAACTGCACTTCTACGACGGCGAATACCGCATTGAAGATATCAGTAGCGAAGAGCAAGCAAGTTGGCAGCAAGCAAGCGAGTTTGCTTTGTCTTTACCCAGCGTTAATCGTCTGCTGCCACAGCATTTTGATATCAAAACTCGTGGCTACGCGGCGCAAACTAAACCGGTTGTGAGCTACGATAAAAACGGTATCAAAATCTGGCAGCAGCCGAGCCAACATTTTGCTGAGCAGCCTAAGGGGTTGGTCGAGGTGTATGTTAATTCACCAGCGCCCCAAAACGATATGACAGCTAAGGTGTTAATGAATTTGTGGGCCGATTTATACAATTTGTCGCAAACCGCGTTGGCAACCGAGGCCTCTATTGCTGGCATGTCGGTAGGCATGGACCCTGGTAACGGGTTTACTCTCACTGTCGGCGGGTTCACCGATAAACAGCCAGAATTGTTACGTGAAGCGCTAAGCAACTTGCAGGTTGAAGTCGATGAACAAGCATTTAATCAAGCCGTAGACCGCTATGTACGAGCACTAAACAATGCGCAGCAGCAATTTCCTTTTTACCAAGCGTTTGATGAGTACTCCAACCTAGTTCGCTCTGGCAGTTACGACACCGAGGCGCTGATTGCCAAAGCGCAATCACTTACGGTAGCGGACTTAGAGCAATTGATGAACCAAGTGTTGACGCATAACACAGTGCGGGTATTTGCTTTTGGTAACTATGATCAAAGCAGTATTGACGTCATTGCCAAAAATATTACTCAGGCGCTGCCGACGCAAAAAGAAGATAGCCAGTATACGCGTTCTCAGTCTTGGCAACCTAAGCAGGGCGAAACCTATGTTGTTCATAAAGACATAGAGGTGGCTGATGTCGCTATTATTGACATGGTTTATCACCCGACCCCAGGTTATGCGCAAAAAGCAGCGGCTGCGGTATTACAAGGGCACTTCCGTACGGTGGCTTTTGATAAACTGCGCACTGAAGAGCAGCTGGCTTACGCCGTTGGTGCTATCGCCCGTCCACTTGAGGACTATGCCGCCATAGGGTTGTTTATTCAAACCCCGGTCAAAGGTCCGAAGGCAATGCAGGCCCGTTTTGATAGCTTCAAGCAACAATATCAACAAGAGCTTAATGAGATGGATGAGGCGACGTTTGCGCAACTTAAAAATGCCACTCTCGTGGCGCTCAAAGAGCAGCCAAAAAATCTAAAAGATGAACTTGGACGTCTTATTACCGATTGGTATCGCGAACAGTTTGATTTCAACAGCCGTAGCCAACTGATTGCGGCGGTCGAGCAACTGACGCTTGCAGACATCCAAGCATTCTACCAGCAAACGATGATGAACCCAGAAGCCGCAAGGCTCAACGTGCAGCTTCGTGGCAGTAAATTTGCCGACAAGGATTTCGCTGATTTACCTGAGCAAACCAAGGTAGAATCGGTGGCTGACTTCCAAAAGCAAATCAGCTGGCAGCAGTAGTTTACTGGATAATAACGTGCAGAAAAGGCTCCCATGGGAGCCTTTTTTATGTGTTTAATTTAGCCTTGATTAAAGTGCTGAGGAAGGGCGTTAGCAATCTCTTTCAAACTGGCTTGCCATGCTTTACTCAGGGCGGATGCCAAAGCAGCGTAGCCATCTTGTGCCAGCGGCTCGCTTTGGCTAAAGCGCGCCATACTGAGTACGTGTAATTTACCTTTCTCATCAACTCGAGATAAACGCCACAAGCCTGCTATTTCTGCATTGTTATCGAGGCCACCGTTAAAATGGTCGATGTCGATATCGAGCTGATAAAACGATGACTGCAGCTGCTCGGCGTAGACATCAGCCCCTTTGACGACCAGCACTTGCTCTAATGTAGCCATTAGCTGCAACTGGGCGCTACTTTCGAGCATGAGTGCTGGGCTATCGGCCCAAAAATGGTAATTAGCGCTGTATATTTCTTGCGGTGAGCGTCGTACTACCATGGCACGGTTATTAAGGTTACCGCGTAAACTGATAGGGCTTAAACGCAATAGGTGTTGGGTCTGGTCATCGGTGCGTAACAGGTTGTTATTAAACAGCGCGTTATCTAACTGGTAGTAGCGGATACTGATACTTCGCGAGTCTGTGGCGCAGCCTTGTATCAGCAATGCCAGCGTCAGTAATAAAATAAGTCGAACCATTAGTTATCACTCCTTGGCAGCGGATCAGCAGGCAGCTCTTTATCAAAGATCAGCATATTAGGTTGCTCCTTTAATCCTTTCGATAGGGGCTGCAGTTCATCCATTAGGCGCTGCATTTGCTCAAGTGAAGACTGCATTTGTTGATACATTTTCGAACCATTTTGGAAGCTCGCCATGGTCACCTCAAATTGCTCCATGCTTTGCTCAAATTGGCGCATACTTTGGCTAATATCAGCCATATCTTGGGTAAACTCTTTGGGCAGCGCTTTCATACTCGGGTCGCTCATGAACTGGCGCATATCCACAGCAAGCGTTTCATAACGGGCCATGGTGCTTTCAAACTGAGCCAAACTTTCTTCTATACGAAGGCCTTTAACCTTATTGAGTACATCATTAACTTGGTTGGCCAGCACCGTGATGCCGCTGGAGGTACTGGGGAAAACAGTGTAGTCGCCGCGTTGTGTTAAGCCGACCAATTCACTATCAGGATAGATATCAAAATCAACGTAAACGGCGCCAGTAAGCAGGTTGCCAGGCTTCAAAGAAGCTTTAAGTCCTTGTTGCAGGAGCTCATCAACATGAGATTGCCAAAACTCCCTCGCTTGTGTTGAGTCGCGGTACAAGCGCCCATACTCGATACGTATAAGTACCGGAACGGCATTGCTGGTATTGCTAAAGTGAGCAGGGCGACCATCAATCATAACCTCAGCCGGGACTTGCTCGACAGTGCCTATGCGCATACCCCTGTATTCGACCGGCGCACCCTCTCGTAGGCCGCGAATAGACTGCTCAAACTCAATGAGGTAGTGCTGGTAATCATAAAATCGCTGTTCTAGCGCAGCTTTATAGCTGTCACTTAGGCTAAAGGTGTGGTCTTGCTTGGCGACTGCTCCTGGAGGATCGCCCTCTGGGGTAGCCAGCGAAATACCTCCCTTTAGCATTTTCGCGATCGACCCTGTTTTGACGTTGATACCATCAGCGGATAGGTCAAATTCGAGTCCTGAATTAACCCAAAAGACCGTGTTTAACGTCACCAGGTTTTCGTACGGCGCATTAATAAATAAACCGTAACGCATCACTTGTTGTTGCCAATCAAAATTGGCAGTTTCGATTTGGCCGATTTTATACCCTTTGAAGTAAACCCCTGTGCCCACCTCAAGCACTTCAGCATCTCGGCTGATTAACTTGTAACGCCCGCCTTTGACATCATTGGCAATCAGTGCGGGCTCCTCTTGCAATTCAAAGCGCTCGGTGAGCTGTTTACTCTCGCCAGGGGCGAATTCTAAATAAACACCCGAAAATAAAGTACTAAAGCCGGTGACTCCACTTTCATCCACGCGCGGTTTGACCACCCATATTTTTGCATCTTCAGTGAGTAAGTTATCGTAGTGGTTATCGACTTGAGCTCGGGCGATAACATGGTCGCGGCTTGACGCCAATCGAATTGCATCGACAGTGCCTATTTTTACACTGCGAACTTTGATTTCTGTTTTACCGGCGACGATACCCTCAGCATGGGGCATTTTGATGTAAATAGTTTGCCCTTGCGAGAGTTGGTGTTGCAGTAACATCCAAGCACCAACAAACAAGGCGATGATAGGGATCAGCCAAATAGGGGACAGTTTAGGCGCCGTTTTAATGCGCGCAGTATTACTCATTCACGACTCTCTTCACTTTTTCAGGGGGATCCCAAATCAAACGTGGATCAAAAGCATGGGCCGCCATCATTTGGCAAATAACCATCGCTGCGAAACATAACGCGCCCAACCCGGGTTCGACCAGCATCAGGTTGCCTAGCTGTACTAAGGCTACCAAGATAGCAACAACAAATACATCAATCATCGACCATTTGCCAATAAATTCAGTAACCTGATATAGCCGAGTGTACACCATAGAGCGGCGACTGGCTTGGCGGTAAACCATCACGCACAAGGTCGCAAGCACCAATGCTTTAGCAAATGGCACCACCACACTGGCAAGGAAGATAATCGAAGCGATGGGGTATGAACCACTTTGCCACAACAGTATTACGCCGCCAATTAGCGTTGATGGCTCTCTGTCTCCCAAGCTGGTGGTATACATGATAGGCAGTACATTGGCAGGAATGTACAACAGTACCGACGTCACCAGCCAGGCAGCGGCCTTTTGTACACTTTGCATATTGCGATAATGCGTAGTGCTATGACAGCGTGGGCATAATTTGTCGTAGGTAAGTTGCTGGCAAACATGGCAGGCGCGTAGATTGACATCAATAGCCCTCACTCCTTTTGGAACAGCGACCTCTTTATGAGGGGCAATCTGTCGCCACAGTCGAGGACGGTTGACGTAAGATAGGGCACCTATATATGTCAGCACAAACCCGCCATAGGCCCAAAAGCTAATACCAAAGGTAATGTCAGCCATAGACATTATTTTAACCATACTGACCAATACGCCGACGAGGAAAATCTCCGACATCACCCAGGTATCCAATGCCAGGGTCAATTTCAGCAGCTTACGTCCCCAATGCTTTGGCAAGGTGCGCAAAAAACCTAAGTGTAAAGGCAGCAGTAACAACAGCATCACTAAGGGTAAGATAATGATACTGATATCAATAAATATCCCTAACAGGGTGCTGTCGTAGTTAAAAAGCATGCGTCCGGCATCAGGCAAGGTCATAGTTTGCGTGATGCCTCGACTGGAGAACGAAATAAAAGGGTAAAACACTGAGCTCAATAATAAAATAATGGCACTCAGGGTGAGGGCTACAACTTTAGGGTCGTTATTGACGTTGCTTGCATTTAAGCTCGAGTGACAGTGAGGGCACTGGGCAACTTGTTTGGCTTGTAGTCGCGGCACATCGACCACTAGATCACATTGCGGGCAGGCCAGTTGCATGTTTTCTCAAACTTTATCCAGTTAACTGCTAATGTTAGAGCATAGCGCTTATTTTATGTAATTCCTAGTGACTAAGGACGGGTTATGGCAAGGGGTCTGGTAACGAAGAATTGGCTAGCTATCAGTAAGGTAATGCTGTGTACGATGTTTATGTGCACAGCAAATGCTGCCAATAACCTCGACGATAACGCTGTGGAGCTCTCCGCCAGTGCTTACATCCCACCTTATGTATTTAAAGACGGACACCACGGGATTGAGATAGATATTATCAAACATGCTTTGGAAAAAGCGCAGCTTGGGCCATTAACTTTACACTTTTTAAGTAATCGCCGTGCCGAGGCGCAGTTACGCCAAGGTAAAATTAGCGGCGCGATTAATATTCCGAAAGAGTCAGGGCTCGAGGGCTATTACAGCGAGCCCTTATTGTATTTTGAGAATGTAGCTATTAGCTTAGCTGAGCATAACTTCAGCATTGAGCAGTTCAGTGACTTACATGGTAAAAGCATTCTTGCGTTTCAAAATGCCAAAAACTACCTTGGACCTGACTATACCAAGGCCATTACTAACGCCTTGAGTTATGATGAGGTAGTCAATCAGTATGCGCAAATAGACCATCTCATGAAGGGGTGGGTAGATGTGATTGTGCTGGAGAAGCGCATTTTTCAGTATTACTTACACACCTTTGCAATGAACCAGGGGCAACAGACAAAGCCAGTTACCATCCATGCGCTTTGGCCTCCTTCTCCCCGACACGTGGTATTTACTGATTCACAGCTGCGTGAGCGCTTCAACCAAGGTCTTGCAGAGCTAAAAAAAACACCGCGCTACAAGGCATTGCTTGCCAGCGCGCCATCGTATGCTCAGCGCCAATCAAGCAAATAAGGCCACAGTTTGTTTAGAGCGAGCAAGCACCTGCCCTGACTCAGAGTAAACAGTGGCGTCTTCATAAGCGTAGCCGTTATGTGCGGCGGTGGTGTGCACATGCAAGCCTAGCCATTGTGACGCTGCTAATTGAGGTAGCGTTAAACATTCTACATGCCAACTCATGCTACTTGCTGGTGCCGGTTGCTTAAATGCTTGTAATTGCGATGGTGGCCAACTGTCAATCAGGGCAATGACATGGGTCCAGTCGTACTGCTGCTGTTGTCCTTTAAAGCGCATCCAGCCTGTTAAGTCAGTGCGTTCGGCGCCGCTGTAAGGCATATTGCCCTCGGTTAGGTTTAAGTCCACATGCTGAAAAAAGGCCGGCATAACATTCTCTACATAGGGTAAGCAGTTTTCTGCATCGGCGGCTTTAGGGACGGTGACAGCGGCCACTGGCACTTCAACCTCGGAGGCGCGGTCTTTGGCGAATAATCCCTGGACAGATAAACACACTTGTCCATGCTGCTCAATGGTTGCGCTGTATTGGTTAGAGCTTTTGCCTTCGCGCAAATGGTGGAAGGTCAGAGTAAAGGGTGTGTCCGGAGCAATGGGGCCAATAAATTGCGCACTAAACGATCGTAAAATACGATCGCTATCGCAATGTTTCAGCATGGATTGTAAGGCTAATGCGCAAGACAAGCCGCCAAAGGCTGTGCGCCCTTGTGTCCAAGAAGCAGGAAATTCGAGCGTTTGTTGGTTCTCGCCAGTCACGCTGGCCAATAGGGTATCAAAGGTCATCTGTCTCACCTTAATTGAACTTGTCAGACCAGTTTAACGGCAAATTTTTCCTTGGCGAGGGGGAAAATTGAAAAAAATGACAAAAAAACGAAATTTTTTTAATTATGACGCTTGAATTAACAAAAGCGGCCCCTATCTAGTAGTCATCGAACACGTTAACAGAATTTTGAAGTTGGAGAAGATTCATGGGTAAGATTATTGGAATCGACTTAGGTACTACTAACTCGTGTGTAGCAGTACTTGACGGTGATAAGCCACGCGTAATTGAGAACGCCGAGGGCGATCGCACGACTCCTTCTATTATCGCATTCACTGAAGACGGTGAAACGCTAGTAGGTCAGCCGGCGAAACGCCAAGCGGTAACCAACCCGACTAACACACTTTTTGCAATCAAGCGTTTAATTGGTCGTCGTTTTGAAGACGAAGAAGTACAACGCGATATCGGCATCATGCCGTTCAAGATTGTTAAAGCAGACAATGGCGACGCCTGGGTCGAAGCAAAAGGCGAAAAGCGTGCTGCTCCTCAGATTTCTGCCGAAGTCTTGAAGAAAATGAAGAAGACCGCCGAGGATTACCTAGGTGAAGAAGTCACAGGGGCTGTAATCACAGTGCCTGCATATTTCAACGATTCACAGCGTCAAGCAACAAAAGACGCAGGTCGTATCGCGGGTCTAGAAGTTAAGCGTATTATTAACGAGCCAACGGCCGCTGCGCTTGCTTATGGTATGGATAAGAAAAAAGGCGACAACGTGGTTGCTGTGTATGACCTCGGTGGTGGTACTTTTGATATCTCTATCATTGAAATCGACGAAGTAGAAGGCGAGCACACCTTCGAAGTACTGGCAACCAACGGTGACACGCACCTAGGTGGTGAGGACTTTGATAACCGCGTTATCAACTACTTGGTAGAAGAGTTCAAAAAAGAGCAAGGTATTGAGCTTAATAACGATCCGCTAGCTATGCAGCGTGTTAAAGAAGCCGCCGAGAAAGCTAAAATTGAGCTTTCAAGTGCACAGCAAACTGAGGTGAACCTACCTTATGTTACGGCTGATGCTAGCGGTCCTAAGCACATGAACGTGAAGCTGACTCGCGCTAAGCTTGAGTCATTGGTTGAAGACCTTGTTACTAAGTCTATCGAGCCATTGAAAAAAGCACTGGCGGATGCCGATTTATCGGTAGGTGATGTGAATGACATTATCCTAGTGGGTGGTCAGACACGTATGCCATTAGTGCAGAAAACGGTTACTGAGTTCTTCGGCAAAGAACCTCGCAAAGACGTAAACCCGGATGAAGCGGTAGCTATGGGTGCGGCAGTGCAAGGTGGTGTTCTTGCTGGTGACGTGAAAGACGTACTTCTGCTTGATGTTATTCCACTGTCTCTTGGTATCGAAACCATGGGCCAAGTGATGACCGCATTGATCGAGAAAAACACGACCATTCCAACGAAGAAGTCGCAAACTTTCTCAACAGCGGAAGATAACCAAAATGCAGTAACAATTCATGTACTGCAAGGTGAGCGTAAGCGCTCTGCCGACAACAAGTCGCTTGGTCAGTTCAACCTTGAGGGTATTCGTCCAGCGCGTCGCGGCGAGCCGCAAATCGAAGTCACTTTCGATGTTGATGCCGATGGTATCTTACATGTGTCAGCAAAGGATAAAGACACAGGTAAAGAGCAAAAAATCACTATCCAAGCTTCTTCAGGTCTAAGCGATGATGAAGTAGAAAAAATGGTACGTGATGCCGAGGCAAACGCTGAGGAAGATAAAAAGTTCGAAGAGTTAGTAACTGCACGTAACCAAGCAGATGCTTTAGTACACGGTACGCGTAAGCAAATCGAAGAAGCGGGTGATGATTTACCGGCAGAAGATAAAACAGCTATCGAAAGTGCGCTAACGGAGCTTGAAACTGCGATTAAGGGTGAAAGCAAAGAAGAAATCGATGCGAAAACCCAAGCGCTTGCTGAGAAGTCACAAAAGCTAATGGAAATCGCGCAAGCGAAAGCCCAACAGCAAGGTGGCGCTGATGCCGGTGCACAGCAGCAATCACAAGCAAAGCAAGACGACGATGTTGTTGACGCTGAGTTTGAAGAAGTGAAAGACGAGAATAAATAAGTCTTGAACTTTGTAAGGGCGCGCTGGCGAAATCGCTTGACGCGCCCTTAGTGTATGTAGATTTTAGGAATGAGGGTTGCCATGGCTAAGGCTCAACGGTAAACCCTTTTTCACTTTGCAGCCTTGCTGCATTTATTAACAGTAGTGGTAGATATGTCAAAACGCGATTATTACGAAGTCCTTGGCGTAGCAAAGGACGCCAGTGACCGAGATATTAAAAAGGCTTATAAGCGCCTGGCGATGAAATATCACCCGGATCGTACTGCCGGCGATAAAGAGCTTGAAAATAAGTTCAAAGAAGTCAAAGAAGCCTATGAAGTCCTCGGTGATGAGCAAAAACGCCAAACCTATGATCAGTTCGGCCATGCAGCATTTGAACAAGGCGGCGGTGGCGGCCACGGCGGCTTTGGCGGTGGCGCAGGCGATTTTGGTGACATCTTCGGGGATGTCTTTGGAGACATCTTTGGCGGCGGTCGTCGTCAGTCACGCCAACAACGTGGCGCCGATTTACGTTACAACATGGACTTAAGCCTAGAAGAGGCAGTGCGTGGTAAAGACGTCGAAATCAAAGTGCCTACTTGGGTGGCCTGTGAGCCTTGTGATGGCTCAGGTGCCAAACCAGGCTCAAAACCGAAAACCTGTCATACTTGTCATGGTGCAGGGCAGGTACAAATGCGCCAAGGTTTCTTCGCAGTGCAACAGACGTGTCCAACTTGTCAGGGGACAGGGCAAATTATTTCCGACCCTTGTGATAGTTGTCATGGTCAAGGCCGCGTAGAGCGCACCAAAACATTGTCGGTGAAAATTCCCCCGGGTGTGGATACTGGCGATCGTATTCGTCTTGCTGGCGAAGGTGAGGCCGGTGCTCATGGTGCGCCTGCAGGCGATCTCTATGTACAAGTGAGTGTACGCGAACACCCTATCTTTGTTCGCGACGGCAACAATCTGTACTGTGAAGTACCTATCGGTTTTACCACAGCAGCGTTAGGCGGTGAGATTGAAGTACCAACGCTAGATGGTCGTGCTAAGCTGAAAATCCCAGCAGAGTCGCAAACTGGAAAGATGTTCCGTATGCGTGGTAAAGGGGTCAAGTCAGTGCGCTCCGGTTCAGTCGGTGATTTAATCTGTAAGGTGGTGATTGAAACGCCAGTGAACCTCAACAGTGAGCAACGCGAGCTACTTGAGCAGTTAGAAAGCAGCTTGGGCAAAGACAGCTCAAAATACCGCCCGAAGGAGAAAGGTTTCTTCGACGGGGTGAAAAAGTTCTTTGATGACTTAACCAAGTAAGGGTGAGCTCGTTAAAGTAAAAAAGCGCCTTGAGGCGCTTTTTTTGTATCTAATTGAGCAGCAATGCTTGTTCTGTAACGTCTGAACAACGACACAACTGCACATCTTCGTGGTATCTCACCTCGTGTACGGATGGCGCGCTACGCGTTAGTTGCTCGCAGCGTGCTGCACATTGACGTTGATGCTGCCAGTAATCGTACTCACCTGAAATCAGCCACGTAAGGAGTACCGCCACGACCGCTAAGCTGGCAAGGCGGATATTTCGACTCAGCATTGTCTCTCACCCACTCGCTCGTATACCTCAACTAACCTTAGTACACAACCAGCGTTGAGAGCGAACTTTATCCCGTAACTAGGTGCTACTCTGGATCGTAAATGCGGCTAATGGGTGTGAGGTGCTTAATGAAACATGTACTTTATCGCCAGGGCGCACTAGCATTTCATGGCTCACGCGGCTGGTCACCGTGGTTTTGCAGGGCAGTTCAATCGCGCACAGTCTGCTGCCGCCTTCAAACCTGACCCAAGTAACAACACCATTGCTGTTGTTTGCATCTTGCGCTAATAACACATCGTCTGGGCGCAGCAACACATCTACTTCCGCTGCGCTGTCGTCAATGCCTACTACTGGCGCTATTCCTATCGCGGTACTGGCTTGGTGGTGTTGATGTTGTCCGCGAATAAAGCTTGCCTCGCCTAAAAATCGTGCGACAAAGCGATTGCTTGGCATGCTGAAGCATTTTTCTGGGCTATCAATCTGTTGAATTTTACCATCGCGGAGCACCCCAACGCGGTCGCCCACAGAGAGTGCCTCTTCTTGGTCGTGGGTTACCCAAATAGCGGGCACGCCGGCTTCTTTCAAAGCATTGCGAATATCCCAGCGTAGCGTGTCTTTGAGCGCTGCATCTAGGTTTGATAAGGGTTCATCCAGTAGCACAAAATCCGGCTGATGCGCCAAAGTGCGGGCCAGGGCAACACGCTGTTTTTGGCCGCCGGAGAGGGTGGCTGGCTTTTTATCGCGAAATGCCTGCAGGCCAAGTAAGTCAATCCAATGATCGGCCAAGGTGTGGTCTTTTAAACGAAAGCAAATATTTTGCTGAACATTTAAGTGTGGGAACAGCGCAAAGTCTTGGAATACCATACCTACGCTGCGTTTTTCAGGAGGCACCGTTTGCGTGGGGGTAGCGCGCCACTTGCCAACATCGATTTGCCCCTCACTGATGGGAATAAGCCCGGCGAGGGCCTGCAAAATCGTGCTTTTTCCACAGCCTGTGGGGCCTACGAGCATCAAAATTTCGCTTTTATCAAGGGCCAGGTCGAGTTCACTGACAACGCGATTGCTACCGTAATCGATAGACAGCTTACTTACAGATAGCATGTTTAGGTTTCCTCTTCACGTTTAACTGCTGCGTTTCTCGCCTGAAAGCATAATAGCGAGGCCGCCGGCGGAGATCACTACTAGAAGTAGCCCTGGAATTGCTGCGCGACCAAAATATCCGGCCTCATACACTCGCCATAGGTAGGTAGACAGGGTCTCAAAGCCAGTTGGACCAAGCAATAAAGTTGCTTCGAGCTCGCGCATAGACTCTAAAAATACCAGTGCAGCACCAGCGACAATGCCGCGTGCAGTCAGGGGCAAAGTCACGCGCATAAAGGCCTCCCTCGGAGAAGCACCTAATACCCGTGCGGATTTGACTAAACTGCCATCCAAATGTTCAGTGCTGGTACGAATGCTACCTACGGCTAAAGGGAGAAAGCGCAGTACATAGGCAATCACTAATAAGGCGAGGGTTTGATAGAGCAGGGGTAATTGCAGGCCACCATAAACCAATGCTGTGCCCATAACAATTCCGGGAATACCAAAACCAAAGTAGGTGACGCGCTCCATAATACGCCCGGCTTTGCCGGTCAGTGCCGCATGGGCAACGGGGATGGCGACAATCACGGCGGTGAGCGCGGCTATAATCGACGCATACGCCGAGTTCCAGGCGATATTTATGTCAAAATCGGCAACGCCATCACGGGCGAGCCAAAGCATAAAAATAGCCAAAGGCAAACCAATCGCAAGCATCAGAATAGGTGTGAAAATGGTAAATAACCCCATTAACTGCAAGCGACTGGGGAACAGGACAAGCGCACGACCATGGCGCTCGGTGGCGGTTTTTATTTGTGATTCTAAAAACAATAAAAAACCAACAATGCACATTAACTGTAATGACAGCATTGCTGCTCGGTTTAGGCCAAAGGCATTGTATTCAACGTAGATAACGCGGGTGAAGGTATCCAGGCGCATCATCGCTGGGGTGCCAAAATCGGATAAGGTATACAACGCCACCAGTAGCGAGCCGGCGGCGATACCATTGACCACGCGCGGTAAAATCACCTTAAAAATACTGCCGGTCATGGACATTCCTAAAGTGCGCGCAGCGTTGACCATACTGGCATCTAAGCTTAATAGCGACGAGCGGGTGGTCATCATCACAAAAGGAAAGGTATAAAGGGTCATCACTATCGCTGCGCCGCTGAGACCATACATAGGCGCGGTGGTCAGGCCAAACAACCCTTCTATTTCGCCACCAGGACCGAATGCGGCATACAAGGTAAATGCACCGATATAACTCGGGATAGCGAGGGGAGCCGCAAAAAGCACTAACCAGAATTTTTTCAGTGGTAAGTGCACATAAGCGCTTATAAACGCCAAAGGCACGCCGATAAGGATGGAGCCCAAGACGGTCAATGCCATTAGCGCTAAGGTGTTGCCGAGAATCTCGAGATTATGACTGTCAAATAGGGTGTTAGCGTCACTTGCTAAGCTCAGCAGCACATACACAGGGGTTAGGGCAACTAGCGCCGCGAGCAGCGCTAGAGGGTAAGACGCAGGTAGGCGCATTACAACACACCGCTGGCGCGCATTAAATCGAGAGTCGGTCGCAAATCTGCTAGTTGCGTTAAGTCTACTTTGGGTGGTGAAACACTAGCCAGTGGCGGCAACCCTTCTGGCTGCGAAACACCGCTTATAAGCGGAATTTCATAGGCTTCTTGGGCGAGATAACTTTGCACTTCGGCGCTTAGTAAGTAGCGCATAAAGTTCACTGCTAATGGGTCTTCGCTCAGAGCCAAAATACCAGAGGCATTGACTAAACAGCCAGCATCATTATTGGTAAAGGCTAACGCTAAATTGGCATCGGGCTTACCGGATTTCAACCTTAAGGTGTAATAATGGTTAGCAAAACCAATATCTACCTCACCGCGTTCAACAGCCATCACTACGCCCAGTTCCCCAGCATAGGATTTGGCGCGTTTTTGCACCTTCTTTAACCATTTAGCGGTTTTGTCATCACCTTCTATGAGGCGCATGGCCGTGACAAATGATTGGAACGAAGCGTAAGCGGGCGCCCAACCGATGCTCAAGTCGCTCTCGGCAATATCCATAATATCTGTGGAGATCTGCTCAGCACTTAGGCGCTCAGTGTTGTAGGGTAAAGTGCGAACCCTGCCAGTCACCGGTGCCCAACCAGGGTAACGGAACTGGGGCTGAAGCTGGGCAGACAGATCATCAGGTAGGGGGTGAGCTAAGCCTGCATCAGTGACCAGACCTATAGCGCCAGAGTCGACGGCCCAGAACAAATCGGCGCGCTGCACGCCCATTTTAGCCTCGGCTACAATAGTGTTTGCCAAAGCGGCAGTCGGACCACGACGGATCCCAAGCTCTAGTTTGGGGTTTTTGTCTTGGATGGCTTGTAACACGTTTTCATACAAACCACCTTCACCGCGACCGAGGT
Source organism: Pseudoalteromonas sp. CNC9-20 (assembly GCF_022347875.1). NCBI lineage: Bacteria > Pseudomonadati > Pseudomonadota > Gammaproteobacteria > Alteromonadales > Pseudoalteromonadaceae > Pseudoalteromonas > Pseudoalteromonas sp. CNC9-20. The sequence continues at coordinate 353,027 of NZ_JAKRFS010000002.1, read as the reverse complement.
AAAGCGCCAGCTTCCCCTCTAAACGCGGTAACTGATCAACAGAAACAGGACTGGCTGTGGTCGCGGCAAATGCACGTGACAGAGGCAGCGGCAAGGCGCCAGCCACCCCTAACGCAGCTAGGCCTTGAATAAAGGTCCTACGCTTCACTTAAAATACATCCTTACGTGCTTTTTCGGCTTTCTCAATCAACGCCTTAGCGCGGTCTAATTTTGTTTGCATATCAATGACAACATTGCGCACCGCATCAACGCCTTTATCATCGGCGATGGCTTTAGGCAGCGTAACGTTAAAATCTTTTTCTAGTACTTCAACGAGGTTAGCGTCTTGCTCAATCAGCGTGCCCTCTACGCCTTCAAAAAGGTGCAAGTAGGTATCGTGGACAATGCTAGTCGCTTCTTCATTAAGGCGCTCTGCGTATTTGGCAACCACGCGGTCCAGTTTGTGCTTGATTTCAACAATGGTGGCACTTTGGGTCATGGACTCCGTTGCTGTGGTTTTAACGCTCTCAAGCAAGCCTTTTTGTTGGTACTGCGCGGCAAGTTTAACAGCCCCAAGACCCTGCCACAAGGCTGCATTCATGGCTTGTTGCTGGGTACGCACGTTGCTGCTAGGTTCGCCATTATCAATGGCCATTTTTACACCATACAAACCTTGCCAAATCGAGGCATAAACCGGCACATAATTAGTTTCAATGGCACTGTGGAACTTAACCGATTCCCAGTATTCAATGAGCTCATCACTGTTTACTGACTTTTTGCCTTGCTGTTCATATTTGCTGACTAGGGTATCAACCTTGCCAACCATCCATTCAACTTCTTCTGAATAGTCTTTTAAGTTTTCCTGTAGGTGATTTACGTGCTCACCAATTGGGCCGTTTGCAAAGGCAGGTTGAGTGGCTACGGCAGAGGCTAGAACAAGGCCAAGGCCCGCGAGTTTTATAGAGTGTGACCATGTTTTCATAATTAGATTACCGAAAAGTATAAGTGTAAATGATAGCTATTATCATATCCCTCGAGACGCACTTAATCAATACGCAGACAACCCCTTATGAGTGATTTCATGACATCCTAACGAAGGTTTTATGAAACTTAGATTAAAGTTACACTGAGTTAACATAAGAGCCTTGTTATCATATAGTTAGCTAGGTTCTGAAACATAGACAAAGATCTAACCCCGCAGTATGCTCTAAGTTACAGATGATAAAGATACGGATACACTATGACCCCCGCTGTGACCCTATTAGAAAAGCACAAACACGCATACGAGTTGCTCAGTTTTAGCCATGACCCTCAGGCTGACAATTACGGCCAGGAAGTCGTTGCCAAGCTCTCTCTAGATTGTGAAAGCGTGTTCAAAACCTTGGTTCTTAAAACCGCGAATAATGACTATGTTGTCGCCATTACGACAGTCAATCGCACGGTCGATACCAAAGCGCTGGCAAAATTAGTGGGGTGTAAAAAGGTGGCGATGGCCAGTGCGAGTGAAGTTGAGCGTATTACCGGCTATGTGCTTGGGGGAGTCAGCCCATTTGCGCAAAAAAAGCGCTTGCCGACTTTTGTTTATCAAAGTGCACTACAACAGCCACGTATTTATGTCAGCGCAGGCAAGCGAGGCGTTGAGCTGGCAATTGCACCTGATGTGTTAGCACAGTTGCTCCCGGTAAAATTCGGTGCCTTCTAACACCGCCTCTGTGCCTTTTCATTGTCTTTACTACCCGAGCTTTTGGGTATTGTTTTGATTTACAGCCCGCCTGCCTTTTTCGTCTCAGCCGATACCAAGATAAATAACAAAAAAATTCAGCGTACACCTGTGCGCTTAAAGCCATTTAATTTCAATATGTTAATTGCACCAACTTAAACGGGAATTGAAATTTCTGTTAAAAAACTGGTTGGACCAATTGATCTGTTTGTATTTTTATGCCGTAATAGTGGGTAAATTAACTGGTCTGATGAGTTGGTTATGAGCTTACGTACTAAATTGAAAAAAATCCTTCCGAGTATTTCTGTTACCGAGCAAGAGGCGCTAGACGCTGGTGATGTTTGGTTAGAGGGCTCGATTTACCGGGGTAAACCTGACTTTGCTGCCCTGCGCGATGTGCCAGCGGCAACCTTGAGTGCCGAAGAGCAGGCATTCCTCGACGGCCCAGTGGCACAATTGCTTGAGATGATTGATGAGACCGAAATCCAATCCGGTAATCATCTCCCTGAGCATATTCTTGAATTTCTTAAAAAAGAGCGCTTTTTCTCGTTAATCATCCCGAAAAAGTTTGGCGGTTTAGAGTTCAGCCCATATGCAAACTCTACCATCGTTGCGACAATCTCAACGAAATCCTCGGCGGTGGCAGTGACAGTCATGGTGCCTAACTCTCTAGGCCCAGGTGAGTTACTGCTTCACTACGGCACTGACGAGCAACAAAATCACTATTTGCCACGCCTAGCTGATGGCCGCGACATTCCTTGCTTCGCGTTAACTAGCCCTGAGGCCGGCTCTGACGCCGGTGGTATCCCAGACATTGGTGTGGTTAAAGAAGGTGAGTTTGAAGGTAAGAAAGTACTGGGTCTTGAGGTCACTTGGGACAAACGTTATATCACCTTAGCCCCTATCGCGACTGTACTGGGTTTGGCGTTCAAAGTGGTAGACCCTGATGGCCTACTCGGTGGCAAAGAAAACCTAGGTATCACTTGTGCGCTTATTCCTCATGACCATCCTGGCGTGCAATTAGGTAACCGTCACGACCCGATGGGCGTGCGTTTTTATAATGGCACGACACGCGGCGAGAAAGTCTTTATCCCGATGGAGTTCATCATCGGCGGACAACAGAATATTGGTCGTGGTTGGCAAATGCTGGTGAGCTGTTTAGGCGCAGGGCGCGGTATTTCACTACCTGCACTGGGCGTATCGGTATCGCAAGTATCCTTTAAAGGCGCAGCTGAATACGCCGCTGTGCGTGAGCAATTCGGCTTGGCTATTGGCCAATTTGAGGGTATCCAGGAAAAACTCGCGGATATTGCTGGTAAAACTTACTTGCAAGAAGCCATGCGAGTGCTGACCACCGAAGGACTTGGCATGGGCTTGAAGCCATCAGTGGTAACCGCGATTGCCAAATACCACATGACTGAAATTGGTCGCGATGTGCTTAATTCAGCAATGGATATCCAAGCCGGTAAAGCAATTCAACGCGGCCCGCAAAACACCCTAGCTAGCGGCTTTGTGGCGCAGCCTATCGCTATCACCGTTGAAGGCGCAAACATTTTGACGCGTAACCTGATGATCTTTGGTCAAGGTGTAATGCGTTGTCACCCGTACCTGCAAAACATGGTTGAGGCGATTCACTCACAGGAAAAAGATGCCGACGCGACGTTCAATCGCATCTTGCGTAAAACTGTGGGTTACAGCATAGCAAACGCACTTCGTGCATTTAAGCACGGCATGCTCCCGTTCACTGCGTCAAGTCAATCAAACTTGCCAGAGGTGCGTGAATATGAAAAAGCAGTACATAAGCTATCCTCTCGTTTAGCGGTGTACGCCGATTTCTCGCTATTGGTGTTAGGCGGCAAGCTTAAGCAAGCAGAAATGTTGTCAGCGCGTTTAGGTGATGTGATGAGCTATATGTATGCAGCTATGGCATCCATTAAATACTATGAGCAAAAAGTCAGTGCTGAGGATAGAGAGCAAGCAGCTCCTTACTTCCACTATGCAACTCGTTGGGCGTTGCAGCAGGCGGAAAAGGCATTGCATGCATTTTTGGATAACTTCCCCGCGTCTGGTACGCGTAAGTTCATGCGCTTTTTGACATGGCAGTATGGCTACAAGATGCCTGCTATCGGCGACGAGTTGGTACGTGAGCTGGCGAAACAAGCACAGCTTGATACCAATATTAAAGCGCAACTGACGCATCTCGTTAAGCCAACGCCAGGTGATGGCCATGATATTAATGAGCAAGCTTACAAAGCAAAACTGGCTAACCTAGACAGCCTAGCGAAAGTGCGCAAGGCTATTAAGTCGAAACAGATCCGCTCAGGCGTGCGCTTTAGCGAAACTCTCGACAACGCGTTAGCGGCAAGCGTTATTGACGCGCAGCAGTACGCTTCACTGATTGACTATAACAACAAGCGTGAGCTGGCTATTCGTGTTGATGAGTTTGATTACGATATGAACTTATTAACTCCTAATGGTGAGCGCGCCGATGGTGAAACCACGACGTTGCGTAATGCTAGTTAACTGATAGATGCCAGCGCATCACACAAGCCCTTGAGCTCCGGCCAAGGGCTTTTTTGATCTTCTCCCATCTATGGTGCGTATTTGTTTGCGGAGGTAAGTATGATCACCTTATTCTATGATGCGCAATGTCCACTGTGTGTGGCGGAAATGAGAAAACTAAAACAAGCGGATATACGAGATGAAGTTCAGCTCGTAGATATTCACGATAGTCATACCATGGCCGCTTATCCGCAGGTGCAATTCAGCGCTGCTAATCGTATTTTGCATGCCGTGGACGAACAGGGGCAATTGTACCTCGGTTTAGATGCCACGGTGCGAGTGTGGCGACAAGTCGGCAAGATGCGATGGCTGGCTGTTTTACGCTGGCCGGTCATTAAATGGTTTGCGGATATCGCTTACCGACTCTTCGCTCGTTATCGCCTCCCTGTTTCTCGGTTATTAATGCCTAGTCAGTGTGTGAATAACCAATGTCGCAATCCCAAGTCATGAAACAGGCGTTGATCATCGGCGCTTCCAGCGCAATCGCGAAAGCCCTTATTGAGGAGCTTGAACAGCAACAGGTGGAGGTTACATCGGTTTCGCGTAGTCAACTTGAGCGCAGCCCACATTACCTCGTTGATTATGATGATGAGGCTATTAATGAATGGGTAAAGGAGCTCAACGGGCTGCGATTTGACTATATCTACATCTGCAATGGTGTTTTGCATGGGCAAGGCGTGGCTCCAGAAAAATCTTTATCGGCCTTTAATGAACAGCAATTCAATGAGGTGATAAGAGCCAACACCCTCGTTCCCATGTTGTGGCTTAAGCATACACCGGTATTAGTCCCTCGTAATGAACCGTCTGTGGTAACCATTTTTAGCGCCCGAGTTGGCAGCATTAGCGATAACCGATTGGGAGGGTGGTACAGTTATCGAGCCTCCAAGGCGGCACTGAATATGTTAGTGAAAACCGCTTCTGTGGAGGTGCGACGCACCCACAAACAAGCAAAATTCGTGCTGTTTCATCCTGGCACCACGGATACACCACTGTCTAAACCTTTTCAAAAAAATGTTCCCGAACACAAGTTGTTTACGCCTGCGTTTGTGGCTCAGCGGCTGCGCGAGCTCACTTTGGAAACGCAGGACTTACCTGAGTGTGGCTACTTTGATTGGGACAAATCTGCTATTCAATTTTAATTATTAAGAGCGTTTTTATGCATTTTAGTAAACACGACATTGAGCAGATGCCATCGCGGTATCGCGCTCATTTTATTAACTCTTTGTCTGGCTATAAAAGTGCCAATTTAGTGGGCACTGCAGATCATCAAGGGCGGCAGAATCTTGCCATTGTCAGCTCAGTGGTACACCTAGGGGCGCAGCCCCCGCTGGTGGGGATGATCATGCGCCCGGATGTGGTCGAGCGCCACACTCTGGCCAATATTCGGGAAACCGGTTGGTACACCTTGAACCAAGTTCACCAGTCCTTTTGGCAGCAGGCGCATCAAACATCGGCCAAATACCCAGCAGGTGAGAGTGAGTTCTCAGCCACTGGCCTCACTGCCGAATTTATTGGTGATTGCCCCGCGCCCAGTGTGGCCGAGAGTCAGCTTTGTTATAGCGTAAAGCTGCTAAGCGAGCAGCCAATAGAGTACAACGGTACCATCATGTTGATCGGTGAAATTGAACAGGTGGTACTTAAGCAGCCGGCCTTGTTTGAGGATGGCCATATCGACCTCAACAGCTTGCAAACGGTCGCAGTGGCGGGGTTAGATGGCTATCATGTGGGTCACGCTCTGGGGCGCTTACAATACGCCCAGCCAGACAGTGAACCGACAGTACTTGAGGCGAAGTGTAAAGGGGATTGACAGGGCGCTTGTGTCCTGTCGATGCATCGGTACAATAGCGACTCAAAAGACAAGAGATGTAACTATGTTGCCATTACTAAAGCGCTTCGGCGCCCTTATTTTATTTACTTTGCCATGTTTGTCCCAGGCTCAATCTCAGCAGATCGACCTTGAAGCGGTGATGAAAAACATGGGCCATAGCTACAAACAAGCAATGAAGGCGCAGCAACCGACAATCATGAGTAATGCTCTGAAGGACCTGAAAGAGCGTGTACAAGAGGCCAAACGAGCGCGCTTCTCAAAGGCAGCAGAGCAATCACAACAGGGGTTGGATAAGGTGCTTGAGCGTATAGCCTCGGCTGAACAACAACTTGCTCAGGGGCAACTTGAGGCTGCCCGTGAAACTCTCAAAGACATCGATATGCTGCGTAAAAAGTATCATGAGCTGCATGAACCGCCAGGCTTCTGGGAGCTATTGTTCGGCTAACGATTAATACTCGTTTTTAAGGGCAGCGCGATGCTAAGCATTGCGCGAGGTTGGATAAAGTGAAATCTAACGGTTGCGCTGCAGTTTTGCTAAACCGAGTAAAGTCGATATCCCCTAGTCCCTTATTGTGCAACGCATTAATAAGGGGCGTAAATTGCGGATCATTGGCGGCGAATATTGGGTAATTGGCATCAGAGCCGAAGGGCCGCTCAAGTATGTGGGCGTCGTAAAGAGCAATAAGCGCAGCGGCTCCGAGCAGTACATGCCCGCCGACAGATACATCTGCACTGACATTGCTTGGGACCTTGTCCCAATTGATACCGCCGATAACAGGCTGCGTCTCTCCCCGAGCATTACGGGCAGCACGCACAACACCGTTGGCGATGGGGTCATTGGCCGCCCACACCATATTAATTTCTTTGAACCGGGCTAAGGCTCGGATACTTTTTCGAAACCCTTCCTCTTGAGACCAATTAGCGACATCGCTGTGTACTAACTTAATATCGTGGTGCTGGCGTAAGAAAAGTTCTAAGCCATGCTTGCGGCTGATTGCCGAGTCAGTGCTGTAATCTCCATGCAGAGCTAATAAGTTGAGGGTTGTGCCATGAGCAAAGCGCGACTTCGCAATGTGGTATAAAGCATTTGCCAACTGATAGCCTGCGTCGAAGTTATTGGGGGCAAGGTAACCAATGAACCATTGTGGTTTAGTTTCTAATACCTCGTCATCTGGGGCGTTAAATATAAACAAAATAGGCTTGGTGATTTCGGGAGAGCCATTGAGCCACTGTGTTACCGCCTTCTTTTCGTCAACCACAACAAGGTAGTCGGCATCACTGCTCATTGCTTGGCGTAGCTGCGACTTCATTAAGATGTGGTTTCGGTTGGCGTAACTCACCGTCAATTCGATATTTAAATCTTCTGCGACGCTGTTCATGGCAGAGCTCACATCACGCCAAAACAACCCCGTGGCATTATTAAATTGATGACCGGGATTCACAAAGTAGACTTTTAGCGCTGGTGATGCAGTTTGCGCCTCGACTTGGGGGCTGATAAAGGCGAGGGCGATATAACAGAGCAGTGTAAACAGAAGATACTTCATTGTGACCATGCAATAGCGGAAGAGATTTAAGTGTATGCATAGGGCCACAAACAGTAAAGTTTAGACTGGTACGTAAACAGTCAATTGGCTATTTACGCACCACTTTTACATTATTTGCGCTTTTTGCCGCCTTTTCCTTGCACTGCTTTAAAGCGAGGGTTGGATTTGCAAATAACGAATACGCGACCGCGACGTTTTACCACTTGCGTACCGGGGCGACTCTTGGCGCTTTTTAACGAGCTCAATACTTTCATTTTCTTGCTCCTAAGCCTTTAAAACGACGGTTAAACTGGGCAATACGACCATCTTTACCTACGGCTTTTTGTTTTCCGGTGTAGAAGGGGTGAGACGCACTAGAGATATCAATAGCGACGTAAGGGTAGGAAACGCCATCAAGGGTTACGGTTCTGTCAGTGTGAATGGTTGAACCAATCACAAAGTATTGATCAGCTGACGTATCATGAAAGGCCACTTTTTGGTAGCGAGGGTGAATATTAGGTTTCATAGCAATACCTCCTTAATTATGTGATAACATATCACTTGATTGAGGTTGTTGCAACTAATTCTCATTTGTTTGACGTGTTTATTACAACGCGCAGGCCAGAAGCCGTGCACAGCGATGTTTAGCATTGAAGAGCTGTTTTAGTAAAGGCGGGTGCTTTATTTTGCACCCTCATTAGCAAATAAACAGGGCTGAGCGCGCCAAGTTATATAAAGGCGTACTGACCTGATGCTAATACTTGTAAGCACGTGATGTAGCACAGCCACTCTACATTTTTACTGATAAATCGTACTTCATGGTCAATTTATCCAGGTAGCGAGCACGCAAAGACTGGTCATATTCATGGCTTGGCGGCTGAATCAACACTTTGGAAAACTGCTTCATAACAGGGTGTAACTGTTGACGTTGGGTTTTGTCTAGAGCGTGAACAGTGAGTCCCTCAGTAATCGTATCAATGCTATAACGCAATGCATCCATTTGCATGATTTCTTCTATTTGCCCATTGCGAGTTTGTGTGCCGAATTGACCAGTGAGAAATTGCTGCCAAAGGTGTGTGAGGCGCTCGTCAAAGTCTTCGGTATAACTCTCATCAATGAATACGCCGTCTTGTTGCAAGTTTTGTAACGCCCCCTGCGCACGTTGAGCAAACAGAATAAATGCCGTGCTAGCACTTTCAATATTGGACTTTTGCAGCTGTCTGCCCCAATCTTGCATGGCTACGGGATAATACTGCCAAAATACTTGGCAGGGAAAGATCCCTTGGTAAGAGTGGCACTGAATACTGTTCTCAAGGCTATAGCTGGCCTGAGGAAATATGCGTAAGTGTTGCCAGTGTTGTAATTGTTCTTGCTCGATACCGAGCAGCTGACACAAAGACTCTTCGCGGTAGTAGAACTGTTCAAGGTAGTCGAGTAGATGCATTGGTAAATTTAGATAACTGTATATATGTACAGTTATTGTGGTTCAAATGCAATTCAGATGCAAGGCGTATAATTTGTTAGCATAAACACGTCTATCAGTCATAGACATCTGCCATTGCGGCGATGGATATGATTAAATGTTGCTATAAAAGAATAAATGAGATTATTTCTATGCGCTCAATGGAAAAAATACGCCAAGCTCGTGTGATCACGGCGATAAAGACGCCCTATACACAAACGGGTGAGGTATGCTTATCCACCTTTGATAAACTAGTTGAAAGACAAATCGCCGCTGGCGTTGATGGTATTGTGGTCGGCGGTACGACGGGTGAAGGTCAACTGATGAATTGGGAAGAGCACTTGATGCTTATTGCCCACAGTGTTTCGCAGTTTGCTGATAAGTTATTGATAGTGGGGAATACCGGCAGTAACAACACCCGCGAAGCGATTAAAGCAACCACCTATGGGTTCGCAACAGGGATGCATGCATCGTTGCAGATTAATCCTTATTATGGGCGTACCTCTGAGGCGGGGTTGAAGGAGCACTTTAACCGCCTTCTTGATATTGGCCCTGCCTTTATTTACAACGTCCCTGGGCGTACGGGTCAGGATCTGACTCCTGATATTATGACTCCGCTTGCAGAGCATAAAAACTTTGTCGGCGTCAAGGAGTGCGGTGGTAATGAACGTATTGCCGCCTACGAGCGCCAGGGCATTGCTTGCTGGTCAGGCAACGACGACGAAGCGCATGATGCAATCCATGAGTTTGACGCCCACGGTGTGATTTCAGTAACAACCAACCTGATACCTGAGTTATTTTGTGATTTGATGCGCATACCACAACCGCAGCGCAATGAGGAGCTTAAGCCGCTCATGCAGTGGCTGTTTTGTGAACCCAACCCGGTTGCTATCAATACCGCGTTGGCGATGACCGCAGCGGTTAAACCGGTGTTTAGACTTCCATATGTGCCACTGAGCGAGCAGCAGCAAGCCCAAGGTAAGGCGCTCATGGCGCAATTGCAACGCGGTGAGCTAGTTGGCGACGCGCAGCCGGAAATGATAGATAAACAAGCCGTCGTCTATATCTAAAGCAACCACGCCCAAAGTTAGAGTGCGCGTTGCGCACTCGCCATTCACTTCTTTGTCGATAACCTGCAATAGCTGGGGCACTGCTTGGACATTCCACTCCCTTAACCTGCAGTTAATTAGTGCTACATTTTTTGCTATTTAAATAACAATCCAGTACTATTTGCGCCCTTGTGGAAAACGGACTTTAGCGATGAAGTGTGCTGTTGAAAAGTTAGCGATATATGTGCCGCCGACGGCGCAGGTCAAAGACCCAGCAATAACAGACGTTATTGCTTCTTTGGCAACAATTAACAGCGACATTGATGTCAGCTGGGTGAAGCCGATGCAGCGCCGGCGTCTGAGCTTATTTGCGAAAATGGCGCTTAGCTGTGCCAATATGGTTAATATAGATGCACACGCAATGCCTGTTGTGTTCTCCTCGCGTCACGGCGATTTACATAAAACGTCTGATTTGCTCGAGCAATTAGTTGAGCAGCAGCCATTGTCGCCAACTCAATTTGGTCTTTCAGTACATAATGCAGTTTCCGGTTTGTTATCAATACTAACAAACAATACCGCTGCAGTAAGTGCGATTGCAGGTGGTCGGAGCACTTTCTCAAGTGCGCTCATCGAAGCATACTTGCAGTTACACAGTGGGGATACTGAGCGTGTTTTACTTCTTCATGTTGATAGGGCGCTCCCTGACATATACGCGCAATACGCTGACGAAGAACAGGTGGATCATTGTGTTGCCCTAGTACTGAAAAAAAATATCAATGGGCATGGCTATGACCTTCAAGAGTTGCTTGATGCTCAACCAGAACCGTCTTTATCGGCGCTACGGTTTGCGCACGCCGCAATCCACAATCAGTCGATAGATGTAGGAAAGTGGCGTTGGCATTATGCTCAGTAAACTGAACTATTGTTGGCGTGTGCTGGGCACTGGTTTTTGTTTCAGTGTCTTTGGTCTTGGCGGTGTTGTGCTCAGTGTATTGGTCTTCCCGTTGCAGCGTGTGTGTTATCACGACCCGCATGTGCGTCAAGCTCGGGCTCGAAAAGTGGTGCATTATAGCTTTCGCTTCTTTGTGGCATTGATGGATACTTTGGGCGTTATTGGTTTTCACGTGTGTGACAAACAGGTGCTGAAAACGCTAAAAGGGGAGTTGGTGTTGGCTAATCACCCCAGCCTCATTGACGTAGTGGTACTGATATCTGCCATTCCCAATGCTGATTGTGTTGTTAAAGCCCACTTATTTAAAAACCCGTTCATGCGTGGCGTGATAAAAAGCACTGGCTATATAAGTAATGCCGACCCACAAGGTCTGCTCGAAGACTGTGAGCGCTCTTTAGCACAAGGTAATAATCTCATTATATTTCCGGAAGGTACGCGCTCTCAAGGTGGCAACCTAAACCGTTTTAAGCGTGGAGCGGCAAATATTGCTTTACGAGCACAATGTCCCATAAGGGCGGTGTTAATTACAATGCAGCCGAGCACCTTAACTAAAGGGGTGCCTTGGTATCGAGTGGCGCCCGTGAAAGCGGACATGCATCTGCAAGTTGCCCAAGAGCAGCCGCAGCCATGGCTGCAAGATGAACAACCGGTAAGTGTGCAGTCGCGCGCGCTGACTCGGTATTTGCAAACCTATTTTCATAACCAAGTAGAAAAATTATGAATGAGTTAAAATTACAACTAAAACAACTAATTATAAACAGTTTAGACCTGGAAGATGTCAGCGTTGATGACATTGATGACAGCGAACCTTTGTTTGTTGACGGCCTTGGTCTAGATAGCATCGATGCTTTAGAACTCGGCTTGGCGATTAAAAAAGAGTTTAATGTGAAAATTGATGCCAATTCAGAGCAAACCAAAGCGCATTTTGCCTCAATTAATGCGCTCGCCGAGTTTATCGAACAATCCCGCAACAACGCCTAAGAGTGAAGAAGACATGAAAACCGCTGCTGAAATTTACGACGTATTACGTGGCATTTTAGAAAACGACTTTGAAATTGAAGCCGATGATATCTCCATGCAAGCCAGCTTGTATGAAGATCTCGATCTCGATAGCATTGATGCCGTCGACTTAGTCGTGAAGCTGCGTGAAATCACCGGTAAAAAGATCGAACCTGAAGCCTTTAAGCAGGTACGCACGGTATCGGATGTGGTTGACGAAGTACATAAACTAGTCGCTTAAGGCACCTCATGCTCAAAGCAATTATTAACACGCTGCTGTCTATTTGTTTGCTGGCTTACCCTGTATTGGTGTATCTCGGTTTATCCCAAGGATATAGTCAACAAATCATGTGGCTGTTATTGGCTTTGCTTATTATTCGTGCCGCTTTGAGCTTGCGTATTCAAGTGCTGGGTGGCTGGCTATTACCCACTTCCGTGGCAGGCGTTATTTTAGTGGCCAGTGCCTTAGTCAGCGCACAGCCTCAGCGACTGCAATGGTATCCGGTGATTGTTAATCTTGTTATGGCGGCAGCGTTCGCTTATACACTGGTGCATAAACCCAGCATGATAGAGCGCTTTGCAAGACTGCGCGAGCCACAATTAAGCGACCAAGGCGTGCGTTACACCTATCGAGTGACGCAAATATGGTCCGTTTTCTTTGTGCTCAATGCGGCGCTTGCTGCCTACACCGTGCTACTAGAAGATATGGTGCTTTGGACTGTGTACAATGGCTTAGTCGCCTATATAGCGATGGGCATTTTGGGTGGCGGTGAGTTTGCTTATAGAATGTGGTTAAAGAGCAATGGACAGCTTAAATAAGTTAATCGACCTATTGGCGCCAAATTGTGCCAGTGACGAGAACGCCTTCATCACTGCTGATACACTGATTAAGCGTATCAATGCGTTCAGCGCGCATTATAAGAAGCTAGATATGAGCACAGCGGTGGTGCTGTATCACAGCGACAGCGTTGAATTTTTTATCCGCCTCATGGCGTTAGCACAAACCCCCATAGACATTATCTTACCGCCCAATGCGCAGCCGCAGACCTTGGCAAAAATGCGTCAGCTAAGCGCATTTTTTTGCGGCGAACACAGTGCAGCCTCTGAAGGCGGGTTTAGCTATATTGATGAGGTGCTCGACGATACGTCCAGCTCATTATTGGCCGAACAGCGCAATGACAATATCTATTGGCCGAATGATAAAATAAGCGGCCGGTTGATCTTCTTTACCTCAGGAAGCAGTGGCCCCGCGAAAGCCATATACAAAACCTGGACAGCGATAAATCGCGAGCTCAACACACTCGAGCAAACCTTTATGGCTCGCCTTGCTACTGACTCACCACGGTTTGTGGCTATGGTGTCCCATCAGCATATTTACGGTTTACTTTTTAAAGTATTATGGCCTGCCCGTTTCGGCCATTGCTGGCACGGACCAATGTTCCACTATCCCGAGCACCTAGCGCAGTATATTGATTCCCAAGCGCCTAGCAACTGGGTACTGATTGCCTCCCCAGCGCAGTATTCGCGGTTAGTGCAAGATAATGTCCTCGTTGGCAAGCGCAGCAATCTCGCAATGCTATTTTCTTCCGGTGGACCGCTAGAGGACAGCGATGCAACACAACTGTATCAGCAGTTCGAGCGCGCCATTATCCAAGTGTATGGCAGTACAGAAACCGGTGGCATTGCTTATCGCCAAGTCAGTACCAGCGGCGCAGTGCCTTGGCAGCCATTCCCAGGTGTTGCCTTGGGGCGTCACAACGGACAACTAACACTAAAATCGCCATTGTTAGACGAGCCAATGTGCTTAGATGACAAACTTCAGCTGTTAAGCAACGGCGAGTTTATGCTTTTAGGGCGCGCCGACCGCACTGTTAAAGTGGCGGAAAAGCGGGTGAACTTGGTGGGTATGGAGGCCCGGCTACGTGCTCACCCTTGGGTCAAGCATGCGGCCATTATGCAGTTAAGTACGGGTCGCCTCGGCGCGCTTGTGGTGCTCACTCGCGAGGGCCTAGAACAGTTCGAACAATGTCCGCGTAAACATATTAGCCAAACCCTAAAAGTGCACCTTGGTCTAGAATTCGAAGCGGTCTGTTTGCCGCGTAAATGGCGCTATCTGCAAAGCTTACCCTACAACTCACAAGGCAAATTAGTGCCCAGTGAACTGGAGTCGTATTTTGACTGATTTTAAAGTCACTCACCCCGATATTGTTGGCGTTGATGAGCAAGCGGATGAGGTATTGCTAACCTTATCGCTTGCGCCCCAGCTTGATTACTTTAAGGGCCACTTTCCCGATGCGCCGATTTTGGCCGGGGTGGTGCAACTGGATTGGGCCATCCACTATGGACGCAAATATTTTGGCTACCATAATGCGGTTGAAAATGTCGAAGTCCTCAAGTTTCAGGTGGTCATGACCCCAGGGCTGGAAGTGACCCTAGCGCTTGAGAAAAAAAGCGAGCATAAGTTCACTTTTCGGTATTATTCGCACAAAGGCCAGCATGCCAGCGGTCGTATTGTGTTTGCGAGTGACGCATGAAACTGTGCATTGTGATCCCCAACTATAACCATACGCAGGTGATTGCCGATGTCATTGCTGAACTTGAGCCTATGGGCCTAGATATTGTGATGGTGGATGATGGCAGTGCAGTTTCAGCACAGCGTTATTTGCAGCAGTTAAACGAGCGCTTCGATTGTTTACATTTACTTAGGCATCAGGTTAATGGTGGCAAAGGCGCGGCGGTGCAAACTGGGCTGCGCTGGGCTTATGCTCAAGGGTACACTCATGCCTTGCAAGTAGACGCCGATGGTCAACATTGTTTGGCCGATATGCAAAAGCTTATCGCTAAAGCCAAGGCTCACCCCCATTGCCTTATCAGCGGTCGTCCGGTGTATGATGAGTCGGTGCCCAAGCATCGCTATTTAAGCCGCTATATCACCCACTTTTGGGTGTGGGTAGAAACCCTGAGCTTGTCGATTAAAGACTCCATGTGTGGCTTTCGTGTTTATCCACTGGCCCCGTGTATTGCCTTGTTTGATAGCCGTGCCTTGGGGACGCGTATGGATTTTGATATTGAGGTCATGGTGCGTCTGTATTGGCGAGGTGTTCCTTCGCTGTTTATCGATACCCAGGTGATCTATCCAGAGCAGGGCGTATCACACTTTCAGCCGCTGCACGATAATCTCAAGATTAGCTGGCTGCATACGCGATTATTTTTCGCCATGCTGCCTCGGCTACCTAAGTTATTGCTGCGCAAACCCAGGGTAGACTCATGAGCCATACACATTGGTCGAAAATGCAGGAACGCGGCAGTTACTGGGGCATGCAGTTTTTATTGGCGGTCTATAAGCTC
Organism: Pseudoalteromonas sp. CNC9-20; assembly: GCF_022347875.1. Lineage (NCBI taxonomy): Bacteria > Pseudomonadati > Pseudomonadota > Gammaproteobacteria > Alteromonadales > Pseudoalteromonadaceae > Pseudoalteromonas > Pseudoalteromonas sp. CNC9-20. Next base: position 337,605 of record NZ_JAKRFS010000002.1, on the reverse strand, counting down.
TTTGGTCGCAAGGTGCTGTGGGTGTTTCTTTTTCCTGTGGTGTTTTACTTTTATCTTACCGGGGGCAAGGCGCGCGCAGCCTCAAAGCAGTACTGGCAGAATTTACATAGGTACAACAGCACTCAGCCACCGTGGTGTTTTAGCACCGGGCTGAAACATTTTTGTACCTTTGCCGATAGCGCCTTTGATAAAATAGATGCTTGGCTAGGTCGCATTAGCCCAGCGCAAATCAATTACCGTAATCAGCATTTGTTTGATGATTTAGTGGCGCATAAGCAAGGGGCTATTTTTATTGGCTCCCACCTGGGAAACTTGGAGGTGTGCCGGGCGTTAGGTATGCGCCATAGTCACTGCGTAATCAATGTGTTGGTGTTTACCTATCATGCAGTGGAGTTTAACCGCACCTTGCAACGCATTAACCCCAATGTCTCAGTTAACCTTATCCAGGTAAGTGAACTCGGCCCGGACTTGGCAATTTTACTGAAAACCAAGGTTGAGCAGGGGGAGTTTGTGGTTATCGTCGGTGATAGAACCAGCACCACGGCAATCGGGCGCGTGCAATATTGTCCCTTTTTAGGCCGCTCCGCGCCGTTCGCGCAAGGGCCTTTTATTTTAGCTGCGCTACTGGAGTGCCCCATTTATTGGCTATTTTGCATGCGCAACGGACGCAGCTTTGATGTGCACTTTAACAAATACAGCGACGGCTTGTCGTTACCGCGCAAGAGCAGGCAACAGGCGCTGGAGAAAATAATCCAAGATTACGTGCAGGAGCTAGAGACTGTTGTGCAGCAGTACCCTTACCAATGGTTTAATTTTTTTGATTTTTGGCAGCGTGATGAGCACAGCGCGCGCCACAAGGAGAGCTAATTCGTGTCTAGCCGTCAAACGATTCATTTCGGCGAAAAGCCGTTGCGCATTGAAGATATTGTCGCCTTTGCCCATGCTTCAGTGAATGCAGAGATCAGCACCTCAGCGCATCTGCAGCGCAAGATTGATGCAGGGGTTGCGTTTTTAGATCAACTCCTGGAAAAAGAGGGCGTCATTTACGGGGTGACCACTGGTTATGGCGATTCGGTGACCGTTGATATTCCTCTGGATTTGGTGAAAGAGCTGCCGCTGCATTTAACCCGCTTTCATGGCTGCGGCTTAGGCGCACACTTCAGTGCTGCGCAAACACGGGCGATTCTTGCGACCCGTTTAGCATCACTGACGCAAGGCTACTCAGGTGTTAGCTGGGAGCTGTTGCACTTACTGCGCGATATGATTAACCACGACATTTTACCGCTTATCCCGCAAGAGGGGTCGGTGGGGGCCAGTGGCGATTTAACGCCTTTGTCTTACGTGGCCGGTGCTTTAGTTGGTGAGCGTGAGGTACGCTTTAACGAGCAAGTAATGAGCGCCCAAGAAGCATTTGCACAAAGCGGCTTAACGGCGATTACGCTACGTCCTAAAGAAGGCTTAGCGATGATGAATGGCACAGCGGTGATGACCGCAGTGGCCTGTCTTGCTTTTGAGCGTGCCAGTTATGCCGTAAAGCTAGCCACTCGTATTACCGCCTTGAGCTCTATCGCCCTTAAAGGCAATAGCCATCACTTTGATGAGATTCTATTCTCGGTGAAACCGCACAGCGGCCAACAGCAAGTGGCAAAATGGATCCGAGACGATCTCAACCACTATAGCCACCCCCGCAATGCCGACCGCTTACAAGATAGATACTCTATTCGCTGCGCGCCACATATTATTGGCGTGTTGGCCGATAGTTTGCCGTGGTTCCGACAATTTATTGAAAATGAGCTGAACTCTGCGAATGATAATCCCATTATTGATGGTGAAGGGGAGCATGTGCTGCACGGCGGGCATTTCTATGGCGGCCATATCGCCATGGCCATGGACAGCATGAAAAATGCGGTGGCTAATTTAGCCGATCTTGCCGACCGGCAAATAGCGTCCTTGGTGGACACCCGTTATAACAACGGCTTGCCCAGTAATCTCAGTGATGCCCAACAGCAGCGCCGCTATATTAACCACGGCTTTAAAGCAGTGCAGATCGGCGCATCGGCGTTTACCGCCGAGGCGTTGAAGTTAACCATGCCAGCGAGTGTTTTTTCCCGCTCCACCGAATGTCACAATCAGGATAAGGTGAGTATGGGCACCATCGCCGCTAGGGATTGCCTGCGGGTGTTGGAGTTGACCGAGCAAGTGTTAGCATGCACGTTGTTGGCGGCAGTGCAAGGTCTGCGGCTGCGTATTCAGCGCGGCGAGTTGCAACAAAGCGCGCTCAGCGAAGACATAGCGAGCATGTATCAAGACATCAGTGGCTATTTTGCTAATCTCGAAGAAGACCGGCCACTGGAGAGCACCCTGCGGCAAACCGTCGAGTACATTCAAAACCAGCGTTGGACCCTTTATGAATAATAAAAATACGCTATTGAGCGCAACCGTTGATATTGAGATCCCATTTCACGATTGCGACCCAATGCAAATTGTTTGGCATGGTAATTATGCCCGCTACCTTGAGGTTGCGCGTTGTGAGTTGTTGCGCAAATTCGATTACGACTATTTGCAAATGCGCGATTCTGGTTATGATTGGCCTATTGTCGATATGCGTATTAAGTACGTAGGCTCGGCCTCTTTTACGCAGTGCATTCGTGTAGAGGCTTACCTAAAAGAATATGAAACACGGCTGAAGATTGACTACGTGATCTTCGACAGTGCCTCGAATAAGCGCCTCACTAAGGCCTATACCGTGCAAGTAGCGGTCGATAGAGCCACTCAAGAGATGCAATTTGTGTCACCACGTATTATCGGTGACAAGCTAGCGCAGGTACTATCGTGAGTAAGTGGCTATCGGTGTTGATGATGCTGTGCTCCTTTATGGCTGCGGCGCAGCAAGGGCAGTTTGAGCAACATAAGCACTTCGCTGGCTTTGATAACGCCTTTGTCAGCACCGGCAGTTATCGCCTCACGGCGCAGCAACTTTGGTGGCACACCCAAACGCCGATAGAAAATGTACTGCGTATTGATAGTGAGGGCGTGTTCGAGCGCCAAGGTGAGGATCAGTTTGTTAAACAGGCGCAAAGTGGTGCTTATAGCTCCTTATTACAGGCACTATTACAGCAGGACCCGCAGCAACTGGCGCAGTTTTTTATTAGCGAACCTGCGACCCGGCCCGAGCGGATTGCCGCCAAGCCTTGGTCGTGCCTTAAACTGTTGGCGCAAAGCCAAGAGTTAAAAAGCTTGTTCACGCACCTTGTCAGCTGCCAAGACAACCAACAGCAGGTGCGTTTTATTGGCTTGTATGAGCGAAAAGGCACTCGCACTGAAATCATCCTTACCCCTAATGGAGCGACGCAGTGAGCAGCTGGGCAAGGTCTGTAGGCATCGTACTGTGGCCCACCTTCCTGCTGCTTTGCACAGTAGCGGTGTGGACACTGAAAGAAGTGCGTATCAGTGCTGATATGATGGCCTTATTGGAGCGCCAGCCCACCCAAGCTCTCGATGCGCAGTTTTATAGCGCGCAACAGCAGCTATCAAGTACGGCGCAAAACCAGTTGGTGTTTTCCTTCAGTGGAAAAACGGCGGTCAATGCTTACCATGAGCTGGCGCAACAACTGCAACAACACCCGTCGCTTAAGGTTAAAGTACAACCGACACTTAAGCGTATCACCGAGTTCTACCAGCCTTATCGTGGTGCGCTCATGAGCGAGGGCTATCAACAAGCGCTGCGCTCACCCACGGCCTTTAGTCACTATGCTCAGCGGCAATTATCGCAGACTGCCTCACCTTGGTTATCAAGCAGTATCAGTGATGACCCATCCTTAGCAACCTTTAGCTTTTTAGACACCTTTGCAACAGGTCAGCAATTAGGGCTCGTCGATGGTAAGTTACAATGGCGTCAAGGAGATAAGCCTCCCGTTTGGCTGCTGGTCAGTGAGGTGACGACGACAGCAACAATATGGCAAAACAATGCCCTGGCAGCGGAGCTTGTAAACGCGGTTCGTACGCTTCGCCAAGCCCACCCAGAAACCGAGATTGAATACTCTGGAGTGCTATTTCATAACAGTGAAAACGCGGAGCAAGCGCAATGGGAGATGAATCGCTTTGGCTTGGCGAGCCTGGTGTTACTCGCTGTTTTTGTATTGCTCGCCATACGCGGCGTTTGGCCACTGTGGGTGAGTTTATTAACCGTAAGCAGTGCAGTGCTCGCAGGCGCGCTAGCGCTTTTATTGCTGCGCCAACAACTGCATGTGTTGAGTTTAGTGTTCGCCACGACGTTAATTGGTGTCGCCATCGATTACGCGCTGCATGCGCTGAGCGACAGAGCCAAAAAAAGCAATAGCTACAGCGTAGCACTGAAACGTGGGTTATTGCTGGCTCTTGGCTCGACAGCACTCGGCTACTCCTGCTTTTTCACCGCGCCGATGAGCTTATTGCAAGATGTCGCTATTTTTATTGTTGCTGGATTGTGCGGCGCTTGGTTTTTCGTGCGCTTTGTGGTGATCCGCGCCCAGCGACCTACGCAATTACGCCCCTTGGCACTGAGTACTGCTGATTGCGCATTAACCTTGTTTGCTCGACTGCGCCGGCGCAAAGGTGCCATCGCTTTGACTCTTGCGGGCGTGAGTGGCCTGTTGCTGAGTGTGCAATGGCCACAAGTCAACGATTCTATCGCCAGCTTTAATGCAAGCTCAGCGCAGCTTATGCAAGCGCAAAAGCGCCATCACTTGTACTTAAATGGTGATGGGCCAACGTTTCAGGTGCTAGTGCGAGGCGAAAGCATCGAGCAGTTATTAATAAACGAAGAGCGCGTGCGCAGTTTTGTGCAACTGCATCAAGGGCGATTTCAGGGTCTCAGCGTGGCCCTGCCTAGCCAGCAAAGCCAACAACAGGCTTTAACTCTTTATCGCCAGGCGCAGCAGCAGGGACGGTTTAGCTTTTTGGCGCAATTACGCGGCGCCGCGCTACCAGCGGATGCCAATACCCTGTTGAGCTATGAGCAGTTTGCTCAAGGGCCACTGGCCGATGTATTTCTTGCGCCTATCAAACAAGGCCCATATTTTTATTCATTGAGCACCGTCAGCGCGCTTGAACATGCCTCGCTGAGCGGTTATCTGGCAGAGTTTGAAGATATGCAGTTGGTGGATGTGCCCGGCCAGCTGAGCGCCATGTTAGCGCACTTTCATCACAGTATTCATTGGGCTTTAGCGCTCGCAGTCCTGGCCATAGCCATTGTATTTATCGCGTTTTTTGGCCTGCGCAGAGGGGCTGCCATGGTTGCTTGGTTGGCGCTAAGCGCGTTGCTGGTGGTAACCCTTATTGCGGTCGTTATGCCCCTGTCGGTATTTCATACCTTGGGGCTTATCCTAGTGTTAGCGTTAGCTGTTGATTATTTTATTTTTTATCAGCAATCAGGGCGCCAGCCGACCACCTTTGTTGCCATTAGCCTGTCAGCGTTGTCGTCCTTGGCGGTATTCGCGATGTTAGTGTTTTCGAATACCCCCGCTATCAGCCAATTTGGTGCTGCCGTGCTGATCGGGCTTATTGTTGTTTACTGGGTAGCGCCACTAAGTATTGAGAATAAAAATGATAAATCAGACTGAACAGGCGGACGTTGTGGTCATCGGTGCTGGTCCCTCTGGGGCGTTAGTCAGTGCCTTATTGCGCCAGCGTGGTTGGCACGTAGTGGTGCTTGAAGGTCAGCATTTTCCGCGCTTTTCCATTGGCGAGAGCCTACTGCCGCAATGCATGGCCTACCTTAGCGAAGCCGGCATGGACGAGGTCGTGGACAAGCATGCCGAAGAGCTGGGTTTTCAGTTTAAAAATGGCGCCGCGTTTCATTATCAAGGAACTGATACCGCTATCGACTTTACCGACAAGTTCTCTGCAGGGCGTGGCACTACTTATCAAGTCAAACGTGCAGCGTTTGACAAGTTGCTCGCCGATACCGCACAAGCCCAGGGGGTGGAAATTCGCTACGGCCATCGAGTTGAAGCGCTGCAAGAACATGATGAGCATATCGAACTGTCTGTGGCCAGCGCGCAGCAAAGCTATCGGCTGCAAGCGCGATTTGTGCTCGACGCCAGTGGCTTTGGCCGGGTGTTGCCGCGCTTACTTGAGCTAGAGCGCCGCTCTAGTTTGCCCACAAGAACGGCCTACTTCTGTCATATCAACGACCATATCAGCGCCGCAAATTTTGATAGAAACAAAATTTTAATTTCCGTGCACCCGCAGCATCGCGACATCTGGTATTGGCTTATCCCTTTTGCCGATGGTAGCGCCAGCTTAGGGGTGGTGGGTGAGCCCGAGTACTTTGATGAGGCCCTCAGTGAGCAGCAAAACTTATGGCGCCTGGTAGGCCAAGAGCCGAATCTAGCAGCGTTGCTTGACTCGGCGCAGGCAATCACTGATACCCAGCGCTTAGGCGGCTATTCTGCGGATGTCAGTCGCTTGTATGGCAAGCGCTATGCGTTATTGGGGAATGCTGGGGAGTTTCTTGATCCGGTGTTTTCATCCGGGGTGACGATTGCGTTGAAATCGGCGTCATTGGCAGCGCCAGTCGTCGATGGCTTTTTGCGTGGTGAAAAAGTGGATTTTGACAAAGATTTTGCCCAACCACTTAAACAAGGGGTAGAGTGCTTTAAAACCTTTGTCCTCGCTTGGTACGATGGCCGCTTTCAGGATGTTATTTTTTACCCACAGCAGCGCAGTGATGTGCGGCGCATGATCAGCGCCATTTTGGCAGGCTATGCCTGGGATGAAACTAATCCCTATGTGGCACAAAGTGAGCGTCGTCTTGATGTGCTTGCGACCCTGTGTAACATGGAAGCTCAATAATGCGGGCTGTATGGATAATTATTGTCACCGTGTTATCGGCCTGTACTACGGTGCCAGAGCGCAACGCCAAAAGCGTTGACTTGGCCGCTGGGGTGAGCTTCGATATGGGTGTTGCCCCGCCGTCATTACATCAGCAACAGTGGCAAAAAAAGCTGACTTTTTCTCGGGCTGAGCGCAGTGCTACACTACTGAGCCAACTGGCCGTTAATCAAAGCGGTGAGCTGCGCTTAGTGTTAACCTCGGGGGCAGGTATCCCGCTGTTGTCCATGGCCTTTAGTGATGATGAGAAAATCAGCGTAAGCACTCAGTTAGCCACGCTGCCGATTGATCCGGAGTACATTTTGGCCGATGTGCAGTTGGTGCATTGGCCGATGCAGCAACTCAAGGCGCAGTTAAAAGGGGCGCAAATACAGGAATTCCAGCGCGGCGCGACCCGAGTGAGGGAAATTAAACGTGCTCACACGCTATTACTGCGCATAGAGTACCAAGGCGCCACAACAACGTTAACTAATTATATGCACCAATACCAAATTATATTTACCGAGGTGGGGTTATGAACGCCTGGTTAAACGACCTCGCGCTTGTCAGCGCATTAGGAGCGGATACCAGTGCCCATCTCGATGCCCTTAGCGGCGAACAGCGCAGTGGTTTGGCTCAAGTCGCTGGGCTAGATAATGAGGGCATGACCCCCTACTTAGGTCAGGTCGCCAATTTGCCCCTTGATAGCACCGGGCGTAATAACGCCATGATAGACCTTGCTTTGGCGCAATTAACTAATACCTTAGATAAGCTGCGCAGCCGCGTTGCAGCGCATCGTATTGCCGTAATCATCGGCACCAGCACCGCTGATATTTATGATGGTGAGCGTGCTCGAGCTCAGCAAGCCCGCCTTGGTAGCTGGCCGAAGCATTATCACTACCACCAGCAATCATTGGATGCCCCAGCGCAGTATATTCGCGATAAGCTTGCCTTAGAGGGGCCATGCTACAGTATTTCCACCGCCTGCAGTTCCAGCAGTAAAGCACTGAGCAGCGCCAAAGCGATGTTACAAGCAGGGCTGGCTGATGCGGTCATCTGTGGCGGCGCAGACAGTTTATGCCAATTGACCGTCAATGGCTTTAAAGCACTGGCATCGACCAGCGCCGGGATTTGCCAGCCTTTTGCTCAGCAGCGTGATGGCATTAATATTGGCGAAGGTGTGGGTTTATTCGTTATGACTCGTTCAGCGGATTTTGGCTCAGCGCGCTGTGCGTTATTAGGCTGTGGCAGTAGCTCCGATGCGTACCATATGTCTGCACCCGAGCCGCAAGGTCAAGGTGCCATAGCGGCAATGCACCAGGCGCTGGCCGAGGCGGCTTTGACAGCCACTGATATTGATTACATCAACGCCCACGGTACTGCAACGGTAAAAAATGATGCCATGGAAGCTCGGGCCATTGCCGATGTCATCGGCGCGCAAACGCCGGTGAGCTCCTCGAAGCATCTTACCGGCCATACCTTGGGTGCTGCCGGCGCAATAGAGGCTGGATTATGTTGGCTGCTGATAGAGCAGCAACGTTTAGGGAAGACCCTAACGCTGCCATATCATAGCGGCTACGCCCTTGATGCCTCCTTGGCGACAATTAATCTTGTACAACAACCCACCCGGGAACGGCCGAAAACATGTATGAGTAACTCTTTTGCTTTTGGCGGCAATAACGCCAGTATCATTATTGGAGAAATAGCGTGACCAATAACCATCGACCTATAAGCGAATTGCTGGCGCATCGCCCTCCCATGGTGTTGATTGATGAGCTGATTTCGTTTGATAGTGACAGCGCCCATTGCCAAGTGACCATTACCCCAGACAGTGCTTTTTACCAGCGTGATATCAATGGGGTGCAAAGTTATATCGGCAGCGAATACATGGCGCAGAGTATCGCCGCCTATGCCGGTGCTCACGATTGTCAGCACCAGCGTGGTGTTAAAATTGGCTTCTTATTAGGCAGTCGAAAAATTCGCTGTTTAAAGCCTGTCTTTAAGCTTGGCAGCACACTGGATATTTATGTCACGCAAGTGGTGCAGGACGAGTCCGGGCTCAGTGTTTTCGACTGCGCCATTGAATGCGATAACGAGCGTTATCTCGAAGCCAAAATTAATGTATTTCAGCCTGCCGACCCGATGAAGTTTATTAAGGAAAACCAATGAGTAGAGCGATTTTAGTCACCGGTTCAAGCCGAGGTATAGGCAAGGCCATCGCGCTGGCCCTTGCCGAGCAAGGGTTTGACATTATCTTGCATTGTCGCACCCAGCGTGAGCAAGCTCAAAAAGTCAGTGAGCAAATCCAAGCTATGGGCCGTAGTGCGCGAGTCCTGTGTTTTGATGTCACCGATAGAGACTCAGCACGCCAAAGCATAGAGCAAGATATTGCCGAACATGGTGCTTATTATGGTGTGGTGTGTAATGCCGGAGTCACGCGTGACACCGCCTTTCCGGCGATGACCGACGATGAATGGGACACGGTTATTAGCACTGGCTTAGATGGTTTTTATAATGTTGTCCGCCCGGCGGTTATGCCAATGGTCAGTGCCCGTCAGGGTGGGCGTATTATTACGTTGGCTTCGGTATCGGGCATCGCTGGCAATCGTGGCCAAGTGAATTACAGCGCCGCCAAAGCAGGGATCATCGGTGCTACAAAAGCATTAGCGCTGGAATTGGCAAAACGTAAAATCACCGTCAACTGTGTCGCTCCCGGGTTGATTGCCACGGAAATGACCGAGCAGCTCGATACCAAGGAGCTATTAAAACATGTGCCGATGCGGCGTATGGGCAATGTTGAAGAGGTCGCGGCAACGGTGTCATTTTTAGCCTCTGATCCGGCGGCGTACATTACCCGCCAAGTTATTTCAGTCAATGGTGGGTTAGTGTAATGAAACGGGTTGTGGTTACAGGGATGTCTTGTATTACGGCGCTAGGGGATGACTGGCCGAGCCTGCGCAGTGCGCTTGAGAAGGGCGACAACGCCGTTAAAGTGATGGAGCAATGGCAAGATGTAGCTGATTTGAATACCAAATTAGCGGCGCCGGTGACGCACTTTCAGCGCCCTAGCCACTATAAACGTAAGATGGTGCGCTCTATGGGCCGCGTCGCATTGATGGCCACGGTGGCCACCGAGCGGGCATTGGCGCAATCAGGCTTGCTTGAGCACCCGGCGCTTACCAATGGCGATACCGGCATTGCCTATGGTTCGTCAACCGGCTCAACGCCGCCGCTTATTGCCTTCGCTGATATGATGAAATCGGGGCAGATGAGTGGGGTGACGGCAACAAGCTATATTCAGATGATGGCCCATACGGCGCCGGTTAATATTGGCGTGTTTTTTGGTATTAAAGGCCGGGTGATCACCACGAGCTCCGCCTGTACCTCGGGCTCACAGGGCATTGGCTATGCCTATGAGGCCATTAAGTTCGGTCGACAAAAAGCCATGGTTGCCGGTGGCGCCGAAGAGCTCTGTGTGACCGAGGCCGCCGTATTCGATACCTTGTACGCCACCAGTTGTCGTAATGACGCACCTAAGCAAACGCCTCGGCCATTTGATAAAGACCGCGATGGGCTAGTGATAGGTGAGGGTGCGGGAACACTGATTTTAGAAGAGTACGAGCACGCCAAAGCACGTGGTGCGACTATTTATGCGGAAATCGTCGGTTTTGGTTGTAATTCCGATGGTGAGCATGTGACCCAGCCGACCAGCGATACCATGCAAACGGCGATCACTATGGCCCTTGATGATGCCCAGCTCAATGGCGAACAAATAGGCTATGTTAACGCTCACGGCACATCCACCGATCGCGGTGACATTGCCGAATCTCATGCCACCTTTAATGCCCTTGGCCGTAAACCCATTAGCTCGCTCAAAAGCTACCTAGGTCACACGTTAGGCGCGTGTGGTGCCATCGAGGCGTGGGCCAGTATCGAAATGATGCGTGAGGGGTGGTTTGCGCCTACCGTTAACCTTGAGAGTGTTGACCCACAGTGTGCACAGCTGGATTATCTGCGCCAGCCAACCAAATTACAGTGTGACTATGTCATGAGTAATAACTTTGCGTTTGGTGGCATCAACACATCCCTGATTTTTAAGCGCATGCCATGAGCCTGATAACGCGGTGCTTTGCGTTTATTTTAGTGCTGTACAGCGCTTCGAGTGTCAGTGCAGAGCTTGAGCTTGGGGCGGGGATATTTCATGCAAATATTCCGCTTTATATCGGTGCCCGTGAGTCAAAAAGCTACACGTTGCCGGTGCCTTACGTACGCTATCGCTCTGAACGCTTAAACCTTGATAGGCGCAGCGCCACCGGTTACTTATGGCAGCATAATAACTGGCATTTGGACATCTCTGCCACCGCTGGAATTGCAGTAGACAGCGGTGAGAGTAAAGCCCGCGATGGCATGGATGATTTGGACTGGGTGTTCGAGTTGGGCCCAGCATTGGATTATTATGTTGTCGGCCACTATAACCAACCTAGTTATTTTAAGCTTGGCGTGTTTACCCGTAAGGCACTGGCAACGGATTTCACCAGTATTGATGATATTGGCTTTAAGGCGGGACCTTATGCCCAGTGGCGGCAGCGGTTGTGGCAACAAGAAGCACAAAGCATCACGTTAACCAGCCGCTTGGCAGTTAATTATGCTAGTTCACAATACGCCGACTACTTTTATGCAGTGCCAACGGCGGCCGCTAATTCCCTGCGCAGCGAATACACCAGTGGCAACGGATATGGCGGTGAAGAAGTGTCATTGGGGTTAAGCTATGACTCAAGACGCTGGTGGTTTGGCGGGTTTGTAAAGTATTATCGCATCAAGGATGCAAAGTGGCGTGATAGCCCATTGGTGGAGCGCAACCACAGTGTTGCATTTGGCTTTGGGTTGGCATGGAAGTTCTATAACAACAGAGGATAAGAAATGAAAAAATATTTATTAATGGCAGCGCTTGTGGCCGCAACATCGCACAGTGTGGCGGCTCGAGATGATATTGGCAAGTACTCTATTGCCGACTTATTAGCGACCACGAAAGCCAAGGATGCGCTATTGGATGTGCCCCTTTACTTTGCCGATCAACCACACAGCGCGGCGAAAGAGACCTTCGGTGAGGTGATGACCAATAAGAAAACCAATGCCTTTAATAAATCAGACAAAGAAGCCTGTGAGTGGGTGATGCTCAGTGCGCTTAAAGCACTGCAAGAGCGCGCTCAGCGCGAAGGCATGAATGCCGTCGTGGGTATAGAGTCGTACTATAAAAAGCGTGAATTTAAAAGCAGTGAACAATTTGAGTGTGGGGCTGGCTTTTTAATGGCCGGTGTGGCTCTTAAGGGCACGTTAGTTAAGCTATAAAACCGCACACAACAGTCCACGCGCTATAAATGAAAAAAGGTACAAAGTTCACCGCACAGGGGTGGTAATTTGTTTTTTGTTTGTTAACATAAAGTAAAATTACCACGCAGACAGTGGTGTAGTACCAATAAGGACGTTTATGGCGCGCTTCGTGTTATTATTGGCTGCGTGTTGCAGCCTTTTCAGCGCAACGGTTGTTGCATACCCTCCAGCAAAACAATTTGCACTGGCACACCTGCAAGAGCAAGTAAAACTCGATGGTAATCTTGACGAGCATGTGTGGGAAAATGCCACGCAAATCGCTGTTAACACTCAGAATGAGCCCCTTGAACGCGCTGCCTCTCCAGTCAATACAACCGCCTACTTATTTGATGATGGCCAATTCCTATATTTAGGCATCGATGCCAAGGACCCTAACCCAGAGGCCATTCGCGGAGCCTTGCGAGACCGAGATGAGTTATGGCAGGACGACAATGTCGGTATCATCATCGATAGCCTAAATGATGAGCGCAATGCCTTTGAGTTTTTCGTTAATGCTTATGGTGCTCAAGGCGATATTCTCGCAACCGACTTTGATACCTGGGTTGAAGACCCCAGTTGGGATGCCATTTGGTACAGCGCCGCGCAAATTCATAGCGATGGGTATGTGGTAGAAATGAAAATACCGCTGACGGTATTAAACCTGCCAAAAACAAATGAACCTATCACGTGGGGCATTTCCATTGCACGTAATTACCCACGGGACGTGTTCTATCGCTTGTCTAATGTCGGCTTTGATCTTGATATAAAATGCAGTTTTTGCCAGTTTGATAAACTCACCGGGCTTGCCAATCGCACTGAGCATCGTGATGTGTTGTTTACGCCGCATATCAGTGCTAGCCGCCACGACAGTAAAGAACACGTCCCCGGTGATTGGCAAAGTGGCGATGTTGATGTTGAAGTGGGCGCCGATTTACGCTGGCGTATCAATGATGAAACCTTGCTTAATGCCACCGTTAACCCGGATTTTTCGCAGGTAGAAGCTGACGCTGTGCAGCTCGATGTAAACACCAATTTTTCATTGTATTACGCCGAAAAAAGACCGTTTTTCTTAGATGGCTCCTCGTATTTTCGCACCAACCAGCAAGAGCTATTTTACAGCCGCACCATCGCCGAGCCGGATTATGGTGTAAAAGTCACCGGCAAGCAGGGCGCGCATACCTATGCCACGTTAGTCGCCGATGATGCCAACCCCTCTGTTTTATTACCAGGTAACCAAGGCTCATCACTGGCGCAACTGCAAGATGATGTCACCAATGCGGTGGCGCGTTACCGTTATGACTGGGGACAGCGCAGTGGCGTAGGGGTGACGCTTACGCAGCGCCAAGGGGGAGATTATCATAATACCGTAGCAGCCCTCGATGGTACCTATGCCCTTAATGCCAGCGACTCCTTTAACTACGGACTGTCTTATGCTGACACCGATAATAGCGCGCTGTTTGTCGAAAATTGGGACGTTGCCGCTAACCAGTCCGGCAAGGCAATTAGTTTGGCGCTTGAGCGCACGAAGCGTGATTACAACTTGCGTGGCGAGTATCAACAGATTGATGAAGACTATCGCGCCGATATGGGCTATCAGCCTAAAGCTGATTTTCGCGAGTACGTGCTCGGTGGCGGGCAAACCTGGTACGGTGACGATGGCGCCCGCATCACTAAGTGGCAATATGATTTAGAGTGGGATAAAAGCTTTGATTTAGATGGCGATTTACTTGAGCAAGAATTTGAAGGCTATCTATATGCTGAAGGGCCCTTGGTCTCTACTTACGAGCTTGGTATGTGGCATAGCGAAGAGCTCTATTACGGCGAATACTTTATCCAAAATAATGGCTATGTGCAGTTCTCTATTCGCCCGCATCAAGATTTAACCTATGTGCTTTATGCTGATTACGGTTCACGTATCGACTACAGCAATGCTCGCCTTGGTAAAGGTGCGGACATTGAAAACTCCCTGAGCTGGGATGTGAACCAACATTTGCAGCTTAAGGTGAATTACAATTACAGTGAGCTCGATGTTGATGAGCAATCCGTTTATCGTGCCCAGCAGTGGGATTTGCGACTTTACTATAAATTCAATATTCGCAGCATGCTTAAGGTCATCTGGCAGTTTGAAGATATAGACCGCAACCAGCAAGCCTACCTTTACTCGCAAGTGCATAAGCGCAATCGCGATTTTGGCTCGCAGGTGGTGTATTCCTACAAAATGAATCCGCAGTCGGTATTCTATCTCGGCTATTCCGACAGCGGCTATCAAGATGACTCACTGGATGAGCTGCAACGCACTGAGCGTACATTTTTTACTAAAATCAGCTACGCTTGGCAGCTTTAGCTTTGTTGTTGCGGTGATAGTGCTAGATGAACATCATCACCGCGCCGCTTCGCGACTTCATTGACACGTTCAAGCATCTCATTAATACGTTTTCGTTCATACGGGTTAGTGATGTTGTGCTCGGCATCGAATACGGTGGCTTGTACATAGCGATACAAAGCATCGACGTAAGCCTTATTACCATCGCACACAAACAGAATGTTTTTTAGCGCCTCAAGAAGGTTCACCAAAATGGTGGTGTCTTCGCGCCCGTAGTGGCGGATTGGGTCAAAGTTATCTTCTAACAAAGTAGCGACACTGGGCTCATAGAACCACAATCTAGGGGCCGTTTCTTCCTCGCTGTGTAGCAAGGTGTAATTGTGATCGGCAATGCGCAGGCGAGTGATAATTAAAATACTCAACATGTCTACCGCTTTAACAGCGGTGCCGGGGTCGTTTATCCCTGGGCTTAACGCTTTAATGGCGATTTCAGCAATTTGGCGAATGCCGTAACTGTAATGGTCGCCAATATACTCTTCGATATAAAAAACACTGCACTTACAAATTTGCTCACAAAGTTCACTGTCATCGCTGATATCTTTATTCACCGCTAAGTAGGGAAAGCCTTCGACACAAAAAAAGCCAGGCTCAATCTCAACCACCAGTTCAAGATCATGCTGTGCCAAAATTTTACTTAATTGCTGTGTATGCACACCTTTAAAGTAGCCAGCTTGAGGGCTTTTTATATGATACCACTGGGTATAGTCAGGGCGTTTTTTCGCAATGTCAGGCTGTTGTGCTTGGGCGATGGCTTGCAGTTGTTGCTGAGTTTGCGAAAACAGCGTATTTAGCACATTGTCCACTTGTATGGAGCGGGAAATAGAATGAATGAAAAATACAAATAGCGCTAAGGCGTACAGCCCGAGCATCAAGGCTATAAAGGTGCCCAGGGATGGCGGCTGGGTATCGCCATTCTCGGCGTGTATATTCATCAAAGTGACCAGGGTAAAGACAATACTGCCTAAGTACACCCCCAGCACATACTGGTGTGACTTCATGGTAATGAGCCCGGGCAATACCCGAGGCGAGAGGGTGGATGAGGCGTTGTTAAGTACCACCATCACCATAGAAAAACTAAACACTGTCAACGAGATAAGACCACCGGCGAGAATGTTAAGGACCGTTTTAGCAGTGTCTAAATCAGCAACAAACAACATCGGCCACTGTGATTTTAAGGCCATCACCAACTCATGATATTCGATGCTCGCCAAAAGCATCGCTAAACACAACAGCAAGGTGATGATAATAGCAGGGTAGAAGCCAATGCTGCTAACGATGGCCCGGTAGTGGGCAGCAAGTTTGCGAGGTGTACGCACTAAACAAGCCTCCATGGCGAATATTAAAAACTAACCCTAGCACAATGCACCATGTGAGCCTAGACAGTCTTTGCTTTCGCTGCTGTAGATGCTAAATAAAGTTGGAAACGTTTAAACAAAGATAGAAAGTAGCCATTTAGGCAAGTGATGCCTAACCAACTAATAGTCATGTCAATGTTTCATTAGAGCAATAAAAAAACAGCTGCATTACGCCGCTGATTTTTGCATTTAAGTGAGTTAGTTCATAAGAGAGCTGACGGTCAGCTAAACTCGTTTTTGGACAGAAACAAGTTAGGTTATTATTCGGTAACGCTGTATCTAGGGGTTACCGCGCCGTGTGCGGCAGCCCCAAAGGAGCGTAACGACTAAATTGCTATAACACCTTGTTATAAAACGCCTTAACGACCCCTAACAATTCGATTTGAATACAGGTCTTCAACAGGGAAGATCATCGTATAGTCGTCCCAGTTGAGATTGCCGTCCTCAATTTCGAAAGTAAGAAATTTATCGATGTTCTTGTACGGTTCATAGTCGGGATGCCCGACACTAAAAATGAAAGGAGCAAAATCGACTACAGACCTATGGCCATCGTTGAATGTTATTTCCAGGATATGGCCAGTAAGGTGTCTTGTATCAACCACTGATAATTCGGACATTTTTCACCTTTTGGTTAATAATCTGCGGGCTGATATGCTTTTTCTTCACGAAGTAATCTACCCATTTGTTCACAATATCCTCAGCATAGGCATTTACAAACTCTTCGAATTCCTTGCGCTTTTTCGAGTCTAGGCCAGTCCCTTTATCTTTGATAACGATCTTTTGTATTCGACCGCTGAGCATATGAATCTCGGCTTTTGATTCTTTGCCTTGATACTTTGCATGGATATGAATGGGTTCGTGCTCATTGCTATAGAAAAACAATATCAACCCAAGGTACTCGTAGATCTTTGGCATAAATATCTCCTTATCTCCGTTGCCAAATTAAGTTAACTTAACGCCTCTATGCGGGGCGCATAAATGCATGGCTATACTTGGCGACGAAGGAGCGCAAGCCATGCGTTTTGCGTTCATGCCATTATTGACTTGTTATATGAATTTAAACCAATAACACTATGAAAGTGCTGCGATAAATAAGACCACAAAAAACAAAATTACACAAATAGCTAGTATATTTCCGACGACAGCCAACGGCTTCGGCAATTTTGTAAATGAACCGCCTGACAGAAAATACCTTTTTGGATTGGAATTGACTAATTCAACCAACTCATCTTTTTGTGGTTTATCAAGTTGAGAGAAATCTTTGTTAACTTTTCGCGAATGACGAACCGCTTTTATCAAGATAAAACCAACGAAAATTACGATGACGATTTCAATCATACTCAAGATTCATATAACGCCGCAATATGGGCGTATTAAGCTTAGCTAAAACTAGCGAAGAATGAGCGCCAGCCCAGCTTTAGACGTCCCATTTATAATTGCCTTGTTAGTTTTTCTTGATCCACTTTTTATAGATGGCATTTAAATTAATGCCTATGCCAAAAAAATTCGGCTTTAGATCAATTATATCTTCTGAACCTTTCGTTTGTTGTGATGAGCCTTTTTCCGTTTGAAGAAATTGTTCTCCTTCAAATGTAAGGCCACCGCTAATTATTACAGCATTAACTAGCCCACCAGCAACTCTATAAGATTTAGAGTGCTTTAATTCTTGAATATAGTTTTGTTCATAAGCAGATATTAAACGAGTAGCTATAGGTTGAAACTCTTGAAGAGATTCCAAACTCTCATCCTTTGGCGAAAACGAAGATTGACCTTCACGAACTCGTTGAAGCAACTCCTTTAGTAATTTCATACTCTAGCCCGAAGAAAAACTAACATGTTCATAGCGAGCGAATCGCGCGTTTTTCTACCACAGCGTCGCTCGCTTTTCTGAATAACTCATTTGTAACAAACTTCTTAACTAATTGCCATTACTACTAAAATGCAGTGGTTCTAGCTTTTGTCTCAGGACAAAAACAAGCGATAGGATCGTTTTCCTGACTATGCAAGCAATATACTTTGACGAAATAGAAAAGCAATTTTGAAAGGCCGAAGTTCGCTCTTTTGAGTAATTCGCTTGAACACGTCTTGGGGGAATATTGAGCGCAGCGAAACCACAAAAAGAGCCTAGGCTTGGGCGTCTGCCTGGAACCGTCTGTTAGATCACACCCCCATTTTCTGTGCTCTATTTTCGCCAAAGCATCATGGGGGCTGCATCGAGTGATAGTTTCGTTAACACCACCCAATCGGTTCCTTTACCAAACGCATCTTTCACATACCAATCCATACGAACAAAAATATCTTGAATGCCGTCTCGATTAAAATCTGCGCGCGCCACCTGGACGTAATACAGATCCATATTGTCGACTTCCACATGAATCTGATTGTCATTCTTTTTTTCTACAAACTTAAGGCTGGTGTCATAGGCTGAAAGCGTGCCAGTGCGCCCATCGAGCGCTTGACCGCCCAGATAGGGAATCGCAGTTGCTGGAAACTGTTTAATTAGCTCGTAGTCAAATGACTTAGGCCAAAAGCTTACAGCGTTTTCGGAGCTAAGATAAAATCTTTCCACTACTTCGCAGCCGTTCTTTAGTGACTGCCAGTAAATATATTCTGGCGCACTAACTCGGTCCTCACCAAACAGAGCTAATTCAAGGCAGTTTGTGACGGTTACATTTTCGCCATTCACAGCAGTGAACGTCATGTCAAATTCAAAACTGTATGAGCTACCGTCGGTATGTTTTGATGCATCAAACACATCGGGGTTTATCCAGCGCGTTTGCTTTGCCTGCTCATTTACCGTAGGCGCATGCTGGCAAGCTGACAAACAGAGCGCACACAAAGCTAATACTGAGGATGTTGTAGAATATTTAAGGTTCATCAATGTTGTCTTTATGGTTTTTTAGCGCCAGCTTGCGCTTTTAGAAAGAGGTTTTTTTACGTAGAGATTTCGCTGAGCTTTTACGCTAATGCGACTGCTCTGCAATGTCGCATCACCCCTTTTTCTCTTTCTTTATGTGGGCAAATACAAAAAAGCCGGCATGGAGGCCGGCTTTTATTATTTAAGGTTGATAGTAGGTGGGCGAGCCTGGGCCTACTGGCATGCCGAGCACAAACACCCATAAATAGAACAAACACACCCAACCGAGGAAGAACAGCATACTGTAAGGCAGCATGGTCGCGACGAGGGTGCCAATCCCCATGTTCTTTTTATATTTGGTTGCAACCGCGAGTATGAGGCCAAAATAACTCATCATCGGGGTAATAAGGTTAGTCACCGAGTCGCCAATACGATAGGCGGCTTGGATTGTTTCCGGGGCATAACCAATAAGCATCAGCATAGGAACGAAGATAGGCGCGGTTACTGCCCATTGCGCTGAAGATGAACCGAGACTCAAGTTCACCATGGCACACATAAGAATAAAGAATACAAACACCTCAGGCCCGGTTAGATTAAGCGCTTGCAACAAGGCAGCACCATTCACCGCTAAGATGGTACCGAGGTTGGTCCATTTGAAGAAGGCGACAAACTGCGCAGCGAAAAACACCAGAACGATATACATGCCCATTGAGCCCATACTTTTGCTCATGGCATCAATAATATCGCGGTCATTTTTCATTGAGCCAACCACTCGGCCGTAAACAAACCCAGGAATAGCAAAGGTGATAAATATGATCACCACAATGCCTTCTAAGAACGGGGAACCTTTTACTTCGCCGGTCTCTTGATGGCGCAAGATACCGTCATCGGGGATAATGGTGAACGCTAAAATTACACCAATAAGCACAAACGAAAGACCTGCCCATTTGAGGCCGGTTTTTTCCTTTTTGCTCAGGTGGTCGATTTTATTTTCGCCCAAATCAATGCTGGCTTCACTGGGGTCATATTTACCCAAGCGTGGCTCAACGATTTTTTCCGTGACCCAAGTGCCTAAGATGGCAATCATGAACACCGAAACAAACATAAAGTAATAATTGGCCTCAGCGCCCACTTGGTAGTCAGGGTCAATCATTTGTGCCGCTGGGGTGGTGATCCCTGCTAACAATGGGTCAATGGTACCCAATAAAAGGTTAGCGCTGTAGCCACCGGAAACCCCGGCAAAAGCCGCCGCCAAACCGGCCAGAGGGTGGCGTCCAAGGCTGTGGAAAATCATTGCTGCTAGGGGAATAAGTACCACATAGCCAAGCTCAGATGCGGTATTTGATAATATCGCAGCAAACACCACCATAAACGTCACTAACCGTTTAGAGGCACCCATCACCATGCCGCGCATGGCTGCCGACAGTAGTCCAGAATGTTCAGCAACGCTCACCCCTAGTAAGGCCACTAATACTGTGCCTAGCGGCGCAAACCCGGTAAAGTTAGTCACTAACCCTTCAAAAATGCGGCGCAAGCCTTCGGCACTAAATAAGCTCACGACTTCGATAACACCATCTGGATCGCGTCCTTTAGCTCCTTCAGGGCGCGGGTCTATGGCGCTTAGGCCGGCCCAGTCGGCTATGCCGCTGATAACCACAATGGCGACACAAAAAAGTGCAAATAAAGTGATAGGGTGAGGCAGCAGGTTGCCGAGAAACTCGACCGTTGCTAAAAAGCGATTAAACCACCCCTTTTGTTGTTGTTCTGGCATGTCAGATGAGACTGCTTTACTCATACCTGTTATTGTCCTTGGAGTCACAAATGGCGCAAAAGATACCATTATTGCGCGCGGCGGTCATCGTTTATCGGTCAAAGCCGAGCAGTGCGCGATGGATAGCCAAAAAAAAAGCAGAGGTGGGCACCTCTGCTTGCCCGTTCAGGGCAAAATGCTTTAGGGAAAAGCAATAATTGTTACGCACCAACAGTGCTAAGAGATCAAAATAGCCCCAGCTGTTTGCTTGATTTTGTTTTACTTGTTGCCTTTGGCTGGCGTTTACGGGAGCCATGTTGGTGGCCCACGCGCGCCGTCTCGCGGCTATTCACATGGCGCTGGTAGTAATCGGAAATGCGCGCTTTCGCTTGTCGCAGGGCAATGTCCGGTAGCACACTCGGGTGCGGGTAGGCGTCATGACTGAGGCCATTGTATAACCACGGGGTGTGCACATAGGCGCTAGGTACCTTGCTCAGCTCGGGCAGCCAGCGACGAATAAAATGACCGTGTGGGTCGTATTTTTGTCCTTGTGTCACCGGGTTATACATTCGCCACGGATTGATACCAGTGCAGCCCGATTGCATTTGCACTTGGGGATAATGAATACCAGGTTCGTAGTCAACAAACTGCGTTGCTAAAAACGCCGCTGGTTGGCGCCAATCTAACCAGAGTTGGTAACTGGCATAGGCAATAAGCATGGCGCGCATACGAAAGTTAATCCAACCATAGTGATGCAAAAAACGCATACAGGCGTCGACAAAGGGCACGCCCGTTTGCCCTTGGCGCCAGGCTAAAAACTGCTGCTCGTCAAACTGCTCGGCGCGTAAATGAATAAGGTCGCGGTGCACTGCGTGTTCACAATAGCTCGGCTCTGACTCCAGCTTTTGCACAAAGTGACTGTGCCAATGTAAACGGGCCAATACCGCCCGCTTATGGCCTGCGGCGCCTTTGATAGCACCCAGGCTCTGGATACTTTCACGTAGGCTGATCACGCCATAGGCGAGGTAAGGGCTTAAACGAGAGCACCGGGTGGGGGCACTGAGTACCGAGGAAATGCCGCCGCGATAGTGGTGCATGCGCGTTGCTAAAAAGCTTTGCTGGGTGGCCAAGGCACAGGCGTGGGCGCCATGCTGGGCTCCGCTGGCAATAAGGTTATCGTTGCCCGGATAGTGATCTAGTAATGCTAAACCGTCATGATGGCTAAGCAAACTCGTTAAGTGCGTGGGGCTTTCTAATTGCGGTTGCTTGAGCCAGTGCTGCGCCTTTGTTTGCCAATGATCGCGTTCTATCGCGCCACGAAATACCGCCTGTTGGCGATAGGTGGCAATGGCAATGCTGCGCTCGCGACACCATGAAAACACCTGATTATCCCGGCTATACGTCCACGAGTTGCCGGTTTCCTGGTGGCTATACAGGGTATGGATAGGCGCATGTTGATGGATGCGCGCTAAGATGTCGCACACCTCTCCGCGACGCACTAATAACCGACCGCCGATACGCTCAAGTTGAGTTGCCAGGGAGTGCAATGCTTGAGCAATAAAACGAAACTGGCGCTCGCTGGTGTCATCAAGGCACCAATATTCGGGCTCAATAACGTACAGACACAGCACCGGGCGCATGCTTTGCGCGGCAAAATGAATAGGGGCATGGTCATTAATGCGCAAATCGCGCTTTAACCACACCAAGCTAATCATCCAATACTCCTTTGTAGAGCAGGGGATACCGGCGTAAGCGTTTGCCAATATAATCGTCGCGCAGCAGTGCGTCGCAGATTTCATCGACATCGCGGTGGGCGCTAAAAACCCAATCGAAACGCTCGATGGCTAGTAAAAAGCCGCGCTTAAGATGGCGCTGCTGGCGGTAATATTCCAAGTTATTTTTGATCAGTTCGAGTTTACTCGGGTCCGCTTTTAGTGCGGCGACCACTTGCTCGCTATGGTGTTGTAATGTCTTGGGGGTCTTTCTTGGACCTCGAGGCCTGCGCACATTCATCTCCTTAAACTGCTATGAAAGGATATACGCAGGCACAGTGACGCAGCGATCAAGCTTGTTTAGCTATCGCCTCAATTTTTTTGATGAAATCTTCTTTGTTCTTGTCGCTTTGGTAATCGAGGTGGTAAGTGTTGTGAAAACCAAAGCGCATTAACACACCACTTCCTTGTAGATAGACGGTATAGCCATCAACATCAGAAAATGCCGTGAGCCCCTCATAGAACTTGCCCTCGTCGGTTTGCTCACCATGTTTTTGAATATGTTCATAGACCCGCAGCAGGGTCTTACTGTCTATTTCGTTTTTCATCGAGGTTCTCACAATGTTGCTGTCGTTACTTATATTTTGGGGGTAAGGTGCGTAAAATCAACCAACACCTTCATTTGTTCAAGGAGGCCACAATGCAAGTCCAGGTTCTCGGTAGTAGTTCGGGCACACCGACATCAACGCGCAATGTCTCAGGCTACGCGGTGTTTCGAGAGGATAAAAAGCCTTGGTATTTGGTCGATTGTGGTGAAGCAACGCAGCATCAAATATTAAAAACGACGCTCAGTCTTTATCACCTTGAGGCGATATTTATTACCCATAAACACGGCGACCATTGCTATGGCTTGCCGGGGCTACTTGCCTCGGCCGGGCTCAGTGGCCGCCAAGCGCCGCTTACCATCATCGCCCCACAGCAGGTGCTGGATTTTGTCAGTGCCACGCTTAAGCTCAGTGATTGGGAATTGAACTTTCCCTTGCAGCTCTATGATTATGATGCCCTTGATGAGTACTCAGGCTCTTGGGCCTCAGTGCGCAGCTGCGCGTTACAACACCGGGTGCCCAGCAAGGCGTATCGCTTTGACGAGCATGCCATCCCATTAAAGCTGGATATTGCACAGCTCAAGCGCCACCATATCGGCTCAGGCCGCCATTATAACCAGCTGCAACGTGGTGAAGATGTAACCTTCGAGGGCCGCACCTTAACGGCCAAGCAGTATACCTACCCGTCGTGGCCAGCGCGTAGCGTCATGGTGTGTGGCGATAATGAAAAGCCGCAATGCTTAGACCCGCTTATCGAAGGGGTTCAGTTATTGGTTCATGAGGCGACTTTCACCGCCAAAGATTTGCACAAGGTTGGGTTTCACACTGGCCATAGCGACGTTGAGCGCATTTGTGATTATGCCCAACAGCGCCAGGTGCCGAGCCTGATACTCACCCATTTCAGTGCCCGGTACGGGGGAGATGCAATGATGGCGCACATCGCTGACATTGCCACAGACAGGTATAGCGGAGCACTGTATTTGGCGGAAGATGGTTTATGTGTTGGTGTAGACAAGCAGGGCCACAGTGCGCTGATACACGCGCGGTTTGCTCAGCCCTTTAGGCCGAACGATTAGCCCATTTGAGTTGTTGATAATCACGCGGGCTGAGCCCAACCACTTGTTTAAACTGACGGCTAAAGTGAGCCTGATCGGCAAAATTTAGTGCATAACTCAACTCGGTTAAAGACGTTTGGCGCTGATGTTTAATGCGCTCGCGGGCGCAGGCCACTCGTTGCAGTTTATGAATGCTGCGTAGGGAAATGCCAATGTGGTGTTTGCAGTAGCGCTCGATAGTGCGCGGGGTTTTACCCAGTTGCTCGGCTAAATCGGCGGTGCTGGCGCATACCTCAATCGCGGCGCCACTGAGCACTTGTTGCTGGCGGGGTAAATGGCTGCTCAGGGTTTTAATCAGATCAAAAAATGGTTGCGCTTCACTGAATCGCGCGGCGCGGTGCAATTGCGGGGCGGTGTCGATATCATCAATGCGAATACATTGATTCACCATCTCTGCGGCGGGTTGTCTGATGAAACTGCCCTGTGCCGCCAAATGAAAACGGGCTCCGAGCAAATGAGTGCCCGCTGCACAGCTCAACACCTTGCTATGCTGCTGACAACCGGTGATGTACAGCCCCGGCGTTAGTAACTGCTCGCCTAAATAAGCCTGACCCTGCGTAAGTGCGAGCAAGCCCATGCGCGCATCAGCGTGTAACAATTGCTGCGAGTAGGGCTGTTCAGCGCCGGTTCGCGCCTGCCATACCTGGGCCACACCACCTACAGACAGGGCCTTTATATGCAGGGCAAAGTCGCTTAAAGGACGATAATACTGGCTGCTCAATATGCGTGTGGGCGAGGTCATGACATTGTCGGTTTTGTTCAAGCTTTGCCACCAGCATATTGCTAATTTAGGGCCATCGCAATAACTAGGTAGCAACAATGAAATACATCCTACTTTTGACCTTCACATTTGTTTCTTGGTTCATCCACGCCACGCCATTGCACAACATTCAGCTAAAAGAGCTGCAAGGCGGTACCTCAGTGTCACTCGCGCAGTTGCAGGGCGCGAAGCCTCTGTATGTAAAGATGTGGGCAAGCTGGTGCAGCCCGTGCATGCAACAGATGCCAAAATTACAGCAGCATTATCAAGATTTTGGCGATAAATTAGCCTTTGTTGCCGTTAACATCGACCTGAACGATGATGCGCACGCCATTAGCAAGGTGGTTGAGCGTTTTCAACTGGGTATGACGATTGCTCTGGATGAGCATAAGCAATTAGCAACCCAGGTCGGCTTGCAAGGGACGCCATTGCATTTGCTGTTTAATCGCCAAGGGCAATTAGTGTATCGCAGCCATCAAAGCGATGAACAGTTGGCCCAGGCACTCATGGCATTAGCCAACGCGCAGCCACTGCCAACCAAGATGCTTCGAGAAAATGACCCATCGCCAACAAAGCTCCCTTTGGCAGATGCAGTGTTATTTAGCGCCACATGGTGCGAAAGTTATTGGCAAGAGCGCAAGGCGGATACGGCGCGCCAGTGTCAAGCGAGTCGTGAGCGGGTGAATAAGCTCGCCGAGCAAGGCAAAAAAGTGGTGGTGGTGGTGTCAAACTTGTGGACCACGCCGGCGGATGTGCAGGTGTTTGCACAGCAGTTTCACCCCAGCATCGATATTATCATAGATAACGGCGGCCAACTTTTTAAAGCCTATCAGGTCAAAGCGTTGCCACACTTGCTACACAGCAACACCCACGCGGCCCAATAAGGCTATGTTGAGCGTGCCGGCAAGGCAATAGTGAGCTCGGCAATCTGTGCCGCGCTCACATAAAAAGTTTGTTGCGCCAGCACTTCGTTACCTTGCTCGTCATAGATTTTGATGATGTGCGCGCCAAGTGCGAGATGGCGCTGCGTCCATGTTTGGGCACAACAACGTATCGGGGCGGCATCGTCGATGGCAATGGCGTAGCAGTAGGGACTGTGGCTAAATTCCACCTTAACATTCACCGCCCCAAGTTGGGCACCCGGTTGCGTGGTTGACGGCGCAGATATTGATTCGCTTGGCTGCGACGGTGCTTGGTATTGTTGAATAAGCTCGCCGAGCAATTCATTGCCGGTGGCAAACTCTGACACCCACTGCCGAGTTTCGCTTTTTTGTAATTGTGCGGTGCGCGCTAAGTAGTGGCGCGACAAATCAAACAGGGCGCGGACATCGTCCTGTTGCAATGGCTGGTGGCGGTGTAAAATAAACTGTGACCAGTCGGCCTCAAAACGTCGGCTGAGGCTTTCCATTTCTGTCACCGTGGAAATATAGCGGATCCAGCCGCTGGACCAACCAAAAATACGATCTGCCGCTTGTAACAGTCCCGCCAGAGCAAGCGCTCCGACACCTGCTTGGGTTAGGTATAGACGCTGTTGATAATGCTCAAATAGACCGGCAAAAATAGGCAGTAAAGCCCCAAGAATAACCAAAGAGAAAGTCAAAATGCGCACCGTTAATGAGGCGCGGCGTTTGGATTGAATACTGCGCCAATACCAGTTGCGAATATCTTGGCTGCGAGCGCCTGCGCGCTGATAAATATCCGCTAGGGCCCGACTGGGCTCGCTAGCAATATAGTGATCCCAATCCGGTAGTAGCTCGGCAGTAACATCTTGCTTTGCACCCATGCGCAACCCTTCCTTAGTGTAAAATCCAATAGCGGCATATATGCGCTAAGTATGCTAGAAAACACCTTGATAATAAAGTATTTAGCCTACACCTTTAGCTGCGCAGCGCTTCGAACAATAACGTACAGAAGGCCAGTTATTGCGCCATTTTTTACGCCACGTAAAGCGCAAGCCACACACCGGACAATATTTATAAGGAAGATTAACTTTTTTGTGCGCCACAGTGATCTTTCCCACCTTTGCCAAGGTTTAACTGCACCATGAGCCTTGTTGCCGTTATGGCTAATAGGCGTGGTGATTAGTAATCAATGAGTAGGAGATACGATGAGCAGCGGTGCTGGCGATCATTCGCGTATTATTGAAATGGCGTGGGAAGATAGAACCCCGTTTGAGGCCATTGAACGCCTCTACGGTCTCAATGAGCAAGCGGTAATAGAACTGATGCGTCGTGAACTAAAGGCGGGGAGTTTTCGTCTTTGGCGAGCGCGGGTTAGTGGTCGCAAAAGTAAACACCAAGCCTTGCGTGATCCGCGTATTGAACGCGGATACTGCAAGACTCAGTATAAGCACCGTTAACGCTTAACGGGCGTTGGTGCTTTCGAAGATCTTATCCGCAGAAGCGGCGACGAAGCCAGTGTAGATTTCGCCATCAGGCTTTAAGTAGCGCAGAGCAAACTCATAGAAGCAGCTTGGTACCGCTTTTTCACCGTCTGAAAAAGCCACCTTCGCATCGTCAGCTAGCGTTGATGACTGCTCTAGTAGCACCTCTGGAGAGCCTTTAATCTCACCGCCTGAGGTATTCAGTTTAAACCCAGCATCCTTAAGCTTTTGGTTCACCTGCTCAATGGTATCAAATTGCGCCAAGTGGTTAATGCTCACGGTAAAGTGGTTGGCGCGATAACCCCAAGCCGACATCCATGCAGCGTATTCACTTTCTGCCAACAGCTTTTGATAGGTCTCATAGCTGACATCCCAATGGGTGCCAGAGTATAAGAAGTTGTCTGCAGTGACGGCGTCTTCATCAATGCTATCGACCATCTCATGAACGGTTTTTTGTAGCTCATCTGAGAACTGTTCAACAAGCAGCTCAGAGATAAACACTTTAGGTTGAGTCGGGTCTTCGTGCTCAAAATGCTTGGCGTAGAGTTTCTTGGCTTCGAAGTGATACTCGCCACACTCTTTGTAACCCACGGCTTTAAAGTGCGCAGCGAGCTTTTCTAAGCCAACCTTAGGCAAGTTAAAGGTGCGCAGCGCAATATGGTCGTTAATAACGTCATCGCGTTGAGTCGAGCCTAGTAGCTCGTGTACTTTAACGGCTGATGGAGTCACTTCAAGGTAGTTGTCCCACAAGTGTTCAAATAGTGTGTTTACATTGTTATGCATAATAATTCCTTAACACATAGATGCGTTTGATTCTTTTAAAGTATTAAGCCCGGCGCAAGTTTTTCCGGCAAGGTAGACGTGGGTGCTTCCACCGACGCTACCGGGTAGGCACAGTAATCGGCGGCATAATAGGCACTGGCTCGGTGGTTACCACTGGCGCCAATACCACCAAAAGGTGCGGCACTTGAGGCACCGGTGATGGGGCGGTTCCAGTTAACGATACCAGCGCGAATGCGTCCTAAAAAGTAGTCGTAATCAGCTTGGCTGTCGCCTAAAAGACCGGCTGATAGACCAAATGAGGTATTGTTTGCTTCATTGATGGCGCTGTCGAAATCACTGTAGCGGTACACTTTTAACAGCGGCCCAAAGTGCTCTTCATCGGCCAGGTCGATGTTGGTGACATCAACAATGCCGGGGCTGACAAAACCAGTGTTTGTATCAAGGTGTTGCATTTCCAGTAGGGAAGTAGCGCCTTGTGCAAGCAGTTGCTCGTACGCTGCACGCATGCCCGCTGCCGCTTTTTTGCTGATCATCGCGCCCATAAATGGCTGCTCTTCGGCGAAGCTGTCGGCAATTTTAATGTTGCTGGTTACTTCAAGTAAACGCTTGATAATGGCATCACCCTGTTCACCTTGCTCTATAAATAGGCGGCGAGCGCAAGTACAACGTTGACCTGAGGTAATAAAGGCTGATTGCACGATGTCATGGACCGTAGCGTCGATGTCGCTGACACCTTTGACAATCAATGGGTTATTGCCACCCATTTCCAGCGCCAAGATCTTGCCCGGATGGCCGCCGAATTGTTGGTGCAATAAGTGCCCGGTCTGCGAGCTGCCGGTAAAGAATAAGCCATCAATGTCTTGATGTGAGGCCAGGGCCTTACCGGTTTCAATCTCACCTTGTACTAGGTTGATAACCCCAGCTGGCAAACCAGCTTGTTGCCAAAGTTTGAGAGTATGCTCGGCCACCTTAGGCGTTAACTCTGATGGTTTAAATACCACGGTATTGCCAGCCAATAAGGCAGGTACAATATGACCATTGGGTAAATGGCCTGGGAAGTTGTAAGGGCCAAAAACCGCCACCACGCCATGGGGCTTGTGACGAATAAAGGCTTTGGCTCCGGGCATCGGATTCTCTACCGTGCCGGTGCGCTCCTGGTAAGCGCGAATCGAGATAGCCACCTTGCCGGTCATGGCGCCGACTTCGGTGCGCGTCTCCCAAATGGGTTTGCCCGTTTCCTCGGCGATGGTGGTGGCGAGCTCTTCGGCATTGGCCTTTAACTGCTCGACAAAGCGCTCGAGTACGGCAATACGCTCATCAAGTGCACTCTGCGACCAAGCAAATTGTGCGGCACGGGCGCTGGCGATAGCGGTATCGACCTGCTCTGGGCTGGCGCCTTGGCCTTGCCAAACAACGCTGTCTGTCGCGGGGTTTATCGATTCAAAACGCGGGCCTTCACCGGCCAGCCATTGGTTATTTATAAATTGAACATTCATAGCCATTCCTTAACGACTAGAGAGTGCGAAAAAGCGCACTGAATCACCTTGGCTGACGCCTAAAGTGTCAGCAGCCTCGGCACTGATATAAAGTTGGTGCTTGATGTCGCAATATTCAACGGCATCACTAAAGATAGCGCGAAAATCGGCGACCTTATCGTTACATAACGCCCAAGTGGTGGCCTGCGGTTCAAGCTGCTCTTTAATGAGAATAGGGCATACTTTTGATTGGCGAACGGTGCTGATATTGCCTAGCTTGGCCTCCACCGTTGGCCCGGCGTCGAAGAGATCAACATAGCCACGGTGCTCAAAACCCTCGCGTTGCAGCAGTCGTAACGCCGGCTTGGTGTTGTCATGGACCTGGCCAATGACCGCTTGGGCCGCTTCACTGAGAAGGTTGACGTAAATGGGGTATTTCGGCATCAACTCACTAATAAAGGTCTTGTCACCTAAGCCCACCAAGTGGTCGGCCTGGGGGAACTCGATGCTAAAAAAGTGTTGTTGCAACCATTGCCAAAAAGGTGAATGGCCGTGCTCGTCGCTGACTCCACGCATTTCTGCGATGATGGTGTCGCTAAAACGGTCGCTGTGTTCGGCCATAAACAAAAACCGGATGCGCGATAAGAAGCGACCGGTGAGTCCTCGCCGATACGGCTCACGCAAGAATAAGGTGCAGATCTCCGAACAGCCGGTGTAATCGTTACACATCGACAAGGTATCTACGCGGTTGTAAACATCTAAGCTTGGACTGTGATGCACCGACGTGGAGCGCCGATAATGATACAGCGGCACGCTCATACCGACTGCCGCCTCAATGCCGGTGGTGCCGACAATATCACCGCTTTCGGTGTCTTGCAGTACGAACAGGTAGCCCTCATCGCCGGGGCCATTGACATGCTTTTCAACGCTGCGCTCAGAGCGCTCGATTTTTGCTTGTAACAACTCGTCATCGACGGGCAGTGAGGTAAAACCATGGCCCGATTCGATGGCGATTTGTTTTAACGCGGCGAAATCATCGCCGCGAATAGGTCTAAGTACTAACATAAGTAAGCTCTTAGCCGTGCGGTTACTAGGCGTTAACCAGCGAAGCAACGGCTTTTTCGAAGCGCGCTAGCCCTTCTTTGATATCCGCTTCAGGGATCACCAACGATGGCGTGAAGCGAACTACATCGGCGCCTGCGACTAAGCTCATTAGGCCGTTTTCAACGCTCGCATTAAGGAAATCACGGGCGCGGCCTTGGTAGTCGGCGTTAAGTACCGCGCCTAATAACAAGCCTTTACCACGTACTTCACTGAACACGTTGTACTTTTCATTGATAGCATTGAGACCGTCACGGAATAGCTGTTCACGAACTTTCACCCCTTCTAGCACTTGCTGTGTGTTTACCGTGTCAAATGCTGCTTCAGCGACCGCACAGGCCAGTGGGTTACCGCCATAGGTTGAACCATGCGTGCCCGGTTTTAAGTGTTTGGCAATCTCTTTAGTGGTAAGCATGGCACCAATAGGGAAGCCGCCGCCCAGTGCTTTGGCTGAGCTAAGAATGTCTGGTGTTACGCCTAGGCCTTGGTAGGCGTAAAGCTCACCAGTACGACCAACACCGGTTTGAACTTCATCAAAAATAAGTAACGCGTTATGCTTATCGCACAGTTCACGCACGCCTTTAACAAAGTCCATATCAGGGGCAATGATCCCACCTTCACCTTGCAATGGCTCCATCATCACCGCACAGGTGTCGTCGTCAATCAACGACTTAAAAGTCTCGAGGTCGTTATAATCGCAGTGAACTACCTCACCCGGTTTTGGCCCAAAGCCATCAGAGTAAGCGGCTTGGCCACCCACGGTAACAGTGAAGAAGGTACGGCCATGGAAGCCTTTGTTAAACGCGATGATTTTTGCTTTCTTTTCGCCGAAATTATCCAACGCCCAACGACGAGCCAGTTTTAACGCCGCCTCATTGGCTTCAGCGCCAGAGTTGGCAAAATATACTTGATCGGCAAAGGTTGCGTCGGTGAGTTTTTTCGCTAAGCGCAGAGCCGGTTCGTTGGTCATAACGTTGGCAAGGTGCCAGATTTTACTGCCTTGTTCTTTCAATGCAGTAACCAGAGCTGGATGACAATGACCTAGGCAGTTGACCGCGATGCCACCGGCGAAATCGATAAATTCATTACCTTGTTGGTCCCAAACGCGAGAGCCTTCCCCTTTTACCGGAATAACCGCTGACGGGTTGTAGTTTGGCACCATTACTTCATTAAATAGTTCACGATTTACTTGCATGACACACCTTTATTTTTACTGTGCTTGGCCGAGTCATTGCTGCACCAAGCATAGATTCATTAAAACTTACTGCTATGGTGCCGTTAATCGAGTTCAATTTGTAGTGCCATATTGTTAAAATTGATTATAATAGCCATCAAATTAACGAAAAAGGCATGCAAAATGATTAACGCACAAGATGAAAAGTTGTTGTCCTTGCTGCGCACCAATGCTCGCGCCAGTATTTCTGACTTGGCCAGAGCACTGGATTTATCTCGTTCGACGGTACAAAGCCGGATGCAAAAGCTAGAAGAAAGTGGCGTTATCAAAGGCTACAGTGTCGAGTATGGTGACGCCTATTTATCATCCATGGTGTCAGCCCATGTGTCGATTAAGGTGAAACAAAAGCTCACCACGAAAACCAACATTGAACTCAAGCACATAGATGCGATTACCGACTTATATGCCATTAGTGGCGAGTTTGACTTGATCGCGGTAGTGCAAGCGCAAAATCTCGAAAAGCTTAGTCACTTGCTTGATGATATTGGCAACCTAGATGGCGTTGAGCGCACCAATTCATCAGTCATTTTAGAAACAAAATTCAAGCGCTAATGTAGGAAAATGTTGCCTTGGGGTTCAATAAATAACCTTAAAGTGCTGGCTTTTTGAACTCTTACACCAAAATATGACAAATTCATGCTTTAGTTGTAAAGAGATGTAAATACTCTATTGAGTGTATGTTCCTATTTGCGTAAATTCGGTTCCTTCATTCACAATGAAGGAAGGTCAATGAACAACAATAAAATAAAATTAAGCGCCTTGACCAGCGCAATGCTTATCGCATTAAGTGGTTGTGGTGGCAGCGACAGCGACGATCAACCTGTAGTTGATACTGCACCGAAAGCTGGGGAAGTCAGTCTTGAGGGAGTGAAACAATGGCAGCCGATGACCGGCACCTTGATTGCTCACGATCAAGATGGCGATGCTATCACGCTGACATTCTATGACGAAGACCAGGTGGTTGCGGCCGAAGACGGTATCTATACGTTCTCACACGGCACTTTAGCACTTGGCGAAGACAAAGAGTTTATCTACACCTCTTTATCAGGACAGCCTGCTGTTATCAATTACGATGTATCCGCCAATGGTAAAACGTCGACTGGCAGCATCACTATCAGCGATGTTACTGGCGACCCATTAGCAGCGCAGCAGTGGCACTTACACAACAATGAGCAGCGCGCTTTTGCTCAAAGTGATATCTTCAAAGAACAGCTTGCTGTGCTTAATGGCATCGCCGAGCAAGACCAAGAAGCGTACTTCGCCCAACTCGAGGATTCGTTTGTTTCTAGCCGCGCTGCCGGTGCGGACATGAATGTATTGGAAGCGTATAAACTGGGGATCACGGGTAAAGGCAGTATTGCCGTCGTGGTCGACCAAGGCGTGGAAATTGGCCATGAAGATTTGGCTGATAACGTGCTTGCTCACCGCTCTTTAAACCTGCGTGATGACGCCCTCGATCCAACTAACCCGACCATCACCGGCGATAAAACATCGCGTCATGGTACTGCGGTGGCGGGTCTAATTGCGGCTAAAGCACACAATGGTGTGGGTGGT
Source organism: Pseudoalteromonas sp. CNC9-20 (assembly GCF_022347875.1). Lineage (NCBI taxonomy): Bacteria > Pseudomonadati > Pseudomonadota > Gammaproteobacteria > Alteromonadales > Pseudoalteromonadaceae > Pseudoalteromonas > Pseudoalteromonas sp. CNC9-20. Next base: position 304,316 of record NZ_JAKRFS010000002.1, on the reverse strand, counting down.
CGTGGTGTGGCCCCTGATGCGGGAATTATCTCCATGAACTACCTGGATATTCCCAACCAAAATGCCGCGCACATGGGCGCCTTGATCAGTGGCTTACCTGCCAGTGGTATCCAAAACCATGAGCAGGTAGTGTTTAACCGTAGCTATGGCTATAACCCACCGGCGTTCTTACCAGAGGACCCGTTCGAAGAGGCAAACATGGCCTACGCCAGCGATGTGTTGCGCGATGGCAAAGGTGCTTTAAGCATTAACGCAGCGGGTAACGACTTCGAAGAAGGCCGTCACAACGGCAATTACTGTAGTTCTTCAGGTGTTAATGACATCGGCCTAAGCTGTATTGATCTCAACGTTTCGCAGGCTAACCGTAGCTTACACAGTGTGTCTGTGGCGGCACTGAAAGCCAATGGCGAGCGTTCAAGCTATTCTATTGCCGGTAGTGCTATGTTTATTGCGGCCCCTGCCGGTGAAGACGGCAGCTGGGAGCCAGCAATGGTCACCACGGACGAAATGACCTGCTTGCAAGGTGCGTCGGGACTGCCGATGATGGATGCCCTAGAGAGAGCATGGGGTGTGCCACTGTCGTTCCTTGAAGGATATAAAAACTTTGACTTCCCGGGTCACCCAATGAACCCAAGCTGTCACTACAGTAACTCCATGAGCGGTACCTCATCTGCGGCGCCAAACACGGCGGGTGTGGTTGCGCTACTGATGGAAGCTAACCCAGATTTAAGCGCTCGCGACATTCAACATATTTTGGCGACAACGGCGAGCATGACTGACGCTGATAACGCCGCTGTTACGCTTAATACGGCTAACGGCGAGTTTGTCGCTCACCAAGGTTGGGTAGAAAACGCCGCAGGTTACCACTTCAATAACTTCTATGGCTTTGGCCGTGTGAATGCGGGTGAAGCGGTTAAAATGGCGCTGAACTATGATGTTGATTTAGGCGAGCGTCTGCAATCAGACTGGCTTTCAGCGGGTGTTCAAAATGATGATGCATCATTAGCCCTAGTGGTTCCAGATAATAACGCGGCTGGTGCAACGCACAGCATCGAAGTGGCGGATGACTATACTATCGAAGCAATGCAGTTTAGCTTCACAGTGGCTAACGAAGAAATGCGCTCCGATTACCGTCACCCAGAAATCCCGGGCCTGATTCAAAGCTCTGCGGGTTCAGACTTGGCTATCGAAGTGACTTCGCCAAGTGGCACTAAGAGTGTGGTTCTTGCGTCTCATCATGCGCAGCTTTACCCAGCATTGGATGCCAACTTCAACTTTGCTCAAGGTTATGTTCACTTGCCAACGGTGCATTTCCGCTCAAACGCTTTCTATGGCGAGAGTGCGAAAGGAACCTGGACTGTGAAAGTCGTTGATACGGCGCAGCCTAATCAAGTTGCGTTTAGTATGAACGGTCAAACCAGCGTGGTCTTCCCGAACGAGGCAGAATCTGTCCTCGAGGGATGGGGTTTACGTGTAACTGGTCGTCAATAAGGAGCATAATAATGAATAAGTTAACAACTCTTGCAATAGCGCTAAGCGCTGCGATTATGGCGCCAGTTCATGCTACAACGCTAAAATCGACTATGGACCAAGATAATAAGCTAAGCACTCAAGATGTGCCTGCGATCAGTGCCGCTAAGTTAGAGCGAAAGGCCAGCGTGGGTCTGTATGAAAAGGTAGACAATGTCCGTATCGTACCTGCTTACTTAGCCGATCCGGCTAAAACTGTGAGCGTGCAGGGCACGAATGCCTACGTGCAAGCCAATGATGGCGCTGTAGCCAGTGACCGTGAGGGGCTGTGGCAAGGCGATGTAATGCGCCACTCCCTACGTGGTGAATTTGCTACAGTAAGCGGCAACTTAGTGCTCATCCCTGCGGGCGATATTGACGCAGTGCTTAACACCTTCGACTTACAAATGGTTCAACAGTTTGCTAATGGCACCGTTTTGGTTAAGCCAGCGACGGCCACAGAATTGCAGCAACTTAATGACCAGTTACAAGCTTCTGATTTGGTTAAAGCCAGCAAAGTAGAAGTGTTACACAAGGTCGTTGATGCTTTCTAAGCACATTTAAGCGAAGTAAAAAGCCCCACTAGTTGGGGCTTTTTTGTTGGCGAATATGCAACTCACCATCAATATGCACGTCTCGCTGTGGGAATGAGATAACCACATCATGCTCGGCAAATTTTGCGCAAATTCCAAAACGGATATCGCTTTTTATTTTCCGTACGTTGGACTCGGCCTCCGCATTAACCCAAAAGACTGCATCGAAGATAAGCGCACTGTCGCCAAAATCTTCAAAAATAACGCTATGGGGTGGATTATTGAGTACGGTAGGCACCTCTTCTAGCACTTCGGTGATAAGCTGAGCCACTAAATTCACATCACTGCCATAGGCCACGCCAACTCGAACATAGGTGCGCGCCATGGTATCGATCAGTGTCCAATTGGTTACGGTATTCTCTAGCAGCTGGCTGTTAGGAACCAGTAGGTGCACGCCATCGTTACGGCGAATGCGGGTCGAACGGGTGTTAATCGTTTCCACAACGCCCTTGGCATCACCGACCTCTAAAAAGTCGCCGATACGGATTGGGCGCTCACCGATGAGGATCCAACCACTGATAAAGTTGTTAATGATATTCTGTGCGCCAAAACCGACGCCAATCGCCACGGCCCCGGAGACAAATGCGAATGCGGTGAGCGGAATATTAAGCACTTCAAGGGTGGTAAAGATGATAATAATGATGCACAGCACCAAATAGATACGTTTGAATAAAAGCGCCGCATCTGGCCCCATTCGCTTTTGTATAATACGGCGATGGATAAGCCGACCGATATAGCGCACAACGAGCCACACGCCGGCGATGATAAGTGGGATCTGAATCAAGGTCGCTAGGGTAAACGCGGAGCCGCCGTAGCTGAATATAACGGTATCCAAGGATTCGGTAATTTGTTTTAGCATAGGACTATCTAGCACCCTATTACTCCTTAAATAGGTGGTCAGTGAGGCGCTATACTACAAGGCTTTGGAACCATCGCTGACACGTTCTCTTTGTTGTTGTGTTAATTTTATAACATAGACATTGCGGCCAATCCCATTAAATTCCTCATCGGTGATAACCAGGGTGTCATTGTCGTAAAACGTGACGGCTTCTTTTTGTGTTACCAAACCGAGATTGATCTTGTCTATGGTGCCGGAGAAAAAATTATCGCCTTGCCAGTTCTCGAACAGCCATAAATGGGTGGAGTCTAGCAATACCAGCTTTTTTCTATCTGGGCTCATGGCTGCCGATGTCACCCAACATAACTTTTCGGCGGTGGTACAGGTTTGAAATGAGGCGATAAATTGCGCCTCATAATTACCCGCGTGATTGCCAATACGGTACAAGTTCGTTTTACCATCAAATGGTTGAGTTCTATTTTTGGTAAATAAATACAGTTGGTGTCGATACTCAACAAAGGCTTCTAAATCAAAGTTCTTACGTTCAGGCGTAAGCGGCTGATCCCACAATTCTTTGTAGGTGAATTTAATGATCTCTGCGTTGGTTTCATCAGATTTAATATCAATGGGGTTTTCTATTTTATAAATTGTTAGCCAGCGGCGCAGATTATCGTTGTTACCAAAGTCGCCTAAAAAGAAATGGCCAAATTCGTTTTGGGTCATGTCTTCCCAATCAATGTTCTTGGCATTGACCACTTGCACGCGTCGTTGCACTTTGCCTTTGTCATCGACCTGGTAGAGAAATGGGCCATCGCCACTGTCGTTAATGGCCCACAAGCGACCACGTTTATCAAACTCAATCCCCGACACCTCTTTAAGTTGTGGATCTAGGGTGGCAAACTTGTTCTGATATAGCTGATAACTCAACCAGATAGCGGCGCCGCCAAGGGCGATTGCACCGAGGGAAATAAGGGTAATAAGCGTTTTTTTTATCATAATCTGAATGGTGTGGAAAAACGCTGGGCATTATAGCAGGGCCACAGTAGGGATGCCTGTACCTGAGTATGAATTTTTCAATAAAAAACGCGGCACAAGGGCCGCGTTATGATGTGCTTATAAAGCGTTTATTTACTCTTTGCTGTCTTCCACGAGACCACGGCGTTTAAGTAATGCGTCGGTGGTCGGCTTTTGACCACGGAATTCAATGTAGCTTTGCATTAAATCACGGCTGTTACCACGCGAGAGTACTTCTTTACGATAGTGATCACCGTTTTCACGGGTCAAGCCACCTTCGTTTTGCATATGTGCGAACGAGTCCGCTGCAAACACTTCTGTCCAAAGGTAGGCGTAGTAGCCCGCGCTGTAACCGCCAGCAAAGATGTGGCTAAAGTAGCAGGTTTTATAACGCGGCGGCACTGGGTAGTAATCAATGCCGTGTTTCTCAAGCGCATTTTGCTCAAACTGGGCAAAGTCTTCAACCTTGGTACCCGGTGCAATAGAGTGCCATTCCATATCCAGCAACGCTGCGGCTAGGTATTCAGTGGTATCAAAACCTTGGTTAAAGGTATGCGACTTCAATAACTTATCTAGCAGCTCTTGAGGGATAGGCTCGCCAGTTTTGTAGTGCTTAGCATAGTTAGCGAGTACGCTCGGCTCAATGTTCCAGTCCTCGTTAGCCTGAGATGGGAATTCAACGAAGTCACGGGCAGTGGCCGTACCGGCAAGCGATGGGTATTTTACATCGGAGAACAGACCGTGAATGGCATGACCAAACTCGTGGAACATAGTCGTTACTTCAGAGAAGGTCATCAGTGTTGGCTGACCTTCAGCTGGCTTGGGAATGTTCTGCGCGTTATAAATAACAGGCTTGGTCCCTTTAAGGTGGTTTTGCGATACATAGGCACTCATCCACGCGCCGCCACGCTTACCTTCGCGAGCATAAGGGTCAAGGTAGAATAGGCCAATTGAGCTGCCATCTTCATTGAACACTTCCCATACAAACACGTCTTCGTGGTAGGTTGGCAAGTCATTGCGCTCTTTCATGGTAATGCCGTAAAGCTTGTTCATGGCGAAGAACAGGCCGTCGTTAATAACGGTATTCATTTCGAAATAAGGCTTTACTAAGCTTGCATCAATGTCATATAGCTCGGCGCGCACCTTCGCTCCGTAATAAGCCCAATCCCAAGGCTTAAGCTCAAAGTCTTTACCGTCTTTTTTGATTGCTGCTTGAATGAGTTCAGCTTCAGATTTAGCTTTAGCGACCGCTTTCGGGGCAAGATCATCAAGCATAGTAAACACTGCATCCGGCGTTTTCGCCATGCGATCGTCTAGCTGGTAATGTGCCCATGATTCAAAACCAAGCAAAGCGGCTTTTTCTGCTCGAAGCTGCGCTTCTTTAATAGCAATTGGGCCATTGGTTTGTTGCGCGCGCTGTGATGACGTGCGCCACACTTTTTCACGTAGCTCACGATTTTCGAGGCTTGAAAGAATGGGCTGACGGGTGGTGTTGACCAAGGTGATCATGTAGCCGTCTTTGCCTGCTTTTTGTGCAGCTGCCTTTAAGCTGGCAATTTCATCTTCAGCTAAACCCGCTAATTGCGCTTTGTCTGTGACTAAGATGGTGTCTTGTTTGAATGACTTTAAGATATTTTGCGAAAACTCAGTGCTGAGTTTAGAGAGCTCAGAGTTAATCTCGCGCATACGTTGCTTTTGGCTTTCGTCGAGCTTCGCACCCGCACGCACAAAGCGTTTATAGTAATATTCAACAAGGCGTTGGTCTTCTTTATTCAGCGTGTCTTTGTTGTCATAAACAGCAGCGACACGGTCAAAAAGGGCCTTGTTTAGATAAATATTGTCACGGTGCTCGGCCAATACCGGCGCCATTTTGGCATCGATACGCTGATATTCATCATTTGAGATAAGACCAGAGAGATTGTTGAAAGTGGCGCGTACACGGTCCAAAATGGCGCCGGATTGTTCCATTGCAACCAAGGTGTTTTCAAAAGTAGGCGCTTCAGAATTGTTAGCGATAGCTTCAATCTCAACACGTTGCTCTTCAATCCCCGCATCAAATGCCGGCTCATATAAACTGGTATCAATCTTATCAAATTCGGGCGCCATATATTGCAATGGGCTAGGGCTTAAAAAGAGATTTTCTTGTACAGCGTCAGTGGTGGTCTTGGCTACTTGTTCGGTTTGAGCTTGGTTTTGTTCGTTGTTAGCAGGTTGCTCGCTACAGCCTGTAACTAGGGTAGTCGCAGCAATCGCTGCGGCAATCATAGATAAACGCATTGCTTACTCCATTATCAGGAAGTTATTGTTGTCAGTTATCGCATGAGCAAGCCACGTCCCCGGGAGAATGCAGTGACTTGCACTGTGTAATCATGAAAAGAAGGGTGGGGCTCTTTCATTTTGATAGGCTGTAACATTACTGGCAAAGTGTGCTGACAACAAGTAACTTGGCCTTAATTCTGCGCTTTTTCGTCGATTTGTTGGTGTTTTTTTCATCTTCAGCCATGCTTAACACCCAGGTAAAGCGTTAAATTCTTCTCCAACCCTATGCTTTTGTTCGATTGTGAAGTTTTTTGCGGTGGGTATACTTGCGTCGTAGTGAAGATTGAGTGCGAATTTGGTAGCCGAGGAGAGCAGGGTTGGACGTTTTTGTAGCGCGCCAAGCAGTATTTAACAAGCAACAGAAGGTGGTTGCTTATGAGTTGTTGTTTCGCGATGGTGAAGATAACCGCTTCCCGAATGTCGAGGATAAAACCGCGACAGCCAAACTGATCTATGACAATCAGCTCAATCAAGGTTTATCATTTCTCACCGGTGGGCGAAAAGCACTGATCAATTTTGGTGAGCAATCGCTACATGCCCGTTTAGGGGAGTTTCTTCCTACCGATAAAGTGGTGATTGAGATACTCGAGACTGTTGAGCCCAGTGAAGAGCACTATCAGTTATGTCGAGAGTTGTTTCACCGTGGCTTTCGTTTGGCGCTCGATGATTTTCAATACCACCCACAATGGGAAAAGTTTCTAAAGCTAGTGCGGCTTATTAAGTTTGACCTTATGCACAGCAGCTTTGAGGAAATAGACCAAACCCTTGCAGTGTTAAAAAAGTATCCAAATATAAAGTACCTAGCGGAAAAAGTAGAAACGCAAGAGCAATACGAGCAAGCCAAAGCACGGGGTTTTGATTTTTTTCAGGGCTATTATTTTGCTCGCCCGCAAATGGTTAAACAGCGCGATTGTGTTGCTCGTTCGGCATTGATCATGATGATTTACAGCATGACCCTCAAGCCCAATATTAATCTCAATAAACTCAGCGAGGTGTTTTCTCAAGACACCGCCTTAGCTTACAAATTATTACGCTTTATCAATTCTGGGCTGTTTCCGCTTAAAGAGCGTATGGACTCCATTAAGCAAGCTTTGGTGTATCTTGGCGAGCTGCGGGTGCGGCGTTTTGTGTCACTGATAGTGACCGCCCATATCGCCCACGAAAAACCGCTTGAGCTGACCAAGATGTCGTCAATTCGCGCGCGCTTCTGTGAGCTATTAGCAAAGCGTTATTTCCCCCACCTCAGTAGCAGCGCGTTCCTTGTGGGGCTCTTTTCACTCATTGATGCCATGCTCGATAGGCCCATGCAAAGCATTGTAGAACAATTGCCTTTCCCCGATGATATTGCCAATGCGCTAAATGGGGAAAACAACACCTTGTTTTATCTGCTCGAGCTGGTAAAAGCGTACGAGTCTGGTAGTTGGTGGGCGATGCAAAGAGCCTGTGTACCGCTTAACATCAGTGATGAGGGGTTGCCCAATTTACACCAATCGGCCATTACCTGGTCGCAAATGTTCGATGATTTGTAAAGCGCGTCGATAGCGCTTAGCATCCTGTTGTTTGGCGTGCATAAGTAGGTGGCTGATCGGCAGATTGCGCTTGTGTGTAAAGCACATAGCACTGGTCATCTTGCACCGCGCCGTCGTCATCAAAGTCATAGCCAATATAGGTAAAATCGATGCCTTGTTCTTCAAATACCAAGGTGTCGCTAAATTCCACCCGCTTGACGACATCGGTGTTATCTAAGAAAAACCATTTCAACCTCACATCTGGGCTGTCGTCGCTGAGGTCAATGACACCGTCTCGGTTTAAGTCAACATCAATCAGGTCATTGCGCCCGGCCACCCCAGTGGCTCGGTAACTAGGCATCTGCGCCTTCATCTGTATCAGTGTATTCGCCTGTTCGATACTGGTTTGCGCATTGGTTAGTACGGCTATGCGCGCATCATTTTGTAAATTTAAAAATCGCGGTAACACGGTAATACTCAACACCGCCAGAATAACTATCACGATGATGAGTTCAATCAAGGTAAAACCCTTTTGCAAGCGGTGCTTATTAGAGGGGGAACAACAGATGAAGGAATGCATGAAACTGATACCGCGTACAAATACAACCGTGCTATGGTAATGTTTTTTATCGACAATGTCAGCGCTATTTGTATCGTGGAGGGGGAGTGTCTAAGGCCAGTTTGTTCGCCGAACAAGGGTATTATCGGCAATTAATCACCGATGCGCGCCGCACTGAAATTGATGCGTTGCGTGGGCTAGCCATCCTTGGTTTGTTGTTCTTGAATGCCCCTTTTTTCATTTATTTCGATTATGGTTACATCGCACCGCCCGGTACCCATTTAGCCGACTCGCTGCTCTATGGCATACAGGTTCTGCTGCTTGATGGGCGCTTTCGGGGACTGTTTGTGGCGCTCTTTGTGGTGGGGTTAATTGTCCAGTGGCAGCGCCGTGCCACGGACTCGCGCGACGAACCTATGCACTATTTGCGCGTCAGACTCTATTGCTTAGCGGTCATTGGTCTGGTGCATGGGATGCTATTGTGGGCGGGGGATATCTTACTTGGGTATGCCCTTGCCGGGCTGTTGTTAGTGACGATGTTAGATTCACCCGCGAAACAGCAGCTGCGTCAAGGCATACTGTTTATTGTTGTTGGAAGTGCAGTGCTATTGACCTTAAGTGGGTTATACATTGAACCTGCACTCACCTATGACGACGAGCAATACCAAGGGTATCTCAATCAAGACAACTTTCACTTTTTAACTACGCGCTCAAGCAACGCTATCAATATGCTGCTGATGACCTTGGTATCCCTGTTTTCTGTGTTGTGGCTGGAGTTAGGGGCGATGATGTTGATTGCAGCGACATGGCGCAGTGGTTTTTTATCATCGCCTTGGTCACATCAAGTGAAGCTGTCTGTAGGAGCTGGATTGTTGCTCTGCTTACTGCTCAGCGGCATTCATCTTAGCTATGGTAATAGCTTTACGGCAACGCTAAGCCTTATTGCGAACTCCATTAGTGGCACAATCACGGCGGTGATTGCTTTGCATTGGCTCAGTCGTAGACGCCTACGTATGGGTGTAGGGGTTAGGCTGCTTGCGAATGTTGGGCGCTTATCGCTCAGTTGTTATCTGGCACAAAGCGCATTGATGCTGGTCATTACCCATTACTTTGGATTGTATATCGCACAAAACTTTGCGCTAGCGCATTACGCGCTATTGGCCTTTGCCATTATCATTGTGCAATTGCTTGGTGCGAACGCGTATCTGCGCATCTTTACTCAAGGCCCCGTAGAATGGGCTTGGCGCAAAGCGGTAGAGCGATGGCGCTAATACCATCAACATAAACTATACTAAGCGCTAGCCAAGGAGTCCCTGTGAAAAACCATGTTATCTTATTTGCCATCCTTTATGTGTCATCTTGCTTTAGCGCACATGGCGCAATGCGGGTGCTGTTTGTTAACCCATCTACAGCGGGCGACCCTTTTTGGCATAAAGTAGAGACTTTTGCGGTGCAAGCTGCCGGGGACTTGGACATCAATTTAGACATTGTTTATGGCGACGGTCATCGAGAGTTTCAGCATCGAGCCATCGCCCGGTATTTAGCCACTCATCCTGCGCCGGATTATGCGGTGCTTATCAATTACCCCGGCGGCAGTGGTCAGTCTATGCAGTTATTGGAGCAGCACGAGGTTTATTTTGTCACGTTGGAAGAGACACTGTCCCAACAAGAGCGGGAGCTTGTGCAAAAGCCTGGTGAGCGTTTCCATTATTGGTTGGCGGAGCTGTCCCATGACAACCAGCACGCTGGGCAGCAACTCGCTTCTTTTTTGCACAATAAAGCCGTTGAGCAAGGCATAGAGTCACCGCTGGTGGCGGCGATAGGGGGGCACTACGGAGGAGAAACAAACCTGCGTGTGAATGGATTGCGCGACTTTTTAGCAGACCACCAAGGACAACTAGTGCAAGTCGTGCATGGTCGTTGGCAGCAAGAAGTTGCCCGTCAACAAACGGCCAAACTATTACGGCGCTATCCTGAGTTAAGTATCATCTGGTGCGCCTCGGACGCCATGGCGCTGGCGGCTGCACAACAAGCTCAGCAACATGGCAAAGTGGTCAATAAAGATATGTTTATCGGTGGTTTTGATTGGCTGGCCGACTCCTTGAGCGCTATAGCCGATGGTAGGCAAACGGCGTCGGTGGGTGGACACTTTTTGATGGGGGCTTGGGCTTTGGTCAAAGCCTATGATCACCGCTTTTCAGTGTCAAAAAGTAGCACTCAAGAAGTGCGCTTTAAACTGGCAATCGCGCATCAAGGAAACGTCAAGCGCATCCTCCCTTTGGTGGACCCCGATAATTGGCAGCAAATTGATTTTAAAAGCTACACAAGAACCCATAACAGCACACTTGATGAGTACCCCTTCGATGTGCAAAGTATCCTCAATCAACACTTTTAATTCTGATTTTTGTTGGTAACTGCTTTACAATGCGCAGGTGAAAAAGAAGCAACAAGTAGAACTATGAGTCAACCTACGCGCCTTAATAAATACATAAGTGAAACCGGATTTTGCTCGCGCCGTGAGGCGGATGCGCTGATCAGTGCGGGGCGAGTCAGCGTAAATGGTCATGCGCCACAAATGGGCGACAAAGTGACTGATGCCGACACCATTCACATTGATGGTAAAGCGCTTAAAACTAAGCCTAAACGTGTCTATATCGCCTACAACAAGCCAACGGGTATTACTTGCACCACTGAAAAGAAAATAAAAAGTAATATTGTGCGAGCGATTAATTATCCCGAGCGTATTTTCCCTATTGGCCGTTTAGATAGGCCCTCCGAAGGGCTTATCTTCCTCACTAACGAGGGCGATATCGTCAACAAGATATTGCGCTCGGGGAATAACCACGAAAAAGAGTACGAAGTGCGGGTTGATAAGCCCCTAAATCGGCGCTTTGTTGAGCGTATGAGCGCGGGTATTCCCATTCTTGGCACTATTACCAAGAAGTGTAAGGTTGAGCAAACCGGGCCGGATAGCTTTCGCATCATACTGACTCAAGGCCTGAACAGGCAAATTCGTCGCATGTGCGAGTATCTTGGCTATGAAGTAGTTACGCTCAAGCGCACGCGCATCATGAATGTGACATTAGCCGGGCTGAAAAGTGGCCAATGGCGCCATTTAAGTGATGCAGAAATGGCCACTATTAATGATCTAATAGCGGACTCTGGTAAAACCGAAGAGCATTCTAAAACTGAGCACAGTGTGCCCTCTGAGCAACATTCCAATACACCGAAGACTGCACAACAAAAGCGCAAAGCCGTACCTCGAGCTCGCACAGCGCCTGTACACAAGCCAAAAAGTAAGGCAAACAAGCGGGTGAAAGGAACATTGAGGTTAAAGAAATGATGCGCTGTATTGGCCTTGTGCTGCTTGTTTTTATAACCGGTTGCTCGCAATCAGACAAAGTGACCTTGCATGCTGGCGATTCTATTTTAGCGTTCGGTGATAGCTTAACCGTGTCAGTGGGTGCAAAAAACAGCACCTATCCCCAGCAACTCGCTCAGCTAACAGGGCTGGAAGTGATAGCCAGTGGTGTCTCTGGCGAGCAAACAGCGCAGGGCCTTGAGCGCTTTAAACGTGCACTCGACACGCACCAGGTTCAGGCGGTGGTGTTACTTGAAGGCGGAAACGATTTTTTGCGTAACCAAGATAGCGGGCAAACAAAAGCGAACCTAGGCGCGATGATAACGCATGCGCAAAGTAAAGGGATTGCAGTGATCCTTGTGGCGGTGCCGACCAAGTCTTTGTTTTTGTCTGACGCGCCGCTATATCAACAATTAAGCGAGCAGTATCAGGTGGTGCTGGTGGCAGATATACTGTCTGAATTACTAGGCGATAACCGTTTTAAATCTGACGCTATTCATCTTAATGACCAAGGCTATCGACGCCTTGCGTTAGCCATAGCCGATGTAATAGAGGTTGAACGCTAACAAAAAAAGCCAGCTTAAGCTGGCTTTTTAATGACTGCTGGTATTATCCGTTGCGACGGTGGCTGTGTATGGCAAAGAACTTACAATAAAGCACCGGGACCACAACCAGCGTGAGTATGGTGGCAAAGCCGAGACCAAACATAATGGTCACCGCCATGGACTTAAAGAACACATCGAATAGCAGCGGGATCATCCCTAAAATTGTGGTGATAGCCGCCATGGAAACCGGCCTAACCCTGGAAACGCCAGAGTCAAATACCGCCTCGTAAGGGTCTTTACCTGCAGCTAACTCGATATTGATTTGATCCAACAGCACGATACCGTTTTTAATTAACATGCCTGAGAGGCTCAATAGCCCCAGCAGTGACATAAAGCCAAAGGATGCGCCCATGGCCAGCAAGCCAGCGCTGACACCGACGATGGCCAAAGGCACCGTGGCCCAGATCACCAGCGGTTTACGCACTGAGTTAAACAGCAACACGGTGACCGCGAACATCGCTAGATAACCCAGCGGTAGCGAGCCAAAAATGGCTGAGCGTGCTTTGTTGGCAGACTCAAACTCGCCACCCCATTGCAGTTCATAGCCACGGGGCAGGGGAATGGCTTCGATATCGCCACGTACACGGGCGAACAACTTCGCAGGGGTTTCATCGCCAAGTAAATCATGATCCGCCATCACGGTAATGGTGCGCTTACGGTCGCGACGCATGATGAGGGGGTCTTCCCAGCGTACGGTGAAGTCATCCACCACTTGCGTCACTGGCACAAACACGCCTAATACTGGACTGTAGATTTGCAAGTCGCGCAGTGATTCAACGTTTAAACGCTCGTCTTCTGGAGAGCGGGCAATGATTGGCAACAACTGGGTGCCATCACGATAGAGTCCCACTTTCTTACCCGACACACTGGTGAGCAGCAACTCGTCTAAATCCGTTTTACTTATTCCCAAACGGCGGGCTTTTTGCTCATTGAGCTGTGGGCGGATGAGCTTTGTGCGGTGGCGCCAATCATCGCGAATGTGAAAGGCTCCGGCGTCACTGGCGAGAATTTGCTTCGCTTGCTCAGCCAGCTGTCTTAGCACCACAGGGTCGGGGCCAGAAAAGCGTGCTTCGATTTTGGCATCGGTCGATGGCCCGATTTCCATGCGTTTGAGCTTTAGCTTGGCATCAACAATATGATTGCGCTCGTAGTCACGCACCTTAGCTATCATGGCCAATACAGCTTCTCGGTCCTTTACCCGAACAATGAGCTGACCATAAGCAGGGTATTGTTTTTCTGGCGCATAAGTGAGCATAAAGCGCGGGGCCCCTTGACCTATGGTGGCGGTGACCTCCTCAACCAACTCCTGCTCGAGTAAGAACTGCTCGAGTTTGGCGATACCTTTGCTGGTGGTGCGAATATCAGCGCCCTGATAATGCCAATAATCTATGTAAAACATGGGCGTGTTAGAGGCGGGGAAGAACGACTGTTTGACCGATTTAAAGCCCACCACCGCGCCGACTAAAAGGATCAGCATTAATACGATAGTGGTTTTGCCGTAATGCATGGCATGGCGCAAGATAAACTTATAGCCACTAAATAAAAACCCTTGGTAGGGATCTTCATCGCCTGCTTGGGCTTGGTTTTTGTTCTTTGGAGTGCGGAACATCACATCAGCAAAGAACGGCGTAAGGGTGATGGCGGTGATCCAGCTCAGTAATAGCGAGATCATCAACACCCAAAATAAGCTGCCGGCAAATTCACCACTGGCATCCGAGCTCAGGCCAATGGGGGCAAAGGCGGTAATGGCAATAACCGTAGCCCCAAGCAAGGGCCATTTGGTTTGGTTAACGATATTGACAGCTGCCTTTAGTTTGCTTTGCCCACGCTTCATATTAATAAGAATGCCTTCGGTGATCACAATGGCATTATCCACCAACATCCCTAGTGCGATGATCAACGCCCCAAGGGAGACGCGTTGTAGGTTGATATCAAAGAGCACCATAAAGATAAAGGTGCCGAGCACGGTGAGCAGCAAAATACCACCAATTAAAATACCGCTTTTAACCCCCATAAACAGCAGCAACACCACGATAACAATGGCCACCGCTTCGACCAGGCTGATAATAAAACTGGACACCGACTTGTCGACTTCTTGCGGTTGGTTGTAAATGGCGGCGACTTCCATGCCATGGGGGCGCTGATACTCCAGCTCCGCTAAATGGGCATCGATACGTTGACCAACGTCTACGACATTGACGTTGCTGGCAAAAGAAAGACCAATTAATAATGCCTGTTGTTGGTTGTAGCGCACCATATGCGAGGGTACTTCAGCATACTCGCGATAGACCTTGGCGACATCGCCGAGGTAGATGAGCTCGCTGGCACCGGGCTTAGAAATAAGCACATGTTCAAGTTCAACAACATTGTCAAACTCGCCAGTGGGATGCAGGCGAATAGACTCGCCATCGACCATGACGCGACCGGCATTAGAAACGGTGTTTTGCGCTTGCAACAGGGAAAATATGCGCTCAGGACTGAGCCCCAGTTGCGCGAGCTTATGGGTCGACACCTCGACAATCACTTGGCTTTGCTGCTCGCCGGCTACGGTGACTTTGCCAACGCCATCGACCAGCACCAATTCTCGCTTGAGAAAATCAACATAGTCTTTAAGCTCATCATAGGAGTAGCCATCACCGGTCACTGCAAGGGTAACACCATACACATCGCCGAAGTCATCAATGACTTGACTGGGGTACACCCCTGGCGGCATAGATGCCGAAACATCATTAATTTTGCGGCGTAGTTCATCCCAAATTTGCCTTAGGTCCTCTTTGCGATAGGTGCTTTTCATCTCCACCGTAATCTGGCTTTTGCCGTTAGAGGAAATGGAGGTGACATAGTCGACGTAGGGCAATTCTTGAATCGCATTTTCGATTGGGTATGTTACTTCTTCTTCTACCTGCTGCGGTGAGGCCCCAGGGTAGAGGGTAATCACCATGGCTTTTTTCAGAGTAAACTCTGGGTCTTCTAACTGTCCGAGAGAAAAGTAAGAGACCGTTCCCCCAATGAGCAGGAACAGCGCAAACATCCAACTAATAACTTTGCGTTCAATGGCAAATGCAGCAAGATTCATTTATAGGCCTCGCTCTTTTTGCCACGGGCGCACCTGCATCCCTTCTTTGAGATAGTGTACGCCTGCGGCCACCACTTGCTCGCCGCTATTTAGGCCTGAGCGTATCTCTAGTCCGTCTCGGTGCATTTGCCCCACCTCGACCTGGCGTTTATGCACGGCGTTATCCTTATAAATCCATACATAGCTGTTGTTCGCTAGGCCTTGCTGCGAGTCAGAAAAGACCGCTTCCACCGGAATTTTATGCCATGACTCGGCATTTCCGGTTATTTTACTGATATCAATATACACATGGCCGCTCATCCCCGCTAACAAGTTAAAATCTTCGGGCACGGGTAATGAAAATACCACCTTGTAGGTGAGCGTAGCAGGGTCGGCTTGGGTGTCGTATTCTTTGATGGTGAGCGTATAGGCCTTATCTGGATAGCCGTCAAAGATCACCGTGGGTTGATACAAGGTATCCTTGTTGACGCGGGCCACCAACTTCTCGGGTACTTGGATAACTACGTCCATTAAATCTCGGGTTTCTAAGCGCAAAATATTTTGCTTTGCCTGAATGTTTTCAAAATTCTTAACGAATACTTTGGCAACGGTACCGGCGAAAGGCGCCCTTAACTCTGAGTTGTCTAAGTTAGTTTTAGCAATATTGAATGCCGATTCGGCAACTCGGGCGTTGGCGACTGCCTCATCGAGTTCTGCTTGGCTGGCAATGTTACGCTCATAAAGTGTTTTTACGCGCTTTAGCTGCGACTGAGCCAGGTCATAACGGGCCTTGCGCTCTTCATACTGTAGCTGGAAATCTTCAGGGTCGAGCTTAGCGAGTAGCTCACCTTTTTCCACTTCCTGACCCGCTAACACGGGAAATTCTATGAGTTCTCCATTGACACGAAAGGCTAAGTAGGAGCCTTGGTGGGCGACTACTTCAGCAGGAAAGCTACGCATAACCTTTTCATCAGCGTGACCCACGGTAAAGAGTTTAACCGGCCTGATGGGTGGCTTTTTATCGGTTTTGGGTTGCTCTTGTGAGCACCCCGTTAGTGAAATCATCGCGAGCAAGACTAATACGAATAGACTGCGAGACATGAATGAGACTCCCTGTGAATAGTGTGTATGTATGCCAGTATAAGAGCACGCTGGTGCGTTAGCTTACTTTGCCGTAGACTAAAATAAAAATTATAAATTACTTATAACTTCATAAGGTAATGTTATGAAGCTGGAATGGCTAAAAGTACTTGATGTGTTATCTCAGTGTCGCTCGCTCAGTGAGGCGGCAAAGCGTTTACATAAAACTCAGCCGGCGCTGACGATGATGGTCAAGAAAATAGAGCAGAGCGTCGGTTTTGCTGTGGTCAATCGTGAAGGTTATCGATTTTCACTCACTGAACAAGGCCAGGCGTTTTGTCGGCGTGCTCAATATGTGCTGCGCGATATGGACGAATTGAGTGAGTTCTCCAGCGAGCTCGCCAACGGTAATGAGCCAAAGTTTCGCATCAGCTACGAGCAAGTGTGTGTTGGCGAAGAGCTCAGTATTTTGCTGCGCGATTGCTATCATGCCTTTGCTCACACCGAGTTTGAGATTGACAGTGGTCGGCGATTCACCGCGCTAGAGCAAGTTAATAGCGGTAAAAGTGATTTAGGGATTGGCCCCTGGTTTGATATTTTTCACGCTACCGGCGACTTAGAAAGTTTGCCGCTTGGAGACATTGAAGTGGGTGTTGTGGCTTCACCGGAGCTTATTCAACAAACTCAGATAAGTTACCGAGAGCTTCAAAGTTACCCCTGTGTGGCGATGTTTGAAAGTGATCTGCATTTCGAAAGTGGGCGGATGCCGTTTTTAAATCAAGCGGCGATGATGAAACTCGACGATATATTCGCGCTGCGCTCCATGTTGCTTGCAGGGGCGGGCTGGGCCTTAATGTGTCTCGATTTGTGTCAACAAGAAATAGCGACCGGGCAACTGCAAGTGATTCATCTGAGCGATAGGGAGCACGCGTTCCGTGCGCAGATTCGTGCGTTTCGCCGACATTCCCGTCATCACGGCCCGGTAGCTCGACATGTGTGGGCAAAGTTGCAGGATATAGCCCATGGATAAAGCCGCGATGATTTATCAAGTGGTCGCTGCCATTCCTAAGGGTAAGGTATGCAGTTATGGTGAAGTGGCCAAACGAGCTGGCTTACCTGGCTATGCCCGCTATGTGGGCCATACCCTGAAAAACTTACCCTCTGACTCTCGCTTGCCTTGGCATCGGGTGGTAAACAGCCAAGGCAAAATATCGTTTGCGCAAGGCAGTGATGGGTTCACACGACAACAACAAGCACTGCTTGGCGAAGGCGTGCTTGTAATCGACGGGAAGGTCAATATGCGCTGTTTCGCTTGGCATATCTAACAGCGAGTGTGTGTTATTGGCAACTAAATAATGTATAGGTAAATGGCCAAAAAGTGGCAGGTACAGGCAACCAGCACGAATAGATGCCAGATGGCATGGCTGAGATGGCGATGTTTGGCGCTGTAAAATAAGGTACCCACACTGAATAATACCCCACCCAATACCAACAACCACATCGCGCCACCGGGCAGTGCAAGATAAAGTGGATAGATAAACGCAAGTGCTATCCACCCCATCACCAAATAGGTGGCCAAAGAAATTCTCGGTCGCGGGATTTTTGCAGTTAATTTGAATATCACGCCAAATAAAGCCAACCCCCAAATAGCAAACATGCCTATCCAGGCCCAGTATCCGCCTAGCGCAAGTAATAAAAAGGGCGTGTACGTACCGGCAATTAATAGGTAGATGGCACTGTGATCAAGCTTTTTCAGGACGCGTTTGGCCTTGTCACTTACACTGGCGTGGTAAAGGGTTGAACTGACGAACATTAAAATGAGGCTGGCACCGTATACGCTGGTCGCTACCACAGCGGTTATGGATTCGCTGACGAGCACCATAGCAACCAAGGCCACAATAGCGAGTAAGGCACCAAGACCATGGCTTAACCAGTTTAACTTTTCTTCAAACGGGGAATAACCACTTACTTGCATCTGTTTTAACTCATTATTACTTGCTTCGACGAACCAACTATAACTGTTCAGCGTACACATGTACACCCAAATAAAAGTGTTAATTCGGAACAAAAACTCGGTTGGTTTAAATCGCTAATTGCAGTGTGAAAAAAGCTAAGAAATAGTTTTTATTTTATATGGCTAATTTAGTACTTCGCCTGTTGTAAAATAAAAGTCCAGTTATTACAAGGGGTTAAAAAATTTGTTGGTTCTGGCACAACCTTTGTAATAGATGATGCGACTAATTAAACAATACCTTAACAACAGGAACATCATCATGAAAACGTTAACCAAGGCAACAATTCTGACTTCCGCTTTATTTGTAAGTTCAATGGCAAATGCGAACTCTCTCACTCAAGAAATTGAACAGGCTGTTCGCTCTGCTGCAAACGAAGCGTATTCATCGCTCATCCAGTCACAGAAACAGGCACTACGTGATGCAACTCAGACGTTATTTTCCGAGCAGCGCCAGGCATCAGATAAAGCGTCTGATAAAACGAATGCGAAGGAGCAGGGTGATGACGCTTAATTTTGCCTTACTAGGGCTTATGCTGCTACCCGTAGCAAGTTTGTTTGGTACCTACCTAGGCATTAGTGTCTGCCGTAATTTCGGTTGGTGGGGAGAGTAGTTGTCCTCACCCTAACTATTTCATTGGCTATCTGATCGGCATTAACAGACATGACGTAGTATACGCACTACTCACCGTCCTAGGATTATTATGAAGTATGCCGTGTTCCCTCTGCCGCTGGTGTTGTTGCCGCAGGGCGTGACCAAGCTCAAAATTTTCGAGCAGCGATACATTCACATGGTAAAAGAGTGTCTGCGCGAACAACGCGGCTTTGTTATCACCCCATTAGCCAAGGAAAATGACGACCAGACAAGCGAATTTGGTTGCCTAGTTAAAATTATCGATTTTGACCAAGACCCGACAGGCCAGTTGTTGATCACTGTGCAAGGTGAAAGCCTGATGCGCATAGATAACATAACCTACCTCGATAACGGCTTACGCTATTGTACCCACCCCACTGAAATAGAGACTGCGACGGTGCCTGAGGTTGAACTTACCGATTTGGCGCAGGCGTTAAAATGGGTGTTAGACAATAACCCAGAGCTCAAATGCCTATATGATTGCCCTAACTACGACGATGCCAAGTGGGTTGCCTATCGCTGGTTAGAGATATTACCTGTTGATTATAATCAAAAAAAGTTAATAATCCGTGATCACAACTTTGAACAACTGCTCGACTTCCTCCATACTGTAATTAATTTCAGCGAGCGATGATCTATCGCGCCACTCCTTGCGTAAATCTCACAAATAAAAGCATTACTGAGGCAGCCAATGGGATTGCAAAGCGTGTTAGACAAGCCGTGTAACAAGTCTCCGCAGCAAAGTATTGCACCAAGCGGTGGCAATCAAAGCAAAGGAAGAAACATGGGCAGTGAAACTGAGCATTTGTCAGATGCGTTAGTGCGCGTCGCAGAGCATCGGGACAGAAGCGCATTCGCAACGCTGTTTTCTTATTTCGCACCAAAGATAAAACGCTTTGGCATTAAGCAATACAACAACGAAGCGTCGGCGATGGAGCTGGTGCAAGACACCATGACGTCAGTTTGGCGTAAAGCTCACCTTTACCATCCGAGTAAAGGCGCGGCGACGACTTGGGTTTATACCGTAATGCGTAATGCATCTTTCGATGCGCTGCGCAAAATGCGCAGCAATAAAGAAGATACCCTAAGCGAAGATATCTGGCCGTTGGTGCAGCATCATGAAGAAGAGCAAGAAGTGTTTGGCGATCATCTACAGAGTCAACTCTTGCAGCAGCATATAGACAAGCTTCCCATCGCCCAGCAGGAGGTGGTTAAGGGAGTGTACTTTCAAGAAATGTCGCAAGAGCAACTTGCGAAGCAGTTAGGCGTACCAGTTGGAACCGTAAAGTCGCGGCTAAGATTGGCGCTCTCAAAGCTAAGAAATCATCTGGGAGCAGAGCATGATTAAATTTCACCCGAACACACAGTTGTTAGAACAACATGTGCTTGGCGCATTGCCAGCTTCGCTGAGCGTGGCAATTTCAGCTCACCTTGAGCTTTGCGATGACTGTTGCGACACCGTCGCAGCATTAGAGCAGCGCATTGGTGAACAAACGTTTACAGATGACGCCGGTGAAGAGCTCACCGGGTCACAAGAGTTGCTTGATGCGCAGATGAGCGCCATGCTCAGTGATATTACTGCAGATACAGACGTCGATGATTTTGCCATTCAAAGCGCAAAGCAAATATCCGTTGGTGATAGAAACATCACGTTACCACGTGCATTGAGTCATGTGGGCATGTCGAGATTTGTTCAGGCCGGCAAGCTCGCGCGTTCGCGGCTGGAGCTTGATGAGGGCAGTATCCGCACTAGCCTATTGTACATTGCTCCAGGGGGGACTATTCCCGAGCATACGCACACAGGTTTTGAGTTGACGCTATTGCTTGATGGCACCTTTACCGACGAAGAAGGAGAGTATCAACCGGGCGATTTTATATGGCTTGATCATAAGCACGACCATACTCCTTACACCGAACAGGGGTGTTTGTGCTTGGCAGTAGTCAATAGTGCACTACACTTCAATAAAGGCTTGAGTAAATTGCTGAACCCCATTGGCGAGCTTATATATTAATGGATAAATCGTTGAAAATAGGTATTAGCGCGTGTCTTACCGGCGAAAAAGTTCGCTTTGACTCTGGGCACAAGCGCTCTAACTTTTGCATGGATGAGCTGGCAAAGCACGTGCAGTATGTGCCTTTTTGTCCAGAAGTGGCAATTGGTTTACCCATTCCTAGGCCGACCATTCGCCAAGTGCGAAAAGACGACGTGATAACCGTGTGTCGCCCTGATGGCAGTGGCGAGGTTGGCAACGACCTTAAAAACTACGGACAGCAGGTGGCACAGAATCAGGGCCAACACCTCGATGGGTTTATATTCTGTGCTAAAAGTCCTAGCTGTGGCATGGAACGAGTCAAAGTCTTTAATGAAGCAGGGACGGGCAATACATCAGAGGGTGTAGGCTTTTTTAGCGCCGAAATAATGAAGGCTAATCCGCTACTCCCTTGTGAGGAAAATGGCCGACTCAATGACATGCACCTGCGCGAAAACTTTGTTATGCGGGTTTATGTTTATCATAGCTGGCGCAAGCTGCGTGAGTCAGGATTAAGCGCTCATCGGTTGACTACTTTTCACTCTTTGCATAAATACCTATTGATGAGTCACAACTATCAAGCCTACCGTGATTTAGGGCGGTTGCTCGGCGGTATCGAAGGGGATGACATCGAAGCTATTGCCGATGAGTATATCCTTGGCTTAATGAATGCGTTGAAAAAGCCTGCGTCGCGCAAAGCACATACTAATACCTTGATGCACTTGCAGGGGTATTTCAAACAGCACCTCGGTAAAGAGGAAAAGCAAGAATTACGTGCGGCAATCGAAGACTACCGCCAGGGGCTTGTGCCTTTATATGTGCCGCTAACATTATTGCGTCACCACCTTACGGTGCATCCAAATCCTTATTTAGCGCAACAAGTCTACTTTAATCCCCACCCAAACGATTTAAAGCTGAGGTATGGTATTTAAATGAGTTCATTGTTCTGGTTTCGGCGCGACTTGCGCCTTTATGCAAACGAAGCTTTAATTGAAGCATTAAACAACGGCGCAAAAGACGCCGTTTTCTTTGTCTGCGAGAAACAGTGGCAACGGCACGACATGGCGCCCATTCAACGGGATCTCATGCTGCGACGTGTCGATTATTTGGGTCAGCGCCTGAGTGAGCACGGTATTCGCTTGCACGTATTGGATGTTGATAAATTTAGTGACATACCCGCATCGTTACAAGGGTTATGTAACAGCTTGAGCGTCAAGCATGTATATGCCAACCGCGAATATGAAGTGAATGAACGCCAGCGTGACAGCCAATGTGCGCAATTAGCTCTTGAGTTTCATTGGTTTGATGGCGATGTAATTGCCCCGCCAGGCTCGGTGTGTACAAAAAGCGGTGACATGTTTCGCGTGTTTACCCCATTTAAGCGTCAATGGCTAAAGCAGTATGAGCAAAGCCACTTTTCATTGCCGTCATGGCCGTCGTTACATAACGCGATAAAGTGGCAGACGCCTCGTTGTTTGCAAAGTGACGGTGAATCGCAAAAATGGCCGGTTGACGATGACTCACTAAGCGCGATTGTTGAGCGCTTTATTGACGATAAGCTCACCACTTATGAACAGCAGCGAGACTTTCCAGCGAACAAAGGCACCTCCGGGTTGAGCCCATACTTGGCACTCGGAATAATCAGCGTTAAACAACTGCTCGTTAACGTACAGCAGCGCCACCCTGATATTTTGCAAAGCGCAAAAAGTTACCTCTTTAGTTGGGTCAACGAACTGATTTGGCGAGAATTTTATCGCCATCTTATTGTTGCTTATCCGCGTTTATGCAAACACGCTAACTTTAACGCCAAGTACGACGCCGTGAAATGGCGTGAAAGCGATAAAGATTTTAACGCTTGGTGCGAAGGAAGAACGGGTTACCCTCTGGTGGATGCAGCAATGCGACAATTAGTGCAAACAGGTTGGATGCACAATCGCCTACGTATGGTGGTGGCAAGCTTTCTGACCAAGCATTTACTCATCGATTGGCGCGCTGGTGAGCAGTTTTTTATGCGTCACCTGATTGATGGTGACTTGGCGTCAAACAATGGTGGATGGCAATGGGCGGCAAGCACCGGCTGTGACGCGCAGCCTTACTTTCGTATTTTTAACCCGATAACGCAAAGTGAACGTTTTGATCCAGATGGCGAATTCATCCGTAAGTACCTACCAGAGTTAGAAAAAGTGCCTGCTAAGCAGATCCACTTTCCGCACCAATATCTAGCAGCAACTCAAAGCAACAGGTATTGGCCAGCGATAGTTGATCATAAAGCGGCACGCGAACGTGCCTTAGCACGATTTAAGGTGGACGATGAATAACGCGCTCGAGCAATTTGTGTCAGTTTATCAGCGTTTGGATAAGCATAACCTAGACTTGCTGCATGAAGTTTATGGCGAAGCCATTCATTTCCAAGATCCCCTTCATGAAGTTAAAGGGTTGCAACAACTAAGGCGATATTTCGCCAACATGTATGCCAATGTTAATCACTGCACATTTGATATTAGCCAACAATTTGCTTTTGATAATCATGCATTCTTGTATTGGACCATGCGCTTTTCACACCCCAAGTTAAATGGTGGCAATGAGGTCTCGGTTGCAGGGCACAGCTTTTTGCAATTTGAACAAGGTAAAGTCATCCACCATCGCGATTACTTTGATGTAGGCGCTATGTTATACCGACATATCCCTTTGCTTGGCAAAGTAATCAAGCTCGTTGACAACAAAGCAGGGAGTTAGGCTATGAAAGTATTAATCACAGGGGCGACATCGGGTATCGGTGAAGCTCTGGCTAAGCGCTATGCGCAGCAACACGATGTTATAGCGTGTGGGCGAGACGAACAGAAGCTTAAAGAGTTAGAAGACAGTCAAGGCCAAGGGCGTATAAAAGGATTATCGTTTGATGTCACCGAATTAGAGGCTATAAAATCAGCCACCACTGACATAGACGAGCTTGACTTGGTGGTGCTCAACGCCGGTAACTGCGAATACGTTGATGATGCACGTCATTTTGACAGTGCATTGTTCGAGCGCGTTATTACCATCAACCTTCTGAGCCTTGGTTATTGCCTTGAGGCGCTGTTGCCGAAACTTAAATCCGGTGCCCACCTCGCCATTGTCTCCTCCAGTGTCACATATTTACCACTGACGCGGAGCGAGGCATATGGCGCATCGAAATCAGGCGCGACTTATTTGGCAAAATCCTTGGCTGTGGATCTCAAAGACATTGACGTGAGCGTTATCCACCCTGGTTTTGTGAAAACGCCATTGACCGATAACAATGACTTCCCTATGCCCATGGCCGTCAGTGCAGAGCAAGCCGCTGAATACATGTATAAGGGGCTGCAAAAACGGCGCAAAGAGATTCATTTTCCAAAAAGATTCACATTTATTTTAAAACTGCTGCGCGTGCTGCCTTGGCCGCTGTGGCGCAAAATTGCAAAAGGAATGGTGCGGTGAAGAAAATCGCAGTAATAGGTAGTGGTATCGCGGGCCTCAGTAGTGCCTATTTGTTGAGTAAAAAGTATCATGTTGATGTTTTCGAAAAGAACGATTACATCGGTGGCCACACCGCCACAGTGGATGTTGAGGTCGGCGGACAGCAACACAGTGTCGATACTGGTTTTATTGTTTTTAATGATCGCACCTATCCGCGTTTTGAAAAGTTGCTCGCTGAAATTGGCATAGGTCGCAAGCCTACACAAATGAGCTTTAGCGTGCACAACGTGGACACAGGCTTTGAATACAATGGCCATACATTGACCACTTTGTTTGCCCAGCGTCGCAATCTATTGCGACCGAAGTTTTGGCATTTGTTGTGGCAAATAGTCCGTTTCAACCGGTTGTGTAAGGACCTTTATCACAGCGGCGAATATAAGCAAGGCGACACCTTAGGTCACTTCCTTGATAGGCATGGGTTTAACGATTTCTTCCGCAATCATTATATTTTGCCTATGGGGGCGGCGATTTGGTCAACGTCGATCAAAAAGATGCAAGACTTTGGCATCGAGTTTTTCATCCGCTTCTTTTACAACCATGGCCTGTTAGATATTACCAATCGTCCGCAGTGGTATGTGATCCCAGGCGGTTCTCGTGAATACATCGGTCCGCTAACGAAACCCTTTAAAGATAATATCTACCTAAATGCGAATATAGAAAAGGTGTTTAGGCACCCAGATGGCGTGACGATTCATATGCAAGGCGGTGAGATTTACCATTATGACGCAGTGGTGTTTGCGTGCCACTCTGATCAGGCCCTTGCGTTGTTAGGCGATGCCACCGAAAGCGAGCAGCAAGTGCTGGGCGCGATGCCTTATACTGCCAACTCTGTTGTTCTACATACTGATACTAGCTTGTTACCTGAGCGTCGTGCAGCGTGGGCGAGCTGGAATTATCGCCTTGATAACAACACCGAGCAAGCCGCAGTTGTCACTTATCAAATGAATATCCTCCAAGGTTTGCACAGCAACCCACCGTTGTGTGTGACTCTCAATTGTGATGACGCTATTGATGATAGTAAGGTGCTGCGCCGTTTCACTTATCATCACCCTGTATTCAACAGCGACAGTATCGCCGCGCAACAACGCCGAGATGAGGTAAACCTCGCAGCCACTTACTATTGCGGCGCATACTGGTACAACGGTTTTCACGAAGATGGCGTGCGCAGTGCTGTAGATGTAGCCAAAGCGCTAGGGGTCGACTTTGAGCACTGAAACCGTGCAGGAACCGCTACTGACCCAGGGGTGCGCGATCATGCTTGGCGATGTGCGTCATCGGCGTTTTGAGCCCGTTTTTCATGGTTTTAATTACCCACTGTACATGATGTGGGTAGATACTCAGCACCCAGAGCAGCTTGATGGCATACACCCTTTGGTTGGGACGCATGGCTGGAAGGTGCTGCGGTTTAACCAAGGCGATTACTTGCGTGATGAGCACGGCTCGCTGTTTGAACGCGCTGTGCTTAAAGCACAGCAACTGGGCGTAGAGCAAGAGATAGCCCAAGTTTACATGTTGGTGCAGCTGCGCTGTTGCGGTATTTACTTTTCTCCGGCCAATTTTTACTTTTATCGTTATCGTGATGACAGCGATTTCAGTGTCATGGTTGCCGAAGTGAGTAATACTCCTTGGAATGAGCGCCACTATTATTTAGTTGATTTACAAACTAAAGTGAACTTTAAAAAGCAGTTTCACGTATCGCCTTTTATGAATTTGGATATGCATTACCATTGGCGAGTGAAAGCCAAAAACCGGGCGATGCTTATCCATATTGAGAACAAACGCCAGCGGCAGAAATTATTTGATGCCACCATGCGATTGCAACACCAAGGGTTAGAGCGTCGTGCGTTCACTAAGGTGTTGCGGCGTTTTCCTATAATGACACTGAGTGTCATGCGCGGGATATACTGGCAAGCATTAAGGTTATTGTTAAAGCGTGTGCCGTTTTACGCTCACCCAGGAAAGAAAGATGGATAGAGTTACCCAAGTAGAAGCAAAAAAATCAATCAGTTGGAAGTCTCAGATCGCTAAACGCTTTGTCTTGGCAGCAATGAGAACCTTAGAACACGGCTATGTAGAAATGCATTTTCGTGGTCAGAGCTATCAGTTTGGCAATAACACCTCTTCGCTTAGAGCTCGTGTGGATATAAGCGATGCACGTATGTTCGATGCGTTTGCCTTTGGCGGCAGTATTGGTGCGGCGGAGTCCTTTATCGATGGCCATTGGCAATGCGATAACTTGACGGCCTTGGTGGAGATTTTTGTTCTCAATCAAGACCAGCTCGATGAATTTGAAGGTCGCTTCGCCTTTTTCAGCGCAATCGCATACCGACTCAAGCATTTGCGTAATCGTAACAGCACGCAAGGCTCCAAAAGAAACATTGTTGCTCATTATGACTTGGGCAATGAATTATACGAGTCGTTCTTAAGTGATGAAATGCTTTACTCCTGTGCCGTTTATCCTCAAGCAGATGCAACCCTTGAGCAAGCGCAGGCACATAAATTAAAACTGATATGCGAGCGTGTACAGTTGGCCGATGGCGACCAGGTTGTCGAGATTGGCACAGGGTGGGGCGCCTTTGCTATCTATGCCGCTACCCACTATGATGTCCATGTAACGACTACAACCATCTCAGATCAACAACATGCCTATGTGCAGCAAAAAATCGCGCAGCACGGCTTAGAAGATAAAATTACCCTATTAAAGAAAGACTACCGACTGCTTGAAGGACACTACGACAAGCTTGTCTCTATAGAAATGATTGAGGCGGTAGGTCATGAGTACCTCGGTGAGTTCTTCAGCAAATGCAACAGCCTTCTAAAGCCCAGTGGTGCCATGCTTATTCAGGCTATCACCATTAATGACCAGCGCTACAGTAAATACGTAAAAGAAACTGACTTTATTCAACAGTACATCTTCCCTGGCGGGTGTTTGGTGTGTGTTGATGAAATGAGTAAACATTTGCGTAAAAACACAGACCTGGTCATGCATGAATTACATGATATTGGCCTTCATTATGCTCGGACGTTAGCTGATTGGCGCGCTCGCTTTGAAAAGGCATGGCCGCAATTGCAAGGAGCTAAATTCAACAGCGCCTTCTATCGCCTTTGGTTGTATTATCTGGCTTATTGCGAAGGGGCATTTCGCCAGCGGGCAATTAGCACTGTGCACTTAAGTGCGCGTAAGCAAGGCTTCAACGGCGGTGATGATCATGTGGCGCTTAGCTACTAATTTTATTTTGTTTCAAAGCTGCTGGTGGGCAGCTTTTTTTTGGCAAAACGATGCGTTGCCAATGATGGCGGCGCTGATTGTGATGATGCTTGCGCTCTCTGATAAGCGCAAGCAAGACATACTGTTACTTGCCAGTCTCCCCATTGCTTTATTACTCGAAACGAGTGCCGCGCAATTTGCGCTACTGCAATTTGAAGGCGCTTGGATACCCTGGTGGCTCGTCTTGTTATGGGTTTCCCTTCTGCTCACTATCAATCATTCATTGCGGTTCATTACGCGATTGCCGCTGTGGCAATGCTTTTTCTTATGCTGGGTGTGTGCACCATTTAGCTACCTAGGTGCTGCTCGCTTTGACGTGCTGTCAACGCCCTTGCCTTGGTGGCAATTCTACCTTGTATATGGGCTGCTCTGGGCCAGTGCTTTTACCGTGATTATTGTGATCAATCGCCTTGCAGGGCGCGTAGAAGATAATACCTAGTTATTACGGATGATTTTTCATGAAATACCTTCCTATCATTATGGCATTGACCCTGGGTGGTATGGCGCCATCACCGGCGTGGTCACAGGTCTCCTTCAAGGCGGTTGGTGAAGGGGTTATGAGCTATATGTTCTGGGACCTATACCGCGCTAAGTTAGCAACGACCGATGGCGACTATCAAGCCGGAGAGCATCCAGTGCGCTTGACCCTCACTTATCTCAGAGATATAGAAGCAAGCGACATCGTCAAAGCTACATTTGATCAGTGGCGACACCTTGATAAGGCGCAGTACGTCAGTGAATATGGCGATACATTACAAGGCTTATGGCCGGATATCACAGAAGGGGATTCATTGGCTTTTGAGACCAATGAGCAGGGCGTGGGTACTTTTTATTATAACGGTGAAAAGTTACAAACCATCGAGCAACAGGCTTTTAGCGAAGCGTTTTTGGCAATATGGTTGTCGCCGAACACCAGCGAGCCAAAACTACGTCAGAAGTTAATAGGAGCAAGTGAATGAAGTCATTACGCGTTTATTTAGGTGTGTTTGTATTGGCGATATTGACTGCCTGTTCGGCCTCCATCGAGGATTATGAAGGAACTGAACCAAAATTTGATTTTAAACAGTTTTTTTCCGGTGAGTTAGTTGCCTATGGCATAGTGCAAGATTACTCAGGCGAGGTCACAAGGCGTTTTCGCGTTGATATGCAGGCCTCATGGCAGGGAAACAAGGGCGTTATTCACGAGCAGTTCTATTATCAAGACGGCGAGCAGGACACCCGTGTATGGCGCATAGAGCTGGGTGAAAATGGCACTCTTACTGGGACCGCCAATGATGTGGTTGGCACCGCGCAAGGGGTAACCAGAGGCAGTGCCTTCAACTGGAAGTACACCCTCGAAATTCCTTATGACGGCGATACCATGACGGTAGACCTAGACGATTGGATGTACCTTGTCACAGAATCTAGGTTGATCAACCGCACCGCAATTGATAAGTTGGGATTGGAGGTCGGCGAAATCACGCTGGTGATAGAAAAACGCTAAAACTCTGTGCCTAAGGGCTCTCCAGAGGAGAACTTTTTCAGAAAATGTGTGATTTGCGGTTGCCAAGTCAGTAAAAATGCATAATGATAGATTTGCTAAGGCAAAAAAATAACGAATAGGAATCAAACAATGAACAAAGCTCAATTAGTCGAAAAGATCGCCAATGATGCAGAAATTTCAAAAGCAGCGGCGAGCCGTGCACTGGACGCGTTCACAGGTGCGGTGACTAACTCTTTGAAAGATGGTAACTCTGTCGCGCTAGTAGGCTTCGGTACTTTCTCAGTTAAAGAGCGTGCAGCTCGTACCGGCCGCAACCCTCAAACAGGCGCAGAAATCCAAATCGCTGCTGCGAATATCCCAAGCTTCAAAGCGGGTAAAGGTCTGAAAGACTCAGTAAACTCATAATCAGTTTACTAACAATTGTGAAAAAAGGGCGGTTTCGCCCTTTTTTACGTTTAAAGCGCTGCAATTCATAATTAGTCAATGAGATGCTAGCCGTCTTGTTGCTACCCTTTCAAGGCTTTATCGCCACGTCCCAAACCGATAGCCCCCGAACGCACCATTTCTATGACCTCTGTTTCATGGCGCAAGGTATCCAAAAACGATTCTAGCTTCTCAGTACTTGCGGCGAGTTGTAATGAATAGCTGATCCGCCCCATATCCAAAATGGCGCCGCCAAATACATCAACAACTCGGGTTACTGCTGCGCGTGTGCTTTCATCTTGGGCTACAACCTTAACTAATAGCAATTCACGTTCAATGTGACTTTGTTCGGTTAAATCAATGACCTTGAGCACATCCACTAATTTATTAACTTGTTTGAGGATTTGCTCAAGGATACGATCGCCGCCCTGCGTGGTAATAGTAATGCGCGATAATGATGCATCATCGGTGGTGCCCACCGCGAGACTATCGATGTTATAAGCTCGCTGGGAAAATAAGCCGACGATGCGCGAAAGTGAGCCAGGCTCGTTTTCTAATAAGATTGATAATATTCTACGCATTATGCTTTCACTCCTTTTTTCAGCCACATATCATCAATTGCGCCTAGTTTGATTTGCATCGGGTAAACATGCTCTAGCTCATCAACACGCACATCTAAAAAGACCAACCTATCGCTGATACTAAGCATCTCATCAATGGCGCCATCAAGCTCATCGGGATGATCAACGCGTATACCAACATGGCCATAGCTTTGCGCCAGTTTGACAAAATCAGGTAGGGACTCCATGTAAGACGACGAGTGACGACCGCTGTACATCATGTCTTGCCATTGACGCACCATGCCTAAGGAACGATTGTTCAGTGATACAACTTTGACCGCCAAGTTATACTGCAAACAAGTTGATAGCTCCTGTATATTCATCTGAATGGAGCCGTCTCCAGTGATACATATTGACTCGCTATCACGATAAGCAAGCTTAACGCCCATTGCTGCAGGAAGACCAAATCCCATGGTTCCAAGGCCTCCGGAATTGATCCATTGGCGAGGCTTTTTAAAGGGGTAGTACTGGGCAGCAAACATTTGGTGCTGACCCACATCGGAACTGATGTAGGCATCGCCGTTAGTGGCTTGGTAAAGCTTTTGAATAACCGTTTGTGGCTTGATTTTGTCACTGCCTGCACTGAAGCTAAGGCATTTTTGTTCACGCCAACGATTGATTTGCTGCCACCAATCTTCTTGGGCGCTTCTATCAATGGCAATGTTCGATGTGTTGATAGCGGTTAATAATTGTGTCAGTACAGTGTCTAAGCAGCCAACCACCGGAATATGCGCGCTGATAGTTTTAGAAATTGAAGTTGGGTCAACATCAACATGGACTATGGTTGCGTCTGGGCAGAACTTATTCACGTTATTGGTAACCCGATCATCAAATCGAGCACCTAGAGCTAAAATAACATCCGCATTGGCCATCGCTTTGTTTGCTTCTAAAGTGCCATGCATGCCTAACATACCGATAAAGTTTGGATGTTCACCGCTCAACCCACCCAGTCCCATTAACGTATTAGTACAAGGGGCGTTGAGCGTCTCTACCAGTTCGGTAAGCTTATCGCTGGTGTCGGAGAGAACGATACCGCCTCCTGAATAAATGACCAATTTTTTAGCGTTAAGAACCGCATTGACCGCTTTTTTAATTTGTTTTGGGTGGCCTTTCTTGTTGGGATTATAGGTTCGGATCTGGATGTCACCTGGAAATTCAAAAGGGAATTTCTGGGTTGGGTTAAGTACGTCCTTAGGGAGTTCAACAACAACCGGACCCGGGCGACCGCTACTGGCAATATAAAATGCTTTGGCAAGCATAGTGGGAATATCTTTTGCGCTGCGGCAGTTGAAACTGTGTTTAACGATAGGCCGTGAGCAACCGACAATATCCGTTTCTTGAAAGGCATCGTCACCGATAAGGTTGCTGGGTACTTGCCCAGAGATCACCACCATGGGGATAGAGTCCATGTAGGCAGTGGCAATACCGGTTACGCAATTAGTCGCTCCGGGGCCGGAAGTGGCCAAGACCACACCCACTTTCCCCGTCGCTCGGGCATACCCGTCGGCCATATGCGTAGCTGCCTGCTCGTGACGCACCAAAATATGCTCAAGGTCCTGCTGTTCAAATAGCGCATCGTATAAATCTAATACCGACCCCCCTGGATAGCCAAATATATACTGAACGCCTAGTTCTTTTAGCGCGGCGACGACTAACTCTCCACCGTTAAACTGTTGCTCATTCATCCTCATTCCTTAAAAAAAAACCCCCGCTTAAGGGCGGGGGTTTGTTAGCGTTATATGTTCGCTCACGTAGGCCCCGTAGTCTTGGTTAAGACCACCACGAGAATCACAACGAGAACGACGACATTAAACATGGGTAAACACTTTTATACTCAACAATGGCTTCTATTGTTAAGCTTTTGAAAGCATACTGTCAACCCCGATCAAGATGAATTTTGAATAAAAAATACGTAATGAGAGTTTAAATTAACCTGCTTAGAATAAAGTTGTCCTAATGGTAAAGTTTTTAGCAAAAAAAAGACCGGTATCGAACCGGTCTTAGTCAGGTTATTTAATCATTATGACCACCTGTATGCAGTGTTTTTTCCTGCTTACAGACGCTCAATAACGGCAGCGGTAAAGTCTGTGGTGCCGTGCTCGCCACCCAAGTCGCGAGTGGTACGGTCGCCGCTTTTAATGACATCAGCAACTGCTGCGCGAATTCGCTCTGCTTTGTCACCCATGTCTAAGTATTCAAGCATTTGAATGGCTGCGAGAATAACGGATGTTGGGTTTGCCAGGTTTTTGCCTGCAATATCAGGGGCACTGCCGTGAACAGCTTCAAAAATAGCCGCGTCTTCGCCAATGTTAGCGCCTGGGGCCATACCTAGACCACCTACTAAACCAGCACATAAGTCCGAAAGGATGTCACCGAACAGGTTAGTGGTTACGATAACGTCAAATTCCTCAGGATTCATGACTAGTTTCATACAAGTTGCATCAACGATCATTTCCGCTGATTCAATATCAGGGTAACGCTCACCCACTTCACGAGCCACTTTTAAGAACAGCCCTGAGGTTGATTTCAAGATGTTTGCTTTGTGTACTGCAGTGACTTTTTTACGGCCTTCACGACGTGCTAACTCGTAAGCAAAGGTTACGATTTTCTCAGCGCCATCGCGAGTGATTTTAGACATCGCTTCGGCTTCGTTACCGTCCTCTGAAACGACCTGGCCTAGACCAGAGTACATACCCTGGGTATTTTCACGAATGGTGATAATGTCGATGTCGTCATAGCGCGCCTTGGTGCCAGCAAACGATTTTACTGGGCGAACATTAGCGTATAGGCCAAACTGTTTACGAAGTGTGACATTGATTGAAGTAAAACCTTCGCCTACTGGTGTAGTTAATGGACCCTTTAGCGTGATTTTATTACGGGAAATGGCTTCGAGCGTTTCTGGTGGTAGAAGTTCACCAGTTTTTTCAAGCGCGGCTAGACCAGCATCAATGTATTCGTAATCAAACTCACAACCGACGGCATCAAGAATTTCAATTGCCGCGTCAATAATGCTTGGACCGATGCCATCGCCTTTGATGACGCTAATGGTTTGCTTAGCCATGTAACCTATTCCTTAAAACTGATAGATGTGTCCACCAACGACGCCAACGCTGCTACCAAGAACAGTAAAATGAACGTTTAGGGTGGATAAATTTACGTGAGAATTCAGGGGCGTTTTATAGCAGCAAAGGCGTTATTTTTCCAGTATATCGCTTTTAAATATACCTTATACCGACTATAAATATGGTGAATTAAGCTAAGTTAAATGCCATTGTGCGGTGCGCAAGATAAGGCGCGATCGACCAGCCGCTCGATTTTGGTACTGGGTCCTTGCCAATCGACCATGGTTTGCTTAACCAACTGCTGTTGCCAAGCACTTGCCGTCGCCGGCCCAGAGAAGGTGTAGAACAAGATGATTTTTAACGTACAGCATAGTCGCGCATTGCTGTTTAACTGGTCGAATGGTTGTTGTTCGCTGTTTAATAACGCATTGACCCACTCATTGTTGCCAATATGACGGGTCAAATAATGGCGCAACGCTTCATTATCATATTGTTGCACCCCAAGGAGCGTCGCCAATGGGCGCGCTATATCTTGTTGCATGGGTGTTTTCAACGGGTTTAACGCAATGGTACGAGACAACCGCTGTGGGCACTCAAAAATAAAGAAATTGAAATAACATAGTAATAAGGCTGATAGTCGCTCATGCTGAAGGTCTTTTGTTTGCCTAGCGATATCTTCAACGATGCGAATGGCACTGTGTACTCGAGCTTGGAGAAACTGCGCCATTGGGTGGCACAGTTGCAGCATCTTTTCTTCCAACATCACTCGGGCAATAAAATCCCCGACGCTGTAAAGCCCAACCATGGAAAGCGCGTGACGCAAAGAGCTGGCCTGTTGTGCACCGCGATTATATTGGCTCGCTTGCATCATGATTTGCGCAACGAGCGTGTCGTCTTGTGCGATGACTTTCTCAATATCGCTATAACCATGGGCACCACGAATTTGTGCGACAATGGCATCATGATCGCGCTGCGCCCCAGCGGCAGAGCTGGCGCGTTGTACAGGGACACTGGCGCGGGCACTCACTGACGACCAACTGCGATAACGCACCGGTTGGCGGTATTGCCAGTGAGGGTTGGCGAGCAGTCGAAAACGGGACTTAGTGGCCTGGGCATCGGTGAAAATATACTGACCATCAGGGTGGCAGCCCATGTATAAATAGTCATTCTCTTCAAAGCGCTGTCGCGAACCAAGAAGTTGTGGTGAATAGAAATTGACCAACGTATCGCAGTCTTGCTGTATGGCAACATTATGAGTGGCTTTATACAACTGCGCGCAGGCATTAAAGAGGTGCAACGGCCGTGTTGCTGTCATTTGCTCTGCTAAAATGCTGGCGCAGGCCACGATGCGCGTATAACCATCATATAGAGGCGCGCGTTGATGACTGATAATTTCGCGGCGATAGCGTTTTAGCTTGGCGATGATCTGCGTTAGCGCAGGTTGCTCTTCGCCGCTGAGGGACAGCATCTTCAGGCTCAGTAATGCGCTTTGGCTAAACCGTTGGCGCTCTGCACTGCTTAGAGCCTCGCCATTATGGCGCTTATTGAGCAGTGATAGTACTGATATGTCAGCGCTGAGCGCCGCCATCATCATTACTTGCGTATCACTGCGGTGGTAATTGTGAGCGCGGCACAATCCGGCCACGATGGCGATGCGTTTTAGACGCAAGCTCTGTGCATAGGCAAGGTTTTGTATGTGGGTCGATAGCAGCCATTGAAACAAACCGTTTTGCTTATGGGCTAACACACTTAAACGCTCACTGAGACCGAGCAGGGCAGGGTATAAGCTAGACCACTGCGAGCGCGACAGTGCGGCTTTATCAAAGCGTACTATGTAGTCAATAACGCGGTCGAACTGCTCGACGTATTTAGGATTGTAAGTCGACTTTGTCATAGGCAAGCTCGGCTTGCTGCCCCCATACTAAAAGCTTTTTATTTTTAAACAGCAGCCCGGTGCATTCATCTTTGGTGGTGATGCCATCGGCCTTTTTGTGCTGAGTGCGATAAAAGACTATTTGGTAAATATCATCGCCTCGGCGTTTTACAAAAGTTAGATCCGGTGTACCTAAGGTATCAAGGACCTCTTCTATAGGCATTGAATCGGCAGAGTCGAGGCTTGCGATAAACCGTTTGTTATAGGCTTCTCTGTCCTGCCATACCATGGAGCCAGGGTCATCCTTGTAAAAGGTCATCACGAGCGTCGCTATCAGTGCATACACACCAATACCTAACACCACATAACGTAATACTTTTTTTAACATCGTGATACTGCGTCCACCAGCCAATTTAACTCAGTATACCGGGCTTGGCGCTGCTTTGCGAAGCCGAGTGCGGTGGAAGAACAATTTGCTGCGCCCCGTTGTGAACTCGAAACTGCTTTAGACTTACGCCAAGGTCAATATCACAGCGCAGCGATACCAAATGTAAAGCGCGCACGTACTGTGGCAAATTATCGGTTAATTGTCGCTGAATTTTATTTTCAGGTGCTTGCGCTAGGGCGTGTTGAACGCTGTCGTACTGAGTGAGTAATGCCTTTGCTGACTTTATACCTATGCCATTTACACCTGGGATATCATTGGTTTTGTCGCCCACCAAGGCGAAATACTGGGTCAGTTGCGCCACGCTAACGCCGTATTTGTTTTGTACCTGCTGAGCATCGCGAAAAGATTTGCCAAAGTAGTCATATACTTTGATTTGCTCACTTAACAGTGGCAAGTAGCCTTTGTCGGTGGACACAATAATACATTGCATGGTCTGCGGCGCTTTACTGGCCAGGGTCGCTAATACGTCGTCCGCTTCTTCGTTATCTACACTCAAGGTGCTTATTTGGGCGGCGTGAAACGCGTGCGCAAAACGGCCCAAATTGGTTTTTAGGCGCTCTGGCATCGGTTTGCGTGATATCTTGTAATCGGGGTAGTAGGCATGACGCCAGCTGCTTTGTCCATCGAAAGCCGCAACCGCATAATGGGGCTGATATTGGTGCATTAGCTTATTAATGGCGTTGCTGGTTCGCTGCAGCGCTGCTTCAATGGCAGCATCGCTATCACTACCATGTTGAGACTCGCACACCGCATAAATGCGCCGAATCAAGTTCAGCGCGTCAATAAGTAGAAAGTGCATCATGTCTTAATGGTATAACAAGGGATGTAGGTGCTGCCTGGCAACTTCATGCGCCCTTGGGCCACAAAGGCACTTAACAAGGTATCCATCTTACGCATTAACTCAGGATCGCCAGATAGCTCAAACACACCATGCTGTTTGATAGCGCGGATCCCTTCATCTTTAACATTGCCAGCAACAATCCCCGAGAAAGCACGGCGTAAGTTGGCGGCAAGTTGTTGCTTAGGCTGCTCTAAATGCAAATTCAAAGACGCCATATTCTCATGGGTTGGGGCAAACGGTGCCTGGAATTCAGGCTCAATACGCAGCGTCCAATTGAAGTAGTAGGCATCACCCTGTTGGCGACGATAGTCGCGCACATCTTGCATTTGCGCTTTTAATTTACTGGCGACTAATGCCGGGTCGTCAATGATCACCTCAAACTTGTCCAGAGCTTGCTCGCCTAAGGTGTCGCGTACAAAGCTGACTATTTCATCGAAATAGTCCTTACTTTGTGCCGGCCCGGTAAGTATCACCGGCAGTTGTTGCTTTTGATTCTCAGGGTGCAACAAGATGCCAAGTAAATATAACAGCTCTTCTGCAGTGCCTGCGCCACCTGGGAAAATAATAATGCCATGGGCAACGCGAACGAAGGCTTCCAGGCGTTTTTCAATGTCCGGTAGAATGACCAGCTCGTTAACAATTGGGTTGGGTGGCTCTGCAGCGATAATACTGGGTTCGGTGAGGCCGAGGTAACGCGGGTTGTCAACGCGTTGCTTGGCATGGCCTATTGTTGCGCCTTTCATTGGCCCTTTCATGGCACCTGGGCCGCATCCTGTACAAATATTCAGGCCACGCAGACCGAGTTGATAGCCCACTTCTTTGGTGTATTTATACTCGATTTCATTAATAGAATGGCCACCCCAACACACTATCATGTTCGGATCGGTGTTCACTGGCATGGCATCGGCATTGCGAAGCATGTCGAAGACCATGTGGGTTATGGCTTTTGGATCGGGTTCTACCATCGCTTGGTGTTTTTGACAAATGAATAAGATATCGCGAATGACTGAAAAAATATGCTCATGGATACCACGAATGATATCGCCATCGACAAAAGCGGTTTCAGGGGGGTTAGTCAGCTCTATTTTGATTCCTCGCTCGCGGGCGACTAAACGAATGTCGAAGTCTTGAAAGCGATCGTAAATCTCGGCACTGGAATCGGTATGACTGCCCACGTTAAGGACCGCGAGCGCACAATTGCGAAAGAGCCGATAACGGTCAGTGGTCGATTGCGCAAGCAAATCTACTTCTAATTGTGAAAGAAGGTTTAATACGCCAGTAGGATTAAGCTGTACTTGCATTGCTGCTCCTTAATTTAATGCATGTGGCGAGTGCTGAAAATGACTAGCACTTAAAAATAGATGGTCAGCTTGAGTTGTTTTTGACACAGTCACAGCAATAACGCAATGCCTTGGAGGTTAACTGGACAAAATTAACCGGTCTCTCCCTGCATTCTTCGCCTCATAAAGCGCTTTATCAGCGCGGTCGAAAGCACTGAGTGCAGTGTCGTCGGCGTTAATTTGGGTGACCCCAATAGACACCGTGATTTGCACCTGCTCATTTTTGAACTTAAAAGGAATACTACGAATAGTGTGGCGCAGCTTCTCTAGCGGACGAACAACGTTATCGATGGATACGTTTGGCATCAGCATTACGAACTCTTCACCGCCAAAGCGAGCAATAAAGTCAGTACTGCGAATCGATTTTTTCATCGCCGTGGCCAAAACCTGCAGGGTTTTATCACCGGCACTGTGGCCATAACTATCATTAATTGACTTGAAGTGGTCGACATCAATGACCACCAAGCACAAGGGGGTCTGATGGCGTTTAAAGTGTTTCAGCTCAAGATCCATGCGCTCATCAAAGGCAATACGATTTGGC
Source organism: Pseudoalteromonas sp. CNC9-20 (assembly GCF_022347875.1). NCBI lineage: Bacteria > Pseudomonadati > Pseudomonadota > Gammaproteobacteria > Alteromonadales > Pseudoalteromonadaceae > Pseudoalteromonas > Pseudoalteromonas sp. CNC9-20. The sequence continues at coordinate 265,806 of NZ_JAKRFS010000002.1, read as the reverse complement.
AATTTAGTCAGCCCGTCTTGCAATGACACCAGACGTTGACGCTCAAGCTTGGTTTCATATTGTGCAACTTGCTGCTCCAACGCCTCGACTTGAGATTGCATACTGTGCAACGCTTGGCTTAGGGTGTCCCGTTGCTGCGCCTCTAATTTCTCTTTACTCAGTAATTGCTCGGTCAGGGCAGAGAGCTTAGATTCAACAGTTTCTTTGAGCGTTTGAATATCGGTCGCTTGCGCGGTTTGCTCACTCAAGTGATTGATGTTTTCATCAATTTGGCGATATACAGCACTGATTTTGCTATCTAATTGCTTGGAGCGGTCGCTGGTTTTAGCGATGGCTTGCTGCAATTCCGACAGGTTGTGATTTAACGCGGCAAGAAAGTGCTGAGCAGACTGGCGCTCTTTACTCAGGCTCAAGACGATGACGCGCATAATTTCAACGCTGGCATTGAGTAAGTTATCGATTGTACTGGCAGCATTAATTTGTGATTTTAATTGCCGTAGGTGCTCAGCCAATTCCCCTTCTAAGGAGATCTCACTGCTCAGCGCGTTAAGCTCATCAATTAAGGGCTGTAGTTGAGTATTATCGCTTGTGTCATCATCCCCTTGCTGACTACGACTGGCCATCACTTGGTCGTATATGGTGACTAATCGCTCTAGTATCGGCAAAAAGTCGACAGCGGTTTGTGCGTCGACCAGCTCAGTATTAAGTAGATGGCGCAGGGTGCGTCTTAGCTCGGCGGGAATACCTTTACGCTTTTGCAAATTCACGCCGGCCGCCTGCACACCCTGATGCAAGGCACGAAAACGCGCTTCCAGATTGGCTTCATGGCGAGACAGTAAGTCAGTGAGCTCGTCTATCACAGGGAGCAGGTCTTGATAGTTGGCGCCTTTGTGTAACAACTTTCTAAATGCGGCAAGACGGTTATCTAGCTCGATATCCATGCCTTTACACACCAAGGATAACTTGGCAATAAATTGCGCGAGGGTACGAACTTGCTCTTGGCGGGTGTTCTCGATTGTTTGCCGTTGGGAGACGGCGGAATTAAGCTTTTTTCTTAAGGCGTCGAGCTGCTCAGACACACCCGTTTTCCTTCTGTCTTACTATAGATTTTAGTGTACAACAATTTTCTTCGCTTTTCTGAACTACTCACCGATTTTTTGTTGTGAATCAGTAATTGGGCGCAAATGCTTGTTGTTTGTGCGCCCGACTTGGTAGGGTGGCGGCCATAGTATCATTTCTCTTTAGGTTTGAACGTGAAAAAAGCTTTACTGGGGGCCGCTATGGTTGCCCTTAGCCACTGCGCGCTGGCAGATACGCAATACACATTAACTATCGATGACGGTACACATCATTTGGGTGATGTACAGGTCCAATTTGATAAAACCGGACAAAGCTATATCGATGCCAAGCTACCAGCATGGCGCACAGGGCGCTACGACATATTATATCTCGCCAATGGTGTGCGTTATTTTGAGGCCCTAGACAGTGAAGGTGATACGCTGAAATGGCAAAAAGTAGATAAAAGCACGTGGCGCATTTTTTTGGATAAACCCACAGCGGTGACCTTAAATTACCAAGTGTATGCCAATCAACTAGGCCTGCGTTCGCGCCACATTGACGACAGTCACGCTTTTATCGATGCCTCTGGCTTTTTTATGTTTAGTGAAGCAACCCGCAACGAGCCTGTTTCTGTGCAGCTTGATGTTCCTAAGCAATGGCGCTCCGTATCGGGAATGGATAATGGCGACAATGACCATCACTTTATCGCCAATAATTACGATGTATTGGTGGACTCCCCCATAGAGAGCGGTATTAACAGCCATTATGAATTTACCGTTGACGGGCGCGATTATGAGCTCGTGATTTGGGGCCAAGGTAACTATGACGCCGAGAAAATGGTCACTGATTTAACCACCTTGGTAAAGACCGGTGATGTTATTTGGGATGATTACCCGTACCAGCGTTATGTGTTTATGGTGCATGCAACGTCCGGCGCTCGCGGTGCGACTGAACACTTGAACTCCACCATCATTCAACGTCATCGCGACAAGTTCGCCAAGCGTGAAGACTATTTGGGCTTTATTGCCACTGCAGCCCATGAATTTATTCACACCTGGAATGTTAAAGCTTATCGCCCTGAAGGGTTAGTACCTTATGATTACCTAGAGCCTAACTACTCGCGTTTATTGTGGCTTGCTGAAGGGTCGACCAGCTATTTTGAGGATCACCTTCTGCTGCGCAGTGACTTAATGAGCAAAGAAGAGTTTTTTAAAGATTTGGGTAAGCGCATAGATCGCCACTTGAAGACGCCAGGACGCGAGGTGCAAAGTGCAGCACATACCAGTTTTGATAAATGGATTAATGCTGGCGGCGATCATGGTCGTAACTTTAGTACCAATATCTACTCTGAAGGCTCGCTGATCTCCATGGTATTAGATTTAAAGCTGCTAAGCGACTCTGATGGCGCAGTGAGTTACCGTGATGTACATCGTGAACTGTATAAGCGCCATCGTCTGCCTGAAGGGTTTAACGAGGCGGATGTGTTGGCCATTATTAAGGATATCAGCGGCCAAGATTACACTGTGTGGTGGCAAAACCATGTTGATAGCCCATTACAAGTAGATTTTGATGCTTTATTGGCTAAGGTAGGGCTGCAGCGAACCTACTCAGAAGATGCCAAACAAAGCCCATCGCTAGATGTGCAAGGTAAGCTTGACAATGGCTTGATTGAGTTAACCCATGTGCGCAGAAATGGCGCTGCTTGGCAAGCGAACCTCACAGCAGGGGATAGCATCGTGGCTATCAACGGCAAGCGAGTCAGCAGCGATTTAGCTACCTTGGTTGAGCAATTCGCGGTGGGTGAGCAAGTTGAGATCACTTATTTTCGCAGAGATAACCTAAGAACCACCACGCTTACACTCGGTGGCGAATACAATGAAGCAGCGACTATCAAGGCCGTCGATAACCCGACAGCGGCGCAACAAGCGCTTTTCGAAGCCTGGATGGGAGTTGATTTAATCTAGTCGCATAAATGTGGCGTGCGCTTTAACTGCACGCCACTCTTGATGAGAGCGAGAGTCTAATGCTGAGCATGGCTCTTGAGATTTTTAATCAAGTTTTTCCTCGCCATGATTTGTGCTGGCAAGGTGGTCAGCGCCAGCCACTGTTTTTGCAGTGGGTAGGGCTTGGGTTTATTTCGTCCTTTTGCGGCGATATCGCTGTCAAAAAAGTTATCTTGAGCGACGGGATAAGGTTTAATACTGACAACGTCAACACCGGTTTCCCAGCAATATTGAATATCGGTATCTACCGGGCGGCTGATCTTGGTACTATGAGCTAATAGCTGTTTCGCACCTTGGCGGCTAATGACATAAGCACAGCAGCCACTCATGGGCTTATCATGCACCACTAAGTGCTGTTCACCACTGATTTGGGTGCTGTACTTCACTGGCCGCTCCCGGCCTTGATAACTGCATAACTTAACGATATCGATAGCCATGTTGGTGTTTATGATTGCCGAAATACTGTCGGCTAAATCACCACACAAGGTAAAGTCGTCCTCTAAAATTACCGCATACTCAGCACCGCTTTGTATCAAGGTTTGCCAACAGCGGCGATGGCTTAGATAACAACCAATTTCACCGGCACTAAGTGGGCGATAAAAATGACGGCGATTAGCCGCCTCGCTGTAAACAGCGGACACTTGCTCTGCAGTTAAGGTTTTGCCGTTAACCGCCTCTATGCGTTCAAAGTCAAGTTGTTGGGCGTGAAGCTGTTGCTCGGCGCGAGCCAAGCGTTCTTGGCTGCCAGCCAAGTTAATGACATAGATAGGAACCATCATCCTCTCCTGTGATGGGTATGGGGCCAGTGTGGCGAATATTTAAGGCAGTAAGATGTAGAAAAAATGACAACCAGATGACATCAGCGGCCGCTGTCCTTTTTAAAGGGCCGCTGTAGCAGTGGTATTTATGCCTTATTTAACGCTAGTTCCTACCTCATAAGAGGTCATCCATGGGGTTCGTTTTGATAAAGATTTACCAGTATGTATCGAAACAACGGGGGCAGACTCATCAAGCACAAAGGTCGTGCGTAGTGAGTTGCCAGACTCTTTTTGCTTTTCAAACCAATTTTCGCCCAAACACTGACGAGTGAACTCCACCGCTTTGTTATGAATGCTAAGGGCTTGGGTTTTATCCTTATAACTTTCTTGGCAATGATAGTTCATGGTTTTATCATTAAGGGCGCTTATTTGGCAGCTTTCACCAATTAAGTTATAGCGTGATTGCCAGCTATCCATGTACTTTGATTGAATGCGTCCAAGCTTCAACCCCTCAAATTGGTTGTCATATGCACCAACAAGCGCTTCTATTTTGTCGCAGGGACTGAGTTGGTCGACATATGCTTGATTCTCTTTTTGTTGCGGGCTGGTGCAACCACTAATAACAACCAGCGCCGCTAAGGTAGGATAAATTGCCTTCATGCCAATGAGTTCCTTAATTGGGGTACCCACAGGATACCCAACCAAAGGCCATGCTGGCAATATTTACTGTCAATTAATAGGTCTTAGTGGCGTGATTGTAAACAACTGACCACCTCAGACAATGACAAGCCTTGTCGCTGCAACAGCACGATTAGGTGATAAAGCAAGTCAGCGGCTTCGTTGGTCAGTTCCTGGTTATCATTTTTCATGGCAGCCAGGGCCACTTCGACACCTTCTTCGCCCACTTTTTGACAGCTGCGGCTGAGCTCTTTGGCAAATAACGAGGCGGTGTAACTGCTTTGCGGGTCGCTGTCCTTACGGGCAACGATAATTTGCTCCAGCTCGGCTAAAAACCCTAAGTTGGGTTTTGCATCGCCAAAACAACTTTGCGTGCCTAAATGACAAGTGGGTCCATCTGGGCGAGCAAAGACTAAAATGGAGTCTTGGTCGCAATCAGTGTACACGCGCTCAACGTGGAGATAATGCCCAGAACTTTCTCCTTTGGTCCACAGGCGCTGTTTCGAGCGTGAATAGAAGGTGACCTTTTTACTTTCTAAGGTGTGCGTTAACGCCGCTTGATCCATAAACCCTTGCATGAGAATTTGTCCGGTATCAACATCTTGAATCAGCGCAGGAATTAACGGCGCTTTGGCAAAATTTACTTCGTTTACATTGCTAATATCTAATCGCATAATCGAGTCGCTATGTTGTTATCGGCGAGGTGACGTTTTAAATCGCCAATATTAATAAGGTTTTTGTGAAACACGCTGGCCGCCAAAGCGCCGTCAACATTAGCTTGGTTAAAGACATCGCTAAAGTCGCTGATGGTTCCTGCGCCTCCTGAGGCAATCAACGGCACATCGCAACGTTGGCGTACCTTGCTTAGCTGAGCAATATCATAGCCGTTGCGCACACCGTCCTGATTCATACAGTTTAGTACGATTTCTCCGGCTCCGAGCTGCTGTACGCGCTCGACCCATTCCAAGGTGTTGTAGCGGGTACGCGACGAAGCATTGGGGTCGCCGGTTAGTTGATACACCAAGTATTGATCGCTGTCCTTATCGTAAAAACTGTCGATGCCCACCACTACACATTGTTTGCCGAATTCATCATGTAATTCGCGAATAAGCTCGGGACGTGCGATGGCCGGGCTATTGATGCTGATTTTATCGGCGCCGCGCTCCAATACACGGGCTGCATCAGCCACTGATTTTATACCGCCGGCAACACAAAAGGGGATATCGATGTGCCGGGCGATGCTCTCTACCCAGTTTACATCTAGCAGGCGTTTTTCGACACTGGCACTGATCTCATAAAACACCAGTTCATCGGCGCCTGCTGCACTATAAGCCTCTGCCAAAGCGAGTATATCACCGACTACCTCATGGCCTTTGAACTGCACGCCCTTAACTACTTGGCCGTCTTTGACGTCTAAACAGGGGATTATGCGTTTTGATAGCATGCCAGCGCCTCCTCAACGTTGAATGCGCCATCAAGCAAGGATTTACCAAGAATAACGCCTTGCGTACCTATGGCCTTGAGTTTGGCAATGTCTTCTAAGGAACTTACGCCCCCGGAGGCTTGGATGCGTAAACGGCTGTTATGCTCTTGCAGTTGCTGATAAAGTGCAAATGAAGGCCCGCTCATGGTGCCGTCTTTGGAGATATCGGTGCATAAGAAATCCTGCACCCCGAGATCACTGTAGTAGTCAACTAAGCTAAACAACGAGACATCTGCACTTTGCAGCCAACCGTGTGTTGCAGGGGCCCAGCCAGTGTCCGTTTTATTCACATCTAAGGCGATAACAAAGTGCTGCGCGCCATATTCACGGATCCACTGGGCAACTTGCTGTTGCTCGTTCACCGCCTTGGAGCCGATAACCACTTGCGCTGCACCGGCTTCTAGCCACTGCTCGACATCGGCACTGCTACGCACACCGCCGCCGATTTGATAGGGAACATTTAGCTGTGCGGTCGCTGCTTGGATTTGCTGCCATTGCTTTTTGCTTGGGTCGCGCGCGCCTTCTAAATCGACTAAGTGTAACTTTTGTGCACCTTGGGCCTGATATTCGCTTAATCGCGCTTGCAAATCAAAGGGGTAGAACTGGGCTGTATCGTACTTGCCTTGAAATAAGCGCACGATTTGTTGTTGTAATATATCTAATGCTGGAATAATCATACTCAATCCTTAGACTTGCCAATCAATGAAGTTCTGCAATAACCGGGCGCCGACTTTTGCGCTGCGCTCAGGGTGAAACTGCATGCCGGCAAAGTTATTGTCGGCGACAATCGCGGAAAACTGTTGTCCGTATTCACTTGAGGCCAAGGTCGCTTGGTTACAGGCATGGGCAAAGCTATGTACAAAATACACTTGGTCGTCGCTGCTTACCCCTTTAGTTAACGGGTGTTCACGCTCGATGTGTAGGCGATTCCAGCCCATATGCGGTGCACTGAGCGTACCCACTTGCAGCTCACTAACGTGCCCCGGAATAACCCCTAAACACGGCGTATCTCCCTCATCGGTATAGTCACACTGCATTTGCATGCCTAAACAAATGCCAAGCAGTGGCCGCTGAAACTCGCTGATCGCTTGCTGCCAGCCGCCTTGCTTTAGGCGTTGCATTGCTACCTTAGCATGGCCGACGCCCGGTAACACCGCGCGCTCAAAAGTGACCAACTGCTCCGGGGAGGTGATCACATCGACATCTTGCCCTAAGCGCTCAAAGGCGAAGCGCACTGAATTAATGTTGGCGCAGCCGGTATTAATGATGGCAATCATAACACCCCCTTTGAGCTTGCCATTTGCTGAGAGCTATCAAGGGCGATGGCCATTCGCAATGCCCGAGAGAAGGCCTTGAACAGCCCCTCAACCTGGTGGTGGCAATTGCCCGATGAAACAGACAAAATCAGCGAAATCGCGGCATTGTCACTGAGACTTTTGAAGAAGTGCTCGACCATTTGCACATCCAAATCACCGACTTTATCGCGGCTAAAGTCGGCATTCAGCACGAACGATGCACGACCAGAAAGGTCAATTTGCGCCTCGGCTTTGCACTCATCCATCGGCAGAGCAAAACCGTAGCGGGCAATTTGTGCTTTCGTGCCGAGGGCTTGGCGCAGCGCTTGACCAAGGGCAATGCCCACATCTTCCACTAGGTGATGCTCATCAATGTGTAAGTCGCCACTGGCATTAATATCCAAAGCGATATTGGCGTGGGTACGAATTTGCTCCAACATATGGTCGAAGAAACCAAGCCCAGTGCTGATAGTGCCTTGGGCGTTACTATCTAGATTGACGGCCACGGAGATTTGCGTTTCTTTGGTATCGCGCGATACCGCACCGCTGCGATTAGCGGTGGTTAACTCGGTGACAATCTGCGGCCAATTATTGTTATAAAGAATACCGCGTATACACAGGTTTTCTGCCAACCCGAGATCGGTCTGGCGGTCGCCAATCACATAAGAGCGATTCAGATCCACTTTACCTGAGCGCATCAGCTGCGTCAGTAAACCGGTTTTCGGTTTACGACAGTTGCAATTATCGCTATCGAAGTGGGGGCAAATTAACACCTCGTCAAAGTGGATACCCTGCGAGCTGAAAATCTCCATCATGGCGTTATGGGGCCGACTGAAGTCTGCTTGCGGGAAGCTCTCAGTTCCCAGGCCATCTTGGTTTGATACCATGACCAATCGATAACCGGCATTTTGCAGCGCTAATAACGCCACAATAACATCCGGCAGCAGCTTAAGCTTTTCCAGTGAGTCGACTTGTTTATCACTGCTTGGCTCCTCAATCAGGGTGCCATCACGGTCAATGAATAAATACGGGTTGCTCATTGTGGTTCCTTGGTTGTTGGTGCTGGGCTGGCTAAGCTATCCAGCCAGGCTTTTACTTCATTTAACTCTTGTTCATTGCCAATGGAAATACGTAGCCAATTATCCTCACCAAATAAGGTAAAAGGGCGCATTACCAAGCCGCGCTCATAGGCCAGGCCAATCGCGGCTTTATCTCTGAGCTGGAGGGTGACAAAATTTCCCTCGCCAGTGAGTACTTGGCTAATCGCCGCGCTGCTTTGCAGCCAATCGACTAGCTGGGCCTTCAAGGTATTGAGAATACTCACTTGTCGGCGCATGGAAATGATGTTGGCACTACTTACGGCTTGTTTAGCAATGTCAGCGATAACTGTGGCGACGGGGTAGGGAGCAATCACTTTGCGCAGCGGTGCTAAGGTATCTTGCTGCGCCAAGGTAAAGCCGGTACGCAGCCCCGCTAAAGCAAAGGCCTTGGACAGCGTGCGCAGCACCACGATATTGGCGTTCGTTTTAATGAGCTGCGCGGCACTGTGCTGATAACAAAACTCAATGTAGGCTTCATCGACCACAATAATGGCGCGCTTGGCTAAACGCTGAGCCAATTCGGCGATTTTGTCAACGCTGATAAGAGCGCCGGTGGGGTTATTGGGGTTGCAAATAAACACCAGCTTAGCCTCATCGACTAACTCGCTGAGCTCGCTGGCACTAGCTTGTTGTAATTGTGCTTGGCTAAGCTCATTAATACCGATGTTATGGGTGTCGGCGCTGACCTTATACATGCCATAGGTGGGCGTAAACAGCGCAATACTGTCAACTCCGCTTTGGCAGTAAGTGCGCATCAGGAGTTCAATGCCCTCGTCAGCCCCTCGGGTCATTAACACTTGCTCTGGTTGCAGCTCGCTGTAGCGGGCATAGGCCTCAATCACCGCTGGCGGCTGTGGGTCAGGGTAACGATTCAAATTGCTTGCGCTGACGTTGTAGCTTTTGCTATACGGGCTTTCGTTGGCGTTGAGCCACGTAGTGCCGCTGAGCTTTTCACTTTTTGCCGAGCTGTACGCTTTTAATGCGGCGATATTATCCGGTAATAAATCTGTAGTCATGAGGACGCTCCTAAACGTACGCGAACTGCATTGGCATGTGCATCCAAGCCTTCTGCTTCGGCGATTGGAATAATGGCGTTGGCCAAATCAGCGAGACCATTTTTGGTCACTGTTTGCACCGTGTAGGTGCGGTAAAAATCGAGCAAGCTAAGGCTCGAATATACTTTTGAATAACCATAGGTCGGTAACACATGGTTGGTGCCCGAGGCATAGTCACCGGCAGATTCAGGGGTATAATCGCCGACAAAGATGGAGCCAACATTCTTTATGTTGTTTAGGTACGGGGAGCTGTCGCCAAGTTGCAAAATTAAGTGCTCGGGGCCGTAAAGATTCGAGATGCGCACCGCTTGGTCAATATCGGCCACTTTAATTAGCGCCGAGTGTGCAAGCGCCTGACGGGCAATATCGGCGCGATTAAGGGTGGCCAGCTGTCGCTCTAAGGCACGCTCAGTGGCGACAATGACCTCATCGCTGTCACTGAGCAAAATGACTTGCGAGTCCGGACCATGCTCGGCCTGCGACAGCAAATCGGCGGCAACGTATTCACCATTGGCGCGGCTATCGGCAATAATCAGCACTTCAGAGGGGCCGGCAGGCATGTCGATGGCAAGACCAGGCACTTGTTGTGCAGCGAGCTGTTTGGCCATGGTGACATACGCATTGCCCGGGCCAAAAATTTTATTCACTTGCGGGATAGATTCACTGCCAAAGGCCATTGCCGCTATCGCTGCCGCTCCGCCAATTTGCATGATTTGCGTGATGCCGCATAGCTTGGCAGCATAGCGAATAGCCGGGTGTACTTGCTCATCGCCTTTGACCGGGGTGGCCAATACCACGGTGCTGGCACCACTGAGCTGTGCCAACACCCCTTGCATTAGCACCGAAGAGGGCAGCGGCGCACTGCCGCCGGGTACATAAATGCCCACCGCGTCAATGGCCTCATAGCGCAGCTCACAAGAAACACCCGGTTGCGTACTCAGGCTGACTGACTTCGGTTGTTGCGCTTGGTGAAAGCGTTTGATGTTGGTGTACGCTTGATCAATAGCCGCTTTTAGTTCTTCGCTCAACTGTTGCTGGGCATCGATGATATCCTGTTGTGGACATAAAATTTCCGCCTTAGTCGAGCGCTTATCAAGCTTTGCGGCAATGGCTTTGAGTGCGCTATCACCTTGTTGTTGCACCTTGGCCATAATGTCTTCACAGATGGGGCGCACATTATCGGCAGCAGCAACCCCTGGGCGCTGTAATAGCGCCTGCTGTTGTTCGCCGCTCAAAGAGTTCCACACAATCATGCTAATTACTCCATCATCTTTTCAATGGGCATGACTAAGATAGAGTTAGCGCCGAGGGCCTTGAGCGACTCCATGGTTTCCCAAAATAGTGTCTCGCTGCTAACCATGTGCAGGGCCACGTAATCATCGCTGCCAGCGAGTGCAAGCAAGGTGGGTTGTCCGGTCCCCGGAAGTAAAGCGCAGATATCATCAAGTTTGGCCTTTGGCGCGTGCATCATGATGTATTTGCTTTCCTTCGCTTGTTTGACACCGCGTAGGCGCGGCATCAGCTTGTCGATTAGCGCCAGCTTATCGTCATCAGCGAGCTCTTGATTTTGGATTAGGCAGGCATTGGACTCTAAAATAGTGTCCCCTTGCATCAGGCCGTTGGCCTCTAGGGTGGCACCGGTCGATACCAAATCACAGATGGCATCAGCCAGCCCAGCACGCGGCGCAACCTCGACCGAGCCGGTGAGCATAACTACACTGGCGTCAATGTTCTCACGCTCTAGGTACTGGCTTAGGATTTCAGGGTAGGTGGTGGCGATACGTTTGCCGTTGAACCACTGCTTGTCTTGTGCGCCGAGCTCCTGGGGCCAGGCTAACGCAAGACGACAGTAACCGAAGTCTAATTTTGCCAGTTTCTTAACGGCAAAGCTGGCGCTGCTGTTGCGGCGTTCGGCTTGCACCTCTTCGAGCACGTTCTCGCCTACGATCCCCAAATCGCACACGCCATCCATAACTAAACCAGGGATATCGTCATCACGTACCCGCAGCACGTCGATAGGCATGTTGGTGGCGTGAGCAATTAAGCGCTGCTCACGTAGATTAAGTTTAACGCCAAGTTGCTTAAGCAGGTTTTGGCAATCTTTGGAAAGACGCCCTGACTTTTGGATTGCGATACGTAAACGTTTGTTGTTGCTCATAATTCATTTCCTTAATAGATAAAACTAAAAACCCCGAGGGGAAACCTCGGGGCGAAAATGAATCTTGCTATATCGTCGCCAGAGGTTCCTTTTAGGAATAACCCCCCAGCGAAAGACCTGACAGGCTATTCGGTGCTGTGGTGATGATGATGAATAGTTGTCAGAATCGTTGTCATGGTCGTATGCTCTTTAGTGTGTTTGCGTTGTTTGTTGACTACGCACATAGATAATCATAGTTCTTATAAGTAGTGCAACTACTTTTTTACAAAAATTAAAGTATAAGGTATAACGGCCGATAATAGTCTATAGGTACAACTACTTTGTTAGTGTTGATAAAAGGAAAGCGGTATGGATGTTATGATCCCTTTTTTAGGGCGGATAACGCGCCTAGAAGTGCACCACAATGGCGCTTTTCACGTTGCCGGTGTTAAAGATAACAAAGTTGCGAAGGTGCGCAACGAGCGCAAACAAGACAAGGAAACGCGTGGGCAGGAAACATTTGTTGAAGACACGCAAAAGAAAAAAGGCAAGGACTCATCGCCTCACCTCGATACCTGGGCCTAGTGCTTAGAAGTAAAGGTGCTCTTTGATTTCACCAGCTACTTTAATCTCACACTTGTCACCCGATTTATTATTGGAGCCTTGGATCACCCCGGCAATAGCGCCAAAAGCACCGCCTTGCTCCTGAAGTACCGAACCGAAGTAGCAATAGCTGGAAAACTCCTCGCCTTTGTACTTGGTACTCATATTCAACGTAGGCGTATATGGAGGGAAACTGCCCTTCATCGCTGGGTCGCCATTAATACTAAGCTCTAATTTATTTTTATCGACATTGTATACGCCACCGAATACATAATCGGTGCCGTTTACTGAAACCGTCTTATCTTGGGCAACGCGCGGTGGGGTCGATTTACAGCCACTGAGAAGTGCAGCGGCGACAACGGCAGAGACAACGACTAATTGTTTCATTGTTAAGTCCTTTTAGAGGGTTGTTTTAGCGCCAGAATATTAACCGAGCGTTGCCAAAATGACAACATAATATTGGCCTGTTGGTAGCAACTGATTTTTTCGTTATCATGTGCGCCTGTCCACCGAGCGCAATATCCATGACCATCGAGCAGTTATTCTCGCAAACCGGGCCTTTGGCTCTCGCACTGAAAGGCTACCAACCTCGCCAAGCGCAAATAGATATGGCGCAGGTGTGTGACTCGGCATTAAAGCATTCTCAACAAGCGATTGTTGAAGCAGAAACCGGCACCGGTAAAACCTTTGCTTACTTGCTTCCTGCGTTGGTGAACAAAGGCAAATATATTATCTCCACGGGCTCAAAGGCGTTACAAGAACAGCTCTATCACCGCGATTTACCTACTGTCTACAAAGCGTTGGGCAGTGCTAAAAAGAAAGCGCTATTAAAAGGGCGCGCTAATTATGTGTGCCATTATCGCCTTAATCAACATGTTGCTCATGTTCCAAGTGACGACGCCGATATCATGCATCAGTTAGCCATGGTGGCAAAGTTTGCAGCACAAACACGCAGTGGCGATATTGCCGATTGCGTCGGCATCGAAGATGATGCCAAGGTTCTGCCATACGTCACTTCCACTGCTGATAACTGCCTTGGGCGCGAGTGCCCTGATTTCGACAGTTGTTTTATTCGTAAAGCCCGTCAACGCGCCGCAGATGCCGATATCGTCGTCATTAACCATCACTTATTCTTTGCTGATATGGCGGTGAAAGACAGTGGTTTTGCCGAGTTGTTACCTGGGGCCGATGGCTATATTTTTGACGAGGCCCATCAATTGGCCGATATTGCCAGTGACTACTTTGGCGAAACAATATCGACGAAGAAGATTCTCGCTTTTATCACCGACGCGCGAATGCTTTATCGCAGTGAATTACGTGATATGTTGCAACTGGGAAAGACGCTGGATAAATTAGAATCGGCAACCAAGGACATGCGTTTGGCCTTTGGCAGTGACGGCGGGCGCGGAGACTGGCGAAAAGCGCTGACTGATAAAGCCCTGTGTGACGCGATTCACCGTGTTAATAAAGACTTAGCATTTTTAAACCAAGTGCTTAAGTTATGCTTAGAGCGCAGTGAATTGGTGGAGCCGATGTTAGAGCGCTTGATGACATTGAAAGGCCAACTCGATCGCGCTTTTGATGTGTCAGTGCGTGGCTATAGTTACTGGTATGAAGCCACTCGCTACCATTTAACCATTCACATTACCCCGTTGAACATAGCGGCCAAATTCAAAGAGATGCTCAGCGAGCGAGAGGCGGGTTTCGTCTTTACTTCTGCGACATTATCGGTCAATGACAGCTTACAACACTTTAGTGATGCGCTAGGTTTATCTCCTTCGCGTACATTGATGCTGGCCAGTCCTTTTGACTATCAACATCAGGCACTGCTTTGTTTACCTCGCTATCTACCTGAGGCTAATTCCGATGCCATGCCAAGGGCGCTGGTGGGCATTTGTCAGCAAGTTATCCGCGCCGCAAAAGGGCGCTGTTTTTTGCTCTTTACTTCCTATCGTGTCATGCACATGGTCGCTGAGGTATTATGCCAACAGATGGACTATCCAGTGTTTGTGCAAGGGCAAATGTCCAAGCGCTTGTTGCTTGAGCGCTTTACTCGTCATGGCAATGCGGTATTAATGGGCACCGCGTCGTTTTGGGAAGGGGTAGATGTGCGTGGCAGCGCGCTGAGCTGCGTGGTGATAGATAAACTGCCTTTTGTGGCCCCCGACGACCCATTATTACAAGCAAGAATGCAGGACTGTGAGCAAAGTGGCGGCGAACCGTTTGCGCAGATCCAACTGCCAAGAGCGGTTATAGCGCTCAAGCAGGGGGTTGGCCGGCTGATCCGTGATAGCCAAGATCGCGGTGTTTTAGTATTATGTGATAACAGAGTGATCACCCGCGACTACGGCCAAGTCTTTCTAAAAAGCTTGCCGAATATGCGTCGTAGCCGTGATATGAATGAAGTAAACGCCTTTTTAGCAGCAATAGATTAACCATGACCAACACCATTTTAGCCATCGATGCTTCCACAGAAGCGCTTTCTATCGCCTTAACCCACCAAGGACAGCAATATTGTTTCTTTGATGTCTGTCCACAGCAGCACAGCCAACGTATTTTAACTGAAATAGATACGCTACTTGCCAAGGCCAATTGCGCGCTAAAAGAGGTGGACGTTATCGGCTATTGCGAAGGACCAGGTAGCTTTACCGGCGTGCGCATCAGCGTCTCGGTGGCTCAAGGGCTCGCATTTTCAGCGCAAAAGCCCGTTGTCGGTATCTCTTCGCTTGGCATGATGGCGCAGCAAGCCATAGAGCAACGAGGTGTAAACCAAGTAGTGTCGGCCATTGATGCGCGCATGGGTGAGCTTTATGTGGGGGCTTTTGAGAATATCAATGGCCTTGCCACGCTGGTCGGCACGCAGCAGGTGGTGAAGCCAGAAGCACTCGCGGTCCCTTTTGATACGGCCCTTGCGGTTGGCACCGGATGGCAAAGTTACCCTGATTTAGCTCATTCAATAGCCGGCATTAGCGTTGATGAGCATATTACCTTACCGAATAGTCAGTTTATGCTGGCGCTGGTGGCAGAGCAATTCGCACAAGGCCAACAACACAGTGCCAGTGAAGCGCAGCCGGTGTATGTTCGTGACACGGTAACGTGGAAGAAATTACCCGGACGCGAATAAACATTGCGCAAACTCGCTGTTTATATCACACTCAATAAGTCGCTAGATTTTTATATATTAATGGTATGACGATACGTACGGTCAATTCACTCACGACGAACCCAGCGCTGGAACTGAAAAGAAATCAACAGCCTGTGGGAGATGGGCGCGCTCAAGAAAAACCGGCTCTAGAGCAGCCTGCGTCGTCTGTTAAAGACTCCAGTCAAGGTCGTCGCTTAGCGGATGCTTTATATCGTCAGACCATTTACGACCAACCTGCCAATACCCGCACCAGTAATGCGATTGCCACGTATAAAGAATACGCGTTTTTAGAGCGTCGCCAAGAAGTGCAGTCCATGCTTAGCGTGAGTGTCTACGCATAACCTGAGCGACGTTTTTAAATTATGGACATTACCTCTCATTAACGTTAACTTAACTGCTCTTAGAAAATAATAATAAAAGTTGATTAACTCGTGCTTCACCGCGTATTTGATGTACTTGCTCGCGGCGCTGCCAAGTTAGCGGCCAACACCGTTATTCTCTCGCTGCGAGAAGGGTACATAGCCCTCATCCCATTCTTTATTATGGCGGCGCTAGTTTCTTTGGTGACTCACTGGCTTGGCTACGAGCATTTACAGGGCCCTTATGCTTATTTGCATTCTTTTAATAACCTAATATGGACGTTATTTCCGATAACGACATTGCTGTCATTTAGTTACTATTTAGCGAAGAACCTCAAGTTAAATACCTTCGCCGCACCGATTTTAGTGCTTACTTGTTTTTGTGTTGCTACAGGCTATATCTACGCGCTCGATAGCGGTGGGGTGGGTATAAATAATCGCGCCGGTGTGCTGTACACCATTCTTATGCCGATATTTTGTTGCTACCTGTTGCGCTCTGCATTGAGCTTACGTTGGCTTAGAATTATGTCCGTGGGCAATGTCAGCTTGTTTTTGGTCAAGCATCTCAATTTAATGCTGCCATACGTGCTGACCGTTTTTGTAACCTTTGTTTTATTTCCTTATGTTGACTCTGGATTGGCCGCTTGCTTGTCGTGGTTAAGCGCAAGTCACAGCGATTGGAGCCAATGGCAGCAGTTAATGTCGCAAATTATTTTTAGCCACGTGTTTTGGCTGTTTGGTATTCATGGCGATAACACTTATCACATACTTGCCTCAGCAGAACTCACAGGTTACGAAGTGGTGCCTGGCCTAGATAACTACAGCTTCTTATCGACCTTTGTAGCTTTAGGTGGTAGTGGTGGCATTTGGGGTCTGCTAATCGCTTGTTTATTACAAGGAAAACAAAGCCATGAGAGCCAGATTGCTAAACTAAGCGCGCCATTTTCATTTTTCAATATCAGTGAAATAATGATGTATGCAGTGCCTGTGGTGTTTAATCCGTTTTTTATTATTCCTTTTTTACTTTGCCCATTGGTAAATGCAGCTATTGCCTATGCGCTACTACAAAGCGGCGCTTTACCCCTAAGCAATATTGATTCGATACCCTGGTTCACTCCGGTGCTATTGAGCGGCTACTTATTAACTGGTGGCTTTATTGGCGTGGCACTGCAAGCGGGATTGGTGGCTATCAATACGCTTGTTTATTTACCCTTTGTACGTGCCAATAGTGCCCATAATATTAGTGGGCGTGAGCTCGATATTTTAGTGAAACGAGTCAGCGCAGGACGGCAATTAGAGCGCCACGTCGAAGCGCAATTCGCAAAGCGTAACACCGCGCAGTTTGCAGACCAGCGCCAGCTACATAAGGTGATCAGTGCCCTCAAAGAAGGCACTCTGTGTTTGTACTACCAGCCCAAAGTCGATAACACCACGCATAAAATCATTGGCTTCGAAGCGCTACTACGCTTAAAGCAAGCGGACGGTCAAATCAAAGCTCCGTGGTTTATTGACGTGCTTGAGCGCTTTGAGATGATGGATGTGGTGGACAGCTTTGTGATTGACCAGTTAGAGCTTGATTTATTGCAGTTTCAGCGCCATCAGATGAACCCTAAAATTAGTTTTAATATTTCTCCCGATAATTTGATTAACCGTCGTTACCGCCGCGTGCTTAAGGCATTCTCTAAGTTTCCTGGGCAAGTTGAGGTTGAAATTCTTGAGTCGTCCTACAATAACAATTTTGAACGCACCAAAGAAATTGTCGATAAATTGCGCGCCGCTCAGATTTTATGTGCGGTAGATGATTTTGGTACCGGCTACTCATGTTTAAACATTTTAAGTAAGCTAAATGTCGATACCATTAAGTTTGACCGCAGTTTGCTTCCGGTTAACGCCGAAGACAAGGCCACCTATTTATATGAAAATATGTCACAGCTTTGTAACAAGTTAGGGTTTAGTGTTGTCGCTGAGGGGGTGGAGTCGCCATTTCACGTTGACTACATAGCAACGCTCCCTGTGAATCTGATGCAAGGCTATTATTTTGACATGCCACTCACGCTTGAACAGGCGATGCGCAGATACAGTAGCTCTTAAGCTGTGATTTAAAGCAATAAAAAAGCCGCTCCAAGAGCGGCTTTTGAGTCTTCAGTTTTCAGTAGGGTTGTTAAACTATGTTAACAAGCAATAAAACATTAACGCATGATTACAATAAGATCAACAATGTTATTTATTGTTAATAAAGTTAATTAGCTTTTGTGCGATGTCAGTGTTGTTTTGCGACCCTATAAATTGTTCTGCGCCGTTGCCATAGGCAAACACAGGAACATCAATAGCAGTATGACCAGAGGTGGTCCATCCGGTAAAACTTGCTTCATTGATTAACTTTTTAACAGTCATGACCAGCGCATCTTCACCCACATTCTTCGCTTGGGTAAGTAAAACCTTACGTGCTTCGGTAAATTCCAATGCCGTGGTTTGTTGCCATACGGTGGCCATATCGTCGCTCGCCAGCAATCGCTCAGCAATAACACCCGCTGTGGCCGTAACGCCTTTAACCACATCGGCGTGCCACAAGTATTGGCCATTGGCACCTATGGTCAATCCACCGGTGGAGTGATCGGCTGTGATCACCAACAGTGTGTCTGGGTGGGCATCAACATAGGCTTTGGCTTTATCAATGGCATGGGCGAAATCGTCCATTTCTGCCATCGCACAAGCAATATCATTGGCATGGCCGCACCAGTCTATTTGACTGCCTTCGATCATTACAAAGAACGGATTCTCATTGGCTGCGAGTAACGACAGTGCTTTATCAGTCATTTTCGTTAATCGTTTACTCTCTCCATCGAGGGCAAATGGCAAACCTTTAGCGGCATACAGACCCAGGGCTGGAATTTGCTGTAATTGTCCTAATTGACTGAGATTATCGCTGTATTGGTAACCTTGAGCGATAAACTCATTCACTAAGTTTCTATCTTCGCGAATAAAGTACTGTGTACCTCCGCCAAGCATTAAATCCACTGGCAGCGCGCCATTGATTTTATTATCGAAGAAATCATTGGCAATGTCATCGTAGTTACGGCGAGACTCGTTATGTGCAGCAAAGCTTGCAGGGGTCGCATGGTTGATTTGCGATGTGGCGACAAGCGCGGTCGTCATTTTGCGTTCTTTGGCTATCTCAAGCATCGTTTTAAGATCATGCTTGTGAGTATCCACAGCGATGGCGCCATTGTAGCTCTTCGTTGCAGTGGACAGAGCCGTTGCGCCAGCCGCGCTGTCAGTGACGATGGTATCGTCATCAGGATAAGTGTGTGCCATGCCCACGAGGATGGAATCGAATACGGTGGGCTCTACCACCTTAGTGTTTTTATCATCAACGTAGTAGCGATAAGCGCTGGTGTAGGCAGGGCCCATACCATCGCCAATCATATAAATAATGTTCTTAGGTGCTGCTTGCTCTGCGTTGGCAAAAAAACTTGCGCAGATCATCGAAGCGAATGTTAGAGTGCGTTTCATAATTTAGTCCTGTTGTGGCTTGGCAACATTTTAAACCCACAAATCAATAAATAAACCGCAATGCGGCAAAAAGGAGTTCAAGTGCCTAGTTTTTCGGTCAAACTGCGCCATCTTCGGCTGCAAGGACAAAGCAACACAGAGTTGGCAATCACAAATAACACTGACACCGTGGTGATCGCCGTGCATGGGTGGCAGGACAACAGCAACAGTTTTTTGCCTTTAATGTCTGCCTTAGGTAAGGATTTACCGGTTTATGCAATTGATTGGCCCGGACACGGTTTATCGCAGTGGCGAGGCCAAGACGCACATTATTATTTTATTGATTATGTTGATGACCTTCATCAACTTATGATGCGTTGCAAGGCCAAATATGTGCACATCATCGGACACTCCCTCGGCGCTATGGTGGCTTCATTGTACTGCGCGTGTTTTCCAGAGCGTATTACCTCACTTTCTCTCATTGAAGGGATTGGCCTGGTCACCGCAGAGGAGCCTGAGACTAAAAATGTATTGATTCAGGCGCTTAAACACCGAGCCCGCGCAAAGAAAGGGGTGATTTATGAAAGTGCCGAACAGCTCTATGAGCGCCGCGAGGCCGTCAGTGATTTCAATATTGATATCGCGCGGCAACTAATGGCGCGTAATATTGTTAAAAAAGAGCAAGGTGTGATGTTAACAACAGATCCGCGATTAAAGCATTATTCCGCTTTTCGCTACACTAAAGCGCAAGCGCATGCTTTGTTAACACCTATAAAAGTACCCACCTTATTGATAAAGGGGGCGCAAGGTTATTCCATGGTGCACCAAAATGAGCAGGAATTTAGTAAGTGCTACAACGACTTAGTTACACATACAGTCGATGGTGGCCATCATTGCCATATGCAAAGCCCGAAGCAATGCGCGCGCCTTATTGGTGCGCACTTGCATCAAAATAGCGCAGAATAATTGTAACTTTGCGATAAATGTGGGAATATCAAAGCAATTTAGAGCAATTGCTCAATTGTTAAAGATAGCAACTTAGATTAAGGTTAGTACTGTTGTGGCGATGAACTCTCAAGCCTGCTAAAGCGTGGCAATGTTTATCACTCTACAGCGAACTATATGGGCATTGGTTAAGTGTCGTGCTTACTATTTGCCAAACTTATGACTGCTAAGACAAATCATTATAAGAACAAATTAATAGGAGCTTAGTGTGGAAAAAATCTGGCTAAAGCGATATCCAAAAGGTTGCCCAGAGACCATCGATCCCGCTCATTACGACTCTTTACTGTCATTATTCGAGAAAAGTTTTGCGGATTACGCCCAACTACCTGCATTCAAAAATATGGGGGTTACGCTAAGCTATGCTGAGCTAGACCAAGCAACTAAGAAAGTTGCGTCCTACATAAATAATGATCTGGGCTTAAAGCCAGGTGCAAAAGTGGCAGTAATGATGCCCAACTTATTGCAAACACCGGTATCCATACTCGGTATTTTACGGGCAGGGTGCGTGGTTGTTAACGTTAACCCTCTTTATACTGCGCGTGAACTAGAGCATCAGCTAAATGACTCCGAAGCGGATGCCATTTTTATTCTTGCCAACTTTGCCCATACTTTGGAAAAAGCACTGGGTAAAACCAATGTTAAACACATAGTGGTAACCCAAGTGGGTGACATGGTGGGCGGCCTTAAAAAGCATCTGGTCAACTTCGTTGTTAAGCATATCAAAAAGATGGTACCGAGCTTTGAGCTGCCAAACCCCATCGCTTTCTCGGACGTGTTAAAAAATGGTGACGCCAGCCGTTATACTCGACCTGAGATTAGCTTGGACGACCTCGCGTTTTTACAATACACGGGTGGTACAACTGGGGTGTCTAAAGGCGCCATGCTTACCCACGGTAACATGGTGGGCAACTTAGAACAGGTATCCGGTTGTCTCGATAATATTTTAGATAAAGGCAAAGAAATCGTGGTTACGGCGCTGCCGCTGTATCACATCTTTGCACTGACGGCGAACTGCTTAACCTTTATGAAGTATGGCGGGTTGAATCTACTCATTACCAACCCACGCGACATGAAAGGCTTTGTAAAAGAGTTGAACGACAATAAATTCACCGTTATGACTGGGGTAAACACCTTATTTAATGGTCTTCTTAATACTGATGGCTTCGCCGACGTAGACTTTTCTAACTTAAAAATGTCGCTCGGTGGCGGTATGGCGGTCCAGCGTCCAGTTGCTGAACGCTGGCAGAAAGTAACCGGTACGCGTTTGGTGGAAGGCTACGGTCTTACCGAGTGTGCGCCGTTGGTCACAGTTTGCCCATATGACTTGGAAGGCTACAACGGCTCTATCGGTTTGCCAGCACCGAGCACAGACATCAAATTGATGTTTGAAGATGGTCAAGAAGCACCCGCTGGCGAGCCCGGTGAACTCTGGGTTAAAGGCCCTCAGGTAATGAAAGGTTACTACAACCGCCCTGATGCTACCGCAGAGTGTCTGCGCGACGGCTGGTTTGCCACTGGCGATATTGCCACATACGATGACCAAGGTTTTTTCTATATTGTTGATCGGAAAAAGGATATGATTCTGGTATCCGGTTTTAACGTGTTCCCGAACGAAATAGAAGAAGTGGTCGCATCAATGGATGGCGTGCTTGAAGTCGCCGCTGTTGGCGTCCCTCATGATGTCAGTGGTGAGCAAGTTAAATTGTTCGTGGTGAAAAAGGATGCAGCCATTAGTGAGCAAGACATCATTAAGCATTGCCGCGAAAACCTGACCAATTACAAAGTGCCTAAATTAGTTGAGTTTAGAGAGGAATTGCCGAAAACCAACGTCGGTAAGATACTCAGACGCGCACTTAAAGACGAATAAGAATAAACAAACAAACCGGCAATCGCCGGTTTGTTTTTTAAGGAGTACAAGTGGATTACCAGTTAATCACTGAACAGGCTGAACTAGATAGCTTTGTCAATGCTATTAGTCAGGCTGAGACCTTGGCAATAGACACTGAATTTATGCGTCGGCGCACGCTTTATCCCGAAATCGCACTCCTGCAAATTTTTGATGGTCAACATCTTGGTCTTATTGACCCGTTACAGCCTCTTGATTTCACCCAACTTTGGCAGTTACTTAAATGCGAACAAGTGTTAAAAGTGCTTCATTCCCCCTCTGAGGACATCGAAGTTTTCCAAAACTTTGCCGGCTTTGTGCCAGCGCCGCTTTTCGATACCCAGTTTGCATTGCAATTGTTAGGGCAGGGGAACTGCGTGGGGTTTGCGGCGATGGTGAATTCACGCCTCAATATAGAGATTGATAAAAGCGAGTCGCGAACCAATTGGCTACAGCGCCCGTTAAGAGAAAGCCAATTAGCCTACGCCGCCGCTGATGTTGCGCATCTATTGCCTTGCTATAACGAATTAGTGACACAGATAAGGGCTCAGGGGTGGTTTGATTTGGTGATTGCAGAGTCGCAGTTGTTGTCGAAAAAGCGCGCTCATCAAATACCCGATGAGCAGTTATACCGCGAGGTGAAAGGGGCTTGGCAGTTAGCGCCACGGGATCTCGCGATACTCAAAGAGCTGGCCATGTGGCGCCGACAAAAGGCACAACGAAAGAATTTAGCGCTTAATTTCGTGTTGAAAGAAGCCAATATGGTAGAGATCGCCAAGCGTCGGCCAAGCTCACTCAATAGTATGCGTAATATTCCTGGCGTCGAGCCGATGGAAGTAAATCGTTCAGGTAAAGAAATCCTCGCTTGCATCGAGCGGGGTAAAGCGGTGCCTGAGCAAAGCCTTCCTAGTCGCGTAACGCGATTAATGGATTATCGCGGCTACAAACAAACGGCTAAAGACATTAAGCAAAAGATAGCCACCGTTGCCAAGCAAACCGGTATACCTGCCGACGTATTTGCCAGTAAAAAACAAATTAATCAACTTATTAGTTGGCATTGGAAGTACGACGAGCATGAACGCGAGCAGCTATTAGCGCCTGATTTACTACAACCTTGGCGTTTTGATTATGTACGCGAAGCACTTGCTGATTGGGTGCTTACTTCCAACGAGTGACGATAACTGAGTTCCTTATGCCTACGTGGTTGCTAGTGGTATTGCTTATTGGGCAAATATTTATCGGGTTCTTTGCTGCGATGGCGATGATGTTCATGGCCTGCGCCGAGAATGCACCGACCCTCTCTAAGCGGTTGAACCGCGTTTTAGTCAGCTTATGGGTTACGTTTATAATCGCCTTGGCAGTGAGTGTGGGCATCATCATTGTCGGGCTTATCAACGCCGCGCAATACAGCCACGCCTTACTCATTCCTTGGCCTTTGCTGTTGCTGATAGCGATTATCTGGAACTGGGTCAGTCTGCGTGCAAAAAGAGACAAGGATAAAAAAAGAGGCTAACTTAGCCTCTTTCTTGTGATTTGCACTGATACGTTATTTTTCGTCATCAGGTAGCGTGACATTGAGCTCTAATACCGCTAAGTCGTCTTCATTTTGCTCTAGCTGCACTTGCACTGCTTCGGCATCAATGGCCACGTATTTACGGATCACTTCAAGGATGTCTTGTTTTAGCTGCGGCAAGTAATCAGGCGTGCCGCGCTGTGAGCGCTCATGAGCGACGATAATTTGCAGCCGCTCTTTAGCCAGCGATGCGCTGGATTTTTTCTGCGAACGAAAATAATCTAGTAATGACACCTTATCCTCCAAAAATCCGTTTGAATAGACCACGCTTCTCAACGTCCAAGAAGCGGAATTCAATTTGCTCACCGAGTAGACGGTTGATGGCATCTAAATAGGCTTGACCGGCATCTGACTCAGCGTCCAATACCACAGGCTGACCTTGGTTTGAGGCATTAAGCACCGCTTGTGACTCTGGGATAACACCCAACAAATCAATAGCCAAAATTTCGTTAACGTCTTCAACTGAAAGCATTTCACCTTTTTGTACGCGCTCAGGGTTATAACGGGTAAGCAGCAAATGCTCTTTTACCGGCTCTAAACCTTCCTCTGCACGACGTGATTTGCTCTGTAAAATACCTAGGATACGGTCCGAATCGCGTACTGATGATACCTCAGGGTTGGTGGTTACAATGGCTTCATCTGCAAAATATAGGGCCATCATCGCACCGGCTTCAATACCCGCTGGCGAATCACACACAATATAGTCAAAGCTCTCTTTCATTTCATTGAGGACTTTTTCGACACCCTCTTTGGTTAACGCGTCTTTGTCGCGAGTTTGCGAAGCGGGGAGCAAAAACAGCTTATCAACACGCTTGTCTTTAATAAGCGCTTGGTTGAGGTTTGCTTCACCATTGATCACATTAACAAAATCATAGACCACGCGGCGCTCACAGCCCATGATTAAATCAAGGTTGCGCAGGCCAATGTCAAAGTCAATGATCGCCGTTTTAAAGCCTTTAAGGGCAAGGCCTGTGCCGATTGCGGCGCTTGAAGTTGTTTTACCAACGCCACCTTTACCTGAAGTAACGACAATAATTTTTGCCATGTGTTTTATCCTTTAACCAAAGCTGATAAATGAAGTGAGTCATCGCGTTGGCGAACTTGGGCTGGCTGGCCCCATAAGTCCCCTTGTAACGAATCACTGATCCAATAGCTGCCATTGACTGAAACAAGTTCGGCTTCAAGTTTTTGGCAGAAGATTGTGGCGTTTGCGTCACCTTGCGCACCGGCGATAGCTCGGCCTCGCAAAGTGCCATAAATATGAACATGTCCGTCAGCAATGACCTCGGCGCCATGGCTGACAGAGCCCAAGACAATCAAATCACGTCCTTTAGCATACACCTGCTGACCTGAACGCACGGTGCCTTCTACAACCAAGGTTGGTTCATTTTCTACTTTGGCTGTAGCTTGTGGAGAAGGGGCTTTTTGCTGGCTTTGTTGTGCGTCTTTGGAGTAGTTAAGCACCGACAAGCCGGCTTCTTTCGCACTGCTATGTTGACTGTCACTGCCACTGCATACCCCAACTGGGTTAAAAGCAAGGCGTTTTAATGTGTCTCTTAGCTGGGTGAAATCAAGCGTTGCATCTTGGATTGCTTCAAGATTGATGACGATGGGTGCGCCTGCGAAAAACTTCGGAGCTTGCGCTATTTTAGCATCAAGCTGTTCAGATAAGGCTGCAAGATCCGGTGTTAATAACCGCAACACGGATAACGTGAAGAGATTCCCTTTTAATTCGAATAATTGTTCCGACATAAGCGCTCGTATTCGTGTGGCCGAATTATTTGTTATCGCTTATCTGTGGCGTTGCCATTTTTAACTTGGCAGTCGCAAACAGTGATGAGCGTTGAGCTTTGGCCACTAAACTTACCACATAGATTAGCTCTCATGGTATAGTGTCAAGGTGTGTTTCGCAACAATTTAAAGGCCTTAAGATGCTGTGTGCCATATACAAGAGCAAGAAAAAAGCAGATACCTATTTATATGTACCCAAACGTGATCATTTTGAAGATGTTCCTGAGCCGCTGATGGACAGTTTTGGGTCGCCAGAATTTGTGATGTTGATTAATTTAGCGACAAAAGAGCGTTTGGCGCTTGCTGATATTGACAAGGTTAAGGCTGAATTAAGCGACAACGGGTTCTATTTGCAACTACCACCGCCAACTGAGAATATGTTGGACGAATTAAGACAGCAAAATGGAGTAGAGCGTGATTAACACCATCAGCAAGTATATAGCCAGCGCCTTCAAGCCTGTTGCCTTATCCACCTTATGCGTGGCTGGCGCAGCAACAATTACTTTTCCGTCTCTGGCAAACTCGCAGGTAGCAAGTGTTGAACAACAACAGGTGCAGTTTGACGCCTATGTTAAAAAACTGCGTTCCGAAGCGCTGGAAAAAGGCTATGACGCAGCCTTAATTGATTCGGCGTTCGCCACTATAGAGTTTAAGCCTAAGGTGATCAGCGCCGATAAAAACCAGCCTGAGGTCAAAGAAACCTTAGAGACTTATCTACCAAAACGGGTGCCGCAGTGGAAAATAGATCGCGCCCGTAAACTCTATAAAGAGCATAAACAGATACTGGAAGAAGTGGCTGATAAATTTGGCGTGCAAGCCCGCTTTATCGTTGCGTTGTGGGGGTTAGAAAGTAACTTTGGTCGCATTCAAGGTGGCCACCCAGTGATCTCAAGTTTAGTGACACTGGCTTACGATGGCCGCCGCGAGGCGCTATATAAACGCCAACTTTGGGCGGCGTTAGATATTCTTAAAGACGGCCATATCGACCTTGAACATTTCAAGGGTTCTTGGGCCGGGGCTATGGGGCAAACACAGTTTATGCCAAGCTCCTTTAATGCCTATGCCGTAGACTACAACGGCGATGGCCGCAAGGATATCTGGACTACCGAGGAAGACGCGTTCGCCTCCATTGCTAATTACTTAAAAAGCGTGGGCTGGAATGACTCGCTGACCTGGGGACGACAGGTAAAATTACCCGAGGATTTTGACAGCAACGCTATATTGCAGCGCGGTACCCGCAGCCATAAGCAATGGTTGCAGTACTGGCGTGAGTCCGAGCGCAGTTTAGCGCAGTGGCAAGCACTCGGTGTGCGACGCATGGATGGCAGCGACTTACCGCAACGTGATATCACAGCGGCGATGGTGATGCCAGATAATGTCGATGGGCGTATGTATTTAGCCTACGATAATTATAAAGCACTAATGAACTGGAACCGTTCATATTATTTCGCCACCAGTGTCGGCTATTTATCCGACCGCATCGGTTACCCGCCGGTGGAGTAACTTCACACTGGCGTGGCAACACGCTAATTTGCTACACTACGCCCCGGTTCAAAGGGGCGTTTTTATGTTAGAAGATAAGTTTTGGCAGACCAAGTCGTTGGCACAAATGAGTGACCAAGAGTGGGAAGCGATTTGTGATGGCTGTGGTAAATGTTGTTTAAATACCTTTATTGACAGCGACGAAGAACAACAAGAAGACTTCGCTGCCACCACCGAGCTGCGCCCCGGCGAGCAGCTTATCTATACCAACATTGTGTGTCAGTATTTGGATAACAAAACCTGCAATTGCACCGAGTATGTAAACCGCCAGCGCTTAGTTCCTTCATGTGTGAAACTCACCAAAGACAACATTGACGATATCTTCTTTATGCCTAACAGTTGCAGTTACCGACGACTGCAAGAGGGTCGAGGCTTGGCCAGTTGGCACCCGCTACTTAATAAGGGCAAAAAGTCGAAGATGCACAGCGTCGGGATCAGCGTACGCAACAAAACAGTAAAAGACTGTGATGTTGATCTTGAGTACTTCGAAGACCATATCGCTCAATGGCCACAAAACGACTGCGATTAACGTTTTAGACTCAAAGCGGTGATGAAAGCTGAGCGCAATCGTTCACCCTCAGTGGTGATAACGCCTGTTCGGGCCCAGTCTACTCAAGCTCGAATTGCTAATTTCATTGGCTGATATGTTCGCTTAGCCGTTACTTTCCTGTCGCAGATTCATTCGTCAGCGATACAAAAAGCCGAATGTTAGTTGTATATGATTTGGAACGTTCCAGTAAATATTCTGTGATCTTGTTATGTGGATGTGTAGAATCCGAGACAACAAGTAGAAGGAGAACAACACGTGAGTGAGATGAATAATAATCAGGCTTACGTTGCATCGGCAGATAAACAAAGCAACTATACTTTGCCGCTTGTAGCGATGACCACCTTGTTTTTTCTGTGGGGCTTTATCACCGTTTTAAACGATTTACTGATCCCCAGATTGAAAGCAGTTTTTGACTTAACCTATACCGAAGCCATGCTGATCCAGTTCTGCTTCTTTGGCGCGTATTTCATTATGTCGTTGCCAGCGGGTTACTTAGTTAAGCGATTTGGCTATAAGAACGGTGTTGTCAGTGGCTTAATCGTTGCCTCTATCGGCTGCTTACTGTTTTACCCAGCCGTCGCTGTACACGAGTATTGGTTGTTTTTAGGCGCACTATTTGTGTTAGCTTCTGGGGTGACCATTCTACAAGTATCTGCTAACCCCTATGTGGCCGCATTAGGCCCGGCACAAACCGCCTCCAGTCGATTAAACCTGGCGCAGGCTCTTAATTCGTTAGGCACCACTGTGGGGCCTATTATAGGCAAAATTTTATTGTTTGGCGGCAGTGCTGCGCTGGTTACCGAGGCTGCAACGGCGGACACGGTAAAAATTCCTTATTTAATGCTCGCCGCTGCGCTATTAACGATTGCCGTTGTCTTTGCGGTGTTGAAGCTGCCTGTGATCAAAGAGCACACTGAGGAATTCGACTGCAAAGCCAAAAACCACTCTTTATTCGAAGCCCCTCACTTGGTTTTCGGTGTTGGCGCTATCTTTTGTTATGTAGGCGGCGAAGTGGCCATTGGTAGTTTTCTTGTTAATTACTTTGGCGAAGCGCATATTGCTGGTCTAGCTGAGCACGAGGCGGCCCACCTCATTTCTTATTATTGGGGCGGTGCCATGGTCGGGCGCTTTATTGGCTCGGCAGCATTACAAAAAATTGCGCCGCACAAAGCACTACTTTTTAATGCTGTGGCCACCATTGTATTGCTGCTTGTCACTATTAATAGCCAAGGGATGGTGGCCATGTGGTCTGTACTGGCTATCGGCTTGTTTAATTCAATTATGTTCCCCACCATTTTCACACTTGCTATTGCGGCGCTTAGCTCACTCACCAGTCGCGGCTCGGGGTGGTTATGCTTGGCCATTGTTGGTGGTGCGTTAATTCCTCTCGTCCAAGGTTATGTAGCCGACACTGTGAGTTTGCAGTTAAGCTTCTACGTGCCGCTTGTGTGTTACGTATATATCGCTTGGTATGCGATGAGTACACCCAAGTTACAAGGAAAGTGGCAAGAGAAAATCGAAAAATAGCAGTACGATATATTTAAGCTTTGAAACACCGCCCTGATGCTTGTCAGGGCGGTTTTGTTTTAAGGTCGGTGAATACGTATTCATTACCCCTATTTACCAATATCCGCTGGAACGTTCCATTTTGTCTTTCACCTATTTTTTGGCTCCCAACAAGCTTGCTACCAAACGTTCTCCTTTGTAATAAGAGGTATACACAGACGAGTTCGCGCACGAGCGCCTGTGCGGGCAGTTAACGTCACTTATATGGCACAATTGTTACAGCTGTAATTAAACTGTATTAATAGCGCAACACCACTGTCACTTTCCTTCTCTACACTCTCGCACATCTTACATTCGTGTCGGATTTCCGGCTAAGCATTCGAGCTAAACATAAGGTGTATGCGATGAAAGGCGTTAAACCCCTGATATTAGCCACAGTTGTGGCGGCCACCAGCCCCGTGCTGATGGCTAATGAACTGGATACTGTTAAAAACAAAAGCAGTGAAATTAATGAGTTAGCGAAAAAATCTCAAAATAAAATCGATAACATCGCTGATTCAATGCAAAACCGCTTGCAAAAGTTTAAGGCACTCAACAAAGAAATAGACGGCCTCAGCGTCTACAACGCACAGTTGCAAAAGCAAATTGCCAATCAAGTTGAAGAAATGGACAACCTTAACGCGTCGATGGACCAAGTATCGGTGATCGAGCGACAAATCACGCCACTGATGTTGCGAATGATCAATGGCCTTGAACAGTTTGTTGCCCTAGATGTGCCTTTTTTACAGCAAGAGCGCAGCGAGCGCATTGCTAAGTTGCATGCTTTGATGGACCGCGCTGACGTGGCATCAAGTGAAAAGTTCCGCCGTGTGCTCGAAGCCTATCAGGTTGAGGTCGACTATGGTCGCACCATCGAGGCCTATACCGCTTTACAGGATGTAGATGGCAAAGAACGCGAGGTTGATTTCCTGCGCATTGGTCGCTTAGAGCTTATTTATTTGACCCGTGATGGCCAGCAAGCCGGCGCCTGGGATAAAGAACAAAAAGCGTTTGTAAAACTGGATGATTCGGCTATTAGCCAAATTAACAAAGGTCTGCGTATTGCGCGTAAACAGCTAGCCCCAGACATGTTAACCCTGCCTATCCAAGCTGCGGAATAAGAGGTACCGACAATGAAATTAATGAAACAGTTTACCCGAAGCGCAGCCTTGGTTGCCACTTTGGCGTTATCGCACTCTGCTTTAGCCGCAGACGCTATGGATTTAGATGCGCTATTAAAAACACTCGAGCAGGGTAAAGTTGCCCAGTCTGCGGAAAATAAAGAGCGTGAGCAGGCATTTATGGCCCGCGAAAACGAACAATTACAGATGCTGCGTCAGGCCGAGCAAACTCGCAACGCTAAGCTTCAAGAGTCTGAACAACTAGAAACGCGTTTTGAAGAAAACGAAGTGAAACTTGCGCAGCTATCCGATACCTTGCAAAACCGCATGGGCACACTCAAAGAATTGTTTGGTGTGCTGCAGCAAGAAGCAGGCGAGAGTGCCAATAAGTTTGCTACTTCTGTTATCTCAGCACAGCTTCCAGGGCGTGATGAGTTTATGGAAGAGATGGCGCAAAAAATGGGTTCAAGTTCGAAGCTTGCTTCTATCGAAGACATCGAGAAGGTGTGGTTTGAGCTGCAACGAGAGATGACCGAGCAGGGCAAAGTCACACGCTTTAATACCGAAGTGATCGTTGCCGGCGGCGCTAAAGAAAACAAGGAAGTGCTGCGTGTCGGCGCATTTAACCTTATTGCCGATGGCAAGTACCTTGAGTACAACAATGTCACCGATACCCTATCTGAATTGACTCGCCAGCCCGTAGACCGTTACACCGCCAGTGCTCAAGACTTACAACAAGCCACTGACGGCTTTGTGCAGTTCGCGTTGGACCCAACGGGCGGCTCTATTTTGGGCTTACTAGTTCAGGCTCCAGGTACTGAAGAGCGGGTGCATCAAGGCGGCACTGTGGGTTATGTGATTCTCGCGGTTGGCGCATTGGCGCTATTAATCGCCATTGAGCGGTTCATTTCTTTGCTTATCATTGGTAGTAAAATTCGTCGCCAGCTTAAAGACGATGTTGCCCGCGACGATAATCCGCTTGGGCGTGTGATGAAGGTGAAAGACCAATACCCTCACGTGGCGCACGATACCCTTGAGCTGAAACTGTCCGAAGCAATTTTACGCGAGATGCCAAAAATCACGCGTAACCTCACGCTTATTAAAATCATCTCTGTGGTGGCGCCGCTGCTGGGCTTACTCGGTACGGTCACTGGTATGATTAATACCTTCCAAGCGATTACCTTATTTGGCACCGGCGACCCTAAATTAATGGCTGGGGGCATATCTCAGGCCTTAGTGACAACGGTACTAGGTTTGGTCGTCGCTATACCGACGGTATTCCTTTATACCCTGCTTAATACACGCTCAAAGAACTTGTTGCTCATTTTGCAAGAGCAAAGTGCCGGTCTTATTGCTGAGCGCAGCGAAAAGGGAGCGTAAATCATGGTGCTATTGATTGATTGGATCAATGCAATTCGTGATTTTCTCGATACGGGTGGCCAGGTGCTCCTGGTCATCGGCATCCTCATCTTTGCTATGTGGTTGCTGATTTTGGAGCGCTTTATGTACTTCTTCCATGGCTATGGCAAGTACAAAAAATCGGTGCGCACCCAGTGGCAAAACCGCAGTGAGCGTAACAGCTGGAATGCCGAGCAAATTCGCCAAGCGATGATCTCACGGGCGGGAATGAAGCTTAACGCTAATCTTGCTCTGATCAATGTCATGGTTGCACTGTGTCCGCTGCTCGGTCTACTAGGTACAGTAACTGGCATGATTGAGGTATTTGACGTTATGGCTATTACTGGCACCGGCAGTGCCCGTTCCATGGCCTCTGGGGTGTCGAAAGCGACTATCCCCACCATGGCCGGGATGGTCGGCGCGTTGTCTGGGGTGTTTGCCTCAACATTTTTACAGCGCCGCGCCAAACGAGAAGTCGAATTGTTAGAAGATAAAATGGTCTTGGACCACTAGTTGCGATGATGCCTGTGCTTGGGCACAGGCAAGGAGAAAAAAATGAGAGCCCCTTTAGGTAAAATATTTCAAGAAGAAGAAGCAGAAGAAATTAACATGACGCCGATGCTGGATGTGGTCTTCATCATGCTTATTTTCTTTATCGTTACCGCGTCTTTTGTCAAAGAGTCAGGTATTGATGTAAACCGCCCAGAAGCGGCAACGGCGGTGAAAAAAGAGCGCGCCAATATTCTTGTCGCTATCTCTGATAAGGGTGAGGTGTGGATCAATAAACGGGAAGTAGACGTGCGCGCGGTGCAAGCGAATATCGAGCGTTTAAAAGCCGAAAACCCGCAAGGCAGCGTGGTGATTCAAGCGGATAAGAAAGCCACTACTGATACCCTGATAAAAGTGATGGATGCCGCCAGAGCTGCGGGCGTATTTGACGTGTCGATTGCGGCTCAAGAGGCCTAAGGAGCTGCCATCATGCGTTATTTTATCGCCCTGATAGTCGCTGCGGTGGTGACCTTTATGCTGTTTTTAGGCATGCAGGCTTTAATCTCCGGTGGCGAGGGAGCCATGACTGAGCCAGCTAAAGGCAACGTACTTGATTTTGTGCGCCTTAAGCAAGAAGAAACCGTCGAGAAAAAAGAGCGTAAACCGCAGAAACCACCGAAGCCAAAAGAGCCGCCACCACCGATGGACTCGCCGCAAACACAAAGCAGCGATCCTAACGCCAGCAGCGGTAATTTCGACTTTGCTGCCGATGTCAGTGCTGATGTCGACATTGGTAAAGGCTTGGCGCTAGAAAGCAGCGACGGTGAGTATTTGCCCATTGTTAAAGTTTCGCCTGTGTATCCACGCAGAGCTTTATCACGCGGTATTGAAGGTTATGTCATTGTCGAATTTACAGTGACTAAACAAGGCACCGTACGCGACCCGAAGGTACTTAAAGCCGAGCCTGAAAGTATTTTCGATAGAGCTGCCATGGATGCGGCTAAAAAATTCAAATACAAGCCGCGTATCGTTAATGGCGAGGCGGTAGAAGTGGCAGGGGTGCAAAACCGCATCACCTTCCAAATCAACGGTTAATGAGTGTGCCCCGCAGTGGGCACCTGTTGCGATTAAGAGGTTTACCATGACAAAACTGAACTCATTGCTGCTATTTGCAGGGTTAACATCGGCGACGTTAGTGTTGCCGAGCATGGCCAGTATGATCCCATCGGTGGCGCTCGCCAGCGCCCATGCAGAGCAAAAAACCAAACGCGTGCCGGCGCTGCGCGATAAGGTTTATAGCCAATTAGCGCGGGCACAAAAGCTCGCTGATGACGGGGATGTAAAAGGCGGGCTAGCGGCACTTGACTCTGTTAAAGAGCGTGCTTCAAGCATGAATAGCTACGAAAAGGCCATGATGTACAATTTTTATGGCTTCATTTACTACAATGAAAACCGCTTGAGTGAAGCCATTGATGCTTTTGAAAATGTTGTTGCTCAGACGGATATTCCTGAGAGTTTAACGCTCAGCACGCTGTTTTCATTGGCGCAGCTGTCGATGGCCAACGATGATTATCAAGGGGTGATTGATTACCTGACCCGTTGGGATAAGGTCAATACCAAGGCGCAGCCTGACAGTTATTACGTGCTGAAATCTCAAGCCTATTACCAAATGAGCCAATATCAGGATGCATTGGCAGCGATAAACACAGCTATTGCACTTGCTGAAAAAGACGGGAAAACACCGAAGGAAAACTGGCTGGTATTGCAACGTGCTTTGTATTACTCATTACAACAACCAGAGCAGGTTGTGGCGGTGATTGAGAAAATGATTGCGCTGTACAACAAGCCCGAATACTGGCTGCAATTAAGCGGTATGTATGGCGAGGTTGGACGAGAGAAAGAGCAACTGGCTACTATTGAGGCTGCTTATCAGCAAGGCTTTGTAACCAGCAAATCGGATTTACGAAACTTAGCCCAGGTTTATATGTTCAACGGCTTACCTTATAAGGCTGCGAAAGTTATGAAAACCGCGCAAGCCAAAGGTGTCGTCGCAGATAATGTTAAAAACAATGCCTTCATAGCAGAAGCTTTTGTACAAGCCAAAGAAGAGCGCAAGTCCCTTGCTTACTTTGAAAAAGCGGCTAAGCAAAGCCAAGAAGGTATTTATGACCAACGCCTTGCTGAGGTGCACTTGAATCTCGAGCAATATGCAGAGGCGGCGGATGCGGCCAGGGCAGCTCTGGAGAAAGGGGGTCTACAGCATGAGTCTAATGCGTATGTGGCGTTAGGGATGGCGCAGTTTAACTTACAGAACTTTGACGCCTCTATTTTGGCCTTCGAACAGGCGGAGAAACACAAGCGCTCTGAGCGCTTGGCGCAACAATGGATAAAATATGTAAAAAACGAAAAGCTGCATGCTGAGACATTAAAGCAGGCGCTTTTATAAAGTGTTTTATGATTAGGTATAATAGAGTTAGTTAATATAAATATTAAATAACTGTGCCTGGTCTTTAACAACCATAATCGCAACACCAAAGCCGCCCTCGGGCGGCTTTTATCTTTTTAAGTAACAATATTAATAACTTAATCATGTCATCATATGTTTAAATAAGTGTCACTTCATTGTCATAAAGCCACCGTATTGTATGTCGTAACTTTTAAATTCGTTAACAATAATTGACATTCAACGGAGTATAACAATGAAACTATCTGACTTATTCAAGGTCAGCCTAGTGGCTTCAGCAGTCACACTGGCAGCATGTGGCGGCGACATCGAAATCACCCCAACTGTAAATGACAACAGCACAAATACAGATAACAGTGTTAATAATTCAAACAATACATCTGGTGGTGACAACTCCGATGATTTTGAATGTGCCAGCTACGAGTCTGACTCTGGTACGGTCCAAGGTGTATTTGATGGTCGTGACTGTATTTACAATGACTCCTTTGCCAGTAAAACTATTGAAATCACCAGTAACATTACGTTCTCTGAAATCCCAGATAATGGTGTGCACTTATTTGAGCAAGCACTGTTAATCGGTGAAGATGGCAACACCACAGAAGGTTTTGAAATTCCAGCAAATGGCCCAACGCTAACAGTTGAGCCTGGTGCTACCTTGGCCTTCCAATCTGGCGAAGCCATTATTCGTATCGCTCGTGGCGCAAAAATCCAAGCTAATGGCACCGAAGAGAAACCTATTACGTTCACTTCAGCTAATGCCTTCGACCGTTTTGATAGCGCAGGTGAAGGTGCTCGCTATGCAGATTGGGGCGGTATCATTATTAATGGTAATGGTATCACTGACCAATGTACTGATGCAGAGCGTGATGCAAGCACGTGTAACGTTGCCTCTGAGGGGATCACTAGCTACTTCGGTGGTGACGACAATACTGATTCTAGCGGTAGTATCAAGTGGGCCAAAATTTGGTATGCAGGTTCAGGTCCTAAAGTAGGGGGTGAAGGCGATGACCTTAATTCGCTTACATTAAATGCAGTGGGTTCAGGTTCAGAGTTTGAATACCTGCATATTCACCAAGGTTTCGATGATGGTATTGAATTCTTTGGCGGTGCAGCGACGATTAAGCACATTGTTGTTACCGACACGCAGGATGATTCATTCGACTTTGATGCGGGTTGGCAGGGTGCAGGTCAATTCTTATATGTACAACATGGTACTGTAACCTTGAACGACGGCACTGTGGTGAACATGGGCAACAACGGTTTCGAATCTGATGGTGTTAAGGGTGAGTCTTCACCGCAAGTGGGCCCAACTAACCCGACCCTTGCTAACATCACCATCGTGACCACAGATGGCAATTCTGTGCGAGATGATGACCCTTCGCAAGCTTACAAGTTCGACGATGAGTTCAATGCCAGCATTTACAACGCCTTATTGGTTAAGAAAAATGCGGTAAACAGCAGCTGTATTCAAGTGACTTCTGATGGCGAAAAGCAAGCCGATAACATCATGTTTAATAACTCAGTGATGGCGTGCTCTTCAAACTTCACCGATACAGATACATTCGCAGCGGGCCCATTAGCAGGCCAAACCAAGGCGTCTTGGTTCGAAAATAGCGGTAGTAGCGAAATTTTGACTGATGATGTATCGGTATTGGCTGAAAATGGCTTTGCAACAAACACTGCCTCAGCAGATGTTTCAATTAATGCCAACGATTTAAGTGGCCTAGACTCAAGCTTCTTTGAGAGCGTAGATTACATCGGCGCGGTATCTGATCAGG
Organism: Pseudoalteromonas sp. CNC9-20; assembly: GCF_022347875.1. Lineage (NCBI taxonomy): Bacteria > Pseudomonadati > Pseudomonadota > Gammaproteobacteria > Alteromonadales > Pseudoalteromonadaceae > Pseudoalteromonas > Pseudoalteromonas sp. CNC9-20. Next base: position 229,498 of record NZ_JAKRFS010000002.1, on the reverse strand, counting down.
ACACAAGCTCTAGCTGGTATAAGTGGGTTGAGACTGCTGTTAATGCAGCGGCTCAAGACTAAAAGCCTAGTTATTTAGAGTGTTAAATTGAGGCGCCTTGGTGCTTGAGCAAAGCAGTAGGCGCCTATTTTTTGTCAAACTGATTAGGATGTATATCATGTTTAAACAACATAGGCTGAGCAAACTCACCCTCGCGGTTGGCCTGGGATTGTTTGTCCACACTAATGGCCTAATCGCAGCTGAAGCAGAGCTCGCAGCGAACGATGAAATAGAAGAGGTTGTGGCTGTAGGAACTCGGCTTCAAGGAAGCGCCGCAGCTGTGGTTGAAGAACGAAAAAATCAGGCATTCGTTGCTGATATTCTCGGAGCCGAGCAACTATCACGTACTGGCGACAGTGACGCTGCCTCAGCGCTTCGTCGTGTGACAGGCCTGACATTAGTTGATGGTAAGTTTATTTATGTTCGTGGTCTGGGCGAGCGTTATTCCAGTGCTAGATTGAATGGTGCCTATATCCCTAGCCCCGACCTCACTCGCAACGTCGTGCCGCTGGATATCTTCCCAGCAAGCATCATAGAAAGTATGGCGGTGCAAAAAGCCTACTCTCCCGATATGCCTGCGGCGTTCGGTGGCGGTAACATAGACATCAGAACCAAATCCATCCCCAGCGATTTTGTTGCCGGAGTGGAGTTGGGCGTTGGCTATAACACAACAGCGGATGAAGGCTATACCTATGATGGTAATGATGCCGGCGTTCCACAAGCAATGAAAGATGCGATTGTTCGCTATCAAGGAAACTTTAGCATCAACAATATAGTTAACAGAGACTATTTGCAGGACAATGAGCAAGGAACGCGTGCTCAGCAAGCGACCGCTATCAATAACCAATTGTTAAAGTCATTGCCACGAAACTATGGTCTGAAAGAAGAGTCACTTGACCCTGAAATGGGCGTCAAAGCGCACATTGGCAATAGCTTTGAAGAGGATTACTTCGGCGGTCGTATTGGCTTTTTACTATCAGGTGCGTATGTTAACGAATGGGATGCACAAACTCGCTTTTCATCTGTGATTGCACAAGATGTCGATAGCAGTTGTGCGACTAGCCTAGATTCTGCCGAGCAGGTTGCAAACTCGTGCTATAACACCGTGAAAAATTCGACAGTAACGACCGAGAACGAGCGTTATAACGCCACGGCAAGCCTTGGTTACACCTTCGATACACATAGTATTTCTGCTCAACAACTCTATATTGTCGATAATGAAGACGAAACGGAAGTAGCGATTTCACAAAGCCCGGCGGGCAGTTCAACGTTTACCATTGCCGGTGACGGGTTAGCTAATCGCAATCACGAATTCAATCTTGAAGAACGTAAGCTCAATGTATCCCAGTTCCTTGGACAGCATACTTTCTTGGATTTATGGGGAGTCGGCTTTGATTGGCAGTATACGCGTTCGAAAGCAACCACAGATATTCCCACCAACGTTGATTTTGAGTTTCGCGATCAATACGGCGAAAACGGTCGTTACGCGGGGTCTGAGATCACCGGGGACGACAACCGCGTGATCATGTCATACACCGATATGGAAGAACGTGTAACTTCCTATGGTGGTAACTTTAACTTGCCTTTGATGTTTGATGGTGTCGATGTCGAGTTTAAGGTAGGTTATGACTTTTCGGATCGAGCAAGAATCTACAACACTTCTAGCTTCACTGTGAACAACAGTGCTGGTGCTGCGATCAATGTCAACGATGGCAGTCGCGATCCGCTGACTAACAGCGGCTATTTAAGCGACCAATTTATCGATGGCAACGCCATTTTGGTCGATTTTAACGAACCAACGCCACCAGATGCTGATGACTATATTGCTGGTCAAAAGATTGATGCTGGCTATGGCTCATTCGATGTAATGTATGACCAATGGTTGCGCATTAGCGGCGGTATACGATATGAGGAATTCAAACAAACCTCAGTTGGTACGTCTAGCCTTATTTTTGATGGCGAAGATTTGCAAACGATTTGGTCTGCCGAGAACATTGAAGATGGCACTATCTTAGAAGATGATTGGTTCCCCGCATTGTCATTAACTTATATTGGCGCAGAGCAATATCAAGTTCGAGCCGGTTACGGTGAAACCGTAGTGCGCCCTGACTTTCGTGAAGTGGTCCCTGTCACCTATTTTGACCCGCTAACCGATATTCGTACTTTTGGTCGCGTCGGTCTTAAGAGCAGTCCGATTAAGAATTACGACCTTCGCTACGAATTCTACGGTGAAGCAGGGAACTCCTACAGTGTCGCAGCCTTTTATAAGGATATAGAAGCACCCATTGAGACCGTTTTGCGTATTGGTGATGAAGACTACTCCGCGACCTTCGTCAATGGTGAAACTGCTGAGGTGTATGGTATAGAAGCAGAATGGCTTCAAGATCTGACGTTCTTGAGCGATGGACTATTTACCAGCGGTAATATTACTTTAAGTGATTCCGAAGCGAAGATAGATCCTGCTTTAGCCGGAAACCTAACTAACCCAACTAAGCGTATGACGGGTCACTCTGAATACGTCGTCAATATGCAGCTAAATTACGACTCTGCTGATGGCGTTCATAGTGCGTCATTGGTCTATAACGTGTTTGGTGAGCGTATTCTCGCCGCTGGCGTAGCGGGGCGTGATGATGCCTATGAGCAACCATTTCACTCGTTAGACTTAGTGTACACGTGGTACCCAGATTTCAACTCTAAAGTGAAATTCAAAGTCCAAAACCTGTTAGACGAGCAAAAAGAAGTGACGCAGTCAGACATCGTAGTGCGTTCACGTGAAGAAGGCGTAGAATTCAGCGTAAGTTATGCATATGAGTTCTAGTTTCAGGTAACAACAAAGAAAAGCCCAGCCAGTGCTGGGCTTTTTTATATGGTATTAACGGCATTTAATAGTCGCATAAAGAGGATAACACTGGTTTTTGCTGCCCGTACTTTTTTTAATCCACGCACTGCCATACCAGTCATAATCAGCATAAGACGATTCATCTTCGCCACAGGTAACGGTACTTCCAGAAACTTCCTGATTGTGACCGCGTGCTTCACAAAAGGTGTTGCCATTGGTTGAGCCCACAAAGAAGGACTCTAAACGCCCATTAACCCACACTTTCGGGCCATAATAGGTCACTGTTGAAGCGGCTAATGAACCTTGTTTGTTGAGCATATTCACTTCAGCGCGCGTAAAGCTTACTTGCTCTTGCTCTTGCTCTGGTGCTGCCAAATTGACCGCTGAGCTTTGAGCTGAGGCTGTTGATGATAGTGCTGCGACAGTCAGTGCCGCGATAGAGGTTACGAATAAATTCATGACTATTTCCTTGTTTAATTGTTAATGCACACCTCCGACTGCCTGTGTACCTACTTACTACACCATCAAGTGTTTTCAAAATAGCGACAGAATAGTTAATAAATTGTGACTAACGAATCGGGTGATATTAGCTATATGAAATAATTTTAAGTTGTATCTAACCCACTAGTGCCTGGGGCGTTGCAGTGCTATTGTCAGAGATTCTCAGTGCTCGCTGGGTCTCACGCAATATGAATAAACTTGTAAGTAAGAGGAATCTGTAATGAAAAAAGTAGGCTTAGTAGGCTGGCGGGGGATGGTTGGCTCCGTACTGCTAGAGCGGATGCAACAAGAAAATGATTTTACTCATATTGATGTGACCTTTTTTACCACTTCACAGACAGGACAGTTGGGCCCGGCAATTGGCGGCGATGCTAAACCTTTGTTGAGCGCCTACGATGTTTACGCCCTCAAGAGCATGGATGTTGTTGTGACCTGTCAAGGTGGCGATTACACCAATGAAGTCTATGGTAAATTGCGCGACAGTGGTTGGCGCGGGTATTGGATTGATGCCGCCTCGGCGCTGCGTATGAGCGACGAGAGCATTATTGTGCTCGACCCGGTGAATCATGATGTTATCGAGCAAGGTCTTGAACAAGGTGTAAAAACCTTCGTCGGTGGTAATTGCACGGTATCGTTGATGCTATTGGCATTGGGGGGCTTGTTTGAACAAGATTTAGTTGAGTGGGTTAGCCCCATGACCTATCAAGCGGCCTCCGGCGCCGGTGCGCGCAATATGAAAGAATTACTTAAGCAAATGGGTGATATTCATGGTGTCGTTGCCTCGCAACTTGCCGACCCTGCCAGCGCTATTTTAGAAATAGACAAGCTGGTTGCGAATAAAATGAAAGATGGTTCACTGGATTATGATCAGTTCGGTGTGCCACTAGCAGGTAGCTTGATCCCGTGGATTGATGTGCCAATGCCGTCAGGGCAAAGCAAAGAAGAGTGGAAGGCTGAAGTAGAAGCCAATAAAATTTTGGGTTCCTCGAAGCAACCTATCCCGGTTGATGGCTTATGCGTGCGTGTAGGTATGATGCGCTGCCACGCTCAGGCACTGACCATCAAATTGCGTGAGGATGTTAGCGTTAGCAAAATAGAGCAAATTCTTGCGAGTCACAACGAATGGGTGGATGTCATTGCCAACGAGCGCGGTGCATCGAGCGAAGAGTTGAGCCCTGTCAATGTTACAGGGACTTTACGAATTCCTGTTGGCCGCATTCGCAAGCTCAGTATGGGGCCTCGTTATATTAGTGCATTTACGGTGGGCGATCAGCTACTATGGGGAGCGGCAGAACCGCTTAGAAGAATGCTGAAAATTATCTGTAACGGGTACTAAGCTGCTGTAAATAGGGCACTTTTGTGCCTTTTTATTATTCCTAGCTAGACTTTTACCAGCGCATTTCCTAGTATACCTGCAATGTGTTGGTAGGAGTCTTGCCTGTGCGTTTTATTGTTGGCTTATTTGTCCTTGTTAGTGCGCTCAGTGTGTCTGCTCACGAGTTGAAGGGCAGCTTACCAGATCATTACCCTCCTTATAGTATCGTGGGTGATACCACCAAAGGCATTATTCCTGACCTATTAGTGGCGCTGAACTCGTTTAGTGATCATGCCTATAAAGCGCAGCCAAATACCTCACGGCGCTCATTAAAGTTGTTACACGAAGGGCAAATTCATTACCGCTTTGATTCCGAGCGCTGGGTTGCAAACGCCAGTCACTATTATTGGAGTGACGCGATAGTTGAAGTGAATGATGTGTTGGTTTATCCGGCAAGCGGCCCAGCAATCAATGATATAAAACAACTGCAAAGGTTAGCAAACGACCGCCAACAGCCGCTGCGAATTGGAACCCGCTTCGACTACCACTATCCAACTTTAATGCCGCTGCTTAATAACGGCAACATGGTCCGTGATAACTTTTACTCTGAAATAAATATGCTAAAGGCCCTGGCAGACAAAGAGCATGGGCAACTCAGTGCTGTTGTAATTGCAGAGCATGTTTATGATTATCTGTTGAGGTCAAGACCTGAGCTGGTGGGTGAATTAGTTAAAAGTAACCGCCCCATAGACACAGCTCTTTACCAGTTTCAGTTTCCAAAAACTGATAACGGGCGTATCAATATGCTTTATACTAACCGCTTATTAGATAAGTTAAGGCGTAATGGCGAGTTGGAAAAAATAGTTAATAACTATACCCAGTAATAGGTTTATTTAAGCCACTGTTTAATAAGTTCAGCAATTGCCTTATGATGGTCCTGCGCATAGCAAGAGATAACTTGTTTTTGGCGCTTGCTCTGGTCCAATTTTGACTGCTTTTTTTGATGTAAGCGTGCGAAGGGACCTTGTTTTGATTTATCATTCATTGTTTTCTAACTACTGCCTAATGACTAAATTCAGCTATATTTTACCCGTGGTGTGTATGCTCTCCCTGAGTGCTTGTAAGGGCCCCCAGCGTTATCATGAAACCCAATCTCAACGCTTAGACGAGTGTGCATATAAAAATGATGATGACTATTTTGCGTGCTTAGAGCAACAAAAACAGAACTATCAGCGGTTTCAACAACAGCGTCAACAAGAAAATAATTAAGCTAAATATTTCATAGTGTTGAAATACCTACCTATACTTTTAACTTCCGCTTTAAAAATATTTATGCTGGCATGGAAGTTAACAACAAGAAAAAGCGTTTTACAATACGCGTTACACTAATAACAACCTTCATATTTGCTTGTGCCTTCACGGCTATTGCGGCTATATCACTACACTATTACTTTAGTAGTAGTCTTGCAAAAAACGCAGCGGCAACGCAGTTTGAATTAATCGCCACTCAGGTTGCCAGCCAAGCGCGACGTCAAGAGCAGGCTGCGGTAAGCCTCGCCAATGTAATTAAGCTGCAAAATATTCGCAGTGCGAGATCCATTAGCGGCGAGCAACTAGCTCGCTTTAGTGCTTTATTAAGTGCTCAAGAAGAGGTGTTTTCATTATTTTACGGCTTTAGTAACGGCGATTACTTTGAAATATCTAATTTAGAGTCCACTCCCGGGATTAGGCGCGTGTGGGGTGCAGCACCTAACGACCGCTGGGTTGTTGTACAAATATATGGTCAGGGCGGCGATAGGAAAAGGTATACCCAATTTCTCGACTCCAAGCTTAACGTTCGAATACAAACTGAGGAGCCAACAGACTACGATGCTCGGCAAAGGCCGTGGTTTAAGAACGCATCACATCAAAGTGTAAATAAAATGCCCCCCTATATGTTTAGCTTTATAGGTCGCCCTGGCACGAGTTACGCGATTACCGGAAAAAATAACGTGGTAGCGGGTACCACCGTGTTGCTATCTTCTTTGTCTCGATACATGGACATACCTGATTATACCCTAACCGGCAATGGCTATTTATTTGATGACAATGGGGAAGTTAGTATAGAGCAACGTGTTGATGCGCCATCAGAACTCAACGTGACACCTATCACCTTAGACGATCGTCAGCGTGCTTATTTAGATAAAGTCGGTACTTTGCGAGTAGGGGTTATGGATGATTACCCTCCATTTGAGTACTCAGTGTCGGGGCAACCTCGGGGGTACAGTGTTGAGCATATTCGTTTATTGGCGAGGAAACTGGGGGTCGAGCTGCAATTTATCAATGGCTATCGGTTCCCGGAACTAGTGGAGCAGTTAAAGTCCGGCAAAATAGATATGTTACTTGGACTTATGAAAAACGAAGAGCGTGAGCAATTTTGTGTATTTGCAAATGGCCACTATGAAACAAGGATAATTGCCACCATGCGCCAGGGGGAGGCACAAGGGCAACAACGTTTAAGTGACTTTAAAGAGTTACGTATTGCTGCGCAAAAAGGCTACGCAGTGACAAAGTTTTTAAAAGCGCGTATGGGCAACGCCCACTTTATTGAATACAACGATACCCTCGATGCGCTGAAGGGTCTTAACAGAGGGGAAGTTGATGTTGTGTTCGATGATGAGGTGGTTATTAACTATATCCAAGCTTACTTCTATATTGAAGGGCTTGAAAAAATAACCCAAATTAGTGAACTAAAATCACAAAGTGACTTCAACTTTCATCACACGGTAAGAAAGGATTTAGCGCCGCTGATGACGTTTATAAATCGGGCTATTAATGAACTAAAACCAAGTTTGAAAGTAGATCTAAAACAAAAGTGGTTAGACTTTGACAGCCCCAGACGGCGTGCAGAGCTTTCACAGTTGCCCTCTAAGCAGTTACTGGATATTGCCCAACAAGCACCCCTACGCGATCGCATGCACGAAATAGAAATTGATAACAAAACACATTATGCCTATATATCGCGTGTTGAGGGGCTCATTGGTTCTGGGAATCAGGAATACATCGCGCTCATAGTCAGCGAGGATGAGGCCTTGTCGCAACTGCAATGGCAAGTAAAAAAGGCCATGTTAGTAACCTTATTTGTGTTATTTATAGTACTGATCATTATCTCCCAAATGGCGCGTAATCTAGCCAACCCCATCCAACGCTTAATTGAAGAAAATCAGAAGATTGGCCAACGAGACTATGACCATGTTCATTATGTCGACTCTCACATAGAGGAAATTCACCAACTTTCATCGGCCATGGTTAATATGTCTGAATCAATATGTGACTTTGAGGCCGGACAAAAGGAATTGCTCGATGCATTTATTCAGCTTATTGCTCAAGCAATCGATGAAAAATCGCCATACACTGGGGGGCATTGTGCTCGCGTACCAGAACTGGCGATGATGTTGGCGCAAGAAGCGAACAATCAACAAAAGGGGCCATTTGCGCACTTTGGTTTTAATTCCAAAGAGCAATGGCGTGAATTTGAAGTCGCTGCGTGGTTACACGATTGCGGAAAAATTACGACGCCGGAGCATATTGTTGATAAAGGCTCTAAGTTAGAGTGTATATATAATCGGATTCACGAAATACGTATGCGCTTTGAAGTATTATACCGAGATGCTCGTATCGATTATCTTGAAGCCGTAAATAGAGAACCTGAAGAGCAATTAAGGTTTTATGCAACGCTTCAACAGCGGCAAAAGGAACTAAAGGAAGATTTTGCTTTTGTTGCCAAATGCAATGTCGGTGGGGAAATGATGTCTGAACAAGACCGCAGTAGATTGGAGTCGATAGCTGAGCAAACATGGTACCGAAATTTCGATGATTGCCTTGGGTTATCCCCGGCCGAACAGCGTCGGATGAAAGATTTTGAGCATACCACTGAAGGTGAAGAGTATTTACTTGCGGATAAAAAACGCCATATATTTGCACGTAATGAAAGGGAATTTAGTCGCAATTCAGGCTTTGGTTTTAATATGGAGCCAACAGAAAATAAACAAAATCTCGGCGAGTTATATAACTTGAAAATAGGTCGGGGTACTTTAACGAATGAAGATAGGTATATTATTAATGAGCATATTATTACGACCATTCGCATGTTAGAAACTCTGCCGTTACCAGAGGATTTACAGCGTGTACCCGAATACGCTGGTGGGCATCATGAAAAGTTGGATGGCGGAGGATATCCACGAGGGTTGATTGCTGAGCAAATGTCAGTGCCTGCGCGGATTATGGCCATTGCAGATATTTTCGAAGCGCTGACTGCAAATGACCGACCATATAAGGAAGCAAAAACGTTATCCCAGTCACTGAAAATTATGAAATTTATGGCGCAAGATAGGCATATAGATAAAGATCTATTTGCTTTATTCTTAACGAGCGGCACTTACATGGATTACGCAAGGCAACATCTTAACGATTCGCAGATTGATGACGTTGATATCAAAGATTACATAATCGGGTAGTCGTCATTTTGCAATTTGTTGTCTGAAGAAAGAACACGTCATCAGACAAATGAGTTTATTTGTTTTGATTAATGATGTGAATAAGAGGGCAGTGAAAGCGAACCTTTTTATTTTATCGTTTGAATCATTTTTTTACTAGAACTCGCTATGTGGACAGGTTCAAAGTAAAAGGTAGAAGGACCTCGAGGATAAGAAAAAATAGCAGAATCAACGTTTAAGTCAAAGAAAAGGGTAGCCGAAGCTGCCCTTCTTATTTCTATTGATAGTGACTAATTTCCTTAATGAAATTAGTCACTATCAGGCTTTCAAAAAAAAAAGAAACGATCAAGGTATAGGTTCACAGCTCCAAATCAAAGTCATTTTTTGCTGCAATTTTTAGGGCTTTAATCATCCCCTCAATATCCTGTAGCTTTTCATCATATATGACTTCTTGGTCTTCATCGGTTGTCATCGACGATAACTTATCCAAACGTTCTTCATAACACTTTAAAGCTTCGTGAATGATATGATATTCGCTAACGATTAACTTCATACCTTTAGCTGGCATTTGCGAGTTCCTCTTTTGTAACTAACTTAACTCTTGATCTATCTAAACCTAGCTCTTCTAATATGCCTAGATACTTCTTAAGAGTCATATTTTTTGCAGGGGCAATCATGTAAAGACCTTCATGGCCAGGTCTCATATCTTTAACTATTTTGAGCTCTGTAGGCAAAGATGCACCTTTAACGCGAATGAAGCTCTTAGTAACAAACTCACCAGAAGAAAGGAAAAGATTAACCAAATCAGAAAAGCGGTTAAGATTATTACTGAAATTTAGTACCAAAACTTATCCTGGCAAAATAATGCCAGGATAAATATTAATATCAAAATCTGTATTTCTAAGTAATTGAGTACTTCCTTACTCGATATTTGATACTAATTGCTTGCCATTAGATAAGTACAAAATAGTGCCATCCCAAGCTGTATAAGAGGCTTTGTTGTCTACCTCAAAAGCCTCTTTTCCAGTATATTCAAATGCTCCCTCATACCAAATCTCGCCTGTGCTATCAAAGTAGATAGTCCCAGAGTAGTCTCCGTCATCTTCTCTAATTTCGGCGTAAACTCCACCGTCGGGGCCACCTATCCAAAGAGATGAAACGGGTACGTCATCAGGCCGGGTGGGCTCATAAGTTGAACTCTGATCACAAGCTGAAAGCAAAAATACGAATAAAAGAGCTAATAATGTTTTCATCGAGTAAATTCTCCAATATCTTCAATGACTAGCCTATTTGTACTTGGTGAAAAGTCTAGGTCTCTGTAATCAGCACGGAACTCGCCAATATAGGAATTTGGTCTTGGGTCGAATAACCATGGTGTTTCTATACCAGCCGCTTCAACTAAACGTTTTACAAAATGGATGCAGCTGTTAGAGGTTAAATCGTAAGGTCTCCTGTTAACGTCTTTATTTTTAGCTTTTTGCAAAATTACACGACGATTTAACGCATCAAAAACATCGAGAGCTTCAAGATAAACCCCTTGTATTCTGCTATTTTTCCCCGCGACCATACTCACTCTTTTTAATACCGGAACAAGCGATTGAGGATCGATGCCGCCAGAGCCTGTTTTGGCGTCTGGCACAGGCACACGCCTAACTATGCCTTTATTTTCAGGGTAGTCATATCGGCCGTATTCATAATACTTGGTTAACCCAGTTGTACCCTTAACCAACAAAATACCCGCGTGCCCAAGGTCTGATAGGGACTGAGTTGAACTTGGGATGGTGAAGTTGTCGTACTGAACCCATGGGAGAAGATCAACATCTCTTCTTGGCGTAGTAACGGTGATTTTATAATCAGGGAATACAATAGGGATAAGTATGTCTTTCATTTTCTCTCCTTGTAAAAGACGTATGTAGATATCTGATTAGAGACAGCTTCTCTGCTGACTCATGCAATGTTATAGGTTTGGGAACGGATACGCTACCTACTTAAGAAATAAACAGCAAGTAGCAAGACAAAGAGGACCTGAGAAGTAAGCATACTTGTCTCACCGTCAACGCCTATTTTTCTGAGAATTGAATTAACGACTAGGAAGGTGAGGGCTGCAATTAAAATAATGGTGGTCATGACACCAAGAACTGCGCCTTGAAGGCTGGCTGCTGCTTCTTCCATGAAATCAACCTTAACGTTAGAGCACTTAATCCAATGCTTACTACTATAGCGAAAGATTACATTTAGTACCATTTCAGATGCTTACAACTTTGTGCCAGGTTGAATTTTGGTACTAAAAAGTTTATCGAGTGCGGTTATCCTGGGAGAGTTTTGGTATCGTTTTGCTGGGGCAAGCGTTAGTGTGTACGCGCCCCAAAAGGGGCAAGCGCACACACTAGCCACTTGTTGTATTGTCGATTAAATTAGGGTTGGCCATTTCATCTGGCATGCACGTTGTTGGTTGAGATCTACAAAGAAACAAAAGGTTATTCTCAAGATAAACAAGCTGCTCTGGGCTGAACGTTGAGGAAGTGATCATCAACTTGGGGATCGAAAAGTCTAAATCAGAGGAAGAAAAAAGCGTTTACGAATCCTTGGCAAAAAAGATTAAAGCAGCAGGCCATTCTGCGGCGATGTTGTTGCTTGCTGCTGGGTTGGTATTGGGTATAGCCCAAAATGAGCCTGAGGGCTCTCTCTGTACACCATAGCCTATAATTTATGTTATGTTAAATAAACTTCTCCGCGAATGCGGAGCACCTACAGGGCTATTGATTTGAGCAGCAGCAAGCCCCAGAGCAAATATGCATGCTGCACTAATCTTTTTTATTGCGTCTTTCCAAACTGCTTTTTCTTCTTCGGTTCTCGCCTTTTCGGCCGCCAATTTCATTAGCTCTTCTTTAGGGTCTAAACCTAGTATCTTTGCTATTTCAATGCACTGATTTGCCGTTAAGTTTCTTTTACCTTTTCTCATTTCACTTATATTGGCTGACACTAGCGAGTTCACATATTTTAAAACGCCTTTGTCTTGCTCAATATTTTTTTCGGCCTTCAGCTTTTCTATCAGACTGTAGCTGTATGACATAAACACCTCCAAAATTTTATTTATTATAACCGAAAAACACGCCGTGTCTTTGCCATGTTGACAATTACAAGTTCGTAATTTCTAATTACAAGTATGTAAATACATAGTTGTAATTTGCTTTGGTCAATTTTAAGTACTCCAGACCAGCTAACTAAGGGATTGAAAATGCTTCCACAGACAACTTTAAAAACAACGCTTCTTAACAGGCCGATACTAACCAACGTTATTTCTCTCCTTTTTTGTAAAGCTATGTTTTTAGGTTCTGCATTTGCTTCGCAGCATTTTGCAGATGTTGATATGAATGGCGTTTCTGTTGCGTTCGGTTTTCTCAGTGTCGTTTATTTCATTGCAATTGTCGTTTCCCTTTGTGGCCTTGATGATCATTTAGGTAAAACCAAACCAAACAGGGATGGAGACGAAGATGCTTAGTTATGTCCACATCACAATTTTGACCATTTCTGTCTTTGGCCTCTTTGGCCTTTGCATAGGAGTTGCCTTAGCTACCTATATCGACTCAAAGATTTCAGCTAAAAATAACGGTGAACGATCATGCTAGTCGCTAGTAAACCCGCACCGAATCAAAGTGTGCTAAATCCAATTACTACCGCTATTGAGTTAACTTCCGGTCTGGGTGTTGAGTCTCAACGTGTTCGCCCATTGCAACGCCCCCATCATGAAACCGAGGTCGAGAATTACTGGGGTGACGGCAAAGTCAAAATTAACGCCCCAGTCTCAGACCCATTTAGGTCACGCATATACACCCAAGAAAACGCATGTAACCACCATCGCGAACGCATTTTTAGACGCCACTCTGACATTGCTGTCATGATGGCCAACGGCTACAAAATCATTGAAAAATTTCAGGGTTATGTAGAAGCAAACCGCCGTCTTGATGCTGCTGATAAAGCGTTAACACTTTATGATATTAGCCTATCTGTGCCGGATGATGACATTTGCGACATTGCAGACAGGCGCGCTTATTTACTTTCACGCAAGCGAGCTAAGTACGGCCCAACGCTCAAAACTTACTATCAATGCGCTGAATACGTACGTAAATACGACATTGCTCCCCCAGAGCTTCCCGAGTATTTCACTTGTGCGCCTTACTATAGAAATTTGCTTGATTCGGTTTCGGCTTTTGAAAATCTAGCGGCGGCCATTAATCGCATGTGTTGTGACCTTTGGTGGCGTAGGAACCTGCGCAAGCTAAAGGCATTTCGCGTTGAGCAGTTAGCACGAGATTTAAGACTCGTACATAAAAAAGCTCACCCTTATGTTAGCCAACATTCTCTTTATGAGCGCCGCAACCGAAAAGCTAAGACAGACGCCCTACTTTCAGATCTATTCGTAGTTCCTGATGATGCTAACTTCATGCAAGACTTTGAATCACTTGCTGACATAGCGTCACGTTCTCATACCTCAGGCAAGCAACAAGCTGCTGAATTAATGGTGCGTATTCGTGGCTTTGAAGAACTTGCCCAGATGCTTGGCCATAAAGGTGAGTTTTACACAATCACAGCACCTTCTCGATTTCATTCAGTTAATCGCACAGGTTTTCCCAATGCTAAATATCAGTTCCTTAGCCCTGCTGATGCTCAATCATATTTCAATGATTTATGGGCCCGTGCACGCGCTCGCTTTGCAAAGGCTGGAATCAAACCCTACGGCTTTCGAGTTGTTGAGCCTCATCATGATGGTTGCCCTCACTGGCACATGCTTTTATTTCTCGAAAAAGGCGAATCGGCAAAAGTTCGTAAAATCCTTAGCGAACTTGCTACGAAGGATACGCCAGAAGAAGTAAAGACAAAGGCAACCCGTTTTAAAGCTATTCGCATAGATCCAGCTAAAGGCTCAGCTGCTGGATACATTGCTAAGTACATAACCAAGGGCATTACAGGCGATAACTTAGATAAAACCACTTGCCCCCAGGGCGGTGACTTGAATGTATCAACTAACCAGGCGGCCGAAAGTGCCACCACCTGGGCAAGCAATTTTAATATTCGCCGCTTCCAACAAATCGGCGGCCCTACTGTTTCAGCATGGCGCGAACTGCGCCGCCTAGGCCAAGGCGCAACAGGCCAATGTGAGGTAGCAAACGCTATGAACACCGACTTAAACAACATTGAACAATTCGCCCTTGAGAAAGTACGCGCTGCAGCTGATTCGAGTGATTGGGCTGCATTTTGTATTGCGATGGGCGGTGTTCAAGTTAAACGCAAAGACCAGACCGTCAGACTTCATTACCAAGTTCCCGACATAGTAGACCGCATTACTGGAGAGATTAGTCGTGCCGAGGGTCTTTCACCGATGTTTAAAACGAAATACGGCGATCAGCCTAACCGCCGCATCTTGGGCGTGTCTTGGGATTCTGTCGTTGTACTAACAAGAAAAGGCACATCAATGGTCATGACTGAGAAGCAAATCGCAGCCCAGCGCAAAGTAATGATTGGAGTAAGAGACTCTATCGATGCCTTTTACGAGGACGGTTTCCTTATGGAGCCTAGTCGTGAAGAAATGGCATTTTTAGAGTCCATGTGTGTCGAGGACACGCAAAACATGTGTCTTTTTATGGATTACGAAGCATTGCAAGGCAACGTATCCAGTGACGATATTCCTTATTTAGGCTCGGAAAATTTTAGCGCGCAGCAGCGTGAATTTTCGAGCAGACAAGACGCGAACAAGGCCATTGAATCCACTCATGGTGATGCGTCGCGTCAGGAACACCCAAACACTGAAAATCATGAGGCGAAGCCTCATGACTCGGACTTGTGTCATTAACTGTAACCCCGACCAAACAACCATAGGAAACCTAAATTATGAACGTAGAAGGCGCAATCACAGACCTAAATAAAGTCAATCGCACAGATGACAAGAACGCCCCTTTGCCTGTTACTGGTGAGTTTAAATTGCATGTTAAAAACCCAGCGCAGATTCTGACCGTGAAAGTCACGGCCGACCAAATGGAGCAAGGCCTATTTGAACAGCTTCAAAAGCTTGAATCTGATCCAAACGGTTGGGGGCTAAAACCCTGCACTCTAAATATCGAATATTACGAAGGCGCGAACGTAGCTCGTCAGATGGACTGGAAAGGCTTCCGTCTGCACTCCGTAGCCTCTGAGAGTAAAAAGGTTAGTTAGTCGTGGACGTAACAAATCTAACGCAACAAGAAATTGATTCCATCGTTAACGCGCTGTTTCTGACTGTCATTGGCGGCGTGATGGTGGCCCTTGTTGCTTACGACTTGTTGTTCTCATTCTGTCGTTTTGTTGCTAGGTGCCTTGGCTTACGTTCCCAGCCTAAGAGCAACGTTCGCTTAGCCAATTCAAACGAACAGATGTTTGGCGACAAGGACGACTAATGGAAACCGTGAATATAAACCCTGAGCAAATACAGCAACTCATTGAGGCGGTTTATTACCTTGGCCGCTGTATTTTCTATTCAACGATGTGCATTTGTCTTTGCTTAGGGTTCAACGCTTGGGAGTCATCAGCGAAATGATTGAGCTATCCGAGTTTATCTCATTTTGCATTGGAGCTTACGCCGTTGGCTGGAGCTGCACTGCAATTTTGTACGTCTTCCGCCGATTAGCGTGGATGGCAACTTAAACCAAAAAGGAGAAAATCATCATGGGCAAACAAATCGAAACCATGAAAAACGAAAACGGGGTGTATCAGGCCACTGACGCGCCCACCAAGAAACGCCGCACAGCTGTGCAAGTTCTGGTTGGTCTAGGTGCATTAGCGTCTGGTAATGCTATGGCCGTAGTACCGGAGGCAGCAACCAACGCCATGACGCAAGTTCAAACCGATGGCCTAGCGCTCATTGATTTAGCATGGCCTGTTGCTGCATCTATCATTGGTGGCTTCATTCTGCTTCGTCTGTTCAAGCGTGCAGCTCGCGCAG
The DNA here is from genome assembly GCF_022347875.1 of Pseudoalteromonas sp. CNC9-20. Lineage (NCBI taxonomy): Bacteria > Pseudomonadati > Pseudomonadota > Gammaproteobacteria > Alteromonadales > Pseudoalteromonadaceae > Pseudoalteromonas > Pseudoalteromonas sp. CNC9-20. Next base: position 213,353 of record NZ_JAKRFS010000002.1, on the reverse strand, counting down.
CTACCTAACCGATAGGAGGCAACCCCAGTGCAAATATTCATTAACCTTTGCAGGCTAATGGCGATGTCATTAATCGCACTGGGGTTCGCCTACTCTACCCCAGCCCATTCTGCTAACGGTTATAAGTGGTCGAGCTGTTCTAAAGTATCAGCAAAGCAAAATGGTCAAGGCGTCTATGCCGTTACTGTTGAGGGTGTCCCCGATATATTCTACCAAGACCAACTACCGGACGCTTTGAGTGGTGCGCGACTTACTTTCGGTCAAGAGCCTAACCAGAAAGAGTTTACCTATGAACATTCAAATGGCTCAGCTCGAATAAAATTTACTAATCCCGATACATCTTATTATTTTGAACTCAGCTGCACAGTCGACCTTCAAATGCCTATGGATAGCTGCGCTACATTTGAGGGTGAAGTCGCAGGTTCATATTACGCAGAGCAAAGCTTATGTCTTAATTACAATGGTCGGAACTGTCAGTCGACTTGCTTTCAAGGCGGTGTTTGTATTGGTAACAACACACCAGATGGCGAAAGCTTCCTTCACTATATTACTGCCCAATCATGCGATGTGCCCAACGGCGATGACTTCATAGAACCATGCCAAACCGATGATTGCACGGGCGGTGGTGACAATGGTGGCGGTGATGGTGATGGAGGTGGCGATTCCGGTGGTGACAATGGCGGCGGTGATGGAGGTGGCGACTCTGGTGGAGACAATGGCGGCGGTGATGGAGGTGGTGATTCTGGTGGCGATAATGGCACCGGTGACAACTGGCCCGATAACTACTCTACTTCGCAAGGCCAAGGCGAAATAGTTACTGCCGTAGAGAACCTACAAACTGAAACCGAAAAAATCACCGATTCCGTAGATGGTATCGAGGGCCAACTCGATGGAATTCGAGAGCAATTGGAATGGGGTGGCCCTGAAGAAGGTGAAGCCGCTGCCGAAGGTGTTGCCCTTCCCGATTTAAGCGAGTCAGGAGATATCGTTTCTGGCCATAACGACACACTAGAGCAAATTAATGAAGCCATCAGCGAGGACGCAATCCAAGGATTAAGCCCAACATCTTACGATTCGATCCCTCAGCTGTTTGCCAAGGCCGCTGATAACTGCACCAGTACCACGCTTTTGGGTATCGGTGAATTTAACCCGTGTGCTGGATTTGCACAGATACGAACATTCTTGGAATGGGTCGTAGCCGTCCTATTTATTCTGTTCATCATCTATCGTCTTGATGCTGACATTAAGAAAGTGAGGTTAACCTAATGCCCGTTATTATCGCCTTTTTAGGCGCACTCGTTAGTCGTATTGGTATCTGGTTTATGACGCTGCTTATAACTGGCGTTATAAAGAACATTGCGATAGGCCTAGCTGCGTTTGCTATCTATGCAGCAGCCATAACGACCTTTCTATTTTGGGTGGATGATCTTCTTACTCAAACGGTCAACGGTCTTAGCCCAATCACTCGAGGCTTACTGTCTACTTGGATATCATGGATACCTGCGAATATGCCTTACTACATGGGGCTGATATTGTCGTATTACATCACTAGCGCCACCTTTATGATTGGCCTAGAGATTAAGAAATTCAGACAGCGCTTAGCTGAGAAGTCAACGCGCAGGTTCCTAGCCTAATGGCGGTCTATGTTGTTACGGGCAAACTGGGAGGCGGCAAGACGTTAATGTCTGTCTCCCGCATCCGCGAATACCTGTTAGCAGGTCGCAAGGTTGCTACGAACCTCGATATCTACCCCGAAAAGATGCTTGGTAAATACATGAAGAACACCAAGCTATTTAGATTACCGGACATACCCGACATACAAAGTCTGAAAGCCCTGCCCCTTGGCTATGAAGGTGACAAGATAGACGAATCTCGCAACGGCCTACTAGTGCTAGATGAATGCGGGATATTCTTAAACTCGCGTAACTGGAAAGACCCAGAGCGCGCACCCGTCAACGCGTTTTTTAAACTCCTTAGAAAACTGCGCTGGGATGCAATCTTAATCATTCAGGACATTGAGAACCTAGACTCTGATGCACGGCGAACCATTGCCGAGCATGTAGTTTACTGTAAACGTACTGACCGAATGACCTTGCCCCTTATTGGCCCCTTGGTGAAACTGGCTTGGGGTGACAGGATGCCCCTTCCTAAAATCCATGTTGGAACCGTGCGCTATGGCACTCAGGCCAATGCGGCCAAGGTCGATACATGGGTATGCCGTGGCACAGGCATATTCGATTGCTACGAAACCGAGCAACTGATTGCAGAAACAGGCGATTTTAACGACTACTACGGCCTAACGACCATGCTCCCCAGCTGGTACACACATGGTCGTTACACAAACAAATGGAGCGATTTTAAACATGCAGTTAAAAACCTCAAAGTTAAGAGCTGGCACTTTTTTTGTGTTGGGGCGTTGATGGCCGCGACCGCTGTTAACGCCCTAGTGACGTTTGAACCTGAGCTTCCGAAAAAAGGCATGTTCACTTGCAACGAAGTCTACGAAAACCTATACGGCTCTTGTGATGCTGACCCCATAGCCCCTTATGAATATTACTATCCTAAGCCTGAGAAAAACGAAAAGGATCAAAACGAGGAAATGGATCTCTCATCCTACGGCAAACTCCTAGTTGGCAAAGAACGTAAGAAGGTTAAGGACGACACAATCTATATTGCTGGCTGGCACTTAACAACCAAAGGTATACAAATGAACTTTGCCGATGGCCAAGGCGATACTTACTACCCAATGAGCTATAAAGTTAGAAAGCTTGGTGACTGTGTTGCCGAAGTAGAAATTGAAGGTAAAAGGCAACGTATAACGTGCATGCCAGATGAAATGGCTAACCCGAATCTAATCGACAATACAACAAGTGGTTAGTGTGTGCGCTCGCCCCTTTTTTGGGGCGCGTACACACTAACGCGATTACCTAATAATCAATTCTAAATATAACCCTATGTCACTGGTGACACTATGCCGACACGTAACCAGCGCTATGAACAAGCACAACGTAACAAAGGTCTAACAAAGAAAACTTACTGGGTTCCGGCTCATGCTGAAATCGAGATTATGCAAATGATAGATTATCTTAAAGAACACCCAGACCATGTTCCCTACATGGCCCGTTCTTTAAAGACTGGCAAAATGGCCAAAGTTACATGATGAACGGGTATCTCTACCCGTTCATGTAGGCCGCATGTTTTTGGTGAGTAACTTCGCTTAGGTTCTCGGCCGCAGCTCGCCTCTTGGCGACCTATCCCTAATTTGAAGAAACCAACCCCCGAGCGCTAGCGCGCTCCCTTGCCAAGCCCTTCCAAACTGTCAGGCAACGCAAAATAAAGAAGTTAAAACAATGACATGTAACAAACGGCGCGATGTTTAATAAAGGAGTAACGTCATGTATGACAATGAATTCATCGCTAACCTAAACAAAGCCTTTTCTCTTGATCATAAAAAGGGTGCTCACACTCTTGGGGTTAGCTTAAAGACATACAAATCTTATCGAAAAAATGGCAACGCCCCTACCCCAGTCAAAAAATTAGCGTCAATCATCGCTCGAGGCTACCTACCAGATGAAGGCCCTTGGAAATTTTTTTATATTGACTCTGATAACAGTTTAATTTCACCTTACGGTATTATATCTGCTGGGGATATATCATTTTATCACCGTAAAAAATGGGCCGCAGATAGTTATAGAAGGGAATATAATAAACTAAAAGAGAGGTTGAATAATAATACTGAAATTGACGAAATTCAGGACAGACTTTTGGACTTGCTAGTCTTTGTTCAGAGCAAGGTTGTTTAGTCTATTTCAAATCTTATTCAAGGCCCTGCTTTTGCCGGGCCAGCCAATCTAATTTATGTTATGTTAAATAAGTTGTTGTAGTGAAATTCCTTAAGATAGACCCTGTTTATTTAAAGAGGAAGAGCTGTTATTTGAGGGGCGTTTTCATAATTCGAAAGCGAATGGCTCACGATTCCGTGAGCCGAGAGAACTTGATTTTAATTTAATTCGTCATCTTTCCAAAACTTGGTTCCTTTTAGAACTGCTTGCAGAGCTAACCCTGTTTCAGTCATGGAATAAATAGTCACATCGCCAACTTGGGCTTCAGCGGCAACGGCTCCACCTTCAGTTTTATGCTTTGCAGCAGCATCGGCGTTACCACCAAATGCCCAACCATTCTTAATGAAATAATTGAGTGCATCTTCGGTATGAAATACCATCACCACATTGAAATCTTTAACTCCTAAGCCTAACCCTAGCCCGGCTTCACCCATTTTCATATAGGTCCATTCGCCGGTGCGATTATTTTTTGCAACACCATAGCCACCGCCAAAACTTGCAAAGATTACGTTCACATTAGCATTATCAAATACAGCGTAACCTGCTGCAGAGGTTAGTTGATTACGAACATCCGGCTTCTGGTCATAAAGGCGATTAAGAGTATCACTGCGCATATCTTGAACTACTTGTCGTTTCTGCGCTGGCGTGCCAGTGCTTGCACATCCAGTCAGCACCGCGAACAAAGTGAAAATAAAAGAATACGTTAGCACCGATTTCGATAGTTTCATTTAGAACCCCTTCTTTATGTCCAATACTAGACAGTATCGGACTTTATGGTAAGCTATGCCTTATATTATTGTAGTCCAGTTGTCAGTATGCCTACGCCACTAGTCGATACCTTTAAACAACTTCGCTATCAAATAGCGCATCTTGAAGATGATACGTTGCACAGCGAATACCCTGAACTTGCTGCATTTATAGCTCAACAAAGCTTAAACGTCGCTGAAGTTAAACAAGACTTGCTATTTATCTACCGGTTTTTATACGTATACGGTCGAAAGTCAGATGCCACTTTTACTCGGTTTCGTAATGAGATAGAACGTTTTGCTTTGTGGACTTGGTTTAACAAAACATGTTCTTTGTTTTCTTTGAAACGAGAAGATATTGAGCACTACATTGATTTTGTTGTTGAACCAGATAAAGCCTGGTGTTCCGACTCGGTGCAATGGCGCTTTAAACAGCATCAAGGTTTACGTAAAGCCAATGAAAAATGGCGACCGTTTATAGCACGCGAGACAAAGCCATCGCAACAAAGTTTAAATGCGACTTTTACAGCACTTAATGTATTTTATAAGTTCGCTATTTTAGAAGAGCAAGCATTCGCGAACTTTGTCCCAGTAGTTAAAAAGAACTGCCCCTATTTAGTTGTTCAGTCGCAAATTAATCAACCGGATACTCTCAGTGATTTACAGTGGGAATATGTACTGCGTGTAACCGAAGAGCAATGTCAGGATGACCCTGATCTAGAACGTAACCTTTTTACTTTGGCCTGTTTGAAAGGCCTGTATTTAAGGATCTCTGAGTTGTCTGAGCGTACTAATTGGTCTCCTGTCATGTCGCATTTTTGGCAAGACGCTGATGGCTTTTGGTTTTTGCGTGTTATGGGCAAAGGTAACAAACTCCGTGATGTTACGTTAAGCCAAGATTTTATTGCGTATTTAAAACGCTACCGTTTGTATAGGGGGTTAAGTGCCCTGCCCCGTGTTGATGAGCCCTACCCACTTATTCACAAAATTCGTGGTAAAGGCGGAATGACGGTTAGACAAATTCGCCGCCTTGTTGCGCAAAGTTTTGAATTGGCCAGCTCAGCGCTGGTAGCCGATGGCTTCACTGAAGAAGCGGAAAAGCTACAAGCAGCAACTGCTCATTGGCTGCGTCATACGGGGGCAACTCACGATGCTGCTTCAAGGCCGCTCAAGCACCTGTCCGAAGATTTAGGTCATGCAAAAATTGCGACCACGGATCAAATTTATATTCAAACGAATATAAAAGAGCGCGCTAAATCGGGTGTTAAACGTAAACTTTAGGAACTGCATTTATGGAATATCAATTGGCAGCAGCCCTGGGCTTAGCATTTTTTATTTACTCAGTTAGCTTTCGTAGATTGGCTCGGGCTGAATTAACTGGCCCAATGTATTTTGTTATTGTCGGTGCCGCGCTTGCGTGGGCATTTAGTGATGCAATGAAAGTGGATCAGCCATTGAGCGCGCTATTACCATTAGTTGAATTGACACTTGCGGTATTTCTGTTTACTGATGCAGCCAAGACGCGTATTAATGTACTAAAGTCGCAGTTCAAGTATCCTTTGGTGCTTTTGTTTGTCGCTTTACCAATAACCTTTTTTGCTACGTTTGCTTTGGGGTATTTACTTTTTCCGCACATGCACATTATTGCCTTGGCCCTATTGGCCATCATCTTAACACCTACAGACGCTGCGCTTAGTAAAGGCTTGCTCGAATCGCAAAGTGTTCCAGAAAAAATACGTGAATCGATCAATGTGGAAAGCGGTCTTAACGATGGGATGTGCGTTCCTATATTTTTATTCTTGTTTCTTTCTTGGCAGCATGGTGAGTTTCAAGGTGCCGCGACGATGCTTACATTTCTCATTGAAGAAATAGGTATCGCACTCATTGTTGGTGTCAGTGTTACCTATGGGGCATTAAAGCTTACTCAGCTAAGCGCTACTCGCCATTACTTTGAGAAATCATCGAGTCCATTTTTAGTTTTGTCGGTCGCTGTTAGTGTGTTCACCCTCGCCCAACTCCTTGGCGGCAGTGGCTTTGTTGCGGCATTTGTTGGTGGTTTGGTTTTTGATAAATTTTATCGTGCCGACGATGATGAAAAACTAATAGAAGACAGTGAGCATATCGCAGACTTCTTTTCCTACCTTATCTGGTGTTTATTCGGTGTATATGCCTTCATCCAACTTCAAACAATAGATCTAAATATCTATAAAGTATTATTTGCATTCTTAGCTGCAACCTTAGTACGTGTGGTCCCGGTGATGTTGAGCTTAATTCCTTTTAACGAACTGTCATTAAAAGAAAAGTTTACGCTTGCTTGGTTTGGTCCAAGGGGGCTGGCATCCATTGTATTTACGCTAATGGTGTTAGAGTCTACTGAAAATGGCTTAGCCGAGTTAGCGACACTCACCATTTTGATGAGTGTCTTCATTCATGGGATCACCACTCGCCCGATTGCTAATTCCTATAAAAATAGAAATTAACTAAGCACATTCGCTAGCACCTCTATTGGGTGCTTGGGCTTAAATTGCGCGTACCGTTTTACTTGGCTACGGCATGAGAATCCCGTTGCTAATAACCGCGAAGGATCAGTGTGCTGAACGGGTTGTTGCCAACTCAATTCGTATAAAGTACGGCTGTTCTCTTGGTTTTGTACTTCATGGCCGTAAGTCCCTGCCATGCCACAACACCCTGTTGCCTGAGGTTTAAGTAGTAAACCAACACGAGAAAATATCCCCTGCCAAACATTGGCGCTGTGTGGAAGAGAAGTTGTTTCACTGCAATGACTGAGCAAAGTATAAGCAGGTGTTGGTTCGAATACTGTCTGTTTAAACGGTTGATCTTCCAGCCATTCATGGGCTACGAGGACTTCAAAATCACCTCGGTTGTCACCCAAGATAGTGGTATATTCATCGCGGTAACATAACACAAGGGAGGCATCGAGCCCGACCATTGGGATACCGAGTTCACTGACCTGATTTAAAAAGTCGGCTGAGGTTTTAGCGGTTTTCGCGAATTTGGCTAAAAAACCTTTTACGTGTTGCGGTTTACCATTAGGCTTGAACGGCAACAAAATTGGCTGTTTGCCTAAAGCTTGTGCCACTTTAACAAAACTTTCAACAAGTTCTGCTTCATAAAAGCTTGTGAATGGGTCTTGCACTATCAACACATAGTCGCGTTTTTGCTGCGCATCCAAGGAATTAAGGTATTGTAAATCAAACTTGCGCAACTGTTGCGTACGTTTAGCTAAATTTGGGTGACTTGGTGTGGGCGTATTTACATAACCTAAAGTCGCTTTAATCGCTTTTTGAACAAGGTTCGATTGCATAACAGGGGCTGTTACGCTCGAGAATTTAGCCAATAGTGGCGCAGTTTGCTCAATACTTGCTACTAAATAATCTTTTGCTGGCCGGTTATACAGGCTGTAGTAATAATTTAAAAAGCGCGCGCGGAATGTAGGCACATCGACTTTGATCGGGCATGCAGTTGTACACGCTTTACATGCTAAACACTCATCCATTGACTGCTTCACTTCATGGGAAAAGTCATACTCGCCACTGCGCTTTGCTTTTGAATTTAAAAAGCGTTCCCACCATGTGGGCCCTTCTTTTTTAGATATGGCTTTTTCTTCTTGCAATAAGTCAACGCCCTGCTCGCTTTGTAACCTTAACCATTCACGCATTAATCCTGCGCGACCTTTTGGCGAAAAGCGTCGATCACCCGTGGCCTTATAAGATGGGCACATCGGTGAGCTTGCATCATAATTAAAGCATAAACCGTTACCGTTACAGTTCATGCTGGTATCAAAACTATCACGCACCGCGATATCAATTTGTCTATCAAACCAGCCGCGCTTTTTGTCATCCACACTCACTAATTGATCATTTGACTCAAGGGGCGTACAAATTTTCCCTGGGTTCATTTTATTGTGAGGGTCGAATGCGGCTTTGATACGTCGTAATTCATTAAACAGCTGTTCACCAAAAAATTCGGGGCCATATTCACTGCGATAGCCTTTACCGTGTTCTCCCCACATCAATCCACCATACTTAGCGGTTAATGCAACGACTTGGTCTGAAATCGTGCGCAATGTTTTTTCTTGTTCAGGGTCACACATATCTAACGCGGGTCGAACATGTAAAACACCGGCATCGACATGACCAAACATGCCGTAGTGTAAATTGTGGCTATCAAGTAATGCTCTAAATTCAGCGATAAAATCAGCTAAGTTTTCTGGCGGTACGGCTGTATCTTCAGCAAAGGCTAATGGCTTTTGCTTGCCTTTGGTGTTGCCTAACAAGCCGACCGATTTTTTACGCATCGCGTAAATTTTCTGAATCTCCGAGACATCATCTGTGAGCTGATAGCCGATAACGCCAGCGTCTTTGTTGGCAATTAATTTATCGAGCTTAGCGCATAAGGCGTCTATTTTATCGCGCATATCTTCTTTGCGTTCGGCATTAAACTCGACCATGTTCAGCCCTTGCATGTCTTGGCCGGGTACATCTTTAATTAAGTCCGATACTGAATGCCAAATAATGTCTTCACGCGCTAAATTAAGCACTTTGCTGTCGACCGTCTCTACGGACGTCGCTTCGGCATCTACCAAAAATGGGGAGTTGCGCAGTGCTGAGTCAAAACTATCGTATTTAATATTAATCAGCGTTTTGAACTTAGCGATGGGAGTAATAGTGAGTTTTGCTTCACTGACGATTGCCAATGAACCTTCGGAGCCGGTGATTAACCGACCGAGGTCGAACTCAGACATGTCATCGCTGAGCACATGTTCAAGATCGTATCCGGTTAAAAAGCGGTTGAGTCGAGGGAATTTTTTAAGGATTTGCTCGCGCTTGCTAACGCTTACATCAAGGGCCGTTTTATATAGTTTGCCAACAGAGGTGTCTTGCTCGGCAATCAACTCGGCCTTTTCGCGACTGATACGCTGTGTTTCCAGCTCGCTGCCATCGGCCAAAAAAGCCTTTATTGCTAAAGTATGGTCAGAGGTTTTACCGTAGACTAAGCTGCCCTGCCCTGACGCATCAGTATTGATCATCCCACCAATAGTGGCGCGATTACTGGTCGATAAATCTGGCGCAAAAAAGTATCCATAAGGACGCAAAAAGTCATTAAGTTGGTCTTTAATGACGCCGGCTTGCACCCGTACCCACCCTTCTTGTTCATTGATTTCGATTATCTGCTGCATATGACGAGATAAATCGATAACGATGCCTGGTGTTAACGACTGACCATTCGTGCCAGTGCCACCGCCGCGCGGGCCAAAAGTAAGCTCAAGAAACGGATCATGCGAGGCAATATTGAGGGCTAGTTGAATGTCTTTGTTTGTTTTGGGAAAGATCACGCCTTGCGGTATTTGCTGATACACGCTGTTGTCGGTTGCAGCAAGCAATCGCGTGCCATAAGTGGCATCGACTTCACCACTGAAGCCTTCTTTTTTTATAGTTTTTAGATAATGCAGTACCAGCTCGGAACTGACTTGCTCTACAGTTAACTTTGCTATCATGCTGGAATTGTTCTTGGTGACGGACGCGCACATTATACCATGATGCGACCAGTTCTAAATTGAAGAATGTACAGATTGTTACAAATTGGAATGCCTGTTCATACGCTTTCCTGCTAAGGTAAGATCAATACTTTATATTTAGGAAAAACAGATGAAAAAGGTGATAATGAACTTAGCTGCCGCGCTCTGTTTTGTACTGGGGATAGTGTTTGCTGTGGTACCAGGACCCTCAGTCATTTTCTTCTTGATAGGCTTAACGTTACTTGCGGTACATTACCCAGGGGCTCGAAAATATTTACGTTATTGCCAAAGTACCCTGAGCAAAGGGTGTCAGCTGTTAGATAGAAAACTAGCGAAGCGATAACAATAAAGGGCGAGAAACTCGCCCTTTATCTTGTCAGATTAGCCTTTAAGCTTCTCTGCTAGGTATAGCCAGGTTTCTAGCACCGTATCCGGGTTTAACGATACAGAGTCGATACCCTCTTGCACTAGCCATGCGGCAAAGTCTTCATGATCTGAAGGGCCTTGACCACAAATACCCACATATTTGCCTTTTGCTTTGGCTGTTTTTATCGCCATAGAAAGTAGCTTTTTAACAGCTGGGTCACGTTCATCGAACAAGTGCGCGATTAAACCTGAATCTCTATCAAGGCCGAGGCTGAGTTGGGTTAGGTCATTAGAACCAATTGAAAAACCATCAAAGTGCTCTAAGAATTCTTCAGCTAGCAGAGCATTTGAAGGTAATTCACACATCATAATTACTTTAAGGCCGTTATCACCGCGTTTTAAGCCGTGTTCCTCCAGTAATTCGATAACACGTTTGCCCTCGTCCACTGTGCGAACAAAAGGAATCATGATCTCAACATTGGTTAAACCCATGTCATTACGAACACGCTTGATTGCTTCACACTCAAGAGCGAAGCAGTCGCGGAAATCTTCACTCACATAACGTGAAGCACCACGGAAACCAATCATTGGGTTTTCTTCGTCTGGCTCGTATTGCTGGCCGCCAACTAGGTTTGCATATTCGTTAGACTTAAAGTCAGACATACGAACGATGACGCGTTGTGGTGCAAAAGCACAACCTAAGGTAGCGATACCCTCTACTAGTTTGGCGATGTAAAACTCGCGAGGAGATTCATAACCAGCAATGATATCGTTAATTTCAGCCTGCAATTCGCTAGATTGAGCATCAAAATTCAACAGCGCTTTAGGGTGAACACCGATCATGCGGTTAATAATAAACTCTAAGCGTGCGAGACCGACGCCAGCGTGAGGTAAACGGGCAAAATCAAACGCACGGTCTGGATTACCCACGTTCATCATTATCTTCATTGGCAATTCAGGCATCTCGTCTACCCGAGATGTGAGTACATCATACTCAAGTTGACCTTGATAGATATAACCTGTATCGCCTTCAGCACATGATACCGTTACTTCTTGGTTTGCCGTAATAAGATCTGTGGCGTTACCACAGCCTACTACTGCCGGGATACCAAGTTCACGCGCAATGATGGCTGCGTGACAAGTACGCCCACCTCGGTTGGTAACGATAGCCGCAGCGCGCTTCATGATAGGTTCCCAATCAGGGTCTGTCATATCGGTGACAAGAATATCGCCTTGCTGTACTTTATCCATTTCATCAATTGAATTGAGAACACGTACTACCCCGGCCCCAATTTTATGGCCAATTGCACGTCCTTCAGCGATCACCGGCGCTTGGCCTTTCAATTGGAAGCGCTCCATGACATTAGCATCTTCGTTTGAGCGCACAGTTTCTGGACGAGCTTGAACGATGTATAGCTTACCGTCGTTGCCGTCTTTCGCCCATTCAATATCCATAGGACGACCGTAATGCTTCTCGATGATGACAGCCTGCTTGGCAAGTTCCATCACTTCATCATCAGTTATTGAGAAGGTGTTGGATAATGCCGGGTCGATATCAACGATTTCTACTTGCTTGCCATGGCTTTCATCGCTTGAGTACACCATCTGGATGGCTTTTGAGCCGATATTACGGCGCACGACTGCAGGCTTACCATTGGCTAAGGTTGGCTTATGAACATAAAACTCATCTGGATTTACCGCGCCTTGTACAACCATTTCGCCCAAGCCATAACTTGAAGTCACGAATACCACATCTTCAAAGCCTGATTCGGTATCAATGCTGAACATAACGCCGGACGCTGCTTTATCTGAGCGCACCATACGTTGAATACCGGCCGATAACGCCACGCCTTTGTGGTCGTAGCCTTGGTGCACGCGGTATGAAATAGCACGGTCGTTAAATAAAGAAGCGAATACGTGTTTGATAGCGGTCATTACTGAATCGATGCCGCGCACGTTAAGGAAAGTTTCTTGCTGGCCCGCGAAGGAGGCGTCGGGCATGTCTTCTGCAGTGGCTGACGAGCGAACTGCGAATGATACGTCTTGAGCTGGGTCACCGTGTAATTGCGCGTAAGCGTCACGGATAGCTTGGTCCAAGGAGGCTTGGAAAGGGGTGTCGATAATCCACTGACGGATTTCGGCGCCAACTTTGGCTAATTCATTTACATCTTCAACGTCTAGTTTGTCTAGTGCGTCATGGATGCGAGCATTCAATCCAGATTGCTCAAGAAACTCGTTAAATGCTGATGCGGTTGTTGCGAAACCGCCAGGCACTTGCACGCCCGCGTTCGCCAGGTTGGAAATCATCTCACCAAGTGAGGCGTTTTTGCCTCCAACCCTTGGCACATCTTGCATACCAAGCTCTTGATACCAGAGAACGTATTCTTGCACGGAACTTTCTCCAAAAAACAAATTGTAAGTTTGGCCGCAAACGCGACCTTTTAAATGAGGCGCTAACATTCTACACTGGCAACCACTGATGCGTAAACCGTGTACCGGCGGTTTATACCAAGATACTAATAAAAAAGGACTCTCATGCGTAGCGCGTTTTATATATCCGATGGCACCGCTATAACCGCTGAAACGTTCGGCCATGCCACGTTATCGCTATTTCCTGTAGAATTTAAACACATCACCATTCCGTTTGTTGAAACCGTCGAAAAAGCGCGGGAAGTAAAATCTCAGCTCGAGCAAGCCGCCAGTTTCAGCCATGAAAAACCTATAGTGTTTTTGACGTTTGTTAACCCAGAACTCAGTGAAATTATTCAATCGAGTAATGCCATTTGCTATGACTTTATTTCCACGTTCAGTGCGCAAATTCAGAGGGAGCTCAATGTTGAGCCCGTGCCCAAAGTGCATCGCACGCACAGTATTCACGAGCAATCTTATGACTATCGTATTGCCGCAGTTAATTATGCATTGGCAAATGATGACGGTGCGAACATAAAAGATTATGACCAGGCTGATGTGGTGCTTGTGGGCGTAAGCCGCAGTGGTAAGACACCAACAAGCCTCTATTTAGCGTTGCAGTACGGCATTAAGGCAGCGAATTATCCTTTCACTCCAGATGACTTAGAATCTGGGGAGCTGCCGCGATGTTTGCAGCCGTATAAGGATAAGCTGTTTGGGTTAACCATTGAGCCGCAACGCCTAGCGGCTATACGTAATGAGCGTATGGCGAATTCTCGTTACGCATCATTGCGACAATGTCGGATTGAAATCCGCGAAGTAGAAATGCTCTATAAGCGTTTTAAAATTCCTCACTTCAATTCAACTCATCATTCAGTGGAGGAAATCTCTGCAAAGATAATGGCAGAATCTGGCCTACAACGTCGTAAATATTAAAAAAGCGCCACGTTGGCGCTTTTCATTTTACTTACGGGCATCCTTTAATAAGTCTGCCACTAAGAAGCCAAGCTCGAGGACCTGGTCGGCATTAAGGCGAGGGTCGCATTGGGTCCGATAACGCTGCGCTAGATCTGCATCAGACAACCCATATGCACCACCTGTGCACTCGGTCACGTGCTGGCCGGTCATTTCTAAATGAACACCGCCGGCATAAGACCCTTCTGCTTTGTGAACAGCAAAAAACTGACTGATCTCGCGCAGAATATTGTCAAAGCTTCGAGTTTTATAACCGGAGCTGGCCTTTTCCGTATTGCCGTGCATCGGGTCAGAACTCCAGATAACCTTGCGCCCTTCTTGCTGAACTTTACGCACCAAGGCTGGCAGTTTTTCTGGTAGCACATCAGCGCCCATGCGTGTGATAAGCGTTAACCTACCAGGAATATTTTCCGGGTTTACGGCGTCAATCAAGCGAATGAGCTCGTCAGGGTCCATGCCTGGGCCGACCTTCACGCCAATCGGGTTTTTAATGCCACGGAAAAATTCAATGTGGGCATGATCTAACTGGCGTGTGCGCTCGCCAATCCATACGAAATGCGCCGAGCAATCATACCAGTCACCACTGAGGTGGTCACGGCGTGTCAGCGCTTGCTCATAGCCTAATAGCAGTGCTTCATGAGACGTGTACAAAGCTGTTTCTGTGAGTGATGGGGCATTGGTGGAGTTGATACCACAGACTTCCATAAACTCTAACGCATCCTGGATTCTGTCAGCCAGCTGTTGGTATTTATCCTTCAATGGGTTAGCAGCGACAAAGCTCATGTTCCAGCGGTTTACCTGGTGTAAATCAGCTAGACCACCTTGAGCGAAAGCACGTAATAAGTTCAAGGTCGCGGCGCTGTGGTGATATGCCTTCATTAGCCGCTGTGGATCTGGTACTCGAGCTTGCTCGGTGAATTCGTAACTATTGATAATGTCGCCACGGTATGAAGGCAGCGATGTACCGTCTTTTGTTTCGATGTCTGCTGAGCGCGGTTTAGCGAACTGCCCCGCCATACGAGCAATTTTGACGACGGGACACTTGCCACCATAGGTTAGCACCACTGCCATTTGCAGCAGGGTTTTAAATGTGTCGCGTATATTCGCTGCGTTAAAATCGTTAAATGATTCGGCGCAGTCTCCGCCTTGTAACAAAAACGCACGGCCTTCGCATACATCCTCTAGCTGCTTGAACAAACTTCTCGTTTCTTCAGCAAACACTAATGGCGGAGCATTATTTAATTCGCTCTCAACTTTTCCCAGTTGGGCTTCATCTGGGTATGTGGGTTGTTGGACGATTGGTAAATCTCTCCAACTATTGGGACTCCAAGGTTTCACTTTTTATCTTTCCTCATTCCTATTGTTACCTCCCCTCGAAAGTACCGAATGGCGGGCGCTGACGCAAGGGGTAAAGGCGCTGTTCGTTAAATAAATTACAAGAATTAGGAAAACGGCATAATGAACACATCATACATAATGTGCTTATAAGTTTACCTCATCATCAACGGGTTTTTGAAATCTCTTCTAACAAATGGGTAATTGCGACCTCACATAGATGGAAAACCTGAGCAAACCCCTCAAAAGGACAGTTCGGGTAATACCACAGCAGCTTTTCAATCTTAGCTGTAGCATCAGCTGGTCTTAGAGCAAGCGCATTTTCATAATTACTTTGATCCATCACCAGTATTAGGTCTTGCTCATAAAAGTCTGCCTTTTGCAGCTGTTGTGCCCTAAGAACGCTTAGGTCTACGCCCTTGGATAAGGCATATTCAGTTGCCCTTTTATCAGGGGGTGAACCCACATGGTAGCTTGCGGTCCCCGAGCTGGTTACGGTTACCTGATTTAGCTGTGAATCTCGAATTAATTTAATAGCAATACCGTGGGCGGTTGGCGAGCGACATATATTCCCTAAGCATACAAACATGATTTTCATTAGTTACTCCTTTGGATGTGATTCATTCATTTTATTTAGCCACAGTGGTTAATGTAATTCAATTGATGAACACATCATACTTCATGTTCTGATTTTTATATCTTGGCATCGGTGTATGCTGTTATACCAAATTTATCAAAGGACATTTGCTTTAAGTGATCTATCAGGTATCCTCCATCGTATGATGTGTTCGTTATAGTTTTGACTTATGAGTTCAGTAAAAACACAGCTTAGAGCAATATTCGATTTAACAGGTGATTATTTACAAGCGCTTACCGAAACGGTTAAAAAGCAGCCCATACACCATAGTCGATATTTTGAATTACCCGCACCGACTACGGATGACGAACGTCAAGCGTTGAGCTCTATTCCAGTAACCGCTCATGATGGCCAACAAGCATTGTTACGCATCTGCAATTCCTACACTGACTTTTATAAACAACAAGGTTTAAGTAGCAAAATGGCGCGCCGCCATCCAGGGTTAATTGTTTTAGCTAAACAGAGTGGGTCTGAGCTGATTCCATATATAGACAAGATAAATGAGCTAAAAATGGAATTTAAAAAGTTAGTGCTTACTTACGATAACAATGACGCCCGCTTTGATGCAGTTCATAGCGCAGTGCCAGGGCTACAAACGTTGTCGTTTTATCGACGTATACATTACGAAGGCAATTCCCCTTCTTCCGTGCGTTTTACTTGGATGAAAAAGCATTCCACCAAATCTCTATCACGTAAGTTAGCACTTACTATGTTAGAGCGTAGCAGTGCTTACTCAAACCCGAGGATGATAGACCAAACTCAGTGGCAACGTTTGGTGGAACAGGAGAAAGCAAAAGTGGCCAGCCTCAGTCATAACGAAAAGTTACGTATTCGTCGGCCTATTCGAGTGACACCTGAGGTAAATGTAAGATTCAGTGACGCACGTCGATATCATGTCAGCGGTGCACTACCGTTTATTGTCTTTGATGACAACCCGGATTTGAAACTAGGCGAATTAACTTCATACACACTAAAAGAGGATCCTAGAAAAAGAGAGTATGAGTACCTAGTTGAGCGTCTTTACTTGGCAAAGGGTGAGTAAACACTCACTCACCCTTATTTTTGAGGGGGATGGTGGTTGGCGCCTGAATTTACTTTTCGACAATTTCCTCTAAGCGTTCTTCGTCAATAACTTCGGCATTTTCAACAATTCGTTTTCCACCTTGGATTTCAATGCGCTTATGTTGTTTATTCAGAGTCAGTATTTCTTCACAGAACTCATCTGAAGGATGCATTTCATACACGTAGTCAATTATCTTGCCGGTGTTGTCATCTTTAACATTGGAAATGCTGTAATCTGATATTGCCCCCTTATCGATGAGATCTTTCATAGTTGTCGTCATATCTCTGCGCAGGGCTTTGAGTTTATTGTCGGTAATTTCATCGTCGGCATAAATCGAGCCGTACTTCTCCATGATTGAAATTAAGCGAAAGTGATAAGTTTTTCCTGGCGCAGCGTAACGCCACAAATGATACAAACGCAACATCATCCATCGAGACAGACCGCGCTTTAATTCTTGAGCTCGGTTAAAGTAGTAACCCTTATACTCCAAGTTATCAATCATGTTATGCACGAATGCATTCAAACATGCCACGCACTTAACATTACCGCCCTGCCCTTTCTTACCGCTGAAATGCAGCGAAGAAAGAAAATTCATATTGGACTCGTAAAATGAATCATCAATATGAGAGTTGCGTGTATCGGTTGCCGAATACTTAAAAGATAACTTCGAGCCTTGTAACGCTTCAAGTGATTCTTTGATTTGTGGATATGGCATTGACTGACCAACAGCTTTTAACTCTTGAGCCAATTCATTCATGGAAAAGATCACCGCATATTGAATGCCAGACTTGAAGTTAATCTTTACTATTTTACCTTTCGACGCCAATCTTATTAATGCGCGTTCAACTTTTTCTTCTCTGTCAGAAGGCCATACTAAACATTCTACTTCTTCACCATCTTGTCGGGTACTAACAACAGCAGGGGTAATTTTTATTTCCCCTTCATAAAGGATACCGTCTAGTTTTTCAGATATTCTCCGAGTAATAATGGTTTTCTTGGGAGCTTCTTCTAAAGGAAGCTTCTTATGGCCTGAACGAACAAAGCGTCCCCACAAGTCGTAATGGTTAAATGTATTAGAATATGCTCTTAATCCGTGAGCCGCAGAACTTTCAATAGAAATGCGAACATCTTTGTTGTCCGTAAAAAGGGCTAAATTTTCATTATCGGTTGCGCTCTCGACGCCATTAATTTGGCCTCTTAATGAATCAGGCAAGTTTTCAACCGAGATATTGACCTTCCGGCTCATTGTTATTTTCCGTTTATTCGGTGCTATCAGCAATATCAACACATAATGCTGCAAAAGTTAATCGTCTATGTTAGTAAAAAACTGATCCAACTTGAAGTTAGTTACCTGAGATCAGTTTTTTACTAACAGCCTCTTTCTGTAGGCATACTTTCTCTGTTTCAGATCACAATTTTACTAGCTCAGCGCTGTTAGATCGAATTTTTACTAACTAAATTTAGGTTTTCGCTCTTGGACCGCCGTTTATGGTACAAAAAAACAGCAAAAATCGCTTCTTCATCAACGCACTGTGTATAACTAAGTTTTCGCTTAGTATGGATCTGATCTGTAGCAAGTAAAGATCCGATCTTTTAGGACTGACAAGGCTTAGAACCACTGTTCATTGTGCATAAGCTCCGTATTAGAGATAGTAAAATAATGATCTCACGGGCGCTTTTTGTGGATAACCTACTTAATATTATGTGCATAACTAGGCAGGTTAAATTTAAGTCAGTAAAAACATGATCTCGCAGCTAGTAAGAATCAGATCTTTACCAGGTAAAATTACGATCTAACAATTTTAAATTTATTATTAGATAACAGTAAGTTACCTATCTATTTTGCAACCTTAACCTATTACTACCTATATATTTAAACCTATTTACCCTACTTATTACCTTAAGGGATTTATTCTTAAAAAATTTCTTTGATTTAATTTCAATCAAAAAATAGAATGTCGTCTAAAATATATGTTTACAGGTAAAGTAGTGGACATTATACTAAAGCCTCAAATTTAGGGAAGCTAGTATGACAATCAAACAAAGTGCGCTAAAAACATATCAGTTATTGAAAGCCACCGCCGATGTAGCTGAAAAGTCATTAGAAGGGCGAATACAACATTATCGCGCTCACCTTAAGTCAGAAGAAAAAGAGCTGCGGACATACACCCAAAAAGCGGCCGCCGATTTGTTAGGCTGTAATAACCGAACCTTAAAGCGACGTCATGATCAGGGGGATTTTGATCATATTGAAATACGTCGAGGTGCAAATGGTCACTATGCTTATACGTTGTCAAACATCTACGCCATGGCCGAAGTCATGGGCATTGATGCCGACCACCGTGATAAAGACGATAAACTGCAAGTCATTGTCATCAACTCCTTAAAAGGAGGATGTGGCAAAACCACAAGCATGGTGAATATAGCTGCTGCATTGGCCACCACCAACATTAAACGATATCGAATAGGTATCATCGATCTTGACCCTCAGGGCTCCTCTTCTAGCTTCTTTCCCCCTAGTGAGCCAGATCCCATTACCGTTGGCGATCTTATGCGCGATTGTATCGATTTAGAAGAAAATGAAACCTGGGAGCAAATCGTCAGCGATGCGTTTCTACCAACACACATCCCTAATATTCGTGTCCTGCCATCAGGTATGGACGACTTCTATTTTGAGCATGAAATAGCCACTATTTTGCGCGAAAGTGCCAATTACGACCAAACGCGGCATTACCATAAATTGCTTGAAAAGGTTATTGAGCCGGTAAAAGATCAGTTTGATATCATCCTAATTGATACCGCTCCATCACTTAACTTTATGTTTTACAACGCGTTAATGGCCTCAACCTCCATGCTTATCCCGGTCCATCCTGAGGCTGTAGACTTTGACGCAAATAATAAGTATCTCAAGCGCTTAGGTGAGATTTATCACACTGTCGCGGCGCTCGGTCACGATGGCTGGGACTTCATGCAGTTTTTGGTGACCAATTACGTCAAGGGGAACCATTCGCAGCGAGATATTGTTAAGGATGTCCGCTCGGCCTTTGGTCGTCAGGTGATGAGCTACCCCATTAACCACAGCAGCGCCATTACTGCTAGTTCATCATCGTTCAATACCATATTTGATCAGAAAACATCAGATAGCTTGGCAAGTAGAGAATCGCTAGTAAAAGCGCAGGAAAACATTAAAGATGTGGTCGATGAATTAGAGATGTTAATACGCTCTAATTGGCCGTCCACTCAGTCTCAGTTAGAGGCGACTAAGTAAGGCACTGTCATGGCAAAAAAACGTAAAAATGATACTCGAATAGATCCGTTCGCAACAGCGGTAGAAAATAGCAGCCTTGATCAACTTTTAGAACAAGCGCAAGCTGGCGATGTTATTAGCATGCCAGCACCGAGCGATCCGCAGCGTACAATTCGCTTAACGTGTGAAGTGATCCCCCACGCTGAAATAGAGCAGCGTACCAAAGTTTATGGTAAAAACCGCCGAGTTCAGGCCCTGCTGACAGAGAAATCTGTGGCTGACATTTTACCCGCAATTGCAGAAGATGGACGCAACCAGCATCCGGCTTTGGCTTGGGAGCATGATGACGGTTTATTTGTGCTTGCGGGTTCTCGCCGCCGTAAAGCCTGTATTCTCGCAAAAGCTGACTATTTGGTATTAAGCTCTGCAGATTTCAACGATGAGGACGCCAAAATACTCGCGGTTTCTTCAGATCAGTATATTGCGCCAAGTTTGTGGGAGTTGGGGCAAGCATATGTATACACCCGTGATGAGTTACAGCAGCAAGGTAAAAAAGGTTCTTATCGCGAAATCGCGGCCCTCGAGGGAGTGTCACACACCGCTATCGCTGATGCCATAAAAGCGTATGAGTGTCTTCCTCACGATGTTTTGGCGCTCTACCCTACTGCCAACTACGTCGGTCGCGAAGTCGCTAAGAAACTGATTCAAGCCAAAGATAAAGACGCAGAAAGCTTTAATGAGCGTGTTAAACAATGCAGTGGCCATTTTAGCGACCAGCATTTTGACAGTGACGATAAGGCGGCATTAGCCGTTACTAAGTATTTGTGCGATGTTGAGCAGGCTGGAAAACGTACGCAAGATATTGATTTAGGGAATGATTTTGTGCGTGTACAAAAGCATACTAAAAGTGGTGATGTAACCATAAAAATCGATAATAAAGTGCTAACAGATAAACGCTTTGCACAGTTGGCGAAAATGCTAGAGAGCTTTAATTAGCCATCATTCTTTATAAGTAAGCTCCAATCGGGGCTTACTTTTTTAAACCTTTGTACCTATTTTGCAGGTTCCTCACTAGTTCATACTTTTTCCTTCCCTTTAAAGGCGATATACTGGCATATTTGAGTTCCAGAGTAGGTCCATGGCGTCGTCGTTAACCAAAGAGGATTTATTGGCTGTTTTTGCTGAAGTGAATGAGCAACAGCAGTTTACATTTCCACTTTCCGAATTGGCATTAAAACGATTATTCACCAAAGGTGTGTATAGTCGTGCTCAGCAAATGTTGCGAGATGAGCAAGTATTGTGGGTAAAGGCAAACGATGACTACACGCAAATCGATGCCCAAGTGATGGACGACGATGGAACCACTTACGATCAGCAGATTCGTCTCAATGTCACAGCCCAAGTCGTTGATGTTGAAGCGCACTGCAGCTGTGATGCTAAAGTCCGTTGTAAGCACGTGGCCTCGGCGTTACTGCAGTTGAAGTTACAAAGCCAAGGTGATTATGCTCATCAATACCGTATCGAAGACTGGTTTAATGAGATAAAAAGTGATGGCTCTGCGTCTGATGTGCAAAATCACGGAATTGCCTTTGAACTACATCCGCATCATCAGCAATTAACTTTGACGGCTAAAATCGCGGCACTAAATGAAGATAATGAATACACCCAAGGGCGAGCGTTAACCGAACAACAAAGCCACGCCCAAGTGACACCTAAAGGGGTATGTGAGCAAGACTTTCGGCTGTTTTCTTGGATCCGCTCACAAAACCAGCCTGGCAAGTTAACCCTTCACTCCCAGTGGGGTGAAAGAGCACTTTTGCAGCTACTGAGTAACGCTCAGCTGTTTTTTGAAAAGGAGCGTCTGCCGTTACAACTGGGTAAGCCTTTAGCGCTTAGTTATCAATGGCAGGTTAAGAATGATATTGCTCAGCTGCGCGCAAATTATCCTAATTTCAACGCCGAGCGGGTATTACCGACCTCCCCACCTTATTACGTTAATACTGCGGAACACCAGGTTCATGCTTTGCAAACTCATCTTAGTGCAGAGCAAATACAGGCGTTAGCACGCTTTCCACAGGCCGAAGCCAGTGAAGTGGACGAGCTAGCTAAACGGCTAATGAAAACGCTTCACCTGAGAACTTTGGTGAATCAAAAAAAAAAGTTAACACCTTACTTTAATCTGCAATTTTTAACTGCCCAGGTGCCCTATAAAGTCCGCCTAGTGGCAAAGGAGAAAACGCCAGCGGTAACCGCACTGCAAAATTTAGGATTGCAACCATGTAAAGCCCCTTTACAAGACGAGTATATATTCATTCCGCGTTCGCGCTTACATCAACAGCAGTGGCTGTTTGAATTGAATAGCCAAGTGCAGGCGCTGGGCGGCACGGTGACAGGCCTTCCCAAAGCTGATGTGAAGAACACCACCTCAGCGCGCATTGTCGCCAAGGTAAATGCGTTGCACGGCCATCGCTTAGAAGTGCAGTTTGTTATTAACCATCGCGCTAAGGACTATCCATTGACCTTAGCGCAAATGCAGTCGGTGCCAGCCTATACCGCACAGCATTACTTTATTGCAGTAGAGGAACGTTACTTTACTATTACTGCTGCCACTGCTGAATGTATAAGGCAGTATCTTGCCCGCTTTGTTCGTGGCAAACATCAGCCGCACTGTACGCTTCCTCGCAGTCTTTATCAGCAACTACAACAAGAACAATCATTTGAGTTGCAAGTGGATACTCAGTTGCAAAAGTTGCTCGCTCCGGCCACCTTGAAGTCGCTGAAAAAGCCGCAGTTACATCACAGTGTTACTTTGCGAGAGTACCAACACTCAGGCGTTAATTGGCTGCAATTGCTCGCTGCACAAGGTTTAGGTGGGGTATTAGCGGATGATATGGGGCTAGGTAAAACATTGCAGGTTATCGCCTTCCTGAGCACCATAGAAAATACCCAAAAGCCCCACTTAGTCTTGTGCCCAACGAGCTTAGTCGCGAATTGGTACAACGAAATTCAACGCTTCTGTCCGCATATGGATGTCGATGTGGTTATCGGACACAACCGTACCGCACAATTACAGCAGCTAAATTGTAAGAATGTTATTGTCACAACCTATACGCTATTTAAACGTGACTTTGCGTTTTATCACGGTGTGCAATTTAACACTGTGGTGTTAGACGAAGCGCAGGCGATAAAAAACGCGCAGTCACAGTTAAGCATCAAGGCCAAGCAGTTACAGGCCCAAACACGAATCGCACTCAGCGGCACACCCTTTGAAAACAATTTGCAAGAGCTCAAATCGGTATTTGACTTCGCTTTGCCCGGACTGTTAGGCAGCGACGCTCAGTTCAAAAGTAACTTTCTCGAAGCCACTGATGGGCTAGTAGCGCTGCAAGAGGCCATAAGACCTTATTTGCTGCGCCGAGCGAAAGCAGATGTGCTCTGCGAACTACCTAGCAAAACTGAGCTGGTAAAACAGCTCGATATGTTACCCGCACAAGCTCAGGTTTATCACAATTATCACCGCGCTTTACACGATAAACTCGCCCATTTAGTGGCGCACCAGGGGGTGGGAAAAAGTAAGTTACAGTTCCTTGATGCACTTTTGAAACTTCGTCAAATTTGTTGCCATCCGCAGTTAGTTGATGACGCGCACGAAGCCAGCAGTGCGAAGCTACAGTGGTTAGCCACGCATTTACCGCATATGCTCGCTCAGGATCATCATGTCATTATCTTTAGTCAATTTACCTCAATGTTGCGTTTAATTGCCAAGCAATTGACCGACTTAGAGATTGATTACGCGATGCTCACCGGTCAAACTCGTGACCGCCAGCACCAGGTGGACGAGTTTCAACAAGGACATAAACGCGTGTTTTTAGTCAGCCTTAAAGCAGGCGGCAGTGGCTTAAATTTAACCCGCGCCGATACAGTGATCCATTTCGACCCTTGGTGGAACCCTGCTGTAGAGCATCAAGCAACGGACCGCGCTTATCGCATGGGTCAAGATCGATCCGTCTTTGTGTATAAGTTAATTATTGCCGATTCCGTGGAACAGCAAGTGATGTCTTTGGCAGATAAAAAGCGTCACTTGGTTGATGAGTTCTTAAATACGAGTTTGTTGGTAGATAAAAAAATTGATGATAATCAACTGCTTGAGATGCTTAACTTACAAAATGAAGAAAAAGCATAATTTCTTTTGAACTTTTGGCTGTCGCCAGACTCTATTATTATGCTTGTTAGACAAGCACCCTATGTTGATTTCCCTGATTATTATGAATTGGCCAGCTTTGATTTAGCTGGCTTTTTTTTGTCTGGGATTTGCTATTATCAAGCCAACAGCATTATTTTTGCGAGAAAGGTATGTTCGCGTCACTTTCCACTACAGCATTATTGAGCCTAGGTTCCCTCGCCTTTTTTATTCCTCTTTGTTTGTTCCTAGGGGTCAGGGTATCACACTATAAAAAGCGCAATGAGCACACACAGCAACAGCTTTTAGCGCAACAGCAATATCATCAGCAGCAGCTTGGCGAACGAGATAATCGTTTAGAACGAGAGCGTCAGGAGGCGCAGCAACTGCAGCAAAAGTTAACCCTTGTTCATGGCCGTTATGAGTCATTGAAAGCGACGCTAGAGCAAAAAGAAGCGCACTTTGAGCAGCAACTGCAGTTAGTCAAGGATTCTAAAGACCAACTAAAGCAAGAATTTAGCGCGCTCGCGCAACAAGTCTTTGAGGATAAATCACAGCAGTTTAAAAGCCTTAATCAGCAGAGCATGGAGCAGATATTAAAACCAGTACAAGGCGAGTTAAAAGGTTTCAGAGATAAAATGGAGCATATCCACTCGCAAGAGCTGCAACAACGAGCAGCACTTAAAGCCGAGTTAGTACATCTACAAAAACTCAATCAATCTATTACCGAACAAGCTGAGCGTCTCTCTACGGCCTTGCAAGGGCAAAAGAAAACCCAGGGTAACTGGGGTGAGTTAATGCTAGAAAACGTCTTAGACAGCGCTGGACTGCGCCTCAATGAGGATTATCGGCGCGAAGCGAGCTTTGATACTCCAGAAGGTCGCTTCCGTCCCGACGTGGTGGTCTATTTGCCACAACAACGCCATATTATCGTCGATGCCAAAACGTCTCTAAATGCGTATACCCGCTACGTTAACGCCCATAGCGATATTGAAGCTCACCAAGCCTTGGCTGAACATGTGCAGGCGATGAACGAGCGTATCAACGAGCTTGCAAGTAAAGATTATCATCGTTTGGAGCAACTGAACTCCCCGGAAGTGGTGATTATGTTTGTGCCCATCGAAAGTGCCTATGTTGAAGCTCTGAAGTATCAGCCCGATTTGTATCAACGCGCCATTGAACGCAACATCTTGGTTGCGACACCGACAACCCTACTTACCAGCTTGAACATTGTTAAACAGCTTTGGCGTTTTGAAGATCAATCGAAGCATACGCAAGAACTGGCCAAACGTGCAGAGCGGTTTTACGCGAAACTCAACAGCTTTTTGGTATCAATGGACGGTGTAGGTAAACAGCTCGACAAAGCCAAAGAAACATATGATAAAGCCTTTTCTCAACTCTATAGCGGCAAGGGGAATCTTATAAAACAAGCTAATGAATTCAAAGAGTTAGGCGTTGCTGTTCAAAAAGAATTACCTGCTGAGCTACGTGAAAAGGCAGAGCTTGAGCTACAACAAGCTCAATAAAGACAGGAGTCAATGTGGCGCTTTTCTGATTTGTGTAATTCCTAAAGCGATAAAGGCTGCAGATACTGCAAACAAAGAGAGAATATTGCCAATGAATGCGGCGCCAGCAAAAGCGATTGCGCTGGCGATAAATAAGTATCCAGATATCTTCATCATAACACGTCCCTATATGGCTGAAGTAAGTGATAACGGTGATACACAGCGTTCGTAAACCCCCTTTACAATTCATGAAACTGTCATCTTAGAACCCTAAGCTATGCGCAAAAAATAATGACTTAGGGTTTTTATGACATCGCATCATTCTCAGGGCTTTATCGAACGCCTACAGCAATTACAAAGCTTAGCGCAAAATAAGTATGGGATCGAAATAGCTTCGGAAAAATTTATCGCTGATGAGAGTTATCGGAAGCTGGTACTCAATGAATTAAGCCTATTGGGAGATAGTGAGTTAAGTGCCGTCATAGCCGCTATGCAAGATATGCAACAGCAGCAAGGGGCATCACCCAGTACTGGCGCAAGCGAACAAATCAGCAAAGATAAAACCACCACGCCGCTGTCACTTATTTTTGCTGGGGTAGCTGTCGTCCTTGCGCTCGTCGCCACAGGGTACACCTTTTACGTCAACCAAGACCCTGACATCGCCATGGCCTCGAAGCCTGCGGCACCAACACAAGTCAACAAAGCTCAACAGCCTACCAACAATGGCAGGGTTCAAGAGAAAGAGCAACAGCCAGCGCAACTAGCATTTCGTATTCACGGTTCCAACACCATTGGTGAAAAGCTTGCTCCAGCCTTACTCGAGGGCTACCTAAAGGAGCTCGGGGCAAAGCAGTTTAATTGGCGTCAAGGCGAAGTCAGCGTCGAAAGAGAGCTGCACTATCAGCTCGATAGCAAGCCATATTACATTGAGTTGCATGCGCATGGCTCAAGCACTGGTTTCGCAGACATTGAAGCCGGCAAAGCAGATTTAGCAATGGCTTCACGCAAAGTTAAAAGCAAAGAAGTCGATAAGCTTAAAGCGCGTTTTGGTGATTTCAGCCAAATAGGCAATGAGCACATTATTGGCCTTGATGGATTAGCCGTTATCGTTAACCAAAATAACCCTGTCAGCCACCTATCAACGCAGCAATTAGCTGCGGTTTTCTCCGGTAAAATAAGCAACTGGCGTGAGCTTGGAGGCCCTTCTGAGACCATTAATCTATATGCTCGAGACGCCAAGTCCGGCACCTGGGATACCTTTAAAAACTTAGTACTTAAAAAGCATCAGACGCAGTTAAGTCCGCTTGCCCAGCGTTTTGAGTCAAGCTCAGTGTTATCTCAAAAGGTTTCACAAGATGAGTACGGCATCGGCTTTATAGGGCTGAACTACATCCTTCACAATAAAGCAATTGCGGTCTCTGAGGGAGCTCAAACAGCGCCTATCTACCCTACTCGCTTTACTATCGGTACTGAAGATTACGCGCTAGCACGTCGACTTTACGTGTATACACCGACCACGGCATCGATGTTTATCAAGAACTTTGCTCAGTATGCCATTTCTTATGCTGGGCAAGAGATAGTCTCCGACACGGGTCTTATTTCGCAGAATATTCATGTTGAGCAAGTGCAGCCAATGACTGAAGCGCCCACGGTATATAAGCAGTATGCTAAACAAGGTCAGCGATTATCACTGACGTTTCGTTTTGAGCATGGAAGCGGTCAGTTGGATAACAAAGGTAAGCGCGACCTCCAACGTTTGCTCGATTACCTTGAAAGTCATGCCCAAAAGCGCGTAATACTAATGGGGTTCTCTGATAACTCCGGGGATGCAGCGCGCAATAAAACATTATCTTTGCAGCGTGCTCGTTCTGTAGAGCAGGAGCTCACCGCTCGCGGTGTGGCGGTCTTTGACACCCAAGGGTTTGGTGAGGTGTTGCCTGTTGCCAACAACCAAAGCAAAGAAGGTCGAGAACGTAATCGTCGCGTTGAGGTGTGGGTGTTGTAATTATTCTGTCATCGATAGCTGCTACTTTAGTTGCTGATTTAGGAGGGGATATGTTTGCCATATTAACGGATCACTATAATCTTACCAGCGCCTTTGCCCGCTTAAGTATGGTTGAAGCCATGCGTGTACAACGCAATTTAGATCAGGTTTTTACCGACTTAAAGCTACCTTCCGATGCGCTTCTTAACCGTATGCGCGAAGAAGGGTTACTCAAAGACGTGATAGCGGGTGTTAAAAAACCGCATACCGACGCGAGTGAATCCGTGATTCAGAGTCACCTCGGACAACTCTTTTTAGACTATCACAAACTCAAAGCCACCTTAGCCAAACTTAGCTTGGCTGAGCAGGTTGCTTGCAAAGAGACATTTACGATTGCTGCTAAAGCTTTAAATCTGCCCTCTGCAGATTTAGCTGCGATGATGGCGCAAGAAGGTGTGTCGGTAGAAGCTATGGTGCCTAAAGACCCTCAACAAGAGCGTATTAACGCTGTCCGTGAGCGATTAAATCAAGCTGCGTCACAGCAACAGAGTGATGCTCAGCGCGTGCGTGATCGTTTGAACTCATTAGTTGAGGAGCAACAAGACCCAAAGGATGAAGTCGTAGATGAAGGGGCTCAAGTCGTGCCACTGCGTCGCCAACAAGCATAAGAACAGGCAAGTTAACTCAGTTTTGCACCGCCTTTTAGGCGGTTTTTTTATACCTCGAGTTAGTAAAAAAGTGATTTGTCCCTGTCGTTTAGTTAGTAAAAATGTGGTTTGTGATAGAAATAAAGCTCAATACAGTTGGTAAAAAAGTGGTTTATACCGCTGTAAAGGCCCAGTAACCTCTTTAATAAAGCTCCCCTTGGGGAGATGAACATCGCCTTGTTTGCACTAAGTAAAATGCTGATCCAAAAAAAAGGGCCGATAACGGCCCTTTCACTGGCAACACACCTTTTGGTTTAGAACTGGTTCATGGTATTGGCTTCGCCGCCTGCCTTGAGTGCGTTTTCGCCGCAGAAGTATTCCTTGTGGGTATCACCAATATTTGAACCCGCTAGGTCTTGGTGCTTCACTGAGGCTTGCTCTCGACGAATCTCCTGGCGTTGCACATCGCGCACGTAGGCAAGCATACCTAAGTCACCAAAATACCCTTCAGCAAGAATATCGGTGCTGAGCGCCGCTGTGTGGTAGGTGGGTAAAGTGATCAAATGATGGAAAATACCCGCCTCTCGTGCTCCGTCACGCTGGAAGTTTTGCACATAATGATCCGCTTCTTTGGCTAGCTCTGAGCCATCGAGGCTCGCATCCATAAGCACTTTAGGATCTTGGCTTGGGTCTGGATAAGCACTTAGATCGCGGCCATCTTGTTGCCATTGGCTATACACCTGCTCACGGAACTTCAATGTCCAGTTAAATGAAGGCGAATTGTTATACACCAATTTAGCGTTAGGAACCTGCTCGCGAACGCGGTTTACCAGCTCCGCAATTTGCTCTACATTCGGCTTCTCGGTTTCAATCCATAGCAAATCGGCACCATGTTGTAAGCTTGTGACACAGTCTAGTACTACGCGGTCTTTTTCCGTACCGGCGCGGAACTGATATAAGCCGTTATCTAAGCGCACCGGTTTACATAGCTGACCGTTGAGCTTAATGGCTGTTTCACCTTCTAATAGATCATCCCCCCCAGAAATAGGTTGGGTATCTAAGAAGCTCAAGTATTGGCTAGCAAGATCTCCGGCTTCCTTGCTTACTGGAATTTTCTGGGTCAAGCTCGCACCTAATGAGTCGGTGCGCGCAACGATGATGCCATCATCAACACCCAGCTCTAGAAAGGCATATCGAACCGCATTGATTTTGGCCAAGAAGTCCTCGTGAGGCACCGTTACCTTACCGGCTTGGTGACCGCACTGTTTAGCATCGGATACCTGATTTTCAATTTGAATTGCACAGGCACCGGCCTCTATCATTTTCTTCGCTAATAGGTAGGTGGCTTCCTCGTTACCAAAGCCGGCATCAATATCGGCAATAATGGGCACCACATGGGTCTCAAAGTTGTCGATTTGTGCGGTGATAGCTGCAACATCGCCACCTTGGGCCTTGGCCTCGTCCAATGCCTTGTATAGATGATCAAGTTCACGGGCGTCGGCCTGTTTTAAGAAGGTATAGATCTCTTCAATAAGCATAGGCACCGCCGTTTTTTCGTGCATACTTTGATCCGGTAATGGACCAAACTCAGAGCGCAATGCTGCCACCATCCAGCCACTAAGATAGACATAGCTGCGCTTAGTGGTTTTTTGATGACGTTTAATGGCCATCATCATCTGTTGCGCGGTAAACCCATGCCAACAACCTAAAGATTGCGTGTACTGGCTTGAATCACCGTCGTAAGCGGCCATGTCCTCGCGCATCACCTTAGCGGTGTATTTGGCGATATCGAGACCGGTTTTGAAACGGTTTTGAAGCTGCATACGCGCTGCATATTCCGAATTAATCCCTTGCCACTGCGGTAGGTTGCTTTGACGAAGGCTGCTTAACGTGTCGATGTGTGCGTTGTAGTTTGTCATTATAGGTATCCTTTGAACGGGTAACTGTTTAATTGCCCCAAAGCCAATGTGAGAGTGCTCGGTGCGTTGTATTTTTACCCTAGGACGAATTGGGTTGATTTATTAAATTTATAGTTATTATTGTGGCTATATTTTCAATGAATGGGGTTTGGGTTCACATCAGCGCTTTTTCAGTTACAGTGAAATGACTAACTTCTTCGTTTAAAGGAAACGCACATGACCCAGCGCATCTCTCACAGCGGCTTGGCTATTGATGCTCAGCTTTATCAATTCATAACTGAGCAAGTCCTGCCGCACACTGAACTCGATACTGAACGCCTGTTCGCGGGTTTGGCCGATATCATTCAGCGCCTTACTCCCATCAATAAGGCATTACTGGCGAAGCGGGATAGTTTGCAGAAGCACATTGACGGTTATTATCAGAAAAATACTAAAGATAATCATGATGAATATACCCAGTTTCTAAAAGACATCGGTTATTTGCTCGAGCAACCACAGCAGGTTAGCGTAGAAACCGAGGGTGTAGACGATGAAATCGCGCGCATGGCTGGACCGCAGCTTGTGGTGCCAGTGAGTAATGCACGCTTTGCCCTAAACGCTGCCAACGCCCGCTGGGGCTCCTTGTATGATGCACTGTATGGCAGCGATGTGATCAGTGAGGAAGAAGGCGCAGAGCAAGGTAGCCAATACAACCCTGTGCGCGGTTTTAAGGTCATGGCCTATGCGCGACAGTTCCTAGATAAAGCGTTACCGCTCAAAAGCGGCTCACACATTGAAAGTACCGAATATGCGATAAACAATGGCGAGCTTGTGGTTATCTTGGGAGACTCTCAGCAAGTAACCCTCGCAGAGCCCTCGCAGTTGATTGGCTATCAGGGTCAACCTGAGCGCCCGACTGCGTTGCTATTTTGTCATCATGGCCTGCACTTTATTATCGCTATCGACCCACACAACCGCATCGGCCGCGACGACAAAGCTGGCATTAAAGACATCGTACTCGAGTCTGCTCTAACCACCATCATGGATTGTGAAGACTCTGTCGCTGCCGTTGATGGCGAGGATAAAACACAAGTTTATCGTAACTGGTTTGGGCTGATGATGGGAAATTTGAGCTGCGAATTTTCCAAAGGTGGGCAAACTCAAACACGGCACCTTAATAGGGATCAACATTTTACTAAGTTAGATGGCTCGTCGCTGACCCTTCATGGCCGAAGCTTGATGTTTGTGCGCAATGTCGGTCACCTGATGACAACACCCGCCATACTAGACAGCGATGGTAACGAGGTATTTGAAGGCATATTGGATGCGGTCTTTACTAGTTTGTGCGCACTTCCCGAATATCACAGCCGCTCCGAGTTAGCTAACTCGCGCACTCAGAGTATTTATATCGTTAAGCCTAAAATGCACGGCCCCGAGGAAGTGGCCTTCACCGCGCAGCTATTTAGTGAAGTGGAGGTTTTATTAGGTCTTCCTAACAATACCTTGAAAATGGGGATTATGGATGAAGAGCGGCGTACTTCGGTGAATTTGAAAGCCTGTATCGCGCAAGCGAAACAGCGCGTGGTCTTTATTAATACCGGCTTTTTGGACAGAACCGGCGATGAGATCCATACTGCCATGGAGGCCGGTGCGGCATTGCCAAAATCGGCAATTAAAGCTCAGCCTTGGATCGATGCCTACGAGAAACGCAATGTTAGTATTGGCCTAGAATGCGGCTTAAGTGGTAAAGCACAAATAGGCAAAGGTATGTGGCCAATGCCAGATAAACTGGCGTTAATGATGGAGCAGAAAATCGGCCATGTGAAATCGGGTGCCAACACCGCCTGGGTGCCCTCCCCGACTGCCGCAACCTTACATGCCCTTCATTATCATGATGTTGATGTATTCGCGCAGCAAAAAACATTATCAGCACAAAGCCAGCAGTCCTTTAGAGACTTACTCACACCGCCGATTGATAATCAGCAACAACTCAGCAGCGAAGATATTCAGCTCGAACTCGATAATAATGTGCAAGGCATTTTGGGGTATGTTGTGCGTTGGGTAGAGCAAGGCGTTGGTTGTTCAAAAGTGCCCGATATCAATAATGTCGGCTTAATGGAAGATCGCGCGACATTACGGATTTCTAGTCAACATATTGCCAATTGGCTACACCATGGTATTTGCACCGAAGAGCAAGTCCTGAAGACCATGAAGCGTATGGCAAAGGTGGTTGATGAGCAAAACGCAGGCGATAGCCAGTATAAAAATATGGCTGATAGTGAACAAAGTTTACTTGATAGCTTAGCGTTTCAAGCTGCGACAGATTTGGTTTTCAAAGGTAGATCACAGCCCAATGGCTATACCGAGCCGCTTTTGCATCATTACCGCCGACTGTTCAAAGAACGCCAAGCGTCGATGTAAAGGCCCTTTACAGCAATAAAAAAGCCGGCATATTAGCCGGCTTTTTTATTAACGCTATTAGTTATTAACAATGGCGTTGTGATAGACATTTTGTACGTCATCACAATCTTCCAACATGTTCATAAACTTCTCAAAGTTGGCGATATCATCTTCGTCGGTGATTTCAATGTGTGTTTGTGGCACAAAGGTAATTTCGTCAACATCAAAGTTAATGCCTGCAAATGCTTCTGTAAGTGCTGTTTTCGCTTTGAAGTATTCGGTATGCGGGGCAAATACAGATACTTTGCCGTCTTCTACTTCGACATCTGTGACGTCAACATCAGCCATCATTAGCGCTTCTAACACTTCTTCGTCATCATCACCTTCGAAACCCAAAATGGCGAGGTGATCAAACATGTGCGCAACGCAACCTGGGTTGCCGATCTTGGAGTCGGTTTTGGTAAACGGTAAGCGTACGTCTTTAATGGTTCGATTAGGGTTATCAGTAAGGCAGTCTACAATAACCATGCAGTTACCTGGACCGTACCCTTCATAACGTGCCGCAGAGTAATCTTCACCCGCACCACCGGCTGCTTTTTCTATCGCCTTATCAATTACGTGAGCGGGTACTTGATCTTTTTTAGCTTTATCAATCAAACGGCGTAGAGAAAGGTTTGCATCTGGGTCAGCACCGCCATTTTTTGCAACGACGTAGATCTCTTTACCGTATTTTGAGTTTACTTTTGTTTTTGCCGCGGCTGTTTTCGCCATGGCGTTTTTACGAACTTCAAACGCTCTGCCCATTTTCAATCTCTCAAGTTTGAATTTATTTCCTCACTGGATTTTAACAACTCGCAGCACATTGGGCTAGTGCCATGTTTACATAAAAGTGCTGCTTTGTTGGTCAAACTTTTTAAATGAGGCTATTTAACATAACTTGGGAAGAGGGAAGGCAACTCACTGAAACAGCGAATGATATGATCAGCTTGATGTGCATAATCAGGAAGCGCTTGGGGCGCATATAAGCAAGCACGCATATTGGCGTTGCGCGCCGCTTCAATATCGTATTTATAATCACCTACGTACACCAGCTCAGTTGGTGCCATTTGCCATCGTTCGGCAATGTGAAGTAGTGCACTGGGGTCCGGTTTTGCTGGAGCATCATCACGGGTCAAAATTAGCTCAATTGGCAAAGGGTTACGTTTTACTTTGATGGCCGTTGCTTGCTGACAGTTACGGGTGACGATGGCCATCGGAATGTTGGCTTGGTGTAGCCTTTGCACTGCTGCCTTGACCTCTGGTAATAGTTGAGATTGCTGCGCATCGGCAAGTTCGTGGTCGAGTATCACTTGCTCTGCTCGTTGCCGCCCTTCGCTATCCAAGGTACTAACAAAGTCTAAAATATCGATATCAGCGTGGCAGTTGAGCTGTTCACGGATGCGAGCAAAATTCAGTATAGAACTGAATAGTGTGCCATCCATGTCAAAAATGACGCCATTAAGAGAGTGAGGCTTGCTGCTTGGCATTGTATTTCCTGTAAACTATATGATTGCAATGATACGACCTTACACCGCTATAAGCGCAACCATAGCAGGAAAAAACGCGCACATCGACATCTTCCCTGATGTGCACGCTGGTTGGGGGAAGCGCTTAGAAGGTGACGCTATGCCACTGGTTCTGGCGTTCAAAGTACAAAGTTCGCACTTTGCCTTTGCCCTCTATATTGACCATATTAATTTGCGCAGGCCACAGTTCATGGAGTGCCCCGTGTGTCATTTTCAGGCCCTTTAGCGGCTGCTTTGGCATCGCTGCCTCTTGGTACACCCAAAAAAACTTACCATCCACTTCAAAGCCAACATTGCTCAACTGCAAAGGCTGATCGTTGGGGTCGGTTATCGCCACTTGTTCGGCTACATAGTCGGCAAATTTTTGTTGGTCATCTGCATGCTTTAACATATCAGCTTGATTGCCAAATAGGTCTTCGACGGCATGCTCTGTGTCATGAAGATAAAATCGATGCATCAGCTCAATATGTTCAGTGCGTTGATTGAATAGCACTGTGGTCACCGAATTTTTTAATTGGTGAGCCAAGCTGGCGCTGCTAAATAGCAGCACCGATAAAAGCACGATAATACGCATTATGGCTGTTGTTCCTCTTCGTTAGCCTCTTTGAGCTCGGTTTTAATATCGTGCATGATGTCGCGACTGACCTTAGCTTTACTCTTCTTACGCTTGTAGGTTTCGATACGCGATTCCATGATACGCCGTGGGTAATAGTTATTAGACACATCTACATCTGCGGTTTCCCAGCCCGGGTCGACGGCTATACTGGCAATTTCTTTACCCTTATCGGTCACTATCAGTTTTTCCACCTGTTTGGCATTCCGGCGCCAGATTTCGGCTGGAATGTAACGTTGCTCTGTGGTGCCATCGGTGTAGCTAAGCTCGAGTAAAATGGGCATAACCAGGCCGCCCACGTTGCTAAATTGCATCACGTAATAGTTGTTGTCCTCGGCTACTGCTCTGTCTAGGGTGCGACGTTCCCAGGGATCTAGCTTGCTGAGCATCTTTTGGTAGGCATTACGCTCTTTGTTGGTCACGGTGAAGCGATCGTTACTGTCGTAAAAGTCGCGTACATCGGGGTTCTTATCTATCCACAAGTCACGGCCCTCACGCTTATTGCGCTCAACAAACAATGATGTCGGCTTATTTTTCTCAATCTCACGCAGGCGGTTAAAGTCGATATCTGGGTTCATGGTGTCCAAACGCAGCTTGTATACCTTATCTAAAGCGATATCGACGTGATCGGTGCTATAGAACCAGCCTCGCCAAAACCAATCTAGGTCGACACCTGAGGCTTCTTCCATGGTGCGGAAAAAGTCAGCGGGAGTGGGTCGTTTGTATTTCCAGCGGTTGGCATATTCTTTAAAGGCAAAGTCAAATAACTCGCGCCCTAAAATTACCTCGCGGAGAATATTAAGAGCCGCTGCTGGCTTAGTGTAGGCATTGGGCCCAAGGCGCAGCACACTGTCTGATTGTGTCATAATCGGCACTTGATGTTCAGATTTCATGTACTCGACAATATCGCGAGGCTCCACTCCCCAAGGAATATCTGGATCCCACTCGCGTCCAGCAACTCCATCAAGGAAACTGTTTAATCCCTCATCCATCCAAGTCCATTGACGCTCATCTGAGTTAACGATCATGGGGAAATAGATGTGCCCAACTTCGTGTATAACAACACCAATGAGAAAACGCTTCTCTGCTTGGGAGTAAGTGCGAGAGCCGTCATCTCGCAACTCCGTGCGTGGCCCGTTGAATGTGATCATCGGGTACTCCATGCCGCCCACAGGACCATTTACTGATTGGGCGACCGGATATGGATAATCAAATGAATAGCGAGAGTATACCTCCATGGTATGGATCACCGCTTCGGTGGAGTATTTTTTCCACAGATCGCCGCCCTCTTTTGGATAAAACGACATCGCCATCACCAGCGGTTGTTCGTCGCCACCTTGATGATAGCCTTTCGCATCCCACATAAATTTTCGTGATGATGCCCACGCAAAGTCGCGTACATTATCGGCCTTAAAACGCCAAGTCTTGGTCTCTTGTGTGGCTGACTTTTCGTTCTCTAAGGCCTCTTCTTCGGTCACGATAAAGACCGGACGCTCAGCATTTTTTGCTTGTTCTAAGCGTTGGCGCTGGGTGCGGTTAAGTACCGAGCCTGGGTTATCCAAGGTGCCAGTCGCGGAGACAATATGATCTGCCGGCACGGTAATTTCAACATCATAATCGCCAAATTCTAAGGTGAATTCGCCACGCCCTAAAAATGCTTTATTGGTCCATGCTTCATAATCGGTGTAAGCCGCCAAACGCGGAAACCACTGCGCTAACAAAAAGATGTCATTGCCGTCTTTTTCAAAGTGTTCATAGCCATTGCGAGCGCCCACAGCGTCTTCTTCAACAATATTAAACGCAAAGTCCATGCTCAATTCGGTACTTTGTCCAGGTCTCAGAGGCTGGTTTAAATCGACGCGCATAAGGGTGTCGACAACAGTGGCTTTGAGATCATCCCCGTCCT
Source organism: Pseudoalteromonas sp. CNC9-20 (assembly GCF_022347875.1). NCBI lineage: Bacteria > Pseudomonadati > Pseudomonadota > Gammaproteobacteria > Alteromonadales > Pseudoalteromonadaceae > Pseudoalteromonas > Pseudoalteromonas sp. CNC9-20. The sequence goes on along the minus strand of NZ_JAKRFS010000002.1, from coordinate 176,496 downwards.
CATCTTTGATATTGCTGAGCACGAACCCCGGCTCATTGTCAGCGAGAAATTGCATGCGTCGCAGGGCCGACAAGCTCAGCTTACTGGGTTTACCTACAGGCTGAGCCTCAAGCCCAGACTTAAAGGTTTTACTGCGCTCAGCAATTGAGTCTGCCTTATATATATTTTGATCTAGCTGGAGCCACAAGTAACGCAGGGTGTGCGGAGAGTTATTGGTGTACTCGATACGCTGACTGGCACTCAAACGTCGTGCTTTTTCATCTAGAGTGACGTCTATATCGTAATCCACTTGCTGCTGCCAATAATTTTCCCCCGGGGCGCCAGCGGCACTTCGGTAGCTATTTGCAGTAGGCAGGGACTCGTCTAGTTGGCGAAACTTATCTTCGAAATTCCCCTTGGTTTGCATTACATTGGCCATCACCCCTTGGCTAATCAAAGTGAGCGCCCCAAGCAGAACTAAGGTTTTATTATTTTTATTCATCATAAACACAGTGTTTTTTGCTATTTGTGACACTGTTGCAAAAGTAGCCAAATGCTGCAACTGAGACGCGATGAAGTGCATACAAGCGCGACCAATCTAATGCTAAAAGTGGTATAAAAAATGCTGTAGTTATTATCTGTAAAGGGGGTTTCCAGTTTTTTTCGTGGGATTTTCCCATTAAAGGTTGCAATTGCATTTTAATTAATTTTAGAATCCCCCACTTTTTTAATTCGTGAACAATAAAAACAAGGATTATCAGCCTAACAAGTCGTGCTTTGACTGGGCTGAAACATAAAGTAAGCGATAGGAAGTTCACTCAATTCGCTCACATAGCAAGGTATAAAATTGGTGGTGCTATGGATTTTTATGTCCTCAAAAAGAAAGACGAGTTAATAGCCATTCCTGCAAATGAGCAGCATTGTAAACAATACTTAGACAATGGGTATTTTTACATTGATAAAGTGGCAGCATGTGATGAAAACACCGCAATTCGTCGTTTAAAAGCGAAATACCAGCGAAATATGCGTTTGCCTTTAACCGCATTAGCGATAGTAATACCGGTTATTATTGTCACTTGGTGGCAAGTAACACACTGACACCAGCACGCTTAAACGCGTGCTGTTCCATGCTATAGTGGGCGCAATAGCAAATAATTTAATGTACTGATGCGCTTACTCCACACCTCTGATTGGCACTTGGGTCAGCTTTTTTATGAGCACACTCGAGTGCAAGAACATCACGCCTTTCTAACCTGGCTTATTGGTGAATTAAATCGCCAAGCTGTTGACGTATTGTTGGTTAGCGGCGATATCTATCACACCGCTACTCCGCCAACACAAGCGGAGAATCAGCTTTATGAATTTGTTAAAGCGGCTAAGGCGGCCTGCCCTACCCTACATATAGTGATTATTGCCGGTAATCATGATAGTGCGAAACGCATTACCACAGCACAGCCATTACTGGCACAGTTTGACACTCATGTAGTCGGTCGCTTTGATTTTCAGCGCCCCGAGTTGAGTGTCATTAACATTACTTGTGGTGATCAGCACTGTGCGATTCTTGCCCTTCCCTATCTGCGTGCCAGTGATATCCCTGATGCACAAATGAGTTATGCTCAGGCGGTCAAAGAGGCCTACCAACTAATGCTTGAGCAATGTCAGCTTGAGGACGACTCCAATGTTATCGCCATGGGCCATCTACATGCTCGGGGTGCCACTGTCAGCGAAGACTCGGAGCGCGCTTTAGTCATTGGCGGTGAAGACGCCATCGGCGCCGATGCCTTTCCGCCCCAAGCCTGTTATGTGGCCCTCGGCCACTTGCATAAAGCGCAAAGTGTTAACGCTAAAGAATACATTCGTTACAGTGGCACGCCCTTCGCGATGTCGTTTTCGGAACGTCAATATCATCACCAAGTTTTGCTGTTAGAGGTACAAGATAATGCCTTGCAAAGTGTCAACCCCCTTTACATTCCTCGGCATCGGCAATTACACCTTGTTCCCGAGGCGACTCTCCTGCCGCTAGCTCAAGTATGTGAGCAGGTTCGGCAGTTACCCGGCCCTGATGATGAGCAAGGGTACATTCGCGTTCGCCTCTCGAGTAAAGAGCTTGCCACCGACTTTCGCGAGCAAATCGAGCATGCACTTCAAGGCAAAGATTTACTTTTTTGTGGCGTGGAACGGGTGCGCTCGCAACGGGAGAGTAAAAACGATGAACTTGAACTACAAGACTTATCGCAAGTAGAGCGCCTAGACGCTGCGCACTTATTGAGTGAAGCCGTCAATGAGCATGATGAGCTTGAAGATCACGATATTACCAATGAGGTTAAAGACTTGTTTGCGCAGTTAGTTGAGGATGTTGAGCAGGAGGGGAATAATGAATATTAATCGCCTGCAAATTCATAATTTAGCATCATTATTAGACGCAGACATCGATTTTAGTCGCCCTCCCCTGCGTGATGCTGGCTTGTTTGCCATAACTGGTGACACAGGGGCTGGAAAAAGCACTATATTGGATGCGCTGTGTTTAGGCTTATATGATAAAACCGCCCGGTTGAGCAATGAAAGCACACAAAAAGTAGACTTTAATGGCGACAATGTGCGCCTCAATGATCCGCGCCACCTATTGCGTCGTGGTACCGGTATAGGATGGGTCAAAGTTGATTTTGTGGCTATCGATGGCGCTCATTATCGCGCCCTCTGGCAAGTGACCCGAGCACGTAAAAAACCAAACGGTAAATTACAAGCACCCACTCATGCACTGTACCTTATGCCGCAAGAGCAGTTGGTGAGTGATGGTAAACTTGAGACAAAAAAAACCATTGAGCGGTTAGTTGGGCTTAATTTCGAGCAGTTCACGCGTGCGGTGATGCTAGCACAAAACGAGTTTTCTGCTTTTTTACGTGCGCAAGGCGATGAGCGTGCAGTATTGCTTGAGCGTTTAAGTGGTACACAAAAGTATTCCGTTGTAGGTCAACGCGTGTATTCTGGTTACAAAGCCAAGCTTAATGACGTCGAGGCATTTAAGGCTTCTATGGATGTGGTTGATATTCTCGATGAGCAACAATTACAGGAGCTTAACGAGCAGCAACATCAGTATATCGAGCAGCAGCAACAATGCCAAAAACGACGAGAACAGGTTGCTAAACACCTCCAATGGTTCGCAGCCGAGCAACAATTACAACATGAAATCGCTGACCTTCAACAGCGTATACAAACTACGAGTAATAGCCTAGAGCGATTAGAACCCAGGGTGAGAGAGGCTCAGCGAGTTAAGCAATGTTGGCAAATTGAAGATAACCTTACTTCCACAGCACGATTGCAACAGCGTTTGGCGCAACAGCAAACTCGCCAAGAAGAGCTAACACGCAGTGATGCTAAAAGTGTATGGCAACACAGCGAACAGCAGCAACAATTAGCACAACAACAGCTGCGCCATGCGCAACAGCAATATGCGCAGCGCAAAGAAAAACTCAATGCCGCTGTGGCACTGGATGTAAAAATTGCACAAAAGAAGGAGGTGCTCGCGGCAAAACGCTCTGAGTTCGAACAGACGAGCGCACAGCAGCTGCAATTGACGCAGCAAAGCCAAAACCTCGCTGCACAAGTGGATGAAAGTAATAGACGCCTTGATGAATACACGACGCAATTAGAATCACAACCTTGGCTCGCTGAGTTAGTAAAAAATTGGTCTCATTACCATCATCTTTGGCAGCGTATTAATAGTTATGATGCTACATATAAAGAAAAAAACGAGCAGTTACAGGCATCTAATAACGAGCTTTCGAAGCTTGATCAAAGCCTTGCCACACTCAATGAAGAAAACACCACATTCCAGCAGTCGATACAAGCACTTGAGCAGCAAATAGTAAGTTTACAGCCGCAGCCTGAAGCCTTTTCTGCAACTGAGCTTCAGCGTCAGTTAGGCACATGGCAACAGGCCTTGGAGCGTTTTCAACAATGGCGTAGTAGTAACCGTCAGCTTGTAACTGTGCGTCATCAACAGCAATCTCTTCATGCAGAGCTTGAACAAAAGCAACAACAGCTGCATGAGGCTTCGCAACATCACTCAGTTTTAGAGCAGCAATTGTCGCATGCACGCCAGGCCTATGAGCAAGTTAAACTGCGTGCAAGCGAGCAGATCACGCATTTACGTACTCAGCTTAAAAGTGGTGAGCCTTGTATGGTGTGTGGTTCTGAACATCATCCTTTTGCAGAAAATGATGACAATAATCATGCTTTTGCTGCGTTATTAGCGGACTTTGAACAGGCTTACGCAACGGCTCAAAAGAATCTGGATCAGCATTATACTAAGCGGCATGCTTTGCAAACCGAGATCCAGTTAGCACAGCAACAAATTGATAATGTCAGCGCTACTGAGCAACAGCTGAAGTCGCAGCTACAACAATTAGCGCAGCAGCTAGAGCCCTTTATTCAAGGTAAACCCCTTGATGAGCTTAGCGATCAGGATTTTACTAAGCCCATTGCGGATATCCAACAGCAATATCAGCAGTTGGAACAGTTAGAGCAACAGTTAGTAAAATTACGATCTGAGTTAAAGGTTCAGCAACAAAACAGCGGCGAATTGCAGGGGCAATTACAAAGCTGTGAACAGCGACGTCAGCAACTGCAGCTACAAACGCAGCGTATTGCTTACGAACTTGAAACTGAGCAGCAGCAATGCCAACAGAGCATCGCAGAGCTGCGAGAGCACTTCAGTGAAGCGCCTTGGTGGCAAGATAGTCTGCATCAGTTAGCGCGACTTTGGCAGCAATTGGTTGAGCAAAAACAGCAATTTGAGCAGCTGCAAAATGAGTACGCCCGGGCCCAACAACAGACTACGCAGCTTAATCAGCAGCGAGATCAGATTTTTACTAAGCTAGAGTCACTGCAATCTCAGCAGCAAAAGCTGGGCGAGCAACTGCAAATGCAAGAACAAGAGATCACTCATTTACTAACCGAGCGCAGTACTCTTATAGCTCATGGGCAAGATCCCAAAGCGCAACTAGAGGAGCTGGAAGAGTCCATCGAAAAGGCTCAGCAGACACTAGACACGCAACAAGCAGCGTGTCAGCAGCAGCAGCGCCGGTATGAGCAAGAGCAAAGTGAATACCAGCACTTAGTAAAAAATTGTTCCCAGTTACAACAAGACATTGAAGAGTTAAAAAAAGCCTTTGATGTCTGGTACCAGGACTACAGAGCCTTTGATGAGGCCTTAACAATTGAGCAGATCAAAAATTTACTAACTCAAGACAAACAACAAGTACAAGCGGTACTCACTGAGCACGCGACATTAGAGCAAACGAAAGTGCGTTTTCAGGCTCAGCTAGAACACAGTGAGAGTCGCTTACAACAGTTAGTAAAAAGCCGTCCGGACAAAAATTTAACAGAGCTTGAAGCGCAAAAGCGGCAATTGGATGAGCAGTTCGATGACAGTCAGCAAGCCTTAACCTTACTCGGTGCACGACTAGAAAATCATCGGCAAAACGTCGAACGCTTAGCCGAGCAAGGAGAGCAGTTGAAAGATCTACAACAGCAACTTGCTACTTGGACTACCTTAAACAGCGCACTAGGCGATGCCCAAGGGAAGCGATTGCGAAACTTAGTGCAAAGCCAAACTTTGGCTATATTGCTTGGTTACGCCAACCAACATTTACACGCCTTATCGAAGCGCTACCGTCTCACTCGTATTACGGGCACGCTCGATATAGCTATCATTGATCACGATATGGCTGATGAGCAACGCAGCGTGAATACCCTCTCCGGTGGTGAATCTTTTTTAGTGTCATTAGCTCTCGCCTTAGGGTTGGCGTCGCTATCGTCCAATAAGGTCAAAATTGAGTCCTTGTTTATTGATGAGGGGTTTGGCACATTGGACAGTGAAACATTGAGCATTGCTATGGATGCACTTGATAACCTGCAAGCGCAGGGCCGCAAAGTCGGGGTGATATCGCACATACCGCAACTTACTGAACGTGTCGCAACGCAGGTGAAGGTACGCAAACGTCCCGGTGGTTACTCTGTGGTGGAATGTGAATAATCATTCTTAGTTCATGTGCTTGCGCTATGCTAATGAACACAGTCATCGCTGTAGTCGATATTAAATCAAGGAGGTATTATGCCTAGTTTTCAAGGTGAAGAAGCGACTAATTACGACGAGCGTATTAGCCGTCTAGTGCCAGGTTATGAGTTGTTGCATCAGCTCACACAAGCACAATGCCAAGCTCAGTTAAGCTCGTCGGCGTCCATTTTAGTCGTGGGTGCGGGCACAGGCAAAGAAGTGGTGGCGCTTGCCAAAGCAAACCCCAATATGCACTTTGTGGCTCAGGATATTTCCGCTGATATGCTGGCAATAGCTGAGCAGCGCTTTGATGAAGCGGGAATAAGCGCGCGGGTAACATGCCATTGTGGTGATGTTGGCCAATTACAGCAACAATTTGACGGTGCATTATGCCTATTGGTTTTACATTTCTTGGCAGACAATGGTGATAAAGCAGCGTTATTAAAGTCGATACGCCAGCAATTAGCCCCCCAAGCATGGTTGTGGCTCGCTGATTTAATGAAGCCTGAAACTCAGTTTGAACGTGATGCGCAGTTCATTGTTTGCCAACAATTAGGGTTAAGTGATGCGGGTGTCGAACGTATGCGCCACAATCTAGAGCATGAGTTCTACCCACTGGATCGTATGCGTTTGGCTGAACTACTTGAACAGTGTGGTTATGGTATCGCCCGCTGCTACTTCAAAGCGCTAGGCTTTACTGGTTATGCAATACGTTGTCAGTCGTAGTGTGATGTAACTTTTTAAGGCGCTCAAGCTGTTTTTTCAGCGTGTTTAAACAAAACGGCTTAATGATGAAACCATCAACCTTAGCGCTAATCATATCAGTCACTACCTCTTTCTTATCTTCGCAGGTCACTACGATGACTGGAATATAACCCCAGTCATCGTGTTTGCGAATAGTAAGAAATAAGTCTTTGCCATTGACCTTTGGCATGTTGAGGTCGGTCAGTACTAAATCAAACCGGGTTTTTTCCAATAACGACAGTGCCTGCTCACCATCGGTGGCCTCTACGATATCGTCGTAGTCCAGTTTACGCAGCATATTAATAAGTACATGGCGCATTAACGGCATATCATCAACGACTAATATCTTCACTTGGTATCTCGCCTACATGGTAACTTCTTACAGTGTAGTCAATTTTTATACTTTCGTGGTGTCGCCTAAGGACCATCCTATAAGTTGATATGGGTGTGGATGAGCTCACAAAGAATATCGATTTTGGCGTTATTGAGTTGTCGGTAATCAAAATAGGGGCACACGATAATACGTTGTGCGGGCGATATAGCGAACTCATCGTTAAGCCAGATCAGATTTATACCAAGTTGTTCATTTGCTGCGAGCTCTTTAGCATGAGTTTTTCCGGCAATAACATGTAGCGCTGCGTCAGGGTCGGTTACGTCAGGCTCGCTAAAGAGCAACGCCGTTTGTGAGTCGTTTTGCAGTAGTGTTTTATCTCTAAATTGTTGCCATGTGTCCGCTCTTTTTAAGGCCAAACAACTAGGAGCTAGTTGATATAGCCACTTTGCATAGACATTAAATACCTTTCGCCAACCGTTCCCTGCCTCAGCGTTTATTTGTGCTATCTGCCCTGCTTGCAATGGCAAGGTATCGCTTAAAGTTTGAAACTGAATCAGGTTTGGGCGGTTTTTTACATACACTCTGATTGCCGCATCGCTTTGCCCTAGCCCTATCGCTTTTATTGTCACCTAATACTACCTATCGCTTGAAGCACTTAGTAAAAAACTGATCTTAAGCAAGATAGTAAATTATTGCTATGATTTTTAAGCGGTTATAAGCTTTATCTCGTACAGAGGTCATTACTGTATTGTTCGGTTATACCCGATTAAAGACTATATTTACTTGGAGCTCATGCTATGCGCGCACAGATCATAATTTTACTAACGGTTGTATTATCTGCTTGTACTTCTGTACCTGACAAAGTGTCCCCAGTTAGCCCTTTTAATTTAGAGCGTTACATGGGCACATGGTATGAAATAGCCCGTATGCCCCACCCTTTTGAAGAAGGCTTAAGTCGCGTCACTGCGACGTACAGCCAGAATGATGATAGCAGCGTCAAGGTCATTAATCGCGGCTTTAACGCAGAAGAGCAACAATGGTCCCAAGCTGAAGGTAAAGCCAAGTTTGTTGGCGATCCGAATACTGGCCATCTTAAAGTCTCTTTCTTCGGCCCCTTTTATTCCTCATATGTTGTGTTTGGATTAGACCAAGAAAACTATCAATATGCTTATGTAAGTGGTTATAACACTGACTATGCATGGTTACTCGCGCGTGAAAAAGAAGTTGATGAGCAGCGTTTAGAAGACTTTAAAGAGCAACTTAGAACAGCGGGGTTTGCGGTAGAGAAGCTGATTGAGGTGCAGCAATAATACACCTGCGATAAGTTCGCTGCTAACTGATAATTCAGATATAAAATGTAAAGGGGGTTTACAGATCAGTATTTTACCTACTTATTAGTAAAATACTGATCTAGAAACTTAGTAAAAATTCGGTTTATTGACTGGCAATCAGAATAGTTGTAAGCACTGCTAGTAGTGAAGCCGTGCAGCAAAAGGTCAGTGCTTTTAGCCATTTCGGGCTGAAACTAAGACACAGTGTGATGGCCAATACACTGACCGCCATAAACCCGCAGAACAGTAGTACCCCATAACTACCCAGCGCGGCAATCGCTATGGTCATGCTTAGTAAAATACTGATCCAAGCACAGATCAAAATTTTACTAACTAACCGAGCATTGGGGCGCACACCATATATATCTCGGTAATGGGTTGCTTTGGCATGCGCAAAGCAACTAAAAGCGATGATACACAGTATAAAGCAAAGCAGTTCTATCATACGCTTAACTCCTCTAACGAGCCCAACCAAGTGCGCTGCTTGCGGTTACCACGATAGGCCGCGTAGGCGAAGCAGGTTGCTGCAAATAAACAAACTAAATCGAAGCCCAACAAAGTCCATTGCTGGCTACCAATAAAGTGCAGCAAACTGCCCTGCGTGGTCATGCTGTTAATGGCAACAAGACCGATACAGGCGCCAGCAATGATGGCATTTAATAATCGCCAACTATAAGGCTTGAATACCGCCCATGCTTGCACCGCTGCCCAGGTTAAAAAGAAAGCGAGTATTTCTTTGTCGGCGCGCTCACTCACATTCATTGGCAATAACCGATTGGCATAAAAAAATGCCAAGGTTGCTAAAGGCAAGCCCATAAACGTACCCAGGTTAAGGCTATCAACTGTACGTAGACCTATCGCGGGGCGCTGCTTTTTATTGCGTTGGTGTAAGCGTTTTGCCCACATGATTGCGCCGCTCGCTATCATGATACACCCTGCTAAACCGCATAATACGTAAAGCCAGCGCAACACGGGCTGTGCCATGCGCGCCGCATGCAAGGCTATCATGCCATCGTAGATGGCTTCACTAACGCTTCTATCTACTTCATTAATGTCTATCACCTCGCCCGTCGTGGCGTTAAACGTGATGCTTGGCGGCCTGTCGACAATGGCCTTGCCGCTATCAATAATAAAGCGTACCGATGCACTGCGATCGTTAGGGTGGTCAATACGTACTTGCCTTATATCTGCATCCGGCCACTTAGTATAAAGTTGATCCAGCAGTGTATTAACACCCACCATGGCTGTGGGCTCGTTGGCAGGCTCGGTGCGCTGAAAGTTAAATACATCGGCATAGAAGCCGCGTAAACCATCGTCGTAGGCGGTCATCGTCGGGTAGGGGAAGAGCATAAAAATAAGGGTAATAAGCCCTGTATAGGTGATCATGATATGAAAAGGCAGCGCTAGCACAGACGATAAGTTATGGCTATCAAGCCAGCTGCGTACGCCTTTATTGGTGCGCAAGCTAAATAAATCCTTAAAGATCCGTTTATGAATGACCACCCCAGTTATTAGCGCAATAAGCATAAACAAGCTGGCAAAACAGACCAGCCAACGTGCTGTTCTGACGTCGAGGTAATGCAAATCAAAGTGCAGGCGATAAAAGAAATGCCCACCTTTGGATTCTCTGACTGTATCGACCCCCTCTAGCGTTTTAGGATTGACATAATAGTCTTGCCAAGGCGCACGTTTACCGGGCTCACGTGGCTCTTGGTAAGAGTAGGTAAGCCAGTCTTTACGCTCATCAGCCAAGGAAATATTCCAGCGCTCGGACTTAGGTGCCTGTTGCTGTAAGTATGCAAATCCTTGGGTTATCTGAGCTTGCTGCGCGGCAACACGCTGCTGGGGCTGTTCAAAATGATGTATCTCAGGTTTAGCCCAAAAGTTAAGTTCCCAACGGAAAAACGCAAGCGTGCCGGCAATAAATATGAGAAAGAGTAACCAACAGACCAATAAACCTACCCAGGTGTGTAGCCATGTCATTGAACGAAAGAAGGTGTCCTTCATAGCCATTCCTCCATGAATGCCAGCAGAGCGGTGAGCGCTGCACTAGTTAGTAAAATAGTGATCCATACCTTAGCGACAGAGCGCACACTAAAGGCATAGATGAAGATACAGGCATATATCAATATCGATAAGCTTACAGCCAGTAATACCGCGTCACTAGGTTGTAATGGCAGGGCGACCCCTAAAACAGCTGTGCTTAAGGCAGTTAATAAGTAGCCTCCAACAATGGCGGCAATAAAGCGATAAACCACAAGGGCGCGATAATGAGAGCTGGCGATACGTAACTTGATAAGCCAGGGTGATAACTGAAAATCCATAGTCTGCAGGCTGTTGTACCAAAAACGAGCCATTATATAGATTATAAAGCTAAAAGATAGTGATTCGTATTTGCTTAAATGAATTGAAAATGAACCGTTAGTTAATTGTTGGCTCGCAGTTAACACGATGTTTTTTATTAAAACCCTTATAATTCATAATATTACACGTCATTTCAATGGCCTTTTTTGCGTTCCTATTTATGCTTTTTTGCTATAAGATCGCTCACTCTTTTTTACTAGTTTTGTGTTGTTCTAGGAAGTGCTGTTGTTGTGGATGTGTTGTATTGGTTCGCGAGTTACCTCTTTGTACTCAAATATGTGGTATATGCGTTAAGCGTTTTACTGCTTATTTTTGGTTTAGACGATCTGTTTATTGACCTCGTGTACTGGGGGCGAAAATGCTACCGGCGATTGGTCATCTATCGCAAACACCCCAAGCTGCACTATTCAAAGTTGAAAGAGAAAGCAGAGCAACCGCTCGCAATTATGGTACCTGCATGGCAAGAACACGGAGTTGTAGGACCGATGGCGGAACTGGCGGCATCGACATTAGATTACGAGAACTATCATATATTTGTTGGTACTTACCCTAACGACGACAAGACTCAAGCTGATGTTGACGCCGTATGCGCGCGATTTCCTAATGTCCACAAAGTGGTGTGTGCGCGCCCTGGGCCAACGAGTAAGGCGGATTGCCTCAATAATATCATCGCCTCTATATTTACCTTCGAATCGCAAGCAAAATTTGCCTTCCAAGGGTTTATTCTTCATGACGCAGAAGATGTACTCAGTGCCATGGAAATGCGTTTATTCAACTACCTCGTTGAGCGTAAAGATCTCATTCAACTGCCAGTATTTCCATTCGAGCGACAGTGGTATGAGTTTACCAGTGGCAGCTACCTAGATGAATTTGCAGAAATTCATGGCAAAGACGTGCCCGTGCGAGAAGCCTTGGTTGGGCAAGTCCCAAGTGCCGGCGTTGGCACTTGTTTTAGTCGCCGGGCAATTCAATTGCTTATCGAGCAAGGCGATGGTATCGCCTTCGATGTACAAAGTTTAACTGAAGATTACGACATTGGCTTTCGCCTCAAGCAACACGGTATGTCAGAAGTCTTCATTCATTTTCCTGTGCTGACCGACACGCACAAGCAGCAGATCAATAAGGGGAGCCTGAAATCTGCAAGTTATAGCAGTGTAGTCTGTGTACGGGAGTACTTCCCGAATACGTTTACCACAGCCGTGCGGCAAAAGTCGCGATGGATCATTGGTATCGTATTTCAGGGTATGAAATCCCATGCATGGACGCGAGATTGGAAATTAAATTACTTTCTTTGGCGGGACCGTCGCGGCGGTCTCACTAACTTCATTGGCTTTGTCGCGCTACTGGTGTTATTTCAGCTCGCCTGTATTTGGGGTTACCAGCAACTCTCCGGCAGTGCTTATAACTTTCTCTCAATTTATGGTGATGAGCCCTGGCTAAGTGCGGTGTTGTGGGCCAACGCCGTGCTGCTAGCTAATCGCATGCTGCAACGCTTTGTATTTGTTACGCGCTATTACGGATGTATTCAAGGGGTCCTTTCGATCCCACGTATGGTGTGGGGCAATATTATTAACTTCTTTGCCAATATTCGTGCTGTCAGACAAATTCTCGAAATGGGTGATGTTAAACGCGTAGCTTGGGACAAAACCAGCCATGACTTTCCCTCATTAGGGGAAGCACGGGCAAGCTATCGACCTCTGGGTGAAATACTGCTCTCAGCAGGGGCTATTACCAAAGAGCAACTGCACAATGCGCTCACGCAAGGGCAGGGCAGAGTAAAACTTGGGCGTTATTTAATGCAGCAAGGCGTGCTCAGCGGTGAGCAATTAGCGCAAGCGATAGCCGAGCAGGCGGGCGTTGAATATCGCTCTTGCCCACCCCTGTCTACGCCAGAGCAAAGTGATCTCGGTATTCATAAAACGGTCGCTGTGCGCTACGCCATTATTGGATTGTTCTTGGACAAAGGTGTACTACATATTGCGAGTGAACAGCACTTGTCGCCGGTGGCCTTAGGGGCTATAAGCCGGAAAGTCGGTTATAAAGTTAGGTATTATATTGCCCAGCCGGGACAGGTCACTGTGGCGCTCAAAATGCATTTTAGTGATGACTCGGCCTACAGCTATGCGAATCTTCAGCGTCGTGCTCGTCGTGCGGATTGGCCGCATTTTGTAAATGCCCATTACAGTGAGTTTGAAGCAATTAGCGAAGTGGCTATGCTCAGCCCTTCCGTTGCTAACCAAGTGATGATCGGCCAAGAGAATAGCGACTCAGGGGTAGGTGATTACCTTATCGCCAAAGGTGTCATTGATGAGCAAACCCTTGAACTAGCGCAGCGCATTATGCGCAGACCTTTGGTAAGTGACAAGCCAGCGAGTTCATCAGAGGTGTCGTTATGAAACTTCTGTGGCTTTTTCTATTTACCTCAATGACAGCGTTATCAGCACCTAGTTTTGAGGCTGGTAAAGGATACCCTGAGCATACTCAGTTCTTACTTTATCCTTATATCGATATGGCGTACCGCTATATTGATGAGGGTCGTTATGAGCTCGCTAATGAAGAGTTGAATAAGGCATTAGCTGTAACGCCGAATAACCCCTATGTAGTGGAGCGATTGTTATTTGTTGCGGCTCAGCAGCAACATTGGCCTCAGTTATCTAAGCTTATAAACCAGTACCAACAAGTGCTTATGCGGCAGCGGAAATGGCGTGAAGTATTGTTACACTTTCAACAACTTGGGCTTAAGCATCAAGCTGAGTTGTTTATTGTGTACACTGATAAGCTTTTGGCAGATGAGCGCTTTAGTATCACCCAGCGCACCGAACTAGCTGCGTTAAGTGCACAAATGATAAGCGAACGAGCTCGCGCGCAGTTCATCCATCGAGTGATCACTCGTTACGGGCTCGAAGAAGTTCGCCCAGCCTATTGTTTTGCACTGCTAAACGAAAAAAAGTATGACGCAGTTGCCAGTTGTATTAATGATATAACTCACCCAGAGCAGCAAGCCAGTGTGCGTAAACACTTGATACAAGCGCTTTTAGGAGCGCAGCATTTCAAGGTAGCTAGTGAGCAGTTTAGCCTCTATCAGCAACACGCTGTTTTGAGTGAGCAGGAGCGTCGCCAATGGTTGCAAGCGGCGATATACAACAAAAATTGGTCATTTGCTTTGACACTTAATGACGCGCTACCAAGGGCTATCTCGCGCCTATTACAAAGAGCTGATATTGCCATGCAAGCTCAGCAACCTGAGGTTTTATCGCGAACCATAGAGGCGTTAAGTGAAGCCGAGTTAAATATAGAACAAGAGCAGCAGTTACTTGTGCTTATGGCTTATGCCTCGACTTACTCTCAGCAATGGCGTCAACGCCTGTATGATTACTCATTGCAACACGCCGAAAATGATGAGTTTTGGCGCTCAAGAGCGGTACAAGTGGCGCAAGCAATGGAAGACCACAGTCAGTGGCTGGCAATATTTGAGGCGCAGCAGAGTCTGAGTGAGGCGCAGCAGCGGCAACTTGCCATAGGTTATGAAAAGGTCGGTAATGAAGAAAAAGCCTATCAGCAGTGGCTGTTATTAGCGCACCTTTATCCTCAGCGCTTGAGCTATGCTAAGCAGGCATCGCATATGGCGATACAGCGTCAGCAGTATGAGCTAGTTACACATATATTGGCGCCCTTTTGGCCTTTTTCACAACAACAAGATCAAGATGCTGAGCTGACCTATCGTTACTTACAAAGCCTCAAGAAAACTCAGTCGGATACGCTCAGAGATGCGCTTGTTTTAGCGCAATCAAGACAAGCATCACCAGCTCAGCGACAGACGTTAATGAGCTTCGCCTCAGCTATTGGTGAGTGTCAGTTAGCTGCACAATGGTTGGTTGAGCCTGCGAAAGAGCAAGCTTTACAGCAATTAGGATATTGCTTTATTGAGCGCGATAAAGAGCGAGCGTATGCGTTGTTCCAAGCGGCCTTAGCAACAAACCCAAGCAGCACTGAAAGCCGGGTTCAACTTGCTCACTTGAGTGAAGTGCTTGGCTTGCATGTGCGGGCGTATGAGTACTGGCTAGAGCTTGACTCGCAGCTGACAGAGCAGCCGCACTTTTTTAATGCTATTGCTAGTGCGTTGAAAGTCAACGAATACACGCAAGCGATGACATGGTTGCATCGCTTAGTGCGTTTGCATGAGCCTAAAACAATCAGTTTTTATCAATTACAACTGCAGCTTGCCCGGTATGCTAACGATCTACATACACAAGAGAAGAGCTTAGTGTGGCTGCTTGAAAACCACCCCGATGTTTCCGAGCAAATAGCTCTGGCTCGCCTTTACTGGCGCCAAGGTAAAACGCAGCAAACGTTCACACTGCTCAGCGATATCGAACGCCAACCTACCGAGACGTTGGCGCTACACACGCAAGCAGAGCTTGCGTACTTGTATATTGACGTAGGTCGCGCTGCACAAGCGGCTCCGCTAATGCAGCATTACCTGGCCAATCAACCCGACCTTTATCCTATGCACCAGCAGCTTGCCTATAGTTATGTTGTGACTAATGAGTTAGATAATGCCCTGCATCATGCCACTATCGCGGCGACTAACATGGACACCATGGAGCTTGCACAGGAACCTAAACAACAACTCAAGCGCTTACGGCGAGATTTATTGGCGCAATCACGTTGGTTGCTGCAAGCACAATTTGGTGAGCAGTTGAGGCCCATCGATATAGGCGCTACCTCACAAAGCTTGAGATACGGTGGGTTTATAGAGCTGCGTTACAGCAAATATTTACAGCACCACTGGCGTGCGCAGGATACTCATCAGTGGTACGCACGGGCTTTTGTACAAAAAGATAGCCAACAACATGACAGCACACTCGCTTTAGGATACAGCTGGCAGCCATTGGCTTCGCTCGACCTCCAGTTTGCTATCGAACCGCAGTGGCAGCTGCGCAACAACGATGTCGATATCTTGCTTAAGGCCGCTACGGACTTATTCAGTCTAGGTGGCAATACGCGGGATTGGCAAACTGATGTACAAGGGTGGCTGCAACAAAGTTTGTATTTGGAAGCCGCACATTGGCTTAAGTCTGGACGTGATGCGCAGTTCGCACAATACCAAGGTGGTTATCACTTTAAATTGCATACTCAAAATCAGCAAGCGCTGACTTGGCAACCTTATGTGAACGGTCAATGGACGCGTTCGAGTGAGCGTCAAGATACCCGCGTAGGTGCAGGTGTTGGGGTGCATTGGTGGTCAGGAGGTGATGATATAACCGCATATCGCCGCCAGGCCTCGCTAAAACTATTAGTACAGCATGTTCTCAACGGTGAACGAGAGGGCGACAATGTGGCAAGTTTGAATCTGGAGTGGTCATGGTAGGGCGATATACAGCAATGATAGCGTTGCTGCT
The DNA here is from genome assembly GCF_022347875.1 of Pseudoalteromonas sp. CNC9-20. Lineage (NCBI taxonomy): Bacteria > Pseudomonadati > Pseudomonadota > Gammaproteobacteria > Alteromonadales > Pseudoalteromonadaceae > Pseudoalteromonas > Pseudoalteromonas sp. CNC9-20. Next base: position 160,284 of record NZ_JAKRFS010000002.1, on the reverse strand, counting down.
ATGCAGCATAGCTGTGCAAGCGAATGTGGTTATTTATCAGCCATTAAATAGCGACAGCGAGCTAACAAAGGGCCAATGGCAAGAAATAATGCTGCAGTTACGAGAGCGTCAAATTGATACCATTGCCCTGCAATGGAGCCAGCATGAGCATAGCCAGTTCATTGATGAAGAGGGCCGCTCTCGACTACAGCAACTTTTTCATCAAGCCAATGCTCAAGGATTAAAAATAGTCGTTGGGCTGTATCATGAAAATAGCTACTACCAACGCATTCAACAGCAACCTCGAGCACTACACTTTTATCTGCGCGGCTTGTATAACCGTCATCTCGACGTTGCCCGACGCTGGCAAGCATTTACTAAACTGCCAGCATTTGCTGGTTGGTATATCAGTGATGAAATCGATGACCTTAACTGGCAAAGCCATGCAAAACAGCAATTGTTAATCGATTACCTCAGCGCCTTGAATGATCAATTAGCTACTCTTGCTCCTGCTAAGCCAGTGTATATCTCAAGCTTCTATGCGGGGCATAGTTCACCGCGACAATACGCTTATTTACTTGAGCGGTTAGCGCAGCACACCGACCTGGAAATACTGTGGCAAGATGGGGTGGGTACTCAAGTTCTATCAAGCGATCAGCGTCAGGGAGTGCAAAAATATGTTTGCCAAAAGGGCAGTCATATTCACGTTATTGCAGAAATATTCAATGAATCTGTGGAGCACAGGCTAAGCGATGAGTGCCGACCAAGCTGGTTTTTTTCACTGCGCTACATGCTACCTAACTACTTTGCTAGTGAATGACTCGGTAAAGTGTAAAGGGGGTTGCCACAATATCTGGCTAGCCCTTAGGCTAAGCAAAAACAATATACCTAAGTGAAGATGCAACTAGCAGATAAGATTCGTGCTTGCACTTTATGTGCCGAGCATTTGCCTTTGGCGCCTAAGCCTATTATTCAACTTGATAGTGAGGCACCTATTCTAATTGCTGGTCAAGCACCCGGAGTGCGAGCTCACCAGGCTGGCAAACCGTTTGCCGACGCCAGTGGCGATCGCCTCAGGCAATGGTTAGGAGTCAATGAGCAGCAATTTTATAACCCGCGCTTATTCGCTATCGCGCCGATGGGGTTTTGCTATCCTGGCACCGCTCAGCACGGAGATTTAGCCCCGCGAGAGGAGTGCGCTGTAACATGGCGAGAGCAGGTGTTAGCTGCCTTACCTAAGCGGCAGTTGACTCTTGTCCTTGGTCAGTATGCAATGGCTTATCATCTACCCAAACGTTATAAAACGCTCACCGCTGCGGTGCAAGACTGGCACAGTTACTGGCCACACACCTTAGTATTACCTCACCCAAGCCCTCGTAATAACCGCTGGTTCAAGCGTAACCCGTGGTTCGAACAAGAAATACTGCCGCATCTGCAACAGCGAGTGGCCGATTTACTCTAAGCCCGCTTGCTGTAAATAGGCTTGTAAACCCGATAGCAGCTGTTGATGCTGCTCACGGCTGAGCCCAGATAACAGTGTTTGCTGGGTTTCTACATGAGCCTGGATCACTTCTTTACTAAGTGCTAAACCTTGCTCTGTAAGCTGAACCCAACATATTCGCTTATCCTGTTGATCTTGCGATCTAGTGATCAGCTGCTGTTTTTTCAGCTGGTTTAGGCGGCTGGTCATACTGCCTGAGGTCACTAGCATTTGTGCTAACAGTTGATTGGGCGTGAGCCGATAAGGCGGGCCTGAGCGCCTTAACGTCGCAAGCACATCAAAGCCTGCTTCGGAAAGCCCGTAGCGGCGAAATGTTTTGCTCATTGCTAAGGTCATATGCTTGTGGGCGATTTGCAAACGACCAATTAATGCCATGGTAGAAGTATCTAATTGTGGCATCTCCCGAGCCCACAGCGCTTGTATATTATCTAAATTTTGCATCTTTAGTGAACCAAAACGGCATTTCATACATATTATCTTTAATTCAAGATATATCGGTAACAAGGGGAAAGCAAATTATGAGGTTAGGTTATTTATGGGCGGCGTTGCTGTTCGCGCCATTGTTGCATGCCGGTGATAAAGTATCGGCACAGCAGTTTGTGGATTTGCAACAAGGGGATTCAGTTCATCCGGGCTTTCGCCGAGCCCATGCTAAAGGGATCTGTGTGCAAGGCGAGTTCCGTAATAATGGCGCACTCGCGCAATATTCTTCGGCCCAGATATTTGCCACTTCGGTGACACCGTTTGTGGGTCGCTTTTCGCTTGCCGGCAATAACCCGACCGCACCGGATTTAAAGGCGCCAGTGCGCAGTTTGGCGTTGAGCTTCGCGACCAGCGCTAGCGAGCAGTGGCGCATTGCCATGAATACTCCGCCGGTGATGGCGGTGAGCAATCCCCAAGATTTTTATCAGCAGCTTGTGGCTATTAAATCGGGCCCCAAGGCTATTCAAGCCTTTTTCGCCGAGCATCCCGAAAGCGCTGATTTCTTGGCGTGGAAAGATAGCTACCAACCCAGTGGCAGCTTCGCAGCCGAGACCTATCACAGCATCAATGCGTTTTATTTAGTCGATGACAACGAGCAGCGCCAGCCTGTGCGTTGGCATATGCAGCCGACGGTGTCAGTCACCGATGATGGGCTGAGTGGGCCTAACGCATTACATAAAGAGCTTAAGGCGCGGTTGGCAAAACAACCGGTGGTATTTGACTGGTTATTTACCTTGGCAAGCGCCCAAGACGACGAGCGTAATCCGGCAATTCAGTGGCCAGCAGAGCGTCCGCGTATTAACGCTGGGGAAATAGTGATCACTCAGTGGCAAGCGCAGCAGGACGGGGCGTGTCACAGCATCAACTTTGACCCTTTGGTGTTGCCATCGGGTATCTCGCCCACCGCAGATGCCATTCTTCGGGCGCGCTCGGCCGCTTATGCGGAGTCGTACCGCCGCCGGGCTGTGGAGCAATTGCGCGGTCAAGCAAAGGAGCTAAGCAATGACTAACCGGGCACGATTTACTCTTTCTATGCGTTTATTACATTGGGCGATGGCGTTATTAATCATTGCCATGCTGGCAGCGGGGTTAGTCATGGTGCGCTCGCTTGAGCCATGGCAGTATGAGCTGCTGTGGCTGCATAAAAGTTTTGGCATAGCGGCTGCGCTACTGGTGTTGGTGCGCTTGTTAATTCGCTGGCGCAGCATAGTACCGGCTTTACCCAGTGATTTACCTTATTGGCAACGCCGCGCGGCTAAGGCGTCTCATTGGCTGTTGTATACGCTAATGGTGTTAATGCCGCTATCAGGGCTATTGATGCAGTATTTTGCAGCGCGTCCTGTGAGTGTATTCGATGTAGTGCGCTTGCCGGCGGCGTTAACGGTGGATATTGAACTGTTTTCCTTGTTTCGAGAGTTGCATGGCTGGGCCGCAGGGGTGTTTATAGGACTGGTGATAATGCATATCGCAGCAGCGCTATATCACCATTACTACCGCCGAGATGACGTGCTGCGTAGTATGTGGAAGTGAGTATTACTAGCCCCGAGCGAGCAGTCTCGGGTCAAAGCGAAAGGGCAGGGCTTCAATATTGGGCTCTGCTTTAACAAAAGCAGGATGGCTTGGGTTAAGTAAATAATTATACTCTCGAGGGACTATGGTCGAGGGCACGCTCAATGCCAAGCTGGCTTGCGTTTGCAACCACTGATCGCCAATCAAAGCCGTTTCTTCCGGGGCCGGACTCTCTTGCCAGTTGTCAGGCCAATCTTGCTCGTCAAGGGTGAGCACATCACGGCGTGCAAAGTTAATTTTAAATAGTCTGTAGTCGCTGAGAATGGCACTGTGATTAAGGTGTACCAGAATCTCTAGAATCGCCAGTGACTCGCTGGCGGCGAGGTAAACACAGCGTTGTCCGGGGCTATTCCAGCGCCCGCCAAATAACCGCGCCCCTTCGCCATCAAAGGCCTTGTCCGCCCACTTTTTCTTTACAATACGGTAGCCACTTATCACGCAAATACACCGTGTTCCATGCGCCCGATAAGGTTAATCACCGCTTCTGACTCGGCCATAGTTGCCAGCATATCCAACGGCCGTTTTTGCCCTAGGCCGCGATTCGCTGTGGTTAACCATGTGCGGGTGGCATCACCATCGCCTTCGAACAGGTCGAGCGCCGCCTTATACACTTCGGCAAAGCGATACAAGCGGTCACTTTCTTGCTTATTAAAAAGCCCCGATTTTGCTCTGCGCCTTAGGGTCGCGGGGGCAATAACGGCTGATTGGGCAATGGTGCTTTTATCCACCCCTGATAGTTTGGCTAAGCGGTCATAGATATCAAATGACAATCCTTGTTCTAACGCTTGATATAAACGCTCGCCACGTGCTGGCATGCCAAGCTGCTGCCAAAATCCATCCGGGTGCTTTTGTGGCTTAAAGGATGCAATTGCATTCATGATTTTCTCCACCAAATGATTACTACAAAGTATATCACTTGATATTAAAAGTGATAGTGTTAATTATGCTATTGGCCTCTATCGAGCAGGATCAGAGCACTCTGCAGTGCGTGCTCAGTGGCTGCTTGTGGCTGCCCGAGCGTCGCTTTTACAATCGCCCCCTCCATCAGCATAGCAATGGCTGGTGCGAGAGGTTGCTCGGCTGCGCTCAACATCGCAGCAATCGCCGTTTCAACTTCCTTTTTGTGTGCTCGGCAAGCACTGAGAATATCGCTATGGCTGGCGTCAAACTCGCCGTGGGTGTTGATAAAAAAACACCCACGAAACGGGCCCAGGGCCAGTTCTTGCCCCGAAAACCAACGCCCCAAAGCGGTAAATAGCGCACTCACTCCCTGCTGCCCTCGTTTGTCTTGCACCTGATGACGTAACCAAGCCATAAAGCAGCGATGACGCTGCGCTAAGGTCGCTAAAATAAGCGCTTCTTTACTGGCAAAGTGATGGTACAAGGTTTTCTTTGCCACCCCGGACTCGCTGAGTACGTGATTGATCCCCACGGCATGAATACCGTGGTGGTAAAACAGCCTCAGTGCGGTGTCGATTAAATGTTGTTTTTTATCTTGCATAAGTCACCTCAGAAACAGCTTGACACAAGTAGACCGACTTGTCTATTTTGTTAAAGGAGACAGATTGGTCTACTTTAACAAAAAGGAAGTAATGATGAATAATCCGATAGCCCATGTTCTTGCAGGCATTGGCGCTGCGCTGGCCATTGGCTTGCTCGCCTATTTAGACAGTATGGGAGGTGAGTGGATGTGGTTGATGGCCCCTTTTGGTGCCACCACGGTGCTGGTCTTTGGTGTTCCTGCAAGTGCGCTGGCACAACCAAAAAATGTTATTTTTGGGCACCTGATCACTGCGGCCATAGGTATAACGTTTAGCCAGTATGTGGGTGTGTCACCTATCACTTTAGCCTTAGCGACGGGCCTTGCGGTGAGTGCGATGCTTTTCACAAAGACCACTCACCCGCCGGCAGGGGCCAACCCAGTGTTAATTATGCTCACGCCACAGGGGTGGGAATACTTAATTACGCCAGTGCTCATTGGCGTTGTGATCATCGTTCTATTAGCGCAATTACAGGGCTGGGCGGTCAAAATGTACAGTTATCGCCGGGCGATAAGGAGGGCGTAACCCCCCTTGCTGTTATTGTTATTTACCTCGGCTTAGGTACTTTTCGTTAACCACCAGTGCGACCATGATGATAGCGCCGCCAATACTCAAGCGCAGCACATCGGCATCGCGGTTCCAAATGAGCACGTTAACGAGGATCCCCGCAGGAATAAGGAGATTATTCATCACTGCCAAGGTACCAACATTGACCTGGGTTGCACCCTTATTCCACGCGAAATAGCCCAGCCCGGAAGCAATAAGGCCTAGATAAATCAATACGCTCCATTGCGTGGGTGTACTTGGGAGATTGGCGGTATTGGCAAAAAGAGCGAAACAGCTTAACGCGACCACCAATGCACCCATAAAAAAGCAAGCAAATACATGATGTTGCGACAGATGCTGATGCTTGAGCATCAGTCGTTTATATAACACTTGACCACTGGCAAAGCACAGGTTTGCGGCTTGGACGATAGCAAAGCCAGTCATAAAGCCTTGGTTGATACCGTCGTAACGAATAGCTACCGCACCAATAATGGCCAATAACGCAGCGCAGAAAAAGCCAAGATTAAAGTGGCGATTTAGTGCGTCATTGAGCAGGGTAACATACAGGGGAGTCATCACCGTAAATAGCAGCACTTCGGGGACGCTGAGGTATAAAAAAGAGTGATAGTAAAAGCCATACATCAGCCCCAGTTGAACGCCACCAATGGCCATCAGCCGCCAGGTTAACGACAGGCTTAACTGGCTAATCTTCAAAAACGGTAGTAGCACCAGGGTCGCCAGCGCGATACGGGTTAACACCGAGAACCAGGGATCTACTTGCCCGGCTAAATAGACGCCAATGAGGCTAAATGAAAATGCCCAAAGTAGGGTGGTTGCGAGCAAATAACTCATACACATCAATACAACTTAGAAACGAATTCTCCCATTATGACGCCTGCGCGGGTATGAGCCAACTATCAATACCTTCGCCGCTATTGAGTTGTTCGTGTAAGCGCCTACCGCAATAAATAGAAATGATTTTTATTTGTGATAACCTCTAGCGCTCAAGAAAAGGTCGCTATATTTGCCTTTTCGTCATTATTAGCAAAGCTTTTAGCTGAGCGTTACGTAAAGCCAGTAAAAGTGTGAGTAAAAGGAATGAAGATGATCAGAGCATGGTGCATCTGTTTGCTACTAATAAGCGGCTGCCTATCTGCGCAAACGGCAGTGAACGTGGTTGTTAAAGAGGTCAATACGCAATCTATCGAGCGTACCCTGGCGTTGACAGGGACCTTGCGTGCGGCGCGTCATGCGCAACTGTCGAGCCTAAGTGACGGGGTGGTTACGCAAATCCATGCCCAGGCTGGTGATGAGGTTGCAAAAGGCGCACGCCTGCTATCTTTGGATGCGGCATTGGTGCAGGCGCAGTTACAGGCATTAACGGGCGCCAAGCAACGCGCTCGTATTGCTGTTGATGACGCCCAGCGCCGCTTTAACGAGGCCCAATCGTTATCGCAACAAGCTTTGATGGCAGCTACGGAGCTGGCCGATAGGCAAGCCGCATTGCAAAGCGCCAAGGCTTCGTTGACAGAAGCACAGGCCAACGAACGCTACCACAAAGAATTGCTGGCGCGTCAGCAACTGCACGCCCCCTTTTCCGGTGTGGTAGCTGAGCGTTTTGTTGATGTTGGGGAGTGGGTGACCCGTGGTCAAGCGGTGTTTGAGCTCGTTAGTAGCGAACAACTATGGCTGGATTTGCATATGCCTCAGGAGCATTTTGGCGCTATCGATCTTGCTAAGCAAGTTCGTTTTGAAGTGCCAGGGAAAGCGTCAAGGGGGTTTACAGCTAAGGTTATTGCCAAAGTACCAGTGATAGACAGCGCCAGTCGCAGCTTTTTATTGCGCTTAGCCGTACCACCCCAAGCAGGGCTGCAAGTGGGGTTATCGGCAAGCGCAGAGATTGTGCTAAACAAAACCGATGAGCAAAGTGTTGTGGTGCCTACTGATGCCTTACTGCGCCATCCAGATGGCGGCTACAGTGTGTTTGTTATCAGCGCCGATAAAGCACAGCGGCGTTTTGTGCGCATTGGCGAGCGGATTAACGGCCATATTGAAGTGCTTAGTGGCCTTGAACCAGGCATGAAAGTAGTTACCCAAGGCAATGAATTATTACGCCAAGGGCAAGCGGTCACTGTTGTTCAAGCGAGGGAGCAATAATGTTAGCGGCGTCAGTAAAGCATGCGACTTTGGTCGCCGTTGCCGTGCTCATCTGCGTGATTTTGGGCGTGGTCGCGGCTTTTAAAATACCCGTGCAGATGATCCCTGATCTTGAAGTGCGCACCATTACTGTGGTTACCAACTGGCCTGGAGCAACGCCACAAGATGTAGAAAAAGAAATTCTTATTGAGCAAGAACGCTATCTACGATCGTTGGCAAACTTAAAAAGAATGTCCAGTTATGCCAATACCGGTGAGGCAGAAATTGAACTGGAATTCCCCTTTGGTGTGGACGTCAACGAGGCGCTGATCAACGTCAGTAACGCGCTATCTCAGGTGCCTAATTATCCAGAAAACGTCGACCAACCGGTATTGTACAGTAGTTCGTTTTCAGCTAATGCGTTTATGTTTTTTACCCTCAAACCACAGCCTGGCAACCCGCTCAATATAGATGTTGATATGTTGCGTGATTATGCCGAAGACTTTGTGCGCCCAGAAATGGAGCGAGTCAGTGGTGTTTCCCAGGTAAATGTGCGTGGTGGGGCCTTGTATCAAGTACAAATACTCATCGACCAACAGCAGCTTGCGAGTCGTAACATCAGCTTGGTGGCGGTGCGTGATGCTATTCGCAGCCGCAATCGCGACGCCTCGGCGGGCGATATTGACGGTGGTAAGCGACGTTATTTGCTACGCATGGTTGGGCGCTTTGAATCGGCCCAGGCGTTAGCGGAGCTGGTGATAGCTCAGCGTGATAACACTACGATTCGTCTTAAAGATGTGGCCACTATTAAGCTCGATCATTATGAGCTACGTGATATTGATTATAACGATGGCGAGCGAGCCCTGATGCTTTCGGTACGTCGTGAAAGTGGCTCCAATGTCATGGCGATTAAAGAGCAAATGATGCAGGTCGTTGAGCGCATTAACCAAGATATGTTGGCCAACAATGGTTTGCAATTAACCTTGCTCAGTGACGATGTGCGCTATGTTAAAGGCTCAGTAGAGAATGTATGGACGAACTTGGCCCTCGGAGCACTGCTAGCAACACTGGTGATGTTTTGGTTCTTGAAAAGCCCACGCTCGACCTTAATTGGTGTGCTAGGCATCCCGATATGTACCATAGCCGCATTCTTAGGATTGCTGCTGTTTGAGCGCACCATCAACGTTATTTCTCTTGCCGGGGTGGCATTTGCCATAGGTATGACCGTGGATAATACCATTGTTGTGCTGGAGAATATTGAACAAGCTCGTCGGCGTGGCCTCGATAAGATCAACGCGGCAATAGCCGGAGTGCAAGAAGTGTGGCCGGCGGTGGTGGCTTCAACCTTGACCACGGTGTTAGTGTTTGCGCCGATTTTATTTATCCGCCAAGAAGCAGGACAGTTATATTCTGACGTGGCCATCGCAATTTCTGCAGCGATTATAGCGTCAATGCTTGTGGCGCTGATGGTTGTTCCCGCTGCATGTGCAAGGTTTACGCAGCACAGTGCGCAACGCGGTGAGAACCTGGCCAAACCCATGGCACTGCCACGGGCCATAGTGACTATGCTCGCGCATCCTACTCAGCGCCGACTGTGTATCGTCATAGGCGTATTCGCGCTGCTTGGCGGAGCTTGGCTGCTAATGCCCAAAGCGGAGTATTTACCCGAAGGGGAAGAGCCCAAGGCTTTTTCCATGATGATTGCACCGCCGGGTTACAACCTCAGTCATATGCAGAAAATTAGCGATGAGCTGCTGCCCTACTTTAACCGCCATCTTAATGACGATGGTACTGCTTACAACGCCGGGGAAACGGCTATGCCGCCGCTAAAGTATTACTCCATGTCGGTGGGGGTAGGCAGTATTTGGTTTTTAAGTGAACCTAAAGATCCGCAACATATTGAGGCCATGATGGCGGCCATCACCGATAAATTCAAAAGCTACCCAGGAATGCGCGCTTTTTCCTCCCGGGGCTCAATCATATCCAGCAATGACGGTGGCACCCGCGCTGTGGCTATTGATATTAGCGGCCCCGAGCAAACGGCGTTGTATCGCGCTGCCGATGCCGTGTATCGCCTTGCCAGTGAGGTGTTTGACAACCCCCAAGTTGACTCCGAACCGTCATCGCTGACCCTGGACCAACCGCTTATTGAAATCAAACCACGCTGGCAGCGCCTCGCTGAGGTGGGTGTAAGCGCTGAGGAACTCGGTTATACCGTGGCCGCACTGAGTGACGGTGCCTATGTTGATGAATTGATCCTTGATGATGATAAGGTCGATGTGTTTCTTTTCTCCGAGGCTGGTAATCGCCAAAGTTTGGCACAATTAGCCCAATCACCGGTAGTGACGCCACAAGGGATACTGCCATTGAATGCCTTGGCGGATTTAGAGGAAAAAGCGGACAGTGACAGTTTACGCCGTGTTGATGGGCGGCGCACGGTCACCGTGTATATTATACCGCCTCGCGATGTGGCCTTGGAAACAGCACAGCAACGGGTGCGTGAACAACTGTTGGTGCAGTTAAAGCAGCAAGGCGACTTATTACCGGGAGTGAATGTGAGTATCGGTGGCGCAGCCGATCAGCTCGACAAGACCCGAGCTGCACTAAGCAGTAACTTTATCGTCGCGCTGGCGCTGTGTTACTTGTTGTTGGTCGCTATTTTCAAACACTGGGGTTATCCACTGTTTATTATGGCCACCGTCCCTTTAGGTATGGCCGGTGGGCTGTTGGGCTTGGTGATGATCAACGGTCTCGGAGGGCTATTGGCGGGCTTTCATCAGCCTTTCGATATGATCACTATGCTGGGCTTTTTAATTCTCCTTGGCACGGTGGTGAATAACCCTATTCTTATTGTTGACCAAAGCCGACGCAACATAGAGTCTGGCGCCCAGTCCGTGCTTGAAGCGGTTACTAACGCGCTGCAAACGCGCTTAAAACCTATTGTTATGTCGACCATGACGACTTTGTGTGGCTTAGCTCCGCTGGTGTTTATTCCCGGCGAGGGGTCGGAGTTGTATCGTGGTGTGGGGATGATCGTGCTGTGCGGGATTGCGGTATCAACATTGGTCAGCTTAACCGTGTTGCCAGCGCTGTTGGTAAGTCTGCTGAGACATAAGCAACGCTAAAGCAAAGCCCACCGCAGGGTGGGCTTTTTATATCATTAATAATGGCCTATGACTGGTATTATTGCCCTAGGACCGAGAATAGCTTTTTCAGCTGCGGCATGTATTCTTCTACCAAAGCAATATTAGTGTCGCTGACATCCTCACTTGCTTGGTTTGCGCTGCCTATGGCACCGAGCAAAGAGTTGGTCTTGTTGCTACTGCCAGAAAGGCTTTGTAGGCCGCCCATAACCTCATCAACACGGGCCTTATCTTCGGCGGATAAATCGCCTTTAACATTGGCTAAATACGCTGCAGTCACTTCACTGCCGACACTGATCAGTTGCTCAGGGGTAAAGCCATAGCGGCTGATCACATCGGCAAACTGTTGGTAGCTGTCGGTATTTTTCAACATCGCAATGGCGCTATCACTCATTGACTTGTTGTTTTGCTCGCTACCTTGGGCGCCGAGTAGGGCGGCACCATCAAACTGCTGCCCTTGCTTATCTGCCCAATTGGTCACAGCAGGTGCTGCCTTAATAAAGTTTTCGACGTCTTTTTCCGTTAGCTCTAGCGCCAGAGCCTGAGCGCTGGTAAAGGCCGTGGTAGCGACCAGTGTAAGCGCCATCAATAAATTCTTCATTGTTCTCTCCATGCAGGTATTGTGTAGGTGGTGTCGTTATTGTCTAAATTCACTGAGTTGGGCCTTGGCGCGCTCAGTGATAAACTCAATGTCATCAATGATAGTTCAAAGTCGTTAAGGCAAGATGAATAGATGTTGCAGATATCTAATACGGTGACCATAGACGAATGGGAAGTGGAGCTGTCTGCCATCCGCTCGCAAGGGGCCGGTGGTCAGAACGTCAATAAGGTGGCAACGGCGATCCATTTGCGCTTTGATATTAACCGCTCGAAATTACCCGACTTTTATAAACAGCGGCTACTGGCCTATCGCGATAGCCGTATCACAAAAGACGGGGTGGTGGTGATCAAGGCACAAAGTCATCGCACTCAAGAGCTCAATCGGGAAGAAGCACTTAAACGTTTAAAAGAGCTTATTTTGGCCGCCACTAAGGTTGAGAAAAAGCGCCGCCCCACCAAACCTACACGCAGCGCTCAGCGTAAACGTGTGGACAAAAAAGTGCAGCGTGGGCGTACTAAGCAATTGCGCAAAATACCCAAACTTTAAAGGCGAGAAAATGCCTTAATTAGGGTGGCTAATTGGCATCGCACCAAGTAATGTGGTGAAAGTAATTGCAGCCACCTTACAATGAGCCACGGAGGCACAATGGATTTGCTCAGCACACTTAACCTAGCATACCCAATTATTCAGGCGCCTATGGCGGGAGTACAAGGCGAAAAGCTCGCCATAGCCGTTGCTCATGGCGGTGGTTTAGGCTCCCTTCCTTGTGCCATGCTCAGTGAAGAGCAAATCATGGCGCAAGTCAGTGAATTTCGCCAACACACCCAGCGTGCCCCAATTAACCTTAACTTTTTCTGCCATTCTATGCCGAGTTTAAATCAGGCTGAGCAAAGCCGCTGGCAGCAATTGTTAGCACCTTATTATCAGGCACTTGAATGTCACCCAAACGATGACCTAGGGGTGCTCAGGCAACCGTTTTCTGCGCAGCATGTTGCTGTGCTGGAGCAGCTTCGCCCGGAAGTCGTAAGCTTTCATTTTGGCTTGCCTGAAGAAAAACAACTACAACGTGTAAAAGCAACCGGTGCTGTGGTGTTATCCTCAGCGAACACGTTAGCCGAGGCGCGCTGGCTCGCCCAGCATGGGTGTGATGTGATTATTGCTCAAGGTATTGAAGCGGGAGGCCATCGTGCGATGTTCTCATCAACGCTTGCTGAGCAGGGGACAACGGCGCAATTGTGTCAGCAAATCCTGGCTGCCAAAGACATTAACGTGCCAGTGATAGCTGCGGGCGGCATTACTCAGGCTGAGCACGTGGCACATTATATGCGTTTGGGAGTCATTGCTGTACAGGTAGGCACCAGTTACCTGTTGTGTGATGAGGCCACTACTAGTGCTGTGCATCGTCAAGCGCTGCGCGCAGAGCACCGGCAAACGGCAATAACCAATTTATACTCTGGCCGCCCAGCGCGGGGGATCACCACCTCTTTTATGCAAGAGCAAGGCTTTATAAGCGACCAAGTCCCTGCTTTCCCCTACGCCAGTGCCAAGCTTGCACCGTTACGTGCTAAGGCGCAGACCTTGGGTAAAGATGATTTTACGCCGCTATGGAGTGGCACCGATCGCAGTGGCTGCCACGCCATAAGCGCAACCGAACTGACTCGGGATTTAGCTGCACAACTCAAATAGCCGCGTCAATGAGCGGCTAATTATCATTAGGTAATAATCTGCGCATCAGGGATGGTGCGCTTGATGTAGGTTTTTAAGTCGTCCACGTAGTGGCTATCAAATACAAGGCTGACTTGGCCCCCGCCGTTGTAGGGCAATTGGAATAGGCCTTTGTCATCACACGTGTCGATAACGACTTTACGGATCTCATGCACCGGAAACAAGGCTTCGCCAACACTGAGTAGCTCTTCTTCGACCTTGATGTGCTCGAAAGGATTAACGAGCTGTTCACCCATACCATAACGATAGCGATGCCACAGCAGGGGAACATTAATTAAACCCGCAGCTCCCCATAGGCGGTAATCATCGCGAACAAAGCCAGCGACCAATAGGGTGATGGCTAACAAGGCGAGCACCCACATCCACCATCCTGTTTTTCCTAATTTGCTAAATGCGCTATGCATGGCCCATCCTTCTGCTTACTAGAGATATTCATGGTAACGGGATTGGCGAGTAAGGAAAAGCCCTGTGCTGCTACGAAGAATAAGCCGATGTATCACTTAATTTGCGGGAGCGGCAGCAACCGCAAACCAAGACCCACTGATAGATATCCCAGAAAGATACATGGCCCGGGTCAGCTTCGCCTGTTTGTGCAGCACAGGGGGAAGTTCACTGTTCAAGGGAACAATAGAGATGTTATGTTATAACAACTTGGTTTTCAACCCCAATTCGGGTAAAGCCTCAGAATTGTTAGGTAAAGGTATGATGGCGCGTGGCCGCAAAGCGATTCAAAATATGGTGGATAACATACACCAGACATAAACTGGCGGTGATCGCTACACACACAGAGCTGAAGCGGTACAATGCGCTATATACCAAGTCTTGGTTTGGCGCGAGTGATTGTCCGAATAAAATGCCAAAGGTGGTGATAACGCCAAATCCAACCCCCGGCATACCACCTCCTAATACATGGTAGCGACTAAAGACAAAGGTAAGGATCCATAACACCAATATTGGAAACACCAGAATCTGGCTATAGGTAAACAAGAGTAATTGCGCTGCCAACGCCAAGTTGCAACCGATTAACGTGCCGATAGCGCGTTGCCAACCCGCCATTGATGCCGCTTTCCAACACAGTGGAAAGAGAATCAAAATAGAGGCGGCCTGGGCCGATACCGAATCTTGTAAATCCAGTATCTGAAAAACCATAAAAGAGAGGGTGGCGACGGTGGCACATAACAGCACCTCATGGCGGACACTGGCTGCATCTTTAGCGGCGCGCGAGATGGGCGTGCGCGCGCTTACATCGGGAAATAACCAATGCATAATATAGGCGCTGACTAGGCTCACAGTTACTGCCAAAAAGTTACTAAAGATCAATGGATATAAGCCCAAGCCGGTGGCGCTGTAACTGGCGAAATGTAGTTGAATAGATAGCCCAACCACACTCATGGCGCCGAATAGGAAGTGGGCACCGCGACTCATTTGATAAAATAACAATGCAAACATGGCAAAAGCCAGTATCGACATCAGAATTGGATGAAAACCAAATAAGCCTTGCAGCACCAATACCGCAAAGCCACAAAACAATGCACTGGCGATAAACTGGCGGACAATATGCGCATTTATGATTGGTACTAAACCCAGCAACAGCATAGGGTAGACCGTAAAGAAAATACCATTGGGCCAATTAAACAGCTTACTCAAGCTAAACCCGAGCGTTGCGCCGGTGGCGATGCGGAGCATTTGGCGAATGTCGTTGGCGGTTAGGCTCATGGCGCAGCTCCTTGGTTAATAGATATAGTGCATTAGGCTCACGGCCTGAATTTGTGCGTTGGCTAGCAGTTGCTCCACTGGGTCATCGGGCACGATTTGCACTGTGGCTCTCGCGCCACTGGCAAGGTGGGTTGAGGTAAACTCATCATCGAGTTGCAAATGTACGCGTTGACGTTGGGCATCACGGACCCAGCGGTTAGAGGTTTCGACCTCAGCTAGGATCCCATTGGCGCTGAGCTGCCCGGCGCTTGAGCCTGCGGCAAGCTCGCTGACATGGGCTGCAAACACTTGCCCGGGTAGAGCATCGAAGCTGACTAAGGCGCGGTTGCCGACACGCACGTGATACAGCGATTTTTCACGAAAATCAGCGGCCAAGTCTAGTTGCTCGGTCACCAGCCCCGTCATCGCCATTCCTGCTTTGGCATAGGTACCTGTGGTCACTTGTAGATTGCTAATAATGCCATCATGAGGCGCCACCACTTCGGTATAACTGAGATTCAGCTGTGCCTGCTGCAGCTGATTACGGGCCTGTTGCCAAGCGATATTGTCCTCACCGTGCGCGCCGCGCTTTATTATCAGTGCTTGCAGCTTGGCTTTTACGGCACTGACCTGTGCCTGGGCACTAGCCAGAGTGGCACTGATCTCATCACTGCGCTGCTGCGAAATAGCCTGTTTACCAAGTAGGGTACGGCTGCGTTGATGTAGGCTTTGCTGCTCATGTAACTTGGCTTGAGCCGCCGATAAGTCGGCGCGCAAAGCCTTGATGTCAGCATCGAGCTGTTGGTTTTGCTGTTGCACTTGTGCCAAGGCCAGTTCGGCTCGTTTTACGGCAATTTGGTATGGGCGAGGGTCGATACGCATGAGTACCTCCCCTTGGCGCACATGTTGATTATTGCGAACCGCCACAGTAACAATTTTGCCATTAACCTGCGGGGTGATTTGCGTCACTGGGTGGTAAACGCGCGCCTGTGGTGTCATTGGCATGTATAAATCAGCAACAATAAAATAGCCAAAGCATAGGATAAACAGCATGATGGCTATTTTAACGTAGCGTGCGAACTGCTGATCGGGAGTCGGTTGCTGGCTCACTCTTGGTCCTCCATAAATTGATTGGCA
Source organism: Pseudoalteromonas sp. CNC9-20 (assembly GCF_022347875.1). Taxonomy (NCBI): domain Bacteria; kingdom Pseudomonadati; phylum Pseudomonadota; class Gammaproteobacteria; order Alteromonadales; family Pseudoalteromonadaceae; genus Pseudoalteromonas; species Pseudoalteromonas sp. CNC9-20. The sequence continues at coordinate 144,228 of NZ_JAKRFS010000002.1, read as the reverse complement.
TTGTCTTCTAAGGCCACTAGGCCAAGCGCCATCATATTAAGCTGCTCATCGCTCAACCCTCGGTATAAGTGAGTTTTGACCTCGCTGATCCGCGCTTTGAGCGCCGATAATTGCTGCTCACCTTGCGCTGTGAAATACAGGCGCCGACAGCGCTTATCGTGCTCATCGACACGGCGCTCAATCACCTGTGCGCGCTCCAGTTGTTTCAGGGTGCGGGTGAGGCTTGGCATTTCTATATCTAAGCTAGTGGCCAGTTGGTGCTGCGTACAGCCTTCGCCAAGATGGTGCATATGCATCATTGCCGTCCAACCCGGTTGTGTGAATCCAAGTGGCTCAACGGCGACAGATAACGCTTGACGGCAGATACGGTGAACGCGGCCAAGCTTGCCACATAAGCTTAAGTCGAGGGTTTCATGAAAAGGAATATCAGCCATGGTGCAGCGCTCTCATTTAGTTAGCAGGCTAAGTATATTACAATAGTTAGCACGCTAAGTAAATATTCGTGGTTATTCGCCAAGACTATGTCGGGGGACTCAACCTGGGTGTGAACCCTTAGAAGGGTGATGTAGTTAGCAATAAAAAGGCAATTTGTTGACTGTTAAGCAGCGCGCATTTATGGGAGTTTGATGTTACTTGCGCAGCTATCATCATTGTCGCGATAGTGTGAGTAAGACGAGGTTATCAAAGCGCTCCGAGTGCCCCATTGGGCTTATATTTCACTTAAAGAAAGGGGCCACAGCTTCACTGTAAACCCCTTTGACACTTTATTGATGTGCCAGTTACAGCGGCAATACCTCGAACACGGCCACATAACTGCCACGGCGAGTTTGTGCCGGAGCTTTGGCTTGCTGGTCTTCATACTCGGCTTCAAACCAGTACATTCCTGGCTGCGTAAATTGCAGCTCAATTTGACCATTATCATCGGCGGTTAACTGTGTGGCGATGTTGCTATCACGATACCGCTCGCCTTGGCGCACTAAGGTTACCTTTGCCCCAACTGCAGGCTGGCCGTCGATCAGTAGCTGCATAGGCGCACTTTCATCAACGTATAAATCGTTCGGGTGGGTTAGGGCATTAAGCTCGAGCCCTTGGCCGCTAGGGGTAATTGCCGTGTCATTAGGAGCCCCAAGGGTGACGAAGGTCTCCATGCGACGAGCAACATCGCTCACTTGCAACTCTTTGGCATCGCTGGGTACTTGCTGTTTGAACTGCGCTAAAGTGCCGGTCTTTCCACGGCCTGGCCAATAATGGCGCTCGCCCTCTGCATCCACCCAGCGGGCGACAATGGAGCGGCTGGCGTTAAATACGCGGTAGGTTCCTTGCTGCTGTAGGTGCAGATCAAACACACTGCGATAGCGAAGCTTGGCGCTATTTTCTAAATCCACTGCTTGGCCATCGGGGCCAATTGCAGTCAGTCGCTCAAGCGGATAGGCATAATGGTCGGGATTAAAAATGCCGTTGGCGATTGCGGCGTCAAAGGTGATCCATTCATCATCACCTGAAACCACTGTGGTACTTGGTTTAAGCCACACTCGGTGGGCGTGTGCTGATTGGCTAATAACGGCTGTGGTTGCAAGGGCGGTGCATAGCGCCGCGCTGATAATTGTTGCTAGCTTCACGTGTTAGGCTCCATAGTTAATGTAATTGTGCCGAGCTCATGCTGGCCTTGCTCGGTATGGTGTTGTGATTGGGTTATCGGTAATGTCAGGGGAATGCGGATCAACTCGCGCCCGCCTAATTCCCTCGCCGCTTCTACATTGAGGGTGTACTCACCATCAGGGAGAGCGGCCAATTGCGCTGCGAAAGGGCTTAAATCAAGGGTGGCCACGCCAGGGCGGCGCGTCGCGCCGGTGACGCCATCGACAGGGAGCGACAAGCTGCGACCACTGCGACGCCACCATAAACGCAAATCTTTTAACCACTTCTCACCCTCACGGTCAGCGAGCTTGGTGTCATACCAGATGGCTAAATCAAGCACCGCTTTGCGCTTGCTATTGGCTAACCACACGGCCACATAAGGGGGGTGATATTCGGCCACGCTTAAGCGGGGAATTTCGACTTGCAACTGGTTCGCTGACGCCGCGTGGGCAGGTAGCACCAATACCAAAGCGGGTATACCTAATCCCGCTAGTACCAGTGGCCACGTTGATTTGCGGCCTTTGGCATAACGTTTTAGTAATAACAGCCCGGTGATCGAAAAAACGATGCAGGCCACAGAGAAAAGATCAATAAACATACTCCACCACATACCGGTATTCCGGCCCTTATGTAAGTCATTTAGATAGGCTACCCAACCACGGTCGGTAGCTTCTTGATAAAATTCGCCGGTATCTAAGGTCACGGTAAACCAACGGTCACCCCCGGCTTTGGGCATGGCCACATAAAGCTCAAAGTCACTCCACTCAAGCTGTTTATAACTGGCAATAGACTGTTCGGTTTGACCTTGATACCAACGCTGAAAACTCTTTGGTAGCTGCTCGTTGTTGGCGGCGGCTTTCAATTGATTGAGGATGGCATCGGGCACTTGCGCTTCAATTTGCTGCACTTGTGCGCGGGACTCAATGCTCGCGGCATGGTTTAGGGTGATCCCTGTAACAGCAAAAAGCAGCATGCCAATAAGGCACACTGCTGAACTGATCCAATGCCAAGCTTTGAGATCCCAAAGCTTACTACGTTTGGCCATTTAGAAACTCCAGGCTAGCGACGCCCAGTAGCGACGTCCGTCTTCGATGTAGCCATATTCATCTTCACGAATTTCCTTATCAAAGAGGTTGTACACCCCAAAACCTAAGCGTACTGAATCCATGACTTGGTAGTTGGCGCCTAAATCTGCAGTGGTGTAAGACGGCGCAATGAGGCTCGACTGTGAAGGGCCGGTTGTCGGTTGGCTTTCCTCACCGCGATAATGCACGCGCAGCCAAGTGCCTAAGGCATCACTGGCTTGCCAGTTGAGCGACGCTTGTGCCAGGTGCTCCGGTAATTGGTTCAACGGACTGCCGGCGTATTCACCGGTTTTTTGTTCCGAGTCGGTGTAGGTATAGTTAAGCGCCATCTTGACCGTGCTGGCGAGCTGGTAGTCTAGTGAGACTTCTACCCCTTGAGTGGTCGCCTCATCAACATTGGTATAGGTTGTTGGCAGTGAACCAAACTCATTGGGCCCGTCGGTGCACTTTGTTAACGGGCAAGCTACGCGAGAGATTTTATCGTCAAACTCGTTATAAAAAACCGTGGTCGATGCACTTAAGCCTTGCTCGGTATCTAGGTAAATCCCCATTTCATAGTTGAGCGAGGTTTCAGGGCTTAAATCAGGGTTACCATAGATGTTGCCGCCCCGGCTAACTTGGCCCCAAGCAGCGGTTGTTTGTCGTAGATTCGGTGCTCTGAAACCACTGGAAATACCGCCTTTAACGGTCAGAGTGTCATTGGCGTTGTACACCGCATACAACCTTGGGCTGGTATGGCCGCCGAATTGTTGGTCTTTGTCGTAGCGCAGCCCCGCAGTCAAGGCCAGCTTCTCGGTGGCTTGGAACTCATCTTCTGCAAATACCGAGTACATATCGTTATCAATTTGCGTGAGCTCACTAATACGGTTGCTGGTGTTATCTTCTAAATCTTCACGTTGGTAGGCCACGCCGGCACTCATTTTGTTGTGCTCATTAATAGGCAAGGTCCACAAACTTTGCACATCAATGTTTTCAACAATCATATCCCGTGACTTGTTGTCGTACTTATCGTATTGCGCATAGCTAAATGACTGGCCAAAATCCCAATAACCGGTGTGTGAGAGTGAAATGGTTTGATTATCGTACTCGGTTACGGTGGACTCTGGGCAGCCACGACGGCCGCAACTTTCCCCTGGAGCCAGTGGCTCTACGGTTTTGCCCAAGGTGGCATCCAGAGTTTGCGATGCACTGGCAATGTCGAGTAAAAAACTGTGGGCATCACTGGGTGTGAACGATAACTTAGCTTGATAATTCTCCGCTTCTTTACCGCGAAAGCCGCTGTAAATATCGTCTTCATCGCGGTTGCTGAATTGGCCATACACTTGCAGCCCCAGCTTTTCAGGGATCAGTGCGCCGGCGGCAAAGAAGTTGGCTTGGTGAATATCACCCGATTCACTGCTTTCTTGCATGGTGGTATCCAAGCGCAGTTCACCGTACCACTGCTTAGGGGTTTTGCGAGTAATAATGTTGATCACCCCACCGATGGCATCGGAGCCATACAGAGATGACATGGGCCCGCGCACCACTTCGATACGCTCTATGGCGGCCAGTGGCGGTGTCCAGGCACCTTCAACCCCTGGGCCATCGCTATTCGGGCGAGTTTCCCGTGAGCTCTGGCGTTTGCCATCAACAAGAATCAGGGTGTATTGGCTGCCCATACCCCGTAGGCTGATGTCTTCACGGTCGCCGCCACCGGTAACAACCACCCCAGGGACGTCGGTCATCGCATCGGTTAAGTCGCGGTAAAAGCGTTGCGAGAGCTCCTCGCGATCGATTACGCTAATAGAGGCGGGGGCATTTTTAATAAGCTGCTCGTAACCCGAGGCGGTTACCACGATTTTTTCCATGTCGTTATCAGGTGCTTGGTTAGCATGAGTACTGGTGCTTAAAGTAGCGAGCGCAGCGGTGATAGCGAGGGATAACGGGGCGATACGACGTTGCACCGTGAACATTGGGGAACCTCCGTGGTATAATTAAGGTAAATGATATTAATTCTTATTTGATGGTATGCTGTTGCACCTCTGCGAGCAACGCGCTTTTTCTTAAAGGTTGTTTAAGGAATTCTTAAAAGTATGAACACCAAGCTAACGCGCGCCCTCAAGGTGTTTGCGAAAACGGTGGAAACCGGCAGTATGAGTCAGGCGGCTCAGCAATTACATATGACCGCTTCAGCGGTCAGTCAACAAATCACTAAACTTGAGCAAGACATTGGCCTGAGTTTATTTAACCGTAATACGCGCAAGCTCACTCTCACTGAAGCCGGTGAGATTTACTACGCCTCGTCGGTAAAGCTACTCGCCACGGCAGAGCAGGCTCAGCGACAACTCGAACAGCTTCAGCATACACCTTCTGGGCAGTTGAAAATTGTTGCCCCAATTGGCTTTGGTGGTGGCTTGTTAAGTCAGCCTATAAAGCAGTTGACCGATCAGTTTCCGAAAATTGAAATTCAGCTTACCTTGACCGATGAGCCCTTTGATATTATTGCTGGCGGGGTTGATTTAGCCATTTGTATTGGCCCTTTAACGGACTCGGGGTTGATAGCCAGGCACTTGGCCGATTGGCAGTTGATCCCTTGCGTTAGCCGTACTCATCCATTGGCCGAACTTAACCCTCAAGACCCGGATGCGCTCGCGGCGCAAACCTTTATTGGCCACACCGGGGCACAGCGCATAGGTCAAAAGCTGACCCATCAGCACAGTGGTGACACCTTTACACTCGGTCAACCTCGGTTATTAGTGAACAATATGCAGGCCGCTATTCAGCTCACTTTAGATGGCATTGGTTACGGTTTATTACCGGAGCCAGAGGTGCGACACCTGCTCGCTTGTGGTCGATTACAGCGCATATGCCCGCAATGGCAGCTGCCTCATTACAGTGTTTATGCGGTGACCCCGCATCGCGACACTGTTGCGGCTAAAACGCGCGCCGCGATTGATAGTCTGCGTGCTTGGTTTGAGCAGGTTTCCACAAACCCTGAGTTGTTTGTAGGAGAGCCTTAGTCGCGAGCTTGCTGCGCTAAATAACCGCACCTATTAGGGCTGCTCGCTTTACGCTGCTGAGCTTCGTACGCGGCGCATAAGCACGAAGGCAAGTGGCAATATGAATAACGAGCCAATCATCCCCAAAATCATATGCAACTGGTTGGGTGTATCAAGTGTAGCGAGCGCGCTCATGTCGCTACGATGGACCAAAAATGCCACAATGATAGCGGCGAAGAGCACGGGTTTGATAATGTTGTAACCGGCCAGCTTGATAAGCCCATAGGCAAAAGGCGGTGTCAGTAACAGGTTGAGAGCAAATCATGGCATTGTTATTTTTATTGTATGCTTTTTAATCGGGTAAGAATCTTGAGCAATAACAACACGCTTGGCAATTGTGTGGCTATGTAGTGATGTTCACAGTTTAGTTGCGTGCTTTGAGCCAGAAGAAGACACTGTTAACGCTAAGCGGCCCGGTGTATGAGTCCCAGCGACTTAAGGGAGCGACAATAGCGCATTGTTATATCTTTTTACCATGGTCCAATAAAATGATCTAAATTAGCAAGTAACAAAACAGGCAAAATGCTTGTCGTAAAACTTACAAATAATAGCCGTGAATTAGTGAGCCAATTTAACTTTTTAAGCCAGTAAACACAGAGAGCCGACAAACCAGCACAAGGTATAAAACCACCCATAATTGAATAGAAAGCAAGTGCCATTGCTGCAGATTCAATACTGCTTGTAAAAGATGATGGGTACTCACCAAACGGGCCAATATAGCCGACAAGAGGTACAGGAAGACGGTAGTAAAAAGCAGAGATAACTCCCCAAACAAACAATCCGCAATAGAAACAAAATATTCCTTTAAAATAACTCATGATGTTTCCTGAGATATAGAGCGCCCGCCTAACACGCAATGTGTCGACATGACTCTTTGCGTTGTTTGCCAAAACCATGAAAACTCTTAATACTGCCGGAGTTTAGACGTTTGTTATGTTTCGTTATCATCATTCAACACCTTTGTAGTGGGAGGGTGCTTCTTTGTGAACCTGCCATAGTCTGTTTCATCTGAAAATGGCACAGAATCAGCGCCGGTCTTCCCTGCCTTACCTAAAAAACCAATCCCAATAAAAACGCCTAACACAAGCGCAAAAACTAACGCATTTAGAAAGGCGTCAACAATTGGTTTCGAGCCAGGTTCCAACTGTAAAAAATAACCTAAGAATCCTAGTACAGCACCAACAATAAAACCTACGAAAAATGTATTTGAATTTTTAATGTTCATAGGAACCTATAGAAATATAACGCCGCCAGCACGCGCGGCTTTGTAGTGAAGGCGAAGCCGGAACGGAAAAGCCGTCGCTGTGGCTGGCCTTGTTATGTTTATTTAGTTCTAACCTTTGACCCAAAGAACTTTTCAACCTTTGCCGTAGATTCAGCTATTTTCTGACTAAAGTCATCTTCTTCAGACGTAAAATAGACAATCTTGTCATTCTCTCTGATTCGCTCTGGGCTATTATCTACAGTAGCCCCCGGCCCGGCATAGGCACCTTTCATCCAAAAATGAAGCCAAATTGCTCCCCGAAGATCTCCGATGCGCTGCTGAATTTCGTTAAAACTATCCTGAGCCTCGTTACCCCAAATTACTTTAGCCTCAAGGCGAACCGTCTGTAGCTCCGCCCATTTCTCATTGAGGTAGGTCATTCGCTCGCTATAAATTCGTTGCTCTTCTTCAAGCCGGTGACCAGCTTCGACTTCCTCCTTGCTAAGATAAAGCATTGGATTTCTAACGGACTGAAGCGCTTGCTGAACTTCGTATGTGTTTAGTATGGCTTTCTTTGCAACCTCGTACTCACTTGTCCCCCGAAGCTGCCTACTCCAAGTGAACAGCCCAAGACCACCAATAATAAGAGCACCAATCGTGCCGACAATTGAGACTACATCTTTTGTCAGTGACCAGTTTATTTCGCTTATGGTGATACAAAGATCCAATGCAATCTCCTAGAAACATAACGCCCCTAAGCAGAGGCAAATTTGTTTTTTAGCACGAAGCGCGTAAATTTGTCCTGCCAGTTAGCTGGCGAACTGGCTTGGTTTGTTAAGTGCTAGCTGATCAATTCCGAAAAACTAATTCTAAACACTCTTCCTTACCATCAATTAAGGACTTTACCTGAATTAATGCCTCGGGACTTAGATCAGAATATTCATCATGAAGATAATCAATTACCTCTTCAGCGCTCCAAGGCCCAAGAGAAGCCATGTAATCAGGATAATGATCTTGAATCTCTTTCCATGATTCGTAGGCCTTTTTTGAAAGAAGCATTGAATCTTGGGTGTGAATTATAAATATACCCATATCTTATTTTGGCACTTAACGCCCGCATAATGGGCGGATTAAGCTTGGCTAAAATCAGCGAGGAACTAGCGTCAGCCAAGCTTTAGACGTCCATTCATTAATGCGTTTGTTATGTGGCAGACGCACTTTTTATACTCCACTTTATCCCGATTAAAGTACCAACAATAGCCGAGGCTACCGACAAAGGAAGCTCTACGAACCATGTTGGTGGGATATACAGTTCTTGCATCAGCAACGAAAGGATTAACATGCCCATTAGGAAGCCAAACAAAAACACACTGGCAGTGTATCTCCAGGCTTTAGCTGAGTCTCGTTTCGCCATTAGTGCATACATGGCTACTGCTAACAAAGATGGCGGCATTAATTGATATGTAAAATATTCGCCAAATGATAGTGTCGCTAAATTGTCGACTCCTATTACCACACTCGTAAAAGTGCTTAATGCTGTAAGCAGTACGAACATGATGAAAGTGTATTTGACTATCCTTGAGGTTCTCAATTTATCTCCATGCCACATAACGCCGCAATATGGGGCGTATTAAGCTTGGCTAAAATTAGCGAAGAATGAGCGCCAGCCAAGCTTTAGACGTCCCATTTATAATTGCCTTGTTAGGGTTACTGTGACACTTGATAACCCATTGATTTAATAGTTTGGATTGTGTCATAAACCACTTTGTTTTTTGCTGATTTGTCAGCTTGAATCATGACAGTAACAGACTTACAAGATTGTTTAACCAAGTGATACTTTGAACGAAGCAAACTCTCAGAAAATTGTGAACTGCCAATTTTAACTTGATTATCGTGTGAGATAGAAACCCAAACACTTCCCTCGGATACAGAACCACTACAAGTAATGATATCAGTTGGCTTTTCACTGCAACCGAAAGCTCCAAAAATCAGTAATGATAAAAAAATGAACCTGAGTTTTTGCACTTACTTTCCTTGTAACCCTAACAATTTAATATCGAGCGATTGGGTAGTTTTTCTGCCGCAACCTGTCTCGTTTTTGTCCTTAGACCATTGATAGCAAATTTAGGAAGTACTTACCAGCATTGAAGTTATGCTGCATTGCTCTAAATGTGGACACGACAAAAACGACCCAATGGGTCGTTTTCCTGACTATAGGAGAAATACAACAATGCTGTATATAAAGACAATTATTTGTTGAGGCTGGTTCAGTGAGAACTCGTTCACCATTTTTAAACTACATCGGTGAGTTTATGCTGACGAAGCAATATTCGCTCACAGCCGTTGATACATATCTTAAATGGATTTCTTTCTATACTCATTTTCATGGTAAGCGTCACCCAGCTTCACTGGGCGATAACGAGGTTATCTGATCAGTATTTACTGGGTATCGGCCTCACAAAGTGTAGTGTGTAAGTCATCACTCACCTTGTCTATTAGTCGTATCAATTCCATCCCTTCTTCATCACTGATATTTTTGAGGTTACAGCGCATCTGTTGGGGAATTTTTTGCGCGGTGTGTTTGGCCTTTTTTCCATAGTCGCTGAGTACCACCCGCTTTACCCGCTTGTCATGCTGATCATGGATCACTTGCACAAAAGATTTCTGCGTGAGCTTTTTTAAAATTAAACTCATGGCACCACCATCAATATGGGTTTTCTCGAGTAATTGATGAATGGTGATTTGGTCTTTTTCCCATAATGCCATTAACACCACGTACTGTGGGTAAGTAATATCGAGCTCACGCAATAACGGGCGATAGGCCCGGGTGAAGGCATTAGCCACGGTGTAAAAGCGGTGACACAGCTGGTAGTCAAGTTTTAAAGCATTGTCGGTCATGATTTCTCCTTTATTTTATTTTGCATGCAAATAACTTGATCTTCAAGTTGGCCACCGCTATTATTTATTTTGCATACAAAGTAAATTACTAAATAGTTAACTAGAAGGAGCCCAATAATGGCGTTAGAACAGATTCTTTATAGTGCAAAAGCCACAGCAACTGGTGGACGAGACGGCTCTGCCAAGTCGGATGACGGCCGTTTAGATGTTGACCTATCCGTTCCAAAAGGGCTGGGGGGCGATGATGGTCAGGGCACCAACCCTGAGCAGCTTTTTGCCGCCGGCTATTCAGCGTGTTTTATTGGCGCGTTGAAAAAAGTGGCTGGCGATCAAAAAATTAAGTTACCTCAGGATATTGCCGTCACCGGTGAGGTTGCAATTGGTCCAAAAGGGCAAGGTTTTTCTATCGACGCTAAGCTCACCGTGGATTTGGGGGATATGGACAAAGCGCAGGCGCGCCAACTAGTGGATACTGCGCATCAGGTTTGCCCTTACTCCAATGCCACACGTGGCAACATTGATGTGGAACTGGTGCTGGCCTAAAGGCACAGCCTAGTCGCAACAAGGGCGGCGACAGCGTATCGCCGCCCTTATATGGTTATTTATCGGCCTGCTTTTCGCCGTGCTTTTCAAACCACCACAGAATGTAGGCGACTTTTGCCATCAGGTTCGAGGGCCGCTTGGTGATGCCATGTGAGGCATCAGGAATACGCACCATGGCGGTGTCCACCCCTTGCAATTGCAACGCTTGGTAGAACTGCTCCGTTTCGGAAATAGGCGTACGATAATCGGCCTCACCGGTTAATAGCATGGTGGGGGTGGTTACATTACCCACATAGCTAATAGGTGAGCGCTCCATATAATGTTGCATATGCTCCCATGGTTTGCCTGGGAACCAGTAATCGGCAAAGAAGGGATAAAAATCAGCCGTTAGTACAAAGCTAAACCAATTAATTACAGGCTTGGCAACCACCGCCGCAGCAAAGCGATCGGTATGGCCGACTATCCACGAGGTAAGTACACCGCCGCCAGAGCCACCGGTTACATAGAGTTTAGTGTCATCAATAAATCCTTTGGCAACTAAGGCATCCACACCCGTCATCAAATCATGGTAGTCGTTGCTTGGGTAGTTATGATGAATCGTTTGCGCAAAGTCTTTGCCGTAAGAGTCACTGCCGCGTGGGTTCATGTACAGCACCACGTTGTCTTGAGCGGCGAATAATTGTGCTTCAGCGCTGAAGTGAGGCCCGTAGTTGGCCACCGGTCCACCGTGGATCTCGAGAATCAAAGGGTATTTCTTGGTTGCATCAAAGTGCGGCGGGTAAACAATCCAACCCTGAATGTCGAGCTCATCGTGGCTGGACTTAACCCACAATTCTTCCACTTTACCAAGCGTTTTGTTGGCCAAGGCATCTTCATTTAAATGCGTCAACCGCAGCGCTTCGCCGCGCTTAGTCAAGGCCACATCAGCAGGGCGCTGAGTGTCGGCGAGCGTGAATGCAATATCACCCTCGGTGCTAACGTCAAAATCACCGCCTGAGTAGGGGCGACCAAAAGACACGCTCCCCACTTTGTCGGTGATCACCTTGGCTTCACCGCGCAAAGGTTGGTAGCCAATGGTGGTTTTGCCTTCGCTATCGTAGCTAAAGTACAGGCCGCGACTATCATCCGCCCAGTGTATTTGCGCCACTGCGCGGTCAAAGTCCGGTGTTAAGCTGCGCGTCTCGCCAGATTCTAAATCACGGATGTAGAGCTGAGTGTTTTCATAGTTAGAGCGCTTATCATCATAGCCGGTGTAGGCTAAGTAACGACCATTGGGAGACACCTGCGGCTGGCTGTCTGGGCCATCGCGGTCGGTGATGGCGCGAATGCTGAGAGTATCAAGCTCCAGCGCGTAAATTTCTGAGTTTATCGGCTTTAACTCATGGTCGCTGTGACGGTTTGCTGAAAAGTATAAGGTGCTGCCATCGTCACTAAAGCTAATACTGCCGCCATGGTCAAAGTCACCGGATGTGAGCTGCACCGCGTTGCCGCCGTTGGCAGCAATACGAAACAGGTGATTATGGCCTGCTTTGGTATAGCCGGCGCCATCAGCGCGGTAGTAAACCTCATCGATAAACAGCGCTGGGTCGGCCCATTTTGCGCCTTCGGGCTTACCGGGTAAGCTCACCGGGCTATTGGGCTTAGCGGGCACAAACATACTGAATACTAAGCTTTTGCCGTCCGGTGTCCAGGTCGGCTTGGAGGGGCTCTGTGTAAGGTTGCTGATTTTACTTACCGCGCCTGTGTTTAACCACTTAACATACAGCTGTGCGCTGCCATCTCGTGTAGAAATAAACGCTAAGCGACTGCCATCGGGGGATAACACGGGGGCAAAGTCTTGATGTACGCCACTGGTTACTGGTTGCAGCTGTTTATTGTCGGTGCTGACCTGCCAAATATTACTAAATTTGCGGTCTGACTTAATGTCCATGCGATTGCGCACGAAATAGACGGTATCGCCATCATCACTGATATCGATTTGATTGGCATATTCAAGATTGAAAACGTCTTCGAGCGCGAGTACATCATGGCGAGTGCTTTGGGCTGCATTGGCGATACCGCTGGTTGCGATAGCTAAACCCATGGCCCAAGAGAGGGGAGTGAATTTCATAATCTGTCCTTGGCAGCTATGTCAGTCTCCCTGTTATAAAACCCATACTCTGCGGGTGCAACTTTATTCGATAAAAAATGACAGCTTGGTCATGGAGTTGCAAAAAATAAGGGCAGCAGCATAGCGATTAGCGCGATGATCATGCCACATTGGTTGGTCAATGAGATTTGCTTGCGCTTGCGGCTGATGTAATCGTCACTCAGGCTGTATCCACTTTCGTTGTTGAGCCAGGCATCTAAGTTGGTTTCCAGTGCTTTGGCTTTACTGAGTTTTAGCGGGTTATGATTGAGCACTGCGCGCAAGTCGGGATAGTACTGTTCAACATAGCTACGTAGCTGTTTACGAAGGGTAAAGCGCACCCAAAGGTAGGCGCCAAAAAGGAGTAAGAAAATAATTAAGTTCATTGCTGTAAATCCATTTAACGAGCGTGACGTTTTATTTGTTCCCAAGTTTAGCAAAAATGTATAAAAAGTCAGCACTTTTATACTTAGCCAAAAGTATGACTACCATAAACCAGCGCTACTCAAAATCAGTTGTACTGCAACAATAATAAACATCCAGCAATGGACCAAAATAGTCACCCATAGCTTTATGATAAAGGCGCGCTTTTGCGATTTATGACGCAACCACGTTTGCGCCGCAAGGGCTCCTAGCCAGCCGCCGAATAGCGACCATATTAATAAGTCACGCTCGGGTGTACGTGGGCGTTGGCGCTGCGCCGCGCGTTTATCATGCCAAAACCACACAAAGGTTATTGTGCTCATGCATAAATAGAAGACGCTGGGCCAAAGAGTTTGCACTTGCCAACAGAGCAGCGCGACAGCGCAGACAAAGAGTAAGCTGCAAACACCTTTGCAAAGCTGCAATATAAACTTCATTATGTGTTGTCCGATAAATTTTGGCTCAAGTGTACCTAATTGGTGCCGATAGTATTTAAAAGCGAGCCATGATGCCAAGGACGCGCAATGCGCATTGATTCTGCCTACTCACAATCTATACCGACAACGCCTCAATCTGAGGGCACTTTACGCCTGCAACCCCAGCATAATCAAGCCAAAGCTCAGGCTGAGGCGGACATTAAGCAGAGCTTGCGCGAGCAACTGCCCGCGCATATTCAGAAAATGCTAGAACAAATCGAGCGCGTAAAAGAGCAAATAGACCAAGCACGTGAAAGGTTGAGAGCTCTGCAAAACGAGCAAGACCCCAATGATGAGGAAGCGCACAAAACTATGCTCGAATCACAGCGCAATCTTGTTGCCAATATGGAAGTACAGCTTATGCAAATGACCCAAGCGGTCACTGAAGCACTCAAAGAGGCCGGGATCTCTGACCCCGGTATACTCTTAAGCGCACTAAGCTAATAAGTTACCACTGCCTTTCGATACTAAATAGCACGCTGCGCGGGCGCCCAGGAAAGTAACGATCGCCGCTGAAAGTCGTGAAATCGGCACGTTCAGCATAGGCTGTGTCAGCAACATTCTCGACCCGAGCGATCACTCGCCAGTCCTTATTCACTTGCCATGCACCGCGTACATTAATGAGATCATGGCCACTGTAGCGGTGTAAATTTTGTGGGTCGGTGTAATAATCACTGACGTGATGCCACTCAAGGGCAACATCGACATCGTCACTGACTTGCCAATGCAGTTGAGTATTTGCCACCCATTTGGGCGCGGTGTCCATAATGTTCCCCTTGAGATGAGTGTCAGCGATGACTTGCTGGTGCTCATAGGTGTGCAGCGCCCGACTCAGTGCAAGTTGCAGCATTACCCGGCTGCTAGCCTGATAGCGTAGTTCTAACTCAATACCTCGGTGTTTACTTTCACCGTCACTGACATTAAAGAAGTCACTATCGCGGAAAATAAAGTTATCTTTGTGCATCACGTAGCCAGCCAGGTTGAAGCGCACTGAATTGTAAGCCCCCTTTACACCCAGCTCCACGCTATTGATGGTTTCGCTTTTTAAATCGGCCACTTGCTGCTGACGCTGGAGTTGATATAACTCTGAGGTTTGCGGCGCGCGGTAGCCTTTGGCGAGATTAGTGTAAGCAATAAGTTCAGGGCTCAGCTGATAGCTCAGCGATAGTTTCGGGGAGAGATCGGCAAAGCTGTTGTCGCCGCTCGCGGGGCGTGAATAACGACAACCGCCAAAGCCACATTCGCTGCCATCGTCACGGGTACGCCCAGCGAGCATATGATTGCTATAGTTGTAGTCGATGTGCTCGTAACGTGCCCCTAAAGTCACTAACCAGGCCGAATGACGATAAGAGAGCTGCGCAAAAGGGGCATACCATGTTGCATCAACGCTGTAATCGTAATGCTTTCCTTGTGGTACGGTGGCCTGTAAAAAGGCTGAGCCGGTGGTTGGCTGGTGTTGATATTGCAGCACGTCGCCTTGGGTGTACTCACCATCTATGCCTAGGTTTAGTTGCCAAGAATTATTGAGTTGGGTTTGCCAAAGCGTTTGTACGCCAACCCCTTGCTGGCTATTTTCCTCCAGCGGTTTACCCGGTAAAAAATGCTTTAAAAAGGTCATTTGTTGGTCACGCACATAAGGGGTGATCATCCAGGTGGATTGCCCGTTTGCTTGCCAAGTAAATTGCGACCATAGCCGCGTCGCGCGATTTTTGCGAAAGGCTTCTGGGTTGGGGTTTTGCTGTGCCACTTGCTCATTTTTATAGGCTTCAAAACCCTCAATATAGCCTGCTGTTTGTTGGTCTAGATGGGTGTAGGTGAGCCCGGTTTGCACCCTCAAGGTATCGCCGCTATAGCGATAGCGCAGGTTGATTTTCTCTTGTTCGACACTCTCATCATCGCGGTAGCCGCTATCACGGGTAACACTGCTATTAATGCCAAAACCTTGCTCGCCTAAATCTTTACCGGCGCGCAGTTTTGCGCGTTTATAGCCATACGAGCCCACATCGAGGCCAGCGAAGCCGCCCCCATAAGTCGTATCGGGGGTAATCACATTAATTACCCCGTGCACAGCATTTGAGCCGTACAGCGCAGAGCCTGGCCCTTTAAGCACTTCAATACGCTCAGCCATTTCACTGTGCGCTTCAAACAGCTCATTAACGTTACAGAAACCGGCTGCACGCAGGGCAATACCATCTTCTAGCGCCAACACTTCGGCACATGCGCCCCCGCCGGTAAATACCGGAGAGCGCAATGATGGTAAATATTCTTGGCCGTTACCGTGTTGTAAATTGGCACCGGCGATTTGTTTCATGGCTTTTTCAATGTGCGTGCTGCCAAGGATGGCCAATTGTTCAGCATTGATGGTGGCAATATTCAATGCCATTGCCTCATCTGTTACCGCCAATCGCGAGGCAGTGGTCGTGATGCGTTCAATCTCGGCTAAGTCATTTTGAGCGAGTGCCACTTGTGTAAACGCGAGTAGAGATAAGAATGTTGGTCTAAGCATACGTTTTCTGTGCATTTTTTGTTGATGGTACGGATTTGTAGCGCGCAGTGCAAAATTATACTCTCAGACGGTATTGGCTGATCACTGTGGTGCACAGTGGTGTCGAAATACCAGGGAATTAGTCAGGCTGTTGGGGGCGACTGAAGTGGGGTGTTGAAAGCACAGCAGCGAGACTAGGTGCCTCGCTGCGGTGATATAAGCGCTGCTAAGCGTCGTTATTGGCTAACTTACAATTAGCATAATAGGTGGTAGTCGCAGGCCAGTCACTGAATACACCAATGACGCCAACATCTTGCGCTAATACATCCAGCACTTGCATCATCACACCATCTGAATCAACGGCATCGGTGATTGATTGGTAGTACCAGCCACCACCGCTCTCAAGCGGCCCAGAGCGCTCTAATGACCAAGCAATAATTTTCAATCCTGCCTCGTTGGCTGCTTGGGCGTATGCCGAGGGAACAATCTGATTATTATTATCTAAATCAAGTAACATCCAAATCGGTGGCGCAATAACTTCGATACCCTGATTGACCAGCTCAGCCATGCTGGGTGACCAGGTTTGCGCATTACTGGGATCAAAGCCCGGCTCGGCGTCGCGACCGTCAAGGTAAACGGCCTGTGCGGCAAATTCTGGATGAGTGTTAACCCAATGCAACACATCATCGCGGTTAAATGATTGCGGCCACACCTGGTCGGCAGCAACTCCCGCAAGTTCATACTCGTTCAGCATTTTTGATGCGTAATCGGTTTGCGACATGCCATTAAAGGGCATACTGACGCTAGGTGATTTTAACTCTGGGGTCATTTTTACGCCCAGTGATTTAAACAATTCAATGCTTTCTTGATGGGTCATCAAGGTACCGCGAGCGGCATATAAGTCGGTTCGCCACGGTGCCGTGCCTTGCATATATTCACTGACAGTGGTTGCTGCTGGGTTCGCTCCATCCATTTTTCCCTTGAGCGTTTTAAACTCGGCTAAGGTAATATCGCTGGTGCAACACTGGGCGCTTGCGGGGACGCCGTCTGCGGCGGGAGTGAAAGGCTCTGAGCATTTGCTAGCAAGTTCGGTTTCTAGGATATTGGTGGTGGTGTGCAGATCACACTGCGAATGGCGACAGACCAGCTCACTGTCGGCGGTAAAGGTGACATCACATTCTAAGATCCCTGCACCCATGCGTGCTGCCGCAATGTAACTTTCACGAGTATGCTCAGGAAACTGCATGGGTGCGCCACGGTGCCCAATAGAAAAGTCGCTGGCCACGAAATTGTTGTCGGCACACGCTTGCAGTGCTTCTTTAAGTGGCCCCGCAGCCATGGCATCAACCAGCGCAAATGGGCGAGGGCCCAGTTGCACTGAAGCAGGAGTGGCTGTTTGCGGCTGTTCAACTACCACAGGATCAGAATCTGAGCTGCTGTTACATCCGCTTAATAAAAGCGCCGCCAACGAGCAACTAATGAGAGAAAAGCGCATAGAGTTAGTTCCTTTTTTAGGTTTTTAACCATCATAAGGACGCGATGTTTTATTTTTATTACAGCGACACAAGCATCACTTGATCGCTACAGCTAATTGCACAGTAGACTAAACTATCAGCAATGTGAATGAACGATAAGAGTTTTATGTATAGGGTATTGATGTGTTTGTTATGGATGGTGAGTTTTCTTAGCAGCGCTCAGTCTTATGTGATTGAGCAAGTTAAAGACAATGTGTATCGGTTTAGTGCAGGCCATTACCACAGCGTTTTTATGATCACTGATAAGGGGGCATTTGTCACCGATCCTATTAATGCTGATGCGGCGAAATGGCTGAAAAAGGCGATTCACTCTCGTTTTGGTGTTGCCATTAAGTTCATGGCCTACAGTCACAACCATATTGACCACACGCTCGGTGGCGAATTTCTCGTCGATGAGCAGACTACTGTTGTTGCTCATCGTTATGCGGATGAGGACATGCGCTGGACTAAAGCCCCCGTGCGCTTTGCTGACGTTACCTTCACTGATTCTTTCACCGCTGAGCTTGGACAAAGCTCTGTGCAGCTTAGTTATTTCGGCCCCAATAATGGGCGCGGCAACGTGAGTATGCATTTCATGCCCGCGAACGTTATGTTTGTGGTCGATTGGGTGGTGTTAGGTCGCATGCCTTATAAAGATCTGCAAGGTTATGATATCCACGGCATGATCCGCTCTACAGAGCAATTACTCGCAAGTCAGGACTTTGATATTTTGGTAGGGGGACATGCACAAATGGGTGACAAGGGCGACGTGCGTCGCTACCTTGCCTACCTGAAGACCCTTTATAATAGCGTACGTGACGCGATGTTGGCGGGCCATAGTTTGACGCAAATGCAGCAACAGCTACATTTTCCTGAATTCAGCCACCTGCCCATGTACCAGCAGTGGCGAGCGCAAAATATTGCCGGTGTGTACCGCACGCTGATAGAAGAGTCTTACTTTAATTTTCGCCCCGATGTGAGCGTTAAAGAGAACGAACATTAAGTGGTCGCATTGGGGTAATCAGTATAACCCTCTGGGCCACCGCCAAATAATGTTTGCGGATCATGCTCTGCTAGAGGCAAACCTGCTTTGAGGCGCTGCGGTAAATCCGGGTTGGCAACAAAGGGGCGACCAAAGCCAATCATATCGGCCCAACCGTCCTCTAGTGCTTGTTCGGCGCGCGCCTTGGTGTATTTACCCGCGTAAATAGTGAGTCCATCAAAGGCATCACGGATAGCATGCTTAAACTGTGCGCTCATTAAAGGCGCATCGTCCCAGTCGGCCTCCGCAATATGGACATAGCCAACGTTAAGCTCATTAAGAGCCTGCACTGCAGCCACATAGGTGCTTTGAGGGTTGTCATCTACCGCGCCATTTAAGGTTGTTAACGGTGCTAATCTGACCCCTACGGCGTTTGCACCAAACACCTCACTGACCGCGCTGACGACTTCACGCAAAAAGCGCAGGCGATTATCAAGGCTACCGCCATACTCATCGCTGCGGTTATTGGCTTGTGAGTCTAAAAACTGGTTGATTAGATACCCGTTGGCAGCATGCAGCTCAATGCCGTCAAAGCCTGCTTCTTTGGCGCATTGGGCGCTGTGGCGATACTGTGCGATGACCTCGTGGATTTCTGCAACGCTCATGGCGCGCGGCATTTGCGCCTCGACAAAACCCGGGTTGTTATTGTCATCGATAAACACCTTCACCCCCTTGGCTTGAATAGCAGACGATGAGATGGGCTGCTTGCCGCCAGTATTACTTTCATGAGATACGCGGCCGACATGCCACAGCTGGGCAAACATCACGCCGCCGGCTTGGTGGACGGCGTCGGTGACCTTGCGCCAACCGGCAACCTGCTCTGGAGTGTAGATCCCCGGGGTCCAGGCATAACCTTTACCTAGTTCGCTGATTTGCGTCCCTTCACTGATAATCAGTCCGGCACTGGCACGCTGCGCGTAGTAGGTCGCCATTAAGTCATTAGCGATGTCACCCGGTTGGGTTGAACGCGAACGTGTCATCGGTGGCATAACAATGCGGTTTTTAAGCGTTTTTCCTGCCAATTTAACAGGTGAAAATAGGGATGTCATAAAGCCTCCTGATAGGTATGAACAACAGCCTATAGGAGTTTTCTTTTGCGAAAAACAGTGCTTTTGGCAAAACACTTTTACAAAAACTGTAACTAAAGCTGTAGCCGAGGGGCAATAAAGTCTAAAAATGCGCAAATGCGCGATGACACCGCACTGTTGCGATAGTACACCGCTTGCACCGACTCGCGACGGTTGGGTGAGCTAATCGCGTCACTCAGCACGCAATGCAGGCGTCCTGCCTGAATATCCTTGGCCACCATAAAATTAGAAAGCAACGCCACGCCTTGGCCGGCAATACACAACTGGCGTACTGTTTCACCACTGGACGCGGTGATGGCAAAAGGTAAGTGTACCGCCTGACGCAATGGCCAGTTATTAAGGTGTGGAGCGTCGCTAAAGCCGATAATTCGCGCTTTACTGAGCTGCTCAAGTGAGTTTATTGGTTGTGTTTGCAGATACTCAGGGCTGGCAACAATGTGCAGCTGCGAACGCCCTAGCAGTCGCGCGTGGAGGTTCGAATCGGCCAGATCACCAATGCGAATCGCGACATCGGCTTTGTGCTCAAGTAAGTCAATAACGTCATCATGGGAGGAGATATCTAAATTTATACCGGGGTAGGCTTGGCAAAACTCATTCACCAATGGCGTCAGTTGATGCAGTACAAAGGGGCTCGCAGCATCAACCCGTAAATTTCCTTTAGGGCACTGATTTAACAGGCCGATTGCCTCCTCACCTTTGGCAAGCGTGTTTAAACCTTGGCGCGCATAATCGACATAAGTTTGGCCTTCATGGGTGAGGCTAATTCGTCGGGTCGTGCGGTTAAATAACGGCACATCAAGTGCTTGTTCTAGGCGAGTAATAGCACGAGAGATTTTTGCTACAGGCTGGTCCATTAACTTTGCGGCATTAGAGAAGCTGCCTGCATCCACAACTGTGAGGAATATTTCAATATCTTGGGTTTTAGCAGTGAGTGGCATGATTATCTCAGTTAATGATCATATTAGCGTTGATTTTTGCTTCTTTACTAGATTATTGCAACTGAGTAGCCAAATTCCCCTTGTTTTGTGCTGCTATCTTGATGACCACTTGATCTTTATTGAGAGAGCTTGCGCTTATTGATGCCGAAATAGCATCATGATAATGCCATATTGTGGCTGCTGTATCGGTAGAGATGTTGTTAAGGTGGCCCTATCAACATAATGTAGAACGTGCTAAATGAAGAGGTAATAATGACCGCTATTGCTAAGCTCAGTGTGCTTGATCTCGCGCCCGTGGTGCAAGGCAGCAATGCCAATGAAGCGTTTGCCCGCGCTAAGGAGCTTGCTCAACATGTGGAACGTTTAGGTTACCATCGTTTCTGGATGGCGGAGCATCATAATATGCCCGACATAGCCAGCGCCGCCACGTCCACCGTACTGGCGTACATCGGCGCTCATACTCAGCGTATACGTATTGGCTCTGGGGGCGTGATGCTGCCCAATCACGCGCCGATGATTGTCGCCGAACAATACGGCACCTTGGCAGCGCTGTTTCCTGAGCGCGTCGACTTAGGCATTGGCCGTGCGCCGGGGAGCGATGGCGTAACAACACGTGCGTTGCGACGTGATGCAAAGGCTGCGGAAGATTTGTTGCCACAACTCGAAGAGCTGCAGTATTTTCTTGGTGAGGAGCAACCTGGCCAACGCGTTCGAGCTTACCCTGGAGTCGGTTCTCACGTGCCGTTATGGCTACTTGGTTCAAGCACTTACAGTGCCTTGCTCGCGGCACAAAAAGGCTTACCCTTTGCGTTCGCTGCGCACTTTGCCCCAGACTTTATGATGCGCGCGATAGAATTGTATCGTGAACAGTTTCAGCCCAGCGCTCAACTGAGTGCTCCCTATGTGATGGTAGCGGTGAATGCCATTGCCGCTGCTACTGACGAGCAAGCCGAGTTTCTCGCAACCACAGGGCAGCAAAAGTTTGTCAGTATGATCAGGGGGCAAGAGGGGCTGATCCCTCCTCCCACCGACAATATGGATGCGATCTGGACCGACCTTGAACGTCAACAAGTGACTCGGATGTTGCGCGAGTCAATCATCGGTAATAAAGAGAAAGTCCAGGCTGGGCTGCGTGGGTTACAGGCGCGTACGGGGGCCGACGAAATCATGCTACACAATATTATTTATGATCAACAAGCGCGTTTGAACTCTTATGAGCTGATAATGCACGGGTGATAGATATGGGTTGGCGCTTGTTTTATCCCCGTATATGCTTGATGAGCATCTTGCATCACAAAAAAGGAACACAACATGATTGGCTATGTCACTTTAGGTACAAATGATTTGCAAAAGGCTGCGGCTTTTTATGATGTTTTATTGGGCCAACTCGGTGCCGCACGGTTTATGGAGAATGAGCGCTTAATCGCTTGGTCGACTGGTCCTGTAGGCGCAGGATTAGCGATAGTGACGCCCTATGATGAGAGCCCCGCAAGCGCCGGTAATGGAACTATGGTGGCATTACAGGCCAGTTCCCCAGATTTGGTTGATAAGGTTTACCAAAAGGCGGTTGCTCTTGGTGCTAAAGAAGAAGGAGAGCCCGGTGAGCGTGGTGATATCCCTGGCTTTTATGCTGGCTACTTTCGAGACCTAGATGGCAATAAGTTGAATGTATTTTATATGCCAAGCCCTGCTTAATAGATAAGGAAATGTGAATCTTACTATAAGCGCCCAGGTGGGCGCTTTGTTGCGTGTATTTGTCCCCATATAGTTAACCCTGTGTTAAAAAATAACTGCATTTTATTGACGTTTTAACGACCATGTCATATGTTATGAAAGCGCTTACATAATTTGCGCTTTTTATTTGAGTACTTTTGAAAGCGCTTACAAAATACTGGTTGATAATAAAAACACAATTAAATCAGTTAGATACTAATAACCAATTAATGTTGGGGTTCAACAAAATGAACAAAGCAGCAACACACACGACTCGGGCTTTGGCAGCGCTCTCATTAGCTGTACTGACTGGGTGTGGCGGCTCCGCCACTGAGACTGATGTCACCACCACAGAGGTTAGTGCACCTGCCTCCAACTGGGTCATGGTTTGGGAAGATGATTTCAGTGGTGAAAGCATCGACACCTCAAAGTGGAACTATGAAATCAATTGCGCCGGTGGCGGCAACAATGAAAAGCAATGCTATACCGATAGCAGCGATAACGCATACATCGAAGATGGCGTGCTCAATATTGTTGCCCTACCAGCATCAGAAGGGGCTGAGAAGCCTTACACGTCGGCACGATTAAACACCCGATACAAGGCTGATTTTACCTACGGGCGCTTTGAAGTTCGTGCCAAGTTGCCCTCAGGACAAGGCAGTTGGCCGGCGTTTTGGATGATGCCCACCGATGAAGTGTATGGTTCGTGGCCTAAGTCGGGAGAAATCGACGTCCTCGAAGCTGTTAACCTGAAAGTGCCCACCGATGAGGGGGTGGAGTCTAATATTCATGGTACTTTGCACTATGGACGCGATTGGCCAGACAATGCTTCCAGTGGCAAAGCATATGAGTTCCCTCAAGATGAGAACCCCGCAGACGACTTCCATACTTATGCCATCGAATGGCAAGAAGGCGAAATTCGCTGGTATGTGGACGACTACCTTTACGCTACTCAACGCCGTTCTGAGGTGCTTTATAACAGCAAAAATGAAGCTGTGGGCTTAAAGCATCGTGGGTGGTTTGCTGAGTATTTTGAGCAGGGCAGTGGTGAGCTAGTCACGCATTGGGATAATGCTCCGTATGATCAAGATTTTTATATGATCCTCAACCTTGCTGTTGGCGGTGATTGGCCGGAAAACGTCAATCAAACGGGTATTGATGCCAGCGCTTTTGCCGAGGGACAAAAGTTTGAAATTGATTATGTGCGCGTTTATGAGTGTGCATCGAACCCTGATACAGGCAAAGGCTGCGAAACAATTCGCCCTGGTTATGATGACCCTGCAGATGCATTAGTTGAAGGTAAGGCGCCTGTGCCTACACCGCCATCAACAGGCATCAATCCACTGACTATTTTTGCTGACCAATTTAACCCTAACTGGCCTGCTTGGGACTGCTGTGGCGGTTCAACGCCGAGCTTAGTACCCGTAGAAGGCAAAGGTAATGTGGTGGAGTTCGTGGTCGGCAGTGCACCCACGGTAAATGGTTTTACCAGCCGTGGCGAATTTATCACTGATCCCGAGGGCGAGGCGTCGCCTTATGATGCCTCCGGGATGCTTGATAACGGCTTTGTGCGTTTCGATATGCGTGTCACTTCAGCTCCGGCGAATCCAGATGCCACTTGGATGTTTAAAATTGAAAGCTTTGATGCTGGCTCCGCCGTTGAGCTCAACCTTAGCGCCAGCGCCGAAGGTGAAGCTCCTGTCGTAGGCCAATGGCAAACGTATACATTTCCAATCCAAGCGTTAGCTGATGCTGGCCTTGATGTGTCAGCAATTGATGTGGTGATGATCTTCCCTGCTTGGGGCACTGGAGAGGGCGCCGTTTATCAAGTCGATAACGTTGAGATAAACGCCGAGTACCCGCAGTTAGACCTTTTCACTGATGGTCAAAATGTTGATTGGCCGATGTGGGATTGCTGCGGCGGCAGCACACCTATCGAAGTCATGGATGATGAAGCCCATGGTTTGGTTGCTGAATTTGCGATTGGTGCTACACCTACCGTTATGGGCTTTAATACGCGCAGCGATGCAGGCGGTAGTGATAACCCCTTTGATGCCACGGCTATCGTTGAAGGTGGCGTGATGCAGTTTGATATGAAAGTAACATCAATGCCGAATACGCCAGATGCGCCTTGGTTGCTCAAGTTGGAGTCAAGCGGCGGAGCAACGGCCGCTGAAGTTGATTTAACAACAAGTGCTGAAGGTCACGCCCCACAAGCGGGTGAATGGCAAACTTATACCTTCCCGTTGACTGACCTAGCGAGCGCTGGGTTAGATTTAAGCGCCATTGATGTAGTAATGGTTTTCCCTGCATGGGGCAGCGGTGAAGGTGCGGTATACCGCATTGATAACGCCAAAATTTATTACCCTGAGAATGATGGGTTAACCTTATTCAAAGACGCGGCTGCTGAGCAGTGGAGTATTTGGGATTGCTGTGGTGGCTCTGAGCCAGCTGTAGTGACTGACGACCAAGCTCATGGCGCAGTTGCTGAGTTTACAATCGGGGCGACGCCAACCGTGATGGGTTTCCTTGCAGATGAAAACGTGTCATTTGATGCCTCCGGCTTGCTCAGCGAGGGTGTGGTGCAGTTTGAAATGAAGATTACCAGCAATGCGGGTAACCCGGACGCTCAATGGTTATTCAAGATTGAGTCATTGGGTGCTGCAACTGCAGTGGAACTGCCGCTCAGCGCCAGTCAGGAAGGGGCAGAGCCTGTCGTGGGTGAATGGCAAACCTACACCTTCACATTACAACAGCTACTCAATGCTGGCTTGGATGTCAGTGCTATCAATGTGGTGATGGTATTCCCTTCTTGGGGCATGGGTGAAGGTGCTGTGTATCGCATCGATAACGCGGTCATAGCGAATCCTTAACACACTGAGTGCGGGTAGTACGCTGCCCGCAACCTATGGCAACAATTTGTATAAGCAGGCAATCATGAAACCTACAACATTTAAGAAATCATCGCTAGCTGTCTCAGTGTCGCTGAGCCTTGCCGCAGGCCTTGGTGTGGCCATGCCAACTTGGGCACAGACAGAACAAGACAATGCAGAAAAGAAAATAGAAGTTATTCAAGTTAAAGGGATCCGAGGCAGTTTGATTCGTTCCATGGATCTTAAACGCCAATCTTCGGGCGTTGTCGATGCAATCTCTGCAGAGGAAATGGGTAAGTTCCCAGATACTAACTTGGCTGAGTCATTGCAGCGCATAACCGGGGTGTCAGTAAGTCGGGCTAACGGCGAGGGTAGCCAAATTACCGTACGTGGTTTTGGCCCTGAGTTTAACCTTATCACCCTTAATGGCCGACAAATGCCAGGAACAGGTTACACGCGTTCGTACAACTTGGAAAACATCGCCTCAGAGGGTGTGAACACCTTAGAAGTTTTTAAAACCGCGCGTGCAGATGTCCCCAGCGGTGGTTTAGGCGCGACGGTTAACATTGTTACCTCTCGACCCTTCCAACGCCCTGGGCAGCACTTTACCGTAACCGGCAAGGCTATTCACGATACCTCTAATGAACAAGGGGATGACGTCACTCCAGAGTTTTCTGCGGTGTACAGCAACACCTTTGATGATGATATGTTCGGTGTTGGCTTTACCTTCTCGCATCAGGAACGTGACTTTCAAAAACAACAAGCAAACATTCAAGGTTGGCAAGCTAACGTAGATTTACCGTCGCTTGATGACGGCAGTGTGATTGATCCCCGTCCTTTAGACGCTGATGGCAACCGGGTGGGTAATCATTTCTTTCCTAAAGATATGAACTACAGTATTGAAGACTTAGAGCGCGAGCGCACCAACGGGCAGGTAACGCTTCAGTACGCGCCTATCGATGATATTGTGGTGACGCTGGATTATACGGCGAGCCGGGCTATTACTGGCTCTAACAGCATTGGTTGGGGAATTTGGAACGAGTTTGGTGGCAATATTAACGGCTACGAGCTTGATGAAAATGGCACCGCACTCTTCGCTGACATTAGTGGTAATGATGCGTCGTTTACCGCCAACCGTTCAACCACCGAAGTAACCGCACGTTCTGTGGGCCTTAACGTCGATTGGCAAATCAACGATCAATGGCAGGTTGCTGTTGATTATCATGATTCTAATAACGAAACTGACAATGGTGCCGATGACGGGCTAGGCAGCGCAGGGCAAGTGATCTTGGGCTCCGATCAGCTTATTAATAAAATTTATGATTACCGTGAAGGGGACATTCCTCATGCCTTGGTAAATTGGAAAAATGGCACCACTACTTTAGCCCCGAGTGAAATTGATTCTAACTTTAGTCAGTTCATCTACTCACCGGGTGAATCGGATATCAAACAGGCGCAATTGCATAGCGAATGGTACAACGACAGCTTTGATATCCCACTGATCCGGGTGCAATTCGGTGGCTCGCACACTGAGCAAACCATGACGGGTTTCACGGCGTGGAGCGGTCTGCGCGGCGGCCCTGGTTTCAATCCGGCGTTCCCCGAGATTTTCCCTGATAATATGTTCACCTACCATGAAACCGGCGATCTCCTTGATCAATTTGTTGGAGGTGGCAGTGACTTACAACCGGGTTATTACTACACCTACGACTTTGATGAGGCCATTGCTCGCCAGCTTGCTTACCTTACTGAAGATGTAGTAGGTGACAATGTATATTCTATCGATCCTTTCTTTGATGGTATTGATAGTCAGAATACCGTTGAAGAGCAAACGCAAAGCCTCTACTTGCAAACGCAGTGGGAATTCGACGTCGCCAATTACTACGTGCAAGTGAATGCCGGTTTACGTTATGAGCAAACCGATGTAACTAGCATTGTACGCCAGCGTGTCGAGCAACAAGTGAATTGGGAAAGTGCGTCAGAGTGGATTATGCAATACGCCGAAGGTGGCACGAATAACTTCCTGACTCAAGAGGGTGACTACGACATCCTACTGCCGATGATTGATGCTAAAGTGGATTTGACCGACGATTTGGTAGCGCGGGTATCATGGGGTAAAACCATGTCACGTGCACCTTTGGGTAATTTGGCCGGCGGCCGTAGTTTAACGGGCAGCCCTAAGCCAGGCTCGCGAACAGGCGCCCAAGGTAACCCCAATCTATTGCCATTTGAGTCCACTAACTTGGACTTGTCTTTAGAGTATTACTACAGCGAAGGCAGCTACGCGTCGCTGGGTTACTTCAAAAAAGACGTGGATAACTTTATCCAAACAACCATCACTGAAACCACCATAGACGGTTTGCACGACATTCTTGATGGTCCTCGTTACCGTGAGGCGGTGGCGGCAATTGAAGGGCGTGGCGAGCAGGCGACCAGCGATGCAATCTATAATGAAATGCTGGCGTTAGGCTATGGTAATGGCGAAGGTAAAATTGAGCCAAGCAGTGATGATCCGCTTATTGTTTGGAACATTAGCCAGCCGCAGAATACCGACAGCAAAGCGGTAGACGGGTTTGAAGTGGCGCTGCAGCACCTGTTCGGGGAATCGGGCTTTGGTGTTGGTGTAAACGCGACTTTTGTTGACGGCGATGTCGAGTTTGATAGTGAAAGCTTGGTGCAACAAGCTCCACTTACTGGCTTGAGCGACTCTGCAAACTTCCAGGCCTTCTATGAAAAAGATGGCTTATCGGTGAAGGTCACTTATGCGTGGCGTGATTCGTATCTGATTGGTGTGGGCCAAGACCAGGGCTCCTCAGATGCGCCACCGCAGTATAGCGACACCTATGGGCAATGGGATATCAGTGTTAATTATGACATTGACGAGCACATTACCGTGTTTGCCGAAGGTGTAAACCTTAATAATGAAACCGAACGTGGTTACGGTCGATATGAAGAGCAGTTCTTATTTGCACGTCAATATGGGCCGCGCTACACCTTGGGTGCGCGCTATAGCTTTTAGCCATTAATTTTAGCTTCACGACAGGGTTTATCCCTAGAACCAACCTAGCCGCTCACCGAGCGGCTTTTTTTTATTTATATACAGTAACCACTTGAGCTTATGTCAGTGAGTAGAAGGGGGCTTTGATGTCGCTGCGCGTCAAGTACCTAAACGGACAACTGGCTATTTTTAACTGTTTTGTTTAATATTGCCCCAATTAGCGCCTAATTTCATGGTCGTATAGGTGCCTTAGGAATACTTTTAATAAGGATGAACTCATGACAACCATGCGTATTTCCCAATCTGTCGGCATCAACGGTGTCAATAATCCCAATGACATTAAAGCGGTACAACAAGCCTTAAACGCTCTACTGAGACTCATTGCGCCCACTCAGCGGTTAGTCGTTGATGGTCGTTTAGGAAGCCGTCCTGAACAGTCAAAAACCGTTGCCGCGATCAAGCTATTTCAACAAAAAGTGGTGGGGATGGTTCGTCCCGACGGCAAAGTGGATGTAAATGGGCGCACCCATCGCAAAGTAAATGAAAAGCTCTCTCAAGCGAGCGCCAGTGCGCAGACACCGGTTTCTGGAGCCTTGAAAGTATCGCTTTATCGTAATATTGAGCGCTATGAGGGCCGCGTAGAGCACATGTATTTGGATACCAAAGGCTTTGCGACCGTTGGTGTGGGCCACCTACTGAGTAACGTAGATGAAGCCAAGAAGCTACCTTTTATTGTCAATGCCACCGGGCAGCCGGCTACTGCCGCGCAAATAGAGTCTGAATATCAGTTAATTAAAAGCAAGCCTTTCGGAAAGCGTATGCGAGCAGGTAAGTTTAAACCTTTTACTAAATTACACTTATCACAAAGCACTATGGACGCGCAGGTAGAGAAGCATATTCGGCAGTTTGAATCGGAGCTAAAAAGAATATACGGGGCCGATAAGTTCGCGGCCTTCCCAGACAATGTCAAATTGGCGCTATTCGATATGATTTTTAACCTGGGTATGACCAAGCTCAAAGATACTTTTCCTAACTTTAACCGCTATATTAACGCGGGTGACTATAGAAATGCCGCGCTGGAGTCGTCTCGTAAAGACATCTCCGAAGAGCGCAATATCTATGTTCGTAACTTATTGGCTAATCCACAATGAATAAATTAAACCTTATAGCAATGACCGCTCTTTTTGGTTCACTGAGTGCGTGTGCAACGACAAGCAATACCGTTATAGAGCCTCATTATACTTTCGACAATAAAGCCCGAAGCTTCTTTGATAAACGCATTGAGCTGAAAAATAGCTCAGAGGTTGCCGCACTTCACAACAAACAGTGGTATTACCAAGATACCCTCAATAAAGAGGGGGACTCTATAGAGGTATCGAATTGCTTAGAGCTCAAAGAGGCTTTAGCGGAAGGCTTCAAGGCAGATACATACTCTTATCAAGAGGCGGTAATAGCAACCGAACATATCTGTGATACCTGGCAGGCGATGGCGAAACTAGAAGCCTCTCACAGCAGTTGGATCAACTTTACTCATGGTAAAGAAGTGGCCGAAGAATTACCTGCCGAATTCACTCTCGCTATCTCAAATTATACAGTTGAGCAGGTGACGCAGTCTGAGCACTGGAGTGATGTGACCACAATTAAGAAAGTCGAACCTGTGAATGAAGATCAAGCGGTGTATTACGATACGGATGGCAGTATTCAGCGTCTGACGCTCATGGCCCAAGGCGATTACAATGGCGATGGCATCGAAGATGCTATTTTCTATATGGAAAATGGCGTCGATGGTGGTAGTTATTCTAGTGTGAAGGCTTATGTCGTAACGCGCTTGGAACAAGGGGCGCCGATAACGCTGCTGGCTCAGTGGTAATTAGGTCGTCTATGGCACATTCATAATGACTAAAAGCACTTTTTTATTATCTGGGGCCATGCTGCTCTCTGTTGCAGCCTGCGCAAATACAGAGCAACCAAGTATTGCTCCAAGTTATAGCGAAACCAATAAAACTGAGGGGCGTTTTGTCGATCCCGTATCACTAGATAGCCGAGCGGATGTGGAAGCGCTAGCAAGTGGTAAGTGGTTTTTTAGTTATCCGCTAATAAATGATTCAGGCAAGAGCACAGAAATTGCAAGCTGTGAGCAATTAAAGCAAGCGCAGGCTCAAGGTTTCAAGGGCGAAGACTTTTCAATGCAAGGCGCTATTGAAGCGCTCGAGCTAATTTGCAACACCTGGCAGGCGATGGCGGAACTAGAAGCCTCTCACAGCAGTTGGATCAACTTTACCCATGGTAAAGAAGTGGCCAAGGAATTACCTGCCGAATTCGCCCTCGCTATCTCTAATGATACGGTTGAGCGGGTGGCGCAGTCCGAGCACTGGAGTGATGTGACCACAATCAAAAAAGTTGAGCCTGCGAGTG
Source organism: Pseudoalteromonas sp. CNC9-20 (assembly GCF_022347875.1). Lineage (NCBI taxonomy): Bacteria > Pseudomonadati > Pseudomonadota > Gammaproteobacteria > Alteromonadales > Pseudoalteromonadaceae > Pseudoalteromonas > Pseudoalteromonas sp. CNC9-20. Next base: position 113,729 of record NZ_JAKRFS010000002.1, on the reverse strand, counting down.
AAGACCAAGCGGTGTATTACGATACCGATGGCAGTATTCAGCGTTTAACGCTCATGGCCCAAGGCGACTACAATGGCGATGGCATCGAAGATGCTATTTTCTATATGGAAAATGGCGTCGATGGCGGCAGCTATTCCAGTGTGAACACCTATATTGTGACTCGCTTGCAGCAAGGGGCACCGATAACGCTGCTGGCGAAGTGGTAATAGGTAAGGAGCAGCTTAGCTGCTCCCACAATGTTGCTCCCACACCATGGCACAGCTAATGGAACACTTTGCCACTAATCAAGGTGTCATCAATCACCAAAAACTGCCCATGCCATTTTTCTGTAGTGACATAAGCGGTATCCCACTCTAGATTAGTGTTGCCCATGGCTTCAAGCTTGGCATAAGGGTCTCCTTGGCCAAGGCCAGCAAACTGCCATTTTGAAAATGTATCGAAGAGCTCGTTTTTGCCGTAAATGCCTGCCCTGCGGGCGGAGAAGTCTTCCATGAGTTTAATATGGTCCACTTGCTCGGCAGTAGACATCACAATTTTTTGCCGACAAGAGGTGAAAAAAGCACGCTTATTATCAGCATCGACTAGTTGAATTAGGCTGTTTCCATAGGTGCTAATATACTCGTCAATGGTCATGGCGTGTTGGTAGCAAGGAGAGGTTTGCACCTTGCTAAAGTCGGTGAAGGGCTTGCCTACACTAAACCCAGCTAACTTCTGCGCAGTTTCATCAAGGTCGCTAACTTGTTGTAGTGTTAAAAATTTTGGTTCGCTATAAGCCGAGTCAATGAGTGCTGCCTGCTGGCCATTAAGGGTTGCTGTAGAAGCAAACTGTGCTCCATTTAAGGAAAATGTAAAGTCTTCGGCAACAATTTCCAACTGGTTAGCTAACGAAATAGGCAACAAAGCTTGGTTGTATTGATAACCCACTAACTTACCTTGGTGAAAACTAAAAACATGATTGCGACCAATAAAAGCCAGTAACTTTGTGTCATTTATCGGCCATAACATAGTAAAACGGCCCAGCTTTTCGAGTACTTGAGCGAATTCATCACCCATTTTAAAAGTAAATATAGAATCCTCGGTGATAATTAAAGTCGGTGTTAACTGCTGAAGCTGTTTTAGGGGGGCTGCTGGTAATGTGAATGAAGTTTCTATATCAAGGTCGTTACTCGTATATTTGAAAACTGTTGATGATAAATAATCAATATTCTCTTTCGTTATTTTAAAACTATCACCGTAGCATTCAGTGACTGATGCGATTTGCGCAATTGTATCAATATTGGATGAGTTCGGATCACGTTTAAAGCTGACAGCCGTTTCCATGATACCCGCATCGGTATTGTCGGCGATATCTTGCAGTTTATGCAGCAGCTTTTCTTTAGTCTGTGTAATTAGCTCATCGTCACTGAATGACCCCATACGGGCTCGATATGTTACTTGTACAGATTGCGCCGAACGCTCGTCAACATGGCACTCACTGGCTCTGGAGTACACGCTGTGTGAGTATGACGAGCATGAATATACAACAGCTAATGCCAATAAGTACTTAACCATAACGGCAATCCCTTTTTATCAAAGTCACTAATGTCTATCTTTTACACAGTGATAATTAAAGTCAATATATCTAGTATTTTTCAGATTTGAATTAGTATCAATAATTAATCATCTTATTGATACTGCAATGGAAATTAAAATAAATTTAATGTAGCATTCCTTTTATAGGAACTTTATAAGGATATAGAAATGTACAAAGGACTTGCTTTGTTTTGCCCATTATTTTGTTTAACGCTATCGGGGTGTGGAGGAAGCGACAGTAACAAGGATGCGACACCTGTTGTAGAGAACACCTCGCAATCGGCCAAGGCTCATGTTGCTGCGGTCACTCAGGCTCAGCGAGGACAACGAATACAGCTTGATGCGACCCAAAGTGTGATCCCTCGTGGCGGCAGTTTTTCTTGCCAATGGCACAGTGTGCCTGAAGATGGCGCAGTTGAACTCACTGATAAAGAGACGTTGAAGCCTACCTTTATACCCACTGTCGCGGGGACTTATCAGCTCAAGCTGGTGATAGACGCTGGCAACAATAATAGCAGTGAAGTGCTAACCACCATTACTGTCGCTGACAGTAGCAATAATACTGCGCCGGTGGCGCGCTTTGAATTGGCGCAAACACATTTTGGTAAGAACGAAACTATTCATTTAGATGCTTCAGCAAGCTTCGATGCGGATAACGATACGCTAAATTATGAGTGGCAAGCACAGCCTCATAATAGCTCTGCCGAGTTTCAACTTAGTGCCCATACCGGCGTTCAGGCATTATTTAAGGCTCAATCAGCGGGCAAGTATACCATTCGCTTAACTGTTGATGACGGTGAGTTACAGCATAGCACCGAAGGCACAGTTACAGTTCAAGAACAATCCTTAGAGCCGGTGATTTCGGCCCCTAGCAGTGTAAAGGTGGGCACCGAAATTAAACTCAGCGCAGCAAATAGCAAGCTGTATGAAGGGGTGGGAATTACTTGGCAGTTAAAGAGTAAACCCCAAGGTAGCAGCGCCGAACTCTCTACTCACGATGCTGTTGAAGCGCTTTTCACTGCAGATGCCGCCGGTACTTATTTAGTACAACTGAGACTCACGGCAAGCAGTGGAGAATATGTTGTGGCAACCAAAGAGATCACCGCAACAGCTAACAATGGCGCGCCCTTTGTTCGCCTATTAAACACTCCAAGCTCAAGCAAAACCTATCAGCAAGTGACGCTCGATGGCTCAGCAACTACAGACCCTGATGGCGATACCTTAGACTTTTTATGGCAAATAGAAGCACCAGAAGGTGCTACATACAGTCTTGAAAATGAAACCAGCGCCAAAGCCACCTTTTTAGCGCAAGACCCTGGCGATTACAAAATAACGCTGCAGGCGTCTGATGGGGCTTTAACGAGCCAAAAGTCATTGATCCATCGTGTCACATCGTCTAATAGTGCGCCTAGTGCTCAAATCGAGCTATCATCGGGCCAAGTGAAGCTTTATAAAACAGCCTCATTTATCGCCAAAGGCCAAGATCCAGATGGTGATGTACTCACTTACCAGTGGCAGTTGATAAATAAACCTGCACAAAGTGAGGCGCAGCTTAGCAATATAGAAAACAATGAAGTAAGCCTCACATTCGATAAGGCAGGTACCTATACGCTGAGCGTAACGGCCTCTGATGGTGAACTCTCGAGCGAGCCTCATGTTATGTCGGTACAGGTTAAAGCGGGCACCAATCGCCAGCCCTATATTCTTGGCATGCAGGTCTTGGATGAGCTAAAAGCGGATCAGCCCATTCGTTTAGTGGTTAACGCAGGCGATCCTGATGGCGACCCGCTGACTTACGAATGGCGAGTCGAGCCGCCAACAAATGCCACTGCCACTTTCTCATCGACAAGTGCAGCACAGACCACGATAACGGTCAGTGATCCAGGTTGGTATTTAGTTGAGGTCTATGCCGATGATGGCATAGTGCGTACGCCCTATCCGCATGCCAAGGTGCTGATAGTCGAGTAGGCAAAGAAAAGGCGGGAATTCCCGCCTTTTTAAGTTAATCGCCCATAAACTTCATCGCCTGCAACAAGTTACTGTAATCATCGCGCCACACAAAGGGTGTGGTTGTACTTGGCCAAGGAGATTGACTAGAGCGCAGCGATACCAAACGCTCAGCGCTGCGGCTAAGCACGACCCAGCGCACATCGTGACCATGGCGCTGTTGCGATTTGCTTTCGTTGTAAACAATGGCTAATTCAAAATGCTCAGCCAAGCCGCGCATCAAAGGTGTTAAATCCAAATGGGTATTGGAAATATGCACCGCCAGCAAGCCGTTATCCTTTAGATGACTAAGATACAGGTCGGTGGCCTCTTGTGTTAGCAAATGCATGGGGATGGCATCGCCGCTAAAGGCATCCAGCACCAGTGCATCAAAACGCTGCGCGGGTTGCTTAGATAAGGTCACGCGACCATCACCTAAGTGATAATGCTGCTGCGCAGCTGAAGCGTTTAAGTAACTAAATTGGCTTTTAGCCGTTGCCAGTACATTGGGGTTAAGCTCGTAGAAATGGTAGTGATCGCCTGGCTTGCCATAAGCAGCCAACGTCCCCGCTCCCAAGCCGATAAAACCGACTTTGGCGTTTGCCGAGAGCTGTGAGAGCATTTGCCCAACCAAGGTTTGCTGTCGGTAGTAACTCTGTGGCTCGCCTTGTCCTGGGCCGCTCAACACTTCCACACCGTGGGTGGTGGTGCCATCAATCAGACGTCGTTCAACGCGGTTGTCGATATTAACTTCAGTCACGGTTAACAAGCCGTAAAAGTTGCGCAAACGGGTAATATCATTACTTTTAAACTGACTGTCTAGCCACAGAAATAACAGCGCCGAGATGGCCACGCCAATAACAGCACTGCCGGCTAACCATGGCGAACTTTGGTGCTGCTTATCAAGTAGCACGGCGACAGCAAACAGCATCAAGGCCATGGCAATGGCTAATGGGTATTCGTAATACAAGGTGAATACGAGGGGCGCAACAAAGGTGATGGCCGCCGTGCCCAAGGCCCCGCCTAGGGCCATTAACAAGTAAAACTGCGTGAGATAATCGGTATTAGGTTTGGCTTTAACCAGCTCACCATGACACACCATGCAAGCGGCAAACAGCACTAAGGAATACAGGACTACTTGGCTGACAATATCGAACTGGCTGCCAATGAAGAACAAAAAGCAGGCGATAAGCGCGCACACCGAAAGGGTCGCCAACCAAAATACCCGATGGTAAAGCTTGGTTGAGTGGAAACATAAAACAAAGGTCAGTAAATACAACGCCAGCGGTAAAAGCCATAAAAACGGCACCGGGGCGACATTTTGTGTAATGGCGTTGGTGCTGGCAGTGAGTATCATCACCCCACAGCCGCTCAGGGCTAACCATAGTAACCATTTGTGATGAAGCCCGCCACGAAACGCACTTTGCTCGGTAGTACCTAATCGCTTCGCCTGATTGTAAAAGCGCGCCATATAACCGAAAAAAACGACGCCAAATGCCACAAATAACCCACTCCAGAGCCACGATTGATGGCCTAAAGCGAACCAAGGCTCAATAGCAAAGGGGTAAGAAAGTAGGGCTAAAAACGAGCCAATATTAGAGTAGCTATAGAGTTTATAGGCATGCTCGTTATCGACTTTTGCCTGCCAGCTTTGCATCAATGGGGCCGTTGCGGCGAGGGCAAAGTAGGGGAAGCCTACAGCAATACTTAGTTGCAATAACACCTGCCAAGCTGGGTGAGCACCCGTTGCGGCTAAGGCTTGGGTGCCAATAGGTAATGCTAGAGCTCCTACGAGCAGCAGCAAGCCGTGGACAATAAACTGATTCTTTAACTTAAAGCGGCTTGAGAGTAGGTGCGCATAGCCGTAACTGGCCAATAAAAAGGCTTGAAAAAACAACAGGCAAGCGGTCCATACTTGGGTGCCGCCGCCAAAGCTTGGTAACAGCATTTTGGCCATGATCGGCTGGACTTGAAACAGTAAAAAAGCACTGAGAAATACAAGAATAATTGCAAGCATAGGGGGTGAATGAGTACGTGAGCGAAAAAACGCCCGCTAATGTACCATGTTTAACCATAATGGGGAAAAGGAGCTGTACAGTCGCTCATGTTGCTCTTACTTTGGCCTATACTCAAGCAGGATGTCACAATCACAACAGGGAAACGCTATGAAATATATACTGTTACTCGCTGCATTGATGTTTACTCACAGCGGTTTAGGTGCCCAAGCTAAGTTATTGGAGAGTTTATCCAAAGCACGCATTATTGAGCTCAATCATGTGTGGGATCATAACTCACCGCTTTTGAGTTTTAATCCCCCTTATGCGTTGGCGCTGATGGATAATCATCAAGATACCCAAGGGATGATCCCCGAGCTCTCTTTTGCCGCCGACATTATGTATTTTAGCGGCCAGCATGGCGCGCCCAACCTTGATGCCATTGGCCATATTGGCCACAACGGCCAGGCCTATGGTGGCATCAGCACCGATGCTATCGATGGCGCTCGGGGCCTTAAGGAACTTGGCATTGAGCAATATCCTCGCGAGCGCTTACTTAATCGTGCCGCGTTACTTGATGTGGCGCGTTTTAAAGGGGTGTCACACTTACCTGGCGGATACGAAATTACCGTAAAGGATTTGCAGGATACAGCCAAAGCACAACAGGTTCGCATTAAGGCTGGGATGTCGGTGTTGATCCGCACCGGTTTTGGCCAGTTTTTTAATACTGACAATGCAACTTACCTCGGGCCTCGCCCGGGCCCAGGGCAGAGTGCGGCACAGTGGCTAGCACAGCAACACGTATTCTTAGCAGGCGCTGATCAACTGAGTTTCGAGGTGGTGCCTGAGAGTGGAACGCGTTTTCCCGCACACCGCATTTTACTCGCACAACATGGTATTTATATTGTTGAAAACCTTAACTTAGAAGCGCTCAGCGAGGCGCTTGCAAAGGGCAAAAGCAATGAGTTTATGTTGGTGCTAAACCCGCCTCGTGTTCGTGGAGCTACGGGAATGGCGGTGAACGCTTTTGCTATTTTGCCTTAGGTAAACATATTTGCGCTAACGCCCCACCTTGAGAGTGGTTGGTAAGTGTTAACTCACCGCCTTGAGCTCTAATTATCTCTCTACTCAATACTAATCCAATGCCAGTGCCTTGGGTTTTGGTGGAGTAAAATGGCACAAATAGGTTATCGGAATTATCTATGCCAGGGCCATTATCATACAGCTTGAGTTGCCACTGGTTGTGCTTACTAATCGCTAAGCGTATGCCTTCGGTGCCGCTAAGGGTATTGGCCTGCTCGGCATTACGCACCAAATTAAGCAATGCTTGCTCCAGTTGCTCTGGGTCGATTAACAAACGGCCGCTATGGCTTTGGCAGTCAATGTCTATGTGCGGCAGCAGCACCTGTAAGCGGCTAACCAGCTCGGTGATTGGTATCGCTTGCAGTTGCGGTTGTGGCAGCTGCGATAGCTTTGAATAACTGGCAACAAAGTTGAGTAGATGTTGCGCGCGTTTTTCTATCACCTCAAGCATTTGCGCTTGCAATGAGTGCGCCTGTTGCTGCTCGCGCAGCGACTGGGTTAACGAATAAATTGGCGTCAGCGAGTTACGCACTTCATGATTCAGTACCTTGACCAACTTTTGCCAGGCCTCTTTTTCGGTGTTTCTTAGAGGTTGTTCAATCGACACATAGACCAAAAGTTGATAATGACGAGCGCCTCGCTTTAGGCTATGACAGTCAATTTTGTAGCGTGTTTGATGCTGCCCTTGATGCAACTGCCATTGATGCTGATGACGATATAAGCCAAGCTCTTTGGTCGCTACACCTAGCAGTGAGTCTTGATGATAGTGAGCTAATGCCGCGGGGTTGGCATGATACACCTGAGCATGACCATCAAGCACCACCACTGGCGAGTGCAGCTCGTTTACCAAGTCAAACACAAAGCTTTCGTGGTGCGCGTATTCTGCACGCTTATTACTAATGCGGGTAGCAATACGGCGCAAATCCTCTTTCAAAGCATAAATGCGCCCATGTCGATACCGGGCAAAATGCCACACTGTAAATTCCTCACTTGCGAGGCTATCTAGCTGCACCGCGACGCTATCAAAAGCGTCGAACACGGTTTGATACAAACTACAGAGTGCCCAAATACAGGGGCCTAAAACCAGCAATAGCAGCGTTACTTGGCTCAGTGTATCCAATCGCAGGTAAACACCGATGGCCAATAACAGCACCAATAGGGTGCCTAGCGGGATGGCTGCAAGGATGATAAAGCGTCGCTCTAAAGAGCTTGAGCGCGCCATTATTGGTTGCCCAGCTGATATTTATCTAAGCGTCGGTACATGGCGGATTTGCTCAACCCTAAAAACTCACCGGCGGCGACCACATTACCGTCAAAATGAGCGATGGCGTTGCTGATCATGCGTTTTTCCGCTTCCTCTAAGTTCATTAGCGGTAGGCTCGAATCAATATCTTGGTGAGGTTGCAAGACGATATGCTCAGCGCTGAGGCTATCAGCGTCGCTCATGATCACACTGCGCTCCAACACATGTGAGAGCTCGCGCATGTTTCCTGGCCACTGATAAGCGCTAAGTTTGTCTAGGGCACAGCTGTTTAAGGTTTTTACAGGCAGCTGGTAACGCTGGCAGTGGATGCGAATAAAATGATCGGCAAGGCTGGCGAGCTCGTCACTGCGTTGGCGCAGCGGCGGCAAAGTAAGGACCAAGGTATTGAGTCGGTACAGTAGGTCTTGGCGAAAATCACCGTCGGCAATAGCCGCTTGTAAATCCGCATTAGTGGCAGAGATCACCCGCGCATCGCTGTGCAAGGTGGTGGAGCTGCCAAGCACTTCGTATTCGCCACTTTCTAATACCCGTAATAACTTCGCTTGCAGCGCCAGGGGCAAGGTGCCTATTTCATCTAAAAACAAAGTGCCCGATTGCGCTAGGGTAAAGCGCCCGGTACGCGCTTCTTTGGCATCGGTGAACGCGCCTTTACTGTGGCCGAATAACTCACTTTCGAAGAGGTTCTCCGGGATAGCGGCCATATTGACGCTGACAAAGGGCGCATCGGCTTTATCGCTATGCTGGTGGATGAGCTTAGCCAGCATGCTTTTACCGGTGCCATTCTCACCGGTAATGAGTACATTGGCGTTGGTTGCAGCAATACGCTTGGCGTTTTCAATCAAGGTTTGCGTCTTTTTTGAAAAGGCCAGAAAGCGGTCATTGGCCTCGCTATTGTCATGAGGCAAATGCTTGCGCACAGCATTTACTAAACGGCGGTTTTGCCAGGGTTTTTCAACAAAATCACAAGCCCCTAATTGCATTGCTTTGACGGCTAATTCGACATTGGCATAGGCGGTGATCACCACCACTGCGATGCGCCGAGAACATTGCCGCAAGCTATCGAGAAAGGCCAAGCCTTCTTTGCCAGAGGTGGTGTCTTTGGTGAAATTCATGTCCAGTAAGACTAAATCAACCTGATGGCGGTTAAGCTGGCTGAGCGCGGCTGTGGGAGAGTCAGCCTCTATGCAGTGGTGATTATCACTCTCAAGCGCAATGCGGGCGCTTAGGCGCACATCGCTCTGATCGTCAATTATAAGTATACGTGCCATGTACAGGGTATTCCTAATAACTAAGGGGCGCAGGGCCCCCTGATTCTTTATTGTTGTTTTAATGCCGCCATGGGCTTGTCGTGTATTAGTTGTCGCATGGGCCAGATGACCGAAGCCAGTGCGAAAACGATAATTGCAGCGCTGACGAAAAGCAACCACAGCGGATTGAGAGACAGCCACAGCATCACCGACTGTTGAAATAGGACGTAACCGCCCAAGGATACTCCCAGGGCCAATAAAAATGCAGCAACCAACGGCATAATAGTATCCTTAATAAGTTGACGATATAACAATTTACGTTTGGCACCTAAGGCCATGCGCATACCCAGTTCATAGCGACGTAATCTGAGGTTATAACTGAGCACCCCATAAATACCGATACCGGCGAGCAACAGGGTAAATACGCCCAGTGCAGTGCACAGCATCAAGGTCACTTTGTCTAAATGAGTGATGGCTGCGTATTGCTCCTCTAAAGACTTAAAAGTCCATATGCCGGCACGGTTACTGACCTGCTGCATGGCTTGAAATACTGTTTCTCTTTGCAGCTGCTGGCCGGGCTGCATCTCTATCATGATCGCAAAGCCATAAGGCTGAGCAGGCCACCATAAATGCCGTCCTAGGTCCTCATCATAGAACTTGGGGTGGTTAAAGTTTTCGGTGATGCCAACCACTTCTACTGGGTTGTCAGGGTCGAAGCTGTAAAACTTCTCGCCAATCAGTGAGCCTTCCGGCTTAAGCAAATCATTCACTGCCTTGGTGACCAAGAACTCATGCTTTTCGCCGCGAATAGCCGCCTCACTAAAATTACGGCCCTCAATAATTTTCAACCCGGTAAATTCGAAGTAATCTTGGCCAACCCAAGTTTGCGGGATGAAAATAGAGCCTGTGCCGGACATATCGGTAATGGTGCTGGCGCGTTTGCCTCTATCAACTGGGCTTTGCCCGTGTGCAACCGCTTTGACTCCGGGAATTTGCTCTGCGGCGTGAAGGAATTTTTGTAAATCATCGTAGCGTTTACTGAGCTCATCCCGATTTTTTTCGATAAACACCATCACCTGGTAAATGTTATCAACTCGGCTACCCAGTGGCCGCTGCAATGTTTCCACACTTTTGTGCAGCACCATGGTCGCCGTTATCACTAAACTGGTGGCGAGGAACAGCTGAATAGCAATCATCCATTTTACGGTGCGCATGCTAACTTGGCTGACCGCCCCTTTACCAGAGGACTGTACCTGTGAGCGTAACTGCTTAAAGTTAATCAGGCGACTGGTGATCCAAGCAAAGAGCAAGGCCAATAAGATGCAGAGAATCAGTGCGCTGGAAACCACGGTAATATCAATGCCGACGGTGTGAACCAGTGGCAAATGCCCGCTGCTCACCCACTTAAAGAGCTTCACGCCCCAGGCGGCGATAAATAAGGCGATGGCTACGGCGGAGGCCATAAGCACGAAGGTTTCACTTAAAATACTGGCAAAGAGGGTTTTACGTTTAGCCCCCAACACCGCTTGCAATGCCAGTGTTTTATGTTTGGCTACGGCGCGGGCAATGAATAAATTGCTGACATTTAACAGCGCAATAAGCACTAACCCTGTGACTCCGGCAAGGAGCATAATCGCCAAATCGTCGTTGTCGCCCAACTCGGCTTGGCGAAAGGGAGTGACAATGGGTTTGAGGTCATCCAGTTCATCAAACTCCTCTTTCCACTGCGCTTTAATTTCCTGAATATTTTGGTAAAGCTCGGCTTCAGTTGAAGCTTTGGTGGCCCCTGGTTTAAGCACGCCCACTAGTTTCATACCCCGAAATAGGTTCCACCAAGCGCTTGGGTTGTCATCGTTAAAGTAGCGCGCATCCGCGCTAAATTTGAACCACAGCTGATTGTCACCCCGGTTGAACATATAGGGATCTTGGTAGTTTTTGGCAACCACACCGACAATGCGATAGTGCTTATCTAGCTTCACTAAGGTTTGCCCAATCACATTGTCATCGCCGCCGTAATAACGTTGCCAAAAGTCATAAGAGATCAGCACTTCATCCAGCGGCTCCTGCACACGCTGTTGTCGGCTCATATGCTGTCCTAATGCTAAAGGCACACGAAACAGCTCAAAGTAGCCGTCACTGGCATAGGTGATGGCGATACGTGGCTCCCCTGGCAGGTTACTGATGACATCTTCACCGGAGTTCACTAAGGCCTGGCGGCTAAAGGAGGTTTGTGTTTCATACCAATGCAGCACCGATTGAAAACTTTGAAACCCCGGGCTGTTGTAATCCGGGTAGATATTGTCTTGCTCGACAATGACTAAACGTGATTCTTGTTCAACATTGAGGGGCGCCACAAAATAGCTACTGAATAAGCTCATCACCACGAAAAAACACGCCAGAGTGATGGCTAAGGTTGCGACTACCGCAGCAACAAAACCGGGCGTTTGGCGCAGCGACAGCAGAGCCATATGTAAATGCATGCGTAAGCGGGTCATCATACGGCCTCCAGCTCGGTATTGGCCTCACTGCTCAGGCCTGCATCACGATGCATCATTTCGCCATCGAGTAATTTGATTTGTTTTTTGGCGTAACCGGCATAGCGGGGGTCGTGGGTGACCATGCATATGGTGGTGCCTTGCTGGTTTAGCTCGCTCAACAAAGCCATTACCGCATCGCCATTTTTAGAATCGAGGTTGCCGGTTGGCTCATCGACCAGCAAGATACTGGGTGTGCCCGCCAGCGCCCGAGCGATGGCGACACGCTGCTGCTGACCACCACTGAGTTGGTTTGGGCGATGCCCGGCGCGGTGGCTGATCTCCACTTGGGCGAGCGCGTGCTCCACACGTTGGCGTATTTCATCTTTACTTAAGGCCGGCTCGCGGTACTGCAAGGGTAAAGCCACATTGGCAAAGACACTCAGCTCATCAATAAGGTTAAACGATTGAAAAATGAACCCTATATGCAAGTTTCTTAGTTCGGCTTGGGTATCCATATCGAGGCTTTGGGTGTCCACGCCCTCAATGTAATAGCGGCCAGCGCTAATATCATCGAGCAGCCCCATTAGGCTCAACAGGGTGGATTTGCCACAGCCAGAAGGGCCGCTGATGGCAACATAATCGCCTTTATAGATTTTGAGGTCGATATTGCGTAGCGCATGGGTTTCGACATCGTCGCTGGTGTATACCTTCGACACTTGTTGTAATTCAATGATTGGCTTGGTTTGCATAATGACATCCTGTTAATGGGAAACGGTTGTTAGTTTTTGTAAGTGCATGTATTCGCCCATATCCGAAATCACAACTTGGGTGCCAGCGGGCAACGCGCTGCGCAGCTCAATGCTGTCTCCTGCGAGTTTACCAAACTCCAGCTCGGCTTGGACTAATTGATTTGCGGCGGGGTCGACGATAAACAATGGGCGCCTTTGCTCGGCATCGACATAACTGGGGCGGCGCAAGTGCCGAGCATGCTCTAAGGTATCGGTGATGATCTCGCCTTCGATGGTCAACGCTGGGCGGGCGTTGCTAGGTAAATCCGCTGCCAGCTCCAGCTCGATGGCAACGCGGCCGTCACGGACAATCGGGTCGATGCGGCTGACCTGTGCAGCTACTGTATCCGTAAAGGTATCGATGATCGCCTGCTGGCCGACCACGATCTGACTGGCATCGCGCTCGTTGACCAGCAAATCGGCTAGCAATTCATGTTCACTGCCAACCACGGCCAGCGGTGCGCCCACTTGAACCGATTGACCTTGTTCCACCTGCAGTTGTTGCAGCATGCCATTGATGCCGGCACGCACCTGCAATTTGTCGACATCGGCTTGGGCACTGGCAAAGGCTAAACTAAACTCCTCAACCAATTCACTCTCAACATCTAAGCGCTTTTGATGTAAAGCCTGCATCTGCTGCATTTGTTGTTCGCTCAACGCTACCCGCTCACTCAGCTGCGCAACGCGTAGCTGCGAGCGCTTATGATCAAGCATAGAGACGATGCCCTCGGCTATGAGCTGGCCTTCAGCTTGAGCGCGTAGTTTGGCTCCGGCGAGCTCGCTTTTTAGCAAGGTGAGGTTACCTTGGGCAGTGAGTTGCTCGCTTTGCTGGGCAAGCTTTAATGCCTCAAAGTTGGCTCGTTGTCGTGCTAAAGCAAGACGGGCTCGATTTAATCGCTGCTCCAAGCTCGGGTTGCTAAGGCGTAAAATAACATCGTCTTTGGTGACGCGTGCGCCGGGGCGTAATACCACCTGCTCAACTTGGGCTTGGTGGTTGGCGGTTAAAAACCGTGTATATTTAGAGCGCAATTCGCCATACCCCGATACCTGAGTATTGAGAGGGCCTTGCTGCACGGTGGCAAGCGTCAGGGCATTGAGATCAATACTTTGGCTGCGCCATGAAAAGCCGATACTCGCCGTTATGATGATCAGAACAGCCAAGGCTGCCCCATAAATTAAAGGCCGGCGCGAGGAGGTTTTGTTTTTCGCTAAGCTGTGTTTGATGTCCATAGATGACAACAGGTTAATGAATACGATACCTAGCCTTTAGCGAAAGCTATGCCAGTTTTTAACACTATGAAATATATAAGTATTTTATATACGTGGCGCTGGTTTTTCCCGCCTGTGGGAGAGCGCAATAGTAAAAGTGGGAATTGAGTGACTCATCAAAGGGAGCGAGTGAGCGGCTTTAGCCTCGTGCAGCCGCTGCACCGTAATATACTAGTTATTCAGTTAGCTATGTCGATCTATTAGGTTACAACCAAGGGCACCATGCTCATAATGGTCAGAACGCACAAGGTGGCGTAAAAGGTTCGTGTACGCTTTTCGGTCGTCAGTAGGGCCGCAGCCTTTTTACCGAGCCACACCCAACAAAGATTAGCGAACAGCCCGACGATGATAAATATGGTGATAATACACGCGACTGACAGCCAATAATGAGTGCTTTGGCTAAAGCTTGCAATGACGGTCATACTGGCGGTCCAGGATTTGATATTTACACACTGGAATACCGCCGCTTGGGTTACAGAAAATGGACTGCTACTGCTAGGTGTGTTGCCTATCTTTTGGTGACGCAGCATTGCCAAAGCCAGCCAGAGCATATACCCCAGCCCTAGATATTTTAGTGTGGCAGCCAGTATGGGGCTTGTTGTTAGGATGGAGCTGAAACCGCTGGCGCATACTAGCAGCATGACACTCAGGCCCAAGCGAATGCCTATTAAATGTGACACAGTTTTACGTATCCCAAACTGGGCGCCAGAGCCGGCGAGCAACAGGTTATTGGGTCCTGGCGTGATAGCAACAAAAAGCGTAAATAGGGCTAAAGAAAACATAACGGTTAAGGTCATAGCGGCTCCTGTATGGGTGAACGAGCCTATGCTAAGCAATTTTTTACGCAAAGAGAGAGCATTGATGCGTCACCATGACATTTAAACTATTCACTTTAACGCAGCCCTCACATATTCTTGTTAGTTAATAAAAGTGTCTGGGTAACATTGGAGGCAGGGTGCTCCCGCAATTGCATGGGCGCAAGGGCCCAAAATATAAAGCGTTGGCTGAAGCCTACGCGGATATGATTGATAACGGTGAAATCAAAGCGGGAACTAAGCTTCCCTCACAGCGTATCCTTTCTTACCAATTAGGGGTTACCGTAGGCACGGTCACGCGCGCTTACCAGGAGCTGTCTTTATTAGGCAAAACGTTGTCAGTCGTGGGCAGCGGTACTTATGTTAAGGAAGCACTCAGTGCTGATAGCTATTACCACCCCCTTGATTCTCAGCAGGGCATCGATCTGTCGCTGTGCCGACCACTGATCGTCAGCCAACAGCAGCACCTACATAACGCTTTGCAGCAGATGCTGGGACAACCACAAGCACAATCAGCCATCTTGGATTATTTCAGTGCCGATGGTTTGTGCGGCCACAGTGATACCTTGCGACAGTGGCTTAATCAGCGTTGGCATAGCAAGTTAACGCCAGAGCGGGTGCAATGGACATATGGGGGCCAGCATGGTTTAAGCGTTATCCTTCAAGCTTTGACTCGCAGTGGCGATACGGTGCTCACTGAAGGGTTATGCTATGGGGAGTTTATTCATAGTTGTGCGCAACTAGAGCGCCGTCTTCAGCCCGTGGCGATAGACGAGCAGGGCTTGGTAGCAGAGGATTTATTACTGCAATGTCAGCGTCATCGGCCACGATTGCTATACCTTACTGCTAATGTTCAAAACCCAACGGCGGTGCAACTTAGTGCGCAACGTCGTCTGGAAATAATTGATATTTGCCGGCGCTTTGATGTATTGATCATCGAAGATGGCGTGATGTACTGCCCACCTGAACAGCGGCAGCTGCCGCTCGTTAGCATAGCGCCTGATATTACTGTTTATGTTGGCAGCTTCTCTAAATACTTTGCCGGTGGTGTTCGTGTCGGCTATTTAGTGTTGCCAGCTAATTTACGGGTGCCGCTATTAAAAGCACTTCGCTCCACGTGTATGCATGTCAGTCCGATACTTATCGATCTTATTTGCCGCTGGCTATGTAGCGGTGCCATGGAGGAAGTTGATAACCACATTGCGATGGAACTGCGGGCTCGCTACCGGATTCTAACGCAACATCTAGAGCGCCCTGCAGATCATGTTATCCAGGGCTTCAATTATTGGTTAACACTACCGCCACAGCATCAAGCCGAGCAGGTTACTAAACAATTATATGAGCTCGGAGTGAGGGTACGCTCGGGACAACAGTTTTGCGTTGGCGGTTATGGCCAGGCTAATGCCATTCGACTTTCGCTGACCGGGCCAAAAACCCGCGATGAGTTGCGTGCAGGGTTAGAAATCGTGCGCTCCTGTGTGCGTTAGCCGCACAATGAGAGTTCGGTAGATATGACGCGCGAAATCCGTACGCTTTAAGGTGGGAGTATGCTGAGAGCGATAAACTGTAAACCCCCTTTCCATTACCCAAGCGCGAAGCAGAGTTATCTATAGATTTTCAACATAGAAATGAAGAGGCTTTTTGGGCGATTTCAACGCTGAGCGCTCTTGGTGCCTTCTAAATTGAAAGCCTTAGCGGCAGTTGTGCTGTTTTAAAGAAGAAAAAGGAGCCAATGCTCCTTTTTTGTGTAAGACCTAGTTTAATAACAGCTCATGCAATACTTTGAGCTCATTGGCATTTAATAAAGAGAGCCACAGCTCACTATTGAAGCTCAAGTTATACCATTTCTGGTTCCAACCGCCATGGCACCCGTAAGGAATCAGCTTGATGTTGGTGCGATCAAAGTCCAAGCACTTACTGGTTGAGACGTTTTTAATAACCCAAGGGTTGGTTGCATTAAATAGCCACTGTTGGGCGGTATTGCTGGTTGAGCATGATGTTAGATTGACACCACTACCCACCTGCTCGGCGCATAGCCAAGGCGTGGCGACTGGATGCAGGCGACCTAAATCGTCAAAGACCCATTGCGTGCGTTGGCCTTGATTATCGTCAGTGCGGGCAACTAACTGCACATTGCTTCCTGCGTTACCATCGTGACTAAAAAAGTAGTTATTACCATGTATCTCACTGCCTGATAATGTCAGGTCACTGCTATCGCTCAACCCTTCGGCTAACAAGTGCGTCAGCACGCGTTGTTTAAAGGTCGGTGCGTCTAACCCTTGAGCTTGGGCATGGGCAATGAGTGCGCGCAGGCCTTGCACCGCTGCTTCCAAGTTATGAATACGCGTTAACTTGGCACGGCTAGACTCACTCAAATTAGGTAATAGCTCCGTTAGTTCATAGCTTGCCACTTTATAGGCAACACTGGCAGGTAAGAAGCTGGCATCGTCGCTTAGCGCCTGTAGCTCGGCCTCGATTTCTTCGAACTCGCGATCTTTCAATTGCTTAAAGCCGTGTTCTTGACCAACTTGGGCAACGACCGGTAGTTCAGGAATAAGCCCGTTGAACTGAGTGCGGGTGAGTTCTACATCAGTGCCATCTCTGCGGCAAGTGAGCACCGCTTGGGTGGGCTTAAATTGCGCCTCTACATTAAAGTGCAATTGGTTGATGGAATTACTCGCATGGCGTGTTGCTGATACTTTGATCTGCCGCTGCTCACCGGCCGCATTACTGACACTCACCCAGCATTCATCGTCGCTAGCACTCAAATCGGGCGCTGGTAAATCGTATATATTACCGTAATTGCCATGAAACACTGGGTAGATGAGAGCGTTATTGCCATCGGGATCGTATCCCCCAAGAATCGTCGCCACCGGGACTCCTACCTTAACAGGCGCTGGATGTGAGGAAATGTGCTGTGTGTAAGTGCCGCTGTCACTATCCCACTTTTTATAGCCAGACTCGTAGCTAGCATCCGGTACCGGGAAGCCAGCGACATTATTTTGAATAATACGAGCTGTAAAGCCGGTGTAATAGGTATACACAGAGAAAGGCGAATTCTCCCACCCGCCAGACATGGCGTCTTTATGAAAGCCAAAAGTATTATCGCTGTTAATAGTCGTGATATTGGCACGCATACGTTTGCGATGAGCTATCCATCCCCAGCCACTGTCACTGTGGTGCACAGCCCAGCGTCCATCGGTGGTCAGTCCTTGCCCAGGGTAGTGGCCCAAGCCATAAGCGTGGCCCCATTCATGGCTGGCCTCATTGCCCCATGAGGAAACAAGAGTGCCAATTCCGTTACCGCCACTTAAGCCGTGTTTGATACGTCCGTTAGTGTATTGCCCCCATGCGTGATGGTTGGTGATTTGCTTGAACACATGGCTGTAGCGTTGGTTCATACTGTTGCTGGTATAGCCATAATCGGCCATATTTATGCCCACGCTGACTTGAGATTTTGCGACATCGCCACGCATATCACCGGAGTAAATGCCGCCCTCAACAGCACTCGACACATCACGCTCTTTGTCGTAAATGGTCCCATCGCGAATGATCACTTTATCCAGTTCTTGGCCATCGTAGCTAGCGAGCACGAGACTGGAGATAGGCAGCGTTTGAAAATAGTCGGTGGCAGCAGAAACAGGATCGCGCAGTGTCCAATGACCATTGCTTTCATCGTAGTATGTCAGCATCCCCAAGCGAATACTTTTAAATACCATGTGCGAAGCATCGGCGATATCAATACTGTCCGCGCTCAGAGTGCCTGAAGCTTGCCCGGAGGAGAACTCAATAGAGAGTCCATTTCTAACATGCTGCCAAGGTAAAATTGCCCACCAAGCATTAGTGGAATAGGCGACACCGTCACCGCCTTGAAAATCAGCGCGAGGCAAGGTGTTGGGGTGATTCAAATCAAGGTCTAAAACGGCTTGACCATCTAAGGCTATTTTGGCACTAACACCGTCAATGTTTTCGCCATCATGTGGTAAATAAAGTATCAAAGCCTCACGCTGAGCAACCACACTCGGCATGTACCGAGACAGTGTTTCATCACTGCTGTTGCGCTGATAATTATTGTTAGGTGCGACTGCATGTGACTGCACAAATTGAATTTCTGCTGCCAGCTCACCACTTAGATCATCCCGAAGCTGGCGAGGCTGGTAACTGTAATCGCGAGCATAGAAATCGATAACATCGCGGCTTAGGTAGGTATTGTGATCTTCAATTGCTATCTCGCCGCTAAACAGCCATTGCTGCTCGTCAGAGGCCACTTTTACTTCGATGTTAAACACCCCAGGGTGGGTTGGTTTGCCCGTCACCGTGTGATGTTGGGGGTCATAGCTTAGCCAAGAGGGGATGTTTAGCACTTCATAGCGGTAGTCGCCACTGGGTAGTGCGTAGTTTACCTGTGCGTAATACGCCGCTGTCGTAATGCCCGAAGGTAAGTTTAAGGGTTTGTTGATTGTATCGGCTTTCGCTTTTACCTGCAGCTCACCGCGATACAGGTAAACTTTGCCATCGCCGGTGACGCAAATCGCAACAGGGCTATTGCCCGCACTTAATGGCACACCAGATAAAACCTGCGTTTGCGCATTAAAATTAAGCCATCCCGGCGCTTGCTCAAGCTCATAGCTGTACTGCGCTGATGGCAGTTGAAAATCAACGGTATGACTGTAAGCCTGCCCTTCATCAGCCATGGGTAGAGCAAGCGGTTTGTTAAGCACTGTGGTTGTTCCAGAGACATCTATTTCACCGTATAGACGCCATGCCTGTAGGCCATTGCTGGCGTAGATAACCACATCTTGACTGCTACTATTGCTAACAACCCCAGACAGCCGCAACGAGGCGGGATCGAACGATGCCCAAAAAGGCAACGTTTTTGCTGTATAAGTGTAATCACCCTCAGGCAAAGAAGCTGAAATGGTATGCTCATAATCTGCTCCCACCGAGGCAGAGGGCAAAGTCAGTGCCACCGACTGAGCTTCAGTCACTTGAATCACGCCCTTGAACGAGAAGGTCTGTTCATTTTGATACGCATTAAGGGCAAATACAAAAACGCCCGCAGAGGTCGGCGTGCCGGACAAGCGCTGTTCTGAGGTGTTAAATTGCAACCATTGCGGCTTGCTCGTGACCTGGTAGTCATAGTTTCCTGCAGGTAACGCAAGATCCAAGAGGTGTGAGTAAGGTTCATTTTTGATGCCGTTAGCAAGGGGAATGATGGTGGCTGCGTTATCGCCATGAGGTTGAATCGGGATAACCCCTGAGAGACGCCAAATATGGGCGTGGTCGATGGCATCGATAACAACGTTATACAGGCCTTCATTGCGCGGAACGCCTTTGAGAGTGTGTGTTTGCTCAGAAAAAGATAGCCAATTTGGTAGCGTCTCGGCACTAAATGTATAGTCGCTTTGGGGTAAATCAAAGGTCAGCTGTTGCTCATAAGTCGCGCCGATTAAACCACTGGCAAACGCCATTGGCTTAGCGATTAGAGTGCGCACTGGCAAGGTCGATTCAAATCGCCACGTAGCCTGAGTGCCCTCTGCGACAATCACGAATTGAGCTAGTTCGTTGCTAGTAGCCGTGCCACTGAGCGTAAGTGTTTGCGAATCGAAACTTAACCAGTCAGGCAATTGCTCTGCACTATAAGTGTATTGCCCCTCGGGTAAATCTAAAGTGAGCTGATAGGAATACGGCTCATTAGTCATGGCTCCTGCCAAATTCAAAGTCTCAATGTTAACAGGCTGAGCAGCTTGCACTTGTAGATAACCACTGAAGCGCCAACGGTTGTCATCGGCACTCACATTTATCACTACCTGTTCTTTGCTAGCGGCTTGTGGCGTGCCCGAGAGCACCATAGTGGCCTCGTTAAACGTGGCCCAGCTGGGCAGGGATTCCACTTCATATTGATACACAGCGTCAGGTAATTGGAAGGCGATTTTTTGCGTATATTGGACCCCGACTTGGGCGTCATTGAGGCGCAATGATTTTTCTATTACTGCCGTATTATTACCGCCTTGCTCGGTATTTTCCTCTGGCGGAGGAGTTGGTTCTGCGCTGGGCTCACTATCGCCACTGCCACCGCCACAGCCCGCAAGTGTTATTAAAGCAAGGACAAAGAATGTTGTTTTAATTGTTATGTTCACAACTTAATCCAATTCAAAGTTCCAAAAAAAGGAAATGTATTGAATAGAGTTATGACTCTATAGTCAAAAGGTTTTACCTTTTTTGCAATAAACCAATACTAAAGTATATGCTTAATAAGCAGTTATTTTACAACTACTTACTATTTTTTGGTTGAAAAAAGGGCAGCGCTGATTCGTCAACAAGTGGTGAGTTGCTGAGCGTTTTATAGTGAAGTGAGTGTGTATAGGTAACAAAGTGTTTACTTTGCCATTAAAGAAAGGCGCTGAATAAAGTAAGTGTCAAAGGCGGGCTGGGTTGCCCGCACTGGGCGTTATTTTAGCTTAAAAACACCCACAGCCACGCAGATAGCACCGCCGACCATGCCAATCCATGCCTCTATTGGGGTGTCGCCACTAAAAGTACGGGTTAGCTGAGCCTCTACTGCATCATAGACGTTATAACCCCAGGCAACTAAGGCAACACCTACCACGATTAAAATAATGCCAAGAATTTTGCCATTCATAAATGAACTCCATTGTTATTGATTATTGTTCATTGCAGCGAACAAGCATTCGCTCGCCTGATATTCAGTGTATGCAATGCAGATGAATGTGCAATGTATTTAATGTTTTAAATGAACCGTGCTATCTTTTTGTATCTTAACACTTTTCAATTCTTGCACCGCTCATGCCTGAGGGGGTGTCGTTTTTACGATAAGGGACCGTTATTTTTAGTATTAATTTAGACGCTTTGCAGGCCTTCACCCGAGGCTATTTAGCGATATTTTTCACTTGCGTGGCTGTGTTTTACACATTGCGCATCGTGCTTTTAAAGCGCAAACATGGCGAAGAGTTGATTTTTCCTGGGCAAGCCTATTGTGGCGACTGGTGGAATCACATGGCCTTTCGGGTGTTTCGCATCACTATTTGGTTAGTGTGCCTGATCCGCTGGCCTTGGCCGCAAGCGGATAGTTATCTTGGAATTTTGCAACCGCTATATCAAAACAGTACTGTTATTATTATCGGCACGGCATTGATGACAGGCGGTTTTATTAGTGCGGCGCTGATTAACCTAAACCTTAATCGTCACTGGCGCAGTGGTATTGACCGCCAAGGGCCGCAGCTGCTGCAAACCCAAGGGGTTTATAGCATCTCCCGTAACCCTATGTTTGTTGGGGTTGGCATAGCGCAGCTAGGCTTTTTTATGGCTTTGCCTTCAGCGTTTTCACTGTTGTGTCTTATTGTCGGTTGGCTCACTTTGTATCGACAAACCCAAGCTGAAGAGGCGCATTTATGTTCGGTATTCGGTGAGCGTTACCGAACTTATCAACGCCAAGTACGGCGCTGGATATAAAAAGAAAGCGGCTCAAGGCCGCTTTCTTTTTATAAGCGCTGATTAAGGGCAACTGATGGTTGCACCTTTATCCGTTTGTTTCTGCAGCCGAATATCGGCAACGCTGACTATCAACTTGCCCTGCGTCGTAAGCTCAAACGGCACTACGGTGTGGGCAAGTTTGAACCCTTGCTTAGTAAAGCATTGGCTATCAATACTGAGTGCCTGCCACGTATTAGCGGGCAGGGTACGCAGTTGTTCACTGATATCGACTTCGCTGTGGCATGCGCCCGGTGTGTCGCCTTCGCTCTCACAATTCATGATCACCTTCACCGCAGCACTGGGTGCTTGTTCAACCATGACCTGCATGCTCAACACCGCCTCGCTGCCTAGCTTGGCTTGTAAGTCTTCGCGGAAATAGCTTTCGCTGGCTAGGCGCATGCCCGCGTGAGCGCTGCCATCAAAGCTTAACTTGCGGGCATCTTCTTGCACTTGTTTATCAATAGTGCGATAGCTCAGTGCGCCCAAGGTGTGAGTATTGGCACTCACAGGGAGCACTTGTTCGCCAGAATAAAGCGCCATCTGCCACGGTTTTTGCACGGTACCAGTAAATAGGGCAACATCGTGCTGTTGTGCGCCCTCGGTGCGAACTTGCTCATTAAGCTCATCGCTTAAGACATTGTCATCGCCATAGCTGAGGCCAAAACCATAAGGTAGCAAGGGCTGATAATCGCTATCACCGCGATTAACAATCTGTGTGGGGGTTTTTGGCCAAGAGTAGCTTAACCGACCGCTAAAATCGTATTGCACCTGGTCTTGAGCATCGCGAAACAGCACATCGGCCACCGCTTGGCCTTCTGAGCCCGGCAACCAAGCCGCCACAAAAGCATCAGAGGCGTTGAGCTCGGGGTTGACCCACATAGGTCGGCCACTGATAAACACTGACACGACGGCAATACCTTGTTGTTTGAGGCGTTTAAGCAGCGCTAGATCGCGCTTATCGCCGCTCTGGTACTCCAGAGTTGCACGGTCGCCATGACCTTCGGCATAGGGATCTTCGCCAAACACCACAATGGCCACATCAGGCTTTTGTTGGTAGCTACCATCAACACTGAGCACGGCCTGCCCACCACCTTGTGTAACTTGAGCTTGGATTCCATCCCAAATAGACGAGCCGCCTGGAAAGTCTTTATTCTCGTTGTTTGTGCCCTGCCAAGTGATGGTCCACCCCCCAGACTGCTTACCGATATTGTCGGCAGCGTCGCCAGCAACGAGCACCCGCTGTTGCCTTTTTAACGGCAGCAACTGGCCTTTGTTCTTTAGTAACACCAGCGATTCCCGTACCGCTTGGCGTGCTACCTCGCGGTGCGCTTGCTGGCCAATCAAATCGGTGTTATTGGCGTATTGGCGTTGAGCTGGGCTAGGCTTGGAAAATAATCCGGCTCGCAGCTTGACCCGAAGGATGCGACGCACCGCATCATCGATCCGGCTGGTCGCAATTTCTCCGCTTTTTACCTGCGCTAAGGTGTTGTTGTACAATGCTTTCCAATCACCGGGCACCATAAAGATATCCAGTCCGGCATTGATTGACTGAGCACAGCTGTCGTTACTACAACCTTCTACTTGGCCGTGACCATTCCAGTCTCCGACAACAAAGCCATCAAAGCCCATCTTTTCTTTTAGTACTTCAGTAAGCAGATACTTACTGCCATGGATTTTTTCGCCATGCCAACTATTAAAAGAGGCCATCACCGATTGCGCCCCGGCGTTTAAACCGCCAACATAGCCGCCAGCATGAATGTTAAAGAGCTGCTCTTCAGAGCTGATGTTATCACCCTGGTCGTCGCCGTTAACGGTGCCGCCATCGCCAACAAAGTGCTTTACTGTGCTGATCACTTGGCCTTCACCCAAAAAGCCCTCGCCCGGTTTGCCTTGTAAGCCAGTGACAATCGCATGGGCGTAGTCACGAATTATTTCAGGGTCTTCCGAGTAACCTTCATAGGTGCGGCCCCAACGATCATCCCGCACTGCCGCTACCGTTGGCGCAAAGACCCAATCTATACCCGTTGCCAGCACCTCTTTGGCGGTGATACGGGCAATCTTTTCTATAAGTTCAGGGTTATTAGCGGCGCCAAGACCAATGTTATGCGGGAACAAGGTCGCACCAATCACATTATTGTGACCATGCACTGCATCGGTTCCCCACATCGTCGGTATGGTGCTGCCATCAAGCGAGTCATCGACAGAGGCTTGATACATTTTTTCAGCGAGCGCAACCCAATCACTGACCTTGGCGTGCTTGTCGTTATTGGGAAAGGCACCGCCTCCATTGAGGTAAGAGCCAAACCCGTAGCGACGCATGTCTTCAACGCTGATGTCGCGGATCTCTGGTTGGATCATCTGCGCGATTTTTTGTTCCAGCGTCATACCCGCCAAAATCTTTTCAACTTGCGCTTCCACATCGTGATGTTCAGCCACGGTGCTTTCGCTCTTCGGCCAGATAGCGTCGTTATTGATTGGTGTAGCGACTGAGCCACTGGTGTGTGGTTGCTCAGAGCAAGCACCGAGTACCAATGCCGCCACGCTGACGGCTAGATATTTTATTTTACCTGTCATTGTTATTTTCCTGATTCGATAACGGCGGGAGTCGCGCCCTTGAGACCATAGTAGGCAATGTACACATAACATAGTGCTGGCAACAGGAATGACCATTGTAGCCCAATCCCATCAGCAAGCATGCCTTGCAGCAACGGAATAATGGCGCCACCGACAATGGCCAGACACAAAATACCCGAGCCTTGCGCGGTATGCTTGCCCAGACCATTGAGCGCCAAACTAAAAATAGTGGGGAACATCACTGAATTGCATAAACCAACGGCAAGAATGGCCCACATCGCCAGATAGCCATCGAAAAACACTGAAATGAGTACCAAGGCAAAGGCACTGACGGCGTTAAAAGCAAGAACTGTGCGACCGGAGATTTTTTGCATCACTAAGGCGCCGATGAAGCGTCCTACCATGGCGCCGCCCCAATAATAGGCAATGTATTTTGCCGCTTGCGCTTCATGCATATTGGCGATGTTTTCCTGGTTGAAAAAGTTCACTAAGGTACTGCCAATAGCCACTTCAGCGCCGACATAAACAAAGATGCCAAGTGCGCCTAAGGTCAGGTTACGATGACGCCATGCTGACCCGGATACGGCATCGACTCCCACTGTTTGGCCGCTTAGCTTGGGCAGCGTCAATTTGGCAAAAATACCTGCAAATAACAGCAGTGCGCCGGCGAGCATAAGATAAGGGACCTGCGTTGCTGAAGCGTCTCCTTTTATGACTTCAGCGCCTTCTGTAAAGATAAGGATTGAGCCAAAAAACGGCGCCACTGTGGTGCCCAATGAGTTGAACGCTTGGGTCATGGTCAGCCTTGCCGGCGCAGTCTCTTGCGGCCCTAACGCGCTGACATAGGGGTTGGCCGCCACCTGTAACACCGTGACACCAGCAGCCAATACGAACAGCGCGATTAAAAATAGGGCATAAACGCCACTGCTTGCTGCCGGGTAAAACAACAAACAGCCAACGCAGGCAACAGCCAGACCTAAGACAATGCCTTTTTGATAGCCGATGCGCCCCACTAAATTCCCGGCGGGAAGCGAGACGATAAAATAGGCGCTAAAAAAGCAAAACTGCACCAGCATCGCTTGGGTGTAATTAAGCTCGAATGCCCCTTTGAGGTAAGGGATCAAAATGTCGTTGAGGCAGGTAATGAACCCCCACATAAAAAATAGTGAGGTCAGTGCAACCAGCGCAAAACGGTAATTGCCGCCGCTGCTCGATGGCTGCGCCTGCGCAGATTCTTGCTGCATGGATAGGGCCACGGTGTTCTCCTATTGATCTTTTTAAGGAAAGCGCTTACATTTAATTATGAAAGCGCTTACATTTTTATTTGATAATTACAGAAAGCGCGCATGAATTCAAATAAAAACCCAAAAGGGTTGCAAACGGACTGAGTAACACAGATGCCTAAATTGACCTTGCCTACCGAATCCAAGATGTTGCAACGCGACTTTATTTACGGCGTCGCGACGTCCTCGTTTCAAATAGAGGGGGCAAGAGCAGCGCGCTTACCTTGTATTTGGGATACCTTTTGTCGTCAGCCGGGTGCTATCGTTGACGGCAGTCATGGCGATGTCGCCTGTGAACATATCGCCCGTTGGCAACAAGATGTCGAGCTCATAGCCAATCTTGGCGTCGATGCGTATCGGCTCTCAATTGCTTGGGGCAGAGTAATGGATGAGCACGGGCAGCCCAATCAAGAGGGGATCCGTTTTTATCAGAATTTAGTAGCTGCACTCACGGCGCAGGGCATCAAAGTCTTTGTCACCTTATATCACTGGGATCTGCCACAGTATTTAGAAGACCAAGGTGGGTGGCTCAACCGGCAAACGGCTTATGCCTTTGCTGAGTATGCCGATGTTATTTCTCAAGCACTCGGTGAGCAGGTTTATTCTTATGCAACGTTAAATGAACCGTTTTGCTCTGCGTATCTTGGTTACGAGGTAGGCATTCATGCGCCCGGCAAAAAGGGTCAGCGCTATGGTCGCCAAGCGGCGCACCACCTGCTGCTTGCTCATGGCTTAGCCATGCAGGTACTTAGACGCACGGTCCCAAGCAGTGAATGCGGTATTGTGCTGAACTTTTCTACTGCCTACGGCGCAAGTAGCAGCGCCGCCGATACACATGCGGCGCAATTGGCCGACCAATATCATAATTTATGGTACTTACAACCGCTGCTTGAAGGCCGTTACCCTGACGTGCTGGCACTCTTGCCTGAAGATGTGCGCCCTGAAATTGGCGCCGATGACATGGCTATTATCAGCGCTAAAAACGATTTTATTGGTATCAACTATTACACTCGTGCGGTGTTTGCCAGTGATGGCAAAGGTTGGTTCGCTCAGTGTGAACCCACGAAAACGCCATTAACCGCTATGGGCTGGGAAGTGGTTCCAGAGGCATTTGAGAAATTACTGGTTGATTTACACCAACGCTTTTCATTGCCGCCACTGTATATTACCGAAAATGGTGCCGCCTTCGATGACCAGATAGTTGATGGCGCCATTTATGATAAGCCACGTATCGATTACTTTAATAGCCACCTTAACGCGGTACACAATGCCATTGAACAAGGTGTCAATATTCGTGGTTACTTTGCATGGTCGTTAATGGACAACTTTGAATGGGCGCTTGGTTACAGTAAACGCTTCGGTATTGTTCATGTGGATTACCACACGCAGCAACGCACCTTGAAAGACAGTGCGCTGGCATATAAAGGCTTGCTTGAGAATAGACTCTAAGCGCGCTTTATATTAGCTTTAGGCCTCAAAGGACAATCTAAAAGAATAAACATGGCAACCATTTACGAAGTTTCAAAAGCAGCGGGCGTGTCTTTGGCCACCGTCTCCAGAGTGATGAACGGCAATGTCCGGGTCAGTGAACGCACCCGGGATAAAGTGCTTAAAGCCATGACCGAATTGGGCTACAAACCCAATGCCATTGCCCAGTCGCTGGCTTCTAATTGCAGCAACAGCGTTGGCCTATTGGTGTCAGCGCTGCATGGTTCGTTCTTCGGCGATATGATGAGCACAGTTGAAAATGTGTTGCGAAAAGCAGGCAAGCATGTGGTGATCACCGCCGGCCACAGTGATGAAGAAAAAGAAAAACAGGCCATTGAATTTTTACTCGACCGTCGCTGTGACGCCCTCATTTTACATGCCGAAGCGGTCAGTGATGAGTATTTGCTCGAGCTTGCTAAAGGTGATGCACAAATTATTCTTATTAACCGCAAAATTGATGCTATTAGCGAGCGTTGCTTTTACACCGACAATGAACTGGGCGGTTACCTGGCTACCAAAGCGGCATTGGATGCCGGACATAAGGATATTGCTTATATTAGCGGGCCATTATTCAAAGGCGATGCTAAAGAGCGCTTGGCGGGGCATCAGCGTGCTTTGGCTGAGGCCAATATTACATTTAACGATGCGCTATTAGTTGAGGGCGGCTATCACGAAGCGGAGGGCGCACAAGGGCTGGAACAGCTCTACAGAGCAAAGCATAAATTCAGTGCATTGATTTGCGCCAATGATGAGATGGCCTCTGGGGCGATGACCGCAGCCCGTGAGCTTGGCATCGCGATCCCCGAGCAACTGTCGATTATTGGTTTCGACAACGTGTTGTTTGCCCGTTACTTGTATCCAAAATTAACCACCATAGACAACCCCATTCGGCTGATGGGTGAGGCGGCCGCGCACTGGGTCTTGGCACATGTGTACCAGCAGCGGGGGGTCGCCGAGCCTCGTAATCTGTTTGCGCCTTCTTTGGTTGCCCGCGACTCATTGGTGAGTGCACCATGATCAAAACCCTGCCTCCGGCGTTATTTTATACGCTTGTTGTTTCTTTGGGAGGCTTTATCTTCGGCTTCGATGCGTCGGTGATCTCCGGTGCGGTTGGCTTTATTGTTGACGATTTCCACTTAAGTAGTTGGGAGCAAGGATTCGTCGTGAGCTCGCCAACGCTTGGCGGGCTATTAGCCACTTGCTTTGCCGGTGCCATTAGCGATGCCATCGGTCGGCGCAAAACCTTGATTGTAATTGCCGCATTGTATTTAGTGTCGGCGCTGGCTTCGGCCTTTGCACAAAGTTATTGGATGCTGATTGCGGCCCGCTTTATTGGCGGCATGGCATTTTGCTCATTAATGGTTGCGCCCATGTATATTGCTGAAATTAGCCTGCCCGAGCATCGCGGTAAGCTGGTGTCGATCAATCAATTGAATATCGTGTTGGGCTTTTCGGTTTCTTATTTTACCAATTACTATTTACTGAACTTAGCTCAATCCGAGGCTGGCTGGGTGCAAAGCCTGGCTATTAATGAGCATTTGTGGCGCTGGATGCTCGGGCTGGAAATCGCCCCAGCACTGTGTTGGTTGTTGTTGTTGTTTTTTATTCCCCGTAGCCCACGGTGGCTACTGATGCGTCAACAGCATGAAGAGGCGCAAAGTGTTGCCGCTCGCCTGTTCAGTGGGCAACGTATTGATGAGCAACTACGCAGTATGCGAGCCTCATTGCAGCATAGAGTAGCGCCGCTATCGCAACGTATTCGTTTGTTAGCCGGGCGGCGTGTGCGTTTTGTGTTATTGATTGGCCTACTGGTGGCTGTGGCTCAGCAGATCACCGGCATCAATGTTATTTTCTTTTATGCCCCCACTATTTTTGAGCAAAGTGGCGTCGGCACCAATGCGGCCTTTGCCCAAGCACTGTGGATAGGCTTAGTGAATGTTGTGTTTACGGTGGCCGCCATGCTGTGTATTGACCGTTTTGGCCGACGTCCTCTACTGCTTTTGGGGTTGGGCGGCATTATCGTCAGCATGGCCTTGTGTAGTTGGGGTTTCAAACAAGCCAGCTACCATATTGACGATACCAAGCTGCGCGCACTACAACAGCAACTACCGGCCACAGTGGTCAGTCAGTTAAGTCCTATGCGGGCCCATATTTACAGCGATGATGTTACCTTTAAAGCAGCGTTGACTCAGCATTTAGGGGTCCAAGATGCGCGCAAACATGAAAGTGTGATCCTCAGTGAAGCGATCACCATGAATGCCACCTTGGTGCTGTTGGGGATCACCCTCTTTGTGGCGTCATTTGCGTTATCTCTTGGGCCGGTGATGTGGGTGATGTTTGCGGAGATTTTCCCGAATACTGTGCGGGCGATTGCCATATCTGCGGTCACTGTAGTGAATAACGCAGTGAGTTTTGCGGTGCAACTGGTGTTCCCCTGGGAGCTTAGCCAATTCGGGGCAGCGGCGACTTTTGCCATTTACGGTATTTTTGCATTGATTGCATTAGCGCTAGTATGGCGTTATCTGCCAGAAACCAAGGGCAAGTCGTTAGAGCAGTTAGAGCTGAGCTTGCGCAGCTAAGTGTACGACGCTACCACCTACACCCGCGCGGCAAAGTTCAAAGCCGCGTTAGTGTAGAGCAGTTTGGAACAAAACCCTTATCAAAATTATCGATTAATCCAATCTGTTTTTCTCGCTCCAATAGATTGGAAAACTGGTCTATATTTACTCTCGATTAACAACCCTCCCATTAGGAGCGAAGATTATGCGCAACAAAGCAATTCCTTTGGCGACTGCCATTGCCATGGCAGTGTCATCAGTCGTATCTATGCAGGCTTATGCCAGCGAGCCGAAATCAAATCAGTTTTGGTGGCCTGAGCAGCTTGATTTAAGCCCCCTTCGAGCTCATGGCGTGGAGTCACACCCTTATGGTGAAGAATTTGACTACGCTGAGGGCTTTGAAAGCCTCGACCTTGACGCCGTTAAAGCCGACATTCGTGCGGTACTAACAGACTCGCAAGATTGGTGGCCAGCAGATTATGGTCACTATGGACCTTTTTTCATTCGTATGGCCTGGCACGCGGCTGGAACCTACCGTGTATTTGATGGTCGCGGTGGCGCAGGTGGCGGGCAGCAGCGCTTTGACCCACTTAACAGCTGGCCAGATAACGCCAACTTGGATAAAGCGCGTCGCTTATTGTGGCCGATTAAACAAAAATACGGTCGCAATATCTCTTGGGCTGATTTAATGGCCCTGACCGGAAATGTTGCCCTAGAAGATATGGGCTTTAAAACCTTTGGTTATGCCGGTGGTCGTGAAGATGACTGGGAGCCAGATATGGTTTACTGGGGCCCAGAGGGCAAAATGCTGACCGACGAGCGCCGTGACAAAAAAGGTAAGCTCAAAGGCCCACTTGCTGCTGTTGAAATGGGGCTTATTTATGTCAACCCTGAAGGTCCACATGGCAAACCCGATCCCTTGCTCGCAGCGCGCGATATTCGCATGTCCTTTGGTCGTATGGCGATGAATGATGAGGAAATTGTGGCACTTATTGCTGGTGGTCACACCTTTGGTAAAGCTCACGGTGCGAAAAAACCTGATTGCGTGGGCGCAGAGCCAGCAGCGGCTGAGTTAGAAGACCAAGGTTTTGGTTGGAAAAACAAATGTGGCAAAGGTAACGCTGAAGACACTATCACCAGTGGCCTTGAAGGTGCGTGGACAGTGACCCCAACGCAGTGGAGCATGAACTACCTCGATAACTTATTTAATTTCGAGTGGAAGCAAACCAAAAGCCCGGCCGGTGCCACACAGTGGATCCCGACCAATGAGTCGGCGAAGAACTTAGTGCCAGATGCCCATGTTAAAGGTAAACGCCATGCGCCGATTATGTTTACTACCGACATCGCGCTGAAAAAAGACCCTGAGTTTCGCAAAATTGCTGAGCGTTTTCGCGCCAATCCAGATCAATACGAGCTGGCATTCGCAAAAGCTTGGTTTAAGCTAAATCACCGTGACTTAGGTCCGCGTGCTCGTTACCTCGGCGACGAAGTTCCTGAGGAAATCTTAATCTGGCAAGATTATATTCCAGAGGTTGACCATGAGCTGGTCACTGAGCAAGACATCAGTACACTTAAAGAACAGATCCTAGATTCAGGATTGACCGTGCCAGAGCTTGTTCGTGTGGCATGGGCATCAGCGTCTAGCTTCCGTGGCAGCGATATGCGCGGCGGAGCTAATGGTGCACGCCTACGTTTAGCGCCGCAGAAAGATTGGCCGGTGAACAACCCTGAAGAAGTGGCTAAAGTATTAAAGGTACTGGGCGACATTCAGCAAGACTTTAATCGCCAAGGCGGCGACAAACAGGTTTCATTAGCGGACCTTATCGTCTTAGGGGGCGCTGCGGCCATTGAAAAAGCAGCCAAAGACGCGGGCCATGACATTACGGTGCCGTTTAAACCAGGACGTATGGATGCTTCGCCAGAGTACACTGACGTTGAGTCGTTTGCGGTACTTGAGCCAACCGCTGATGCGTTTCGTAACTACTACGACAGTGGTTGGAAATCGCCTACCGGTATGCTGGTTGAGCGTGCCAATCTGTTGAACTTGAGTGTGCCGGAAATGACGGCGCTACTGGGCGGTATGCGTACCCTGGATGCCAACTATAAAGGCATGGATCATGGCGTGTTTACTGACCAACCAGGCACATTAAGCAATGACTTCTTTGTCAACTTGCTGGATATGTCAACGAAATGGAGCAAGTCAGATAAACAGCAAGGTATCTACCAAGGCCACGACCGTCAAAGCGGCGAGTTAAAGTGGACGGCGACACCGGTTGATTTGATCTTCGGCTCTAACTCAGAGCTACGTGCCATCGCTGAAGTGTATGCGTCTCAAGATGCCGAGAAAAAGTTTGTTGAAGACTTTGTGGCCGCTTGGACCAAGGTGATGACAGCGGATCGCTTTGACCTAAAATAAAATTGTGATGTTACCCACCAAGGCCACTGTTGAGTGGCCTTTTTTATGGCCGCAGGAATTGCACTGCGAGACATTGACTTTGTTACAGCTGCTAACACCTCACAGCGCCACTCGCGCCGCAAAGCTAGCCTCATAGTAATGACACAGTAGCATCATGGCGACAGTAAGAGAGCACATGCCATGGTGGCTACCTCACCCTAACCAAAAGGAGTGTTTATTATGAGTACGATTAATCTTGCCGCCTATTGCAGTGGTGATTTTGGCCCAGGGATCACCAACGAATGCATTGGCGACGCGCAGCACAGCGGCTTTACCACACTTATTCTATGGGCCATGCATATTGGCCGCGCGGGTGATTTAAATAACAGTAACTGCCAAGCCGTGCCCGGCCAATCCTGGGGGGAGTTGGTGTTCAATGATGGCAATATCCGCATCACCGATGGCGACACCTTTAACCCCAATAACGACGCTGACATAGCCGCTTGGCCTAGTAAGTTGGCGCAGCTAAAACAACATGGCTCCAAGGTAGAAAAGATCTTTATTTCTATCGGCGGTTGGGGAGTATGCGATTTTCAAGCTATTGAGTATATGTTGGAAAATGGCATGCGCGAGCAAATTAAAGCTAACTTTAAAACATTACGAGAGGCCTTTACGGTCGATGGCGAGTGCCTAATTGATGGCGTTGATTTCGATAATGAAGAGATGGTGAAAGCAAGTACCATTACTGAGTTTGCCGAAATCCTGTTTGATCTAGGCTATCAGGTTACCTTTTGCCCTTACCAACAACCCTCGTTGTGGCAAGGGTATATGCAAACCTTGTGGGATAAGGGCTACCGCGTTAGTTGGTGGAATCTACAATGTTATTCCGGTGGCCTTGGTAACCTTGAGCGCTTACAACCTTGGCTAGATGCGCTTTCGGCCGTTGTCGGTGAAGGGCAGGGCGGCGCTTACCTGGTCGCTGGCTTGGCGGTAAAAGGGGCCAGCGACTCCAATCCAGAGCTGTGTCCTAGCGCGTTCTGCCAATCCTTCGCTGCAGTGAGTGAGCAGGGTCTTACCGGTGGCTTTATATGGAAGTATGACGCCGTACTCAGCAATAAAGCCGCCTGTGATGGTGCCATTCCCACGGCTGCCAGTTACAGCAAAGCCATCACGCAAGGCCTGAATAATGACTGCCCGTAGCTATGCGTAGTGACCCAGAAGATTAAAGTTTATATTGGCACACTGGCTGGCCTGACGGTCAGCTGGGTGCTAGAAGTGGACGGTGGCAACGCCGCTAAGCACGCGTGGCTACGCAACGTGGTAGACGTCGCCGTGACTAGCTTAGCTATGAGTTCTTTGTCCATGAAAAATCCATCTGCCTTGCAGTTTTTTCGGCCAAGTCATTGCTGTGCAACCTACTTACCAAATGTAGACTCATGTCAATTCCTGCCGAGATACCACCTGAAGTAATGATATTTCCTTCATCGACCCATCGCACATTTTCGATAACGTTCAGCTGGGGAAACTCGCTCCTTAGATTAGCCATATCTTCCCAGTGAGTCGTGACTTTATGCTCTTTCAGTACTTTTGCTTTAGCTAGCAAAAACGCTCCAGTGCAAACAGAGGCCGTGATGGATGCGTTTGTCGATTGTTGGGAGATCCATTCCATCACCTGGGACTTGCCTATTTCATTGGAGTGAACACCACCTGCAACGATTAGAACATCAATCATAGGATGGTCATTAAACCCATAGTTTGACATTACCCTGTAACCAGCTCGGGCGCTAATCGTATTACCGCTTTCGCTGACCAAGAAAACGTCAAAAGGGTTGTCATTCTTGCAAACTCGTGAAGCCGTTGAAAATACCTCGAATGGTCCTGAAAAATCTAAAACCTCGGCCTGATCATAGATGTAAATTCCTACGTTCACCTGAATTATGTCCCCCTTGTCATAACGTTGTGTTTAGAGGCTGCAGCGCGATGTGCGGCAGACCCTGAAGAGCGAAGCGACGGGAGCCAGCTTAAAATTGTCGCGTTTACTTGGCTTGTTATGTTTTAGCGCATTTCGGTAAATGCTACAGAATCCGGAATCTTTTCCTCGTTAACATGCGTAGAATGCATCTGCTGCAGACGCCAGCTTCCGTTGTCCTTGACTACCACCACACTTTCTAGCCACGCAACATTCTGCGTGGATTTTTTTGACGAAAATACGGCTTTATTCCAGTAATTTATAAGCGCGATATCTTCTCTCACATCAGAAGAGATTAGACTAAAGAAATTTTCTCTCTTGTATTCACTTGGAGCGACAACAGCGACAAGCTCATCAATACCCCAAACTTCTCCGTTTTCAAGGAGTTTGAATTTATCTGTTACCGCCGCCCTCATACCTGAGTGGTCAATTTCCGACATTGCGGAAAATAGCGCCATAACTGGTTCAAAAGCCGGATCCACCTGAGCTGAAACCGACCCAGAGAATAACGATAGAGCCAACACAAGTTTTCTTATTATTTTCATGGTTTCCTCCAAAAGATATAACGCCCGCATAATATGCGGATTAAGCTTGGTTAAAATTAGCGAAGAATGAGCGCGAGCAAGTGCAAGACGTCATTTTTGATGCGCTTGTTATGTGTTGAGTAAGCTTGAACAATCTAAATTGTTTATATTCATTTTCATCGTCCTTTTTTCAGGTGTTTCGATAAATATATCGGTCCCTTCAATTGATGTTATCGTAATTTTTTCTTGCTGAGTGTAAGTCCACAAATCTTCACAGCTTTTGATGAAAAAGATATCAACATATTTTTGCATTGGGTCACCTTTAAACTGCTTTTTTAAACTCTTGTAAGTGTATTTTTCAGCACTATTTAACTTTGGTTTAAAAGTAGACTTACACCCTGCAATAAGAAATATCACTACAACTAAAGTACTAAAGTGCTTCACATTTTCTCCAAACACATAACAATTTAATATTGAGCGAGTGGGTCGTTTTTCTGCCGCAACCAGCCTCGTTTTTGTCCTACGACCATTGATAGCAAATTAAGGAAGTACTTACCAGCGTTGAAGTTTCACTACATTGCTCTACACGTAGACACGACAAAACCACCCAAAGGGTCGTTTCCCTGACTATGGGAGAAACTCAAGGATTATGGATATATAAACAGTAATCTAGGCGGAATGATGAACGTCAGCTTTTCGCTCAAAACAGACCTTTAGAGCAATTACGTTACTCATTATGGGGCAGAAACGCGTCAGCGGAGCATTCGCTTTGTGGGATAGAACCAAAGCTCTAAATGACAGGGACTGCCTCTTTAACGCTCTTAAAAGCATAAGCGCAACGTATTTATTTTGATATAAAAATGCGCTTTAACATCCGCCTGGATGATCAATCAGCTATCAAGCGTTTGCTCCTGCTTTGGTACACATCGCTGTGTCGGTGTTGTTTGAGTTTGCCGCTATATTGCGTTTGCTTAAAAGTTCCGGCTCTGGCAGTGTAAGTTAAGATCTTAATTTAAAGGGAATTAATATTTTGAAGACGTTACTCTGGGCACTATTATGGGTATTTTCTTTCTCTAGTCATGCACAAACACGGTCTGAACAGGGCCACACTCTCAGTGCTAAGCCCGAAATCAAGGTGATCCTTCCCGCCTCCTATAGCAGCGAACAGACAAAAGATTATCCTGTTATTTACGTATTAGATGGCAAGCTCAACGCGCAGCTTGTGGCAAGCATGCTGGCCCGGTTGGCGGTATCTCAAGGGGCGCGTGAGCATATCGTGGTGGGGATTGAGCCTGCCAATCGGCTGCACGACTTTGCCCCGACAGTCAACACCGACCCGCGAGGGCCCGTCGGCGAGGGTGGCGGTGCACCGGCCTTTATTGAATATCTTGAGAGTGAGTTAATACCTGAGGTGAACAGTCAGTACCGAACCAGTGGCTACAACACCCTTGCCGGTCACTCCATTGCAGGGCTGTTTGTGATCCATGCGTTTCATTCACGGCCAACGTTGTTTCAAGCTCATCTCGCTTTTAGTCCGGCGCTGTGGTGGTCAACGAGAGCCACGGCTAAGCGAGCCGAACAATATGTGATTTCTGGAATAACCACCCCGAGCTTTTTATACCTCAACATCGGCAATGAGGCGGGGGAAATGAAAAGTGTGTATAGCGGCTTTACCAACACCATTGCTCGCAATCGCTCTGTTGATTTAATTTTGCAATTAGAAGAGTTTACAGACACCCCCCATGATCTAACCATGACGGCAGGTTTGTATAATGCGCTCACCGGGCTCAATCAATACCAACAAGGGCAGAAAGTACACTAGTGCTTGCTCATCGCTGCTCTCCCGTGCGGTGGGGGCTCGCTCACTGAGCTGATGTCGAGGTAAACATTAAGCTGTGGCATAATATCCCACCTTATTTTATCCAAGGGCGCTGTGGTTGTTTTTTGTTGTTAAGTACCTTGCTTTTCTATCGGGCTGTTTAAGCTGCTTTATGTTACATAGCCATTGGGCTGTGCCGCTCGTTCCCGCTGCCGCTGCAACTGGGTTAATAGGCTCCGTTATTCCCTTTCCGAAACGCTTTGCAGGCCACCCCAATGCCGCTGTGTATGCTGGGAGCTTTGCGGGTATGTGTTCAGCTGAGCTCATTTCGGGTTACTGGCAACTAGCCGTTATCGCCTTTATTGGCACAACGTTGTACGCGTTGACGATGAATCTTTTTACTGGCTTCGGCGGTAAACTCGGAAGCGTGGCCTTTGTCAGTGTGGCGCTATTTATGTTAGTGCAAGGAGGGGTAGGTTAATGGTGCTCACTATTGTTATTGCGGTGACTGCTGCGTTTGCCACCTATTTCCTTTCCAAGCTGCGTTACTTCAACGCGCTACGTGCCTCTAGTTTGTTGTCTCTTATTGCGTATGCGCTGTTTTCATTGATGAGCACCCATGCAGAGCTGTATTCAGTGGTTTTCTTTGGCGGCACCTTTGTGGGGATGAGTACCCCAGCGCGCTTTGGCTACTACACCTTAACCAGTGCGGCCGTGTTGTTTGCATTGCTATTTCATTACTTGGTGCCGCATTTACACGGTTATGGCGGCGCCCTCGGGGTCAGCGCGTTTCTCAGTGTGTGCTTATGTCAGCTGGCTATTGTGCTCGGCGGCCCGCGCAGCCGTAAAAGTGGGTAGGCTACACGCTATGGTTTGCGTGAAGTTGTCCGCGAATATTATTAGTATTTAGAGCGGGGCTGATAATATAAAAAAGCGCCCAGATGGACGCTTTTGGGGGTTCCTTTGAGCAGGAACAACACACTATGAGAAGGGTCTTACGGTGCTACATGGCCTTGCAATTGCTTGAGGCTTGATTGCGCCGTTTTTAGATTTGCACGGGTAATGGTATTGCGCTTTGTTTTATATGCGGCGCTGAAATCGTCCAGCGCGGCCTGGTATTCGTTTTTCAAAGAGTGGGCGATGCCACGGTTGCCATAGGCGTAAGCAGTAAGCTCGCGACGCTTATTGGCATTTACATCTATCTCACTGATCAGTTCAATCGCGAGGCTACACATTGAAAGCGCTTCGTCTGCCTTACCTACTTGGATGTGCGCAGCACACTGGTTCACCGACTTCTCGAATGCAGCTTGCTGATCTAACTCAGTGACATTACCTAAGTTAATTACCTGGTCGTATTGCCCTGCAAGTACTGCTTTTGATGTGTCATTGTCATCGATGACGGCTAATTTGTAGTCAGCGGCGTAACTGCTAGTTAAAAATGTGGCTGTCGTAATGGCTAGAGCTAATTTGAGCGTTTTCACGGTGCTATCCTCGGGTTGTGTGTTTGCTTCGGTATTAACTGTAGGTTTAAAGCTTTTACTCTACAAACGATATAAATCGCACCGTTAAATGAAAAAAATTTATCTATAGATGAATCCGTGAGTTCATCGTGCAGCTGGCCGTCTATGCGAAGCTAATAATATAAATACAATCAATTAATTAGCCCCTGACTAGGTTATCGCCGTTGTCTAGATGGTCGCGTCTGGATTTTATTGCCTGCTAAAAATGTTGAAAATAGCAATTATCAGCATGGTGGTTTTTACCTAAATTAAGGACTATGCTTTGACCCTAGCTTGACGCGGTATCTGTTAAGCGCTGACTTTTTTGCAATTGAGGCAGATACAACCGTGAAAACTTTAAGCTGGTGGGCGTTGTTACTTTGTTCATTAGGTGTAGCTGGTTATGCGTTATACGCTTACAGCTTTTTGCCTCTCGGCTCGTTGGTGCACCCCGATATGCAAGTGGTGTTTAACCAACATCAACTGGCTATTTATGTGCATGTGTTTGGCTCGCTAACGGCTTTAGCGCTGGGTCCGTGGCAATTTTTGTCTACTCTGCGTTCGCGTTATCCGCAGGCGCACCGTTGGTTTGGCCGTGTTTATCTACTAGTCGGTGTGCTGCTAGGTGGGCTCGCTGGCTTGGCATTGGCACAAACTGCGTTTGGTGGTTTAGTGTCTATCGTTGGGTTTACTGGTTCAGCTTTGGTGTGGTTAATCACTGGGTTCATGGCCTTTTTCTGTGTTATGAAAAAGGATTTTGATGCTCATCGACGTTGGATGATACGCAACTTCTCTGTCACTTTCTCTGCTGTCACCTTGCGCATTTATCTGGGGGCGTTTATGGCGTTAGGCATACCTTTTACTGATTTCTATCCGCTACTTGCCTGGTTAAGCTGGGTCCCCAATCTTCTCATAGCGGATTGGCTATTCAATCGCCATCCTGCGCCCAGATAAAATCAAAAATTCTCAACCCTAATTGACCTATCCAAGGCATCAATCTCATCTTGTGTACAGCACAGACACACTTACAAAGTTTGTAACAACTCTGTCGTTGGAAGCATCACTCAGGTTTGGTAAAAGTAATAATATCAGGACAAAGCGAAAGGTTGTTGCTTTTGATGTAAGAGCCGCTTTGAGATAACAACAATAATAAGGAAGATGTAAACGATGAGTTATGCGCTATCAATGCCAGGATTTCAATCAAAATACAAAGCAGAGGATGCCTCGCAAGCCGGATTTTTATCTGGGCTGTGGCATGGTTTATTAATGCCTGTGTTTTTCATTGTCAGTTTATTTAAAGATGGTGTCAGCATCTACGAAACGAATAACAATGGCAATATGTATCACTTCGGCTACCTGTTGGGCGTGTGGGCCTTTGCTGGGAACACCATCAATATCACCATAGGCCATGCTGTTGTTTAATCTTATCAAGATAAATTGAAGTTTTAGGCGAGCTTGCTGACACAATATGCACCCGTTTTTTTAAGCGATGGCTTAACAGTGTTAGCAGCTCACTTATTGATATAACACGCTACTTTGGTTGTCGATACCAGAGGACTTATCGCGTTACTGTTTATAGGTATTGATCACCCACTGGGTAAAATCAGCCAGGGGTGAGTCAGGTTCAGCCACTTCATGCTCAACTAAATAGTATTTATCCTTGGTCCATAAGGGCTTGTTGACCAATGGCCATAGTAATCCTTCATTAAACCAAGTGCGGCTAATCGGCATGGGGATTAACGCCACCCCCATTCCTTGCTGTGCTGCGCGGGCAACCCCAAACATACTATCAAGTTGAATGATCTGCTTGGGCGCGAAATCCCCTGCATAATGGTATTCAGCCCATTGATGCCAAGACCAAGGTCGCGACTGATGGACGATTAGTGGCAGCTCACTTAATGCCTGCTCGCTATTATGTTGCCACTGCTCGTAGGTAGTGCGGTTACAAGCGGGAATATATTCCAACGCAAATAATTCAGTGGCAATGCCACTGACCGGAGTGTCATGCGAGAGAACAATTGATAAATCGGTGCTGCGCACTTTTTGTGTGCGGGTGCGCAAAGTGTCGACCTCTAAATTGACATCGGGATGCTGTGAAGTCCATTCACTGAGCACTGGCATCAATAGCTCGCTGGCGAAAAACTCTGGCAAGGCAATGCTAATGGTGACGTTATTATCTTTGTGACTAAAGGTGCGAATAGTCTGCTCAAGATCAGTGATAATAGGCTCTATGGCATCGAAGAAGTTTTTACCTTCGTTGGTCAGTATTATTGCCCGGGTACGGCGCTGAAAAAGTGCGAAGCCAAGCTGCTGCTCGAGTTGTTTTATTTGGTGACTGACAGCCGAGGGGGTGAGGTAGAGTTGCTCAGCCGCTTGTTTGAAGCTCAAGCAGCGAGCTGCGAAACAGAATGCGCGAAGTCCTCTAATGGGTGTCTGCATAAGTATTTTTTTGAGTAAAATAGAGAAGAAGCAATTTATAAACCAACTATACACTTGTGTTTAAACTAGGGTATAGCGCACGCAGCCTTTGCTATTGCTTAATTAAAATGTGCTTGCTGCACTAACTCGGTGCAGCGCGAATCGTTATTGTGCACCTGGCATTCAAGCAGCCGTCATCCATAACGGCTGCCATTGAAGCACTACATATTACCTAAGGTCACCATCATGGCGGTGTACATTTTGAGGTTGAGACGTAGCTGCTCAGGGGTCATAAACTCATGCTCGGAGTGACCGGTATAGGCTTTGCCAGGCATGGATGGGCCGAAAGACACGGCGTTATCAAACAGCTTGGCATTGGTGCCACCGCCAATGGAGACAAACTCCGCCTGCTTATCGCCTGTGTAGTGTTTGAAAATATTTAGCAGGGCGTCGGCGTGCGGAGCGTCATCCAATAGCATAGGGGTGCCAATTTCGATATCAACCGCTGCCAGCTCAACTTGGTGATGACGCTGCCATCTGGTCAAAGCGCTGTTAATTTCTGTACGCAGCTGCGACTCAGGCTTGCCCTCTGGCCGACGTAAGTTTACCGAGAGAGTGAGCGTGTCGTTTTGGCGTTCAATTAAGGTCGGTGCTACCGTCATTGGGCCCATAAAGTCATGGCTATAGGCAATGTCGCCAAACTGCTTGCCATAGAGATCTAAGCCAATAAGCTCATTAATAAACAGCAAGGCTTGGCCATCGGCATTGGTTGCCAGCTCCAGATCATTAAACACCGCGCCTAAGTGGGCAATGGCATTGACTCCAGACTCGGGCTCCGACGAATGCGCTGAGGTGCCTTTGACGCGCACTAACACTTCATTATCGGCCAGCTCTTCAATTTGAACCTCAACGTCACTGAGCTTTGCCGCATTGGCACGCAGCGTAGCTATCACTTCGGCACTGGCATTGTGCACACGCACGCTGGCATCTTCAGGAATTTGGCTTACAAACGCGCCTCCTGTTAACTCACTGACATACATCTGTGAGCCCTGATAAGTACCGCTAAAAGTGGGGGCCACTAGGCTCCAGCCTTTTTCGGCTACCACCACAGGGTAACTGGCATCAATGGTCACCGCATATTTAGGCTGCTGATAGCTTTGCATAAAGGTGCGTAGCGGTTGCCAGTCGGACTCTTCAGCCAAATAAATCATCAGTTCAATGCGATTATCTAATTGTATGCCCTGGTCTTTAATGGCTTTCATGGCATACAACGCGGTGGCGATTGCGCCTTTGTCGTCCTCGGTACCCCGGGCGATTAGTTTGCCCGGCTCGGTTGTGCTATCGAGCACAAACGGGCTTTTGGCCCACTTTGTTGCATCGGCTGGTTGCACATCGCCATGGGTCACTATAGTCACCTTGTCCTGCTGCTCACCCATGCCAATAAGCACGGTGTAGCCTAAATCTTGGTAATCCAAGCCGAGCTGTGCAGCCTTCATTTTCAAAAGGTGTTTGAAGCCAATAAACTCAGGGTTATCAGGTGTTTTATATGCACTTGTATTAACCGTAGCGAACGACACCATATTCGCGAGAGTGTGAATTTGTGCGTCTTGGTATTCATCGACAGCGTACTGTGCCAGTGCGTCGTGGTAAGTGGGGGTGGCGTGACTTAAACTCGCGTGGCTTAGCAGTGCCAATGCGGCAGCGAAAAGTGATGACTTCAAAGCAGATCCCGTTAAGATAAGGTTTTGAAGTATATGGTAACCTTTAGTGAAAATATGAACCAGTAATATACTGAGTTGAAGTTAAAAAACAAAAGGCGCAAAAGCAAGTACACTTAAACACTTAACACCTGTATCGTGGGTATATCTCACACACTCTTATTTAACTAGTTATAAGTAACATTTCAATTTATGGCACCACTAAGAAAGACCAGTTTGTCCATGCAATTAGCCGATGAACTGGGAAAAGCAATAATATCTGGACACTACAATAGCGCCCACGCTTTGCCTACTGAAGCTAAATTATGTGAGCAATACAATATTAGTCGTACAGCCGTACGTGAAGCAGTAAAAATGCTGGCGGCAAAAGGAATAATCTCTTCTCGTCCACGCCAAGGAATACGCATAGAAGACGCTGATAACTGGAATCTTTACGACCCGCAGGTTCTTACTTGGATGCTAGACAGCAACCCTTCGTTATCGATACTCAAGGAGTTCTTGGAAATGAGGCTCGCTATTGAGCCACAAGCCGCAGCTTTAGCGGCTCAGCGTGCTGATAGTGAGTCTATCGCTAAAATAGAACACGCTTGGAAAAACATGGCAGCCTCTGTGGATTGCGACAGTAACTTTCATCGCTACGATATAGATTTTCACCTAGAGTTACTTAACGCAAGTGGCAACCGCTTTCTTCGTCAGCTCAGAGACTTTACCAGTACCGCACTTAATGTCAGTGTTCGTTACACTACACCGATTAAGGGCGACACGCATATGGTTGTTGAGGCGCACAAAAACCTCTTCCTTGCCGTTGCAAATGGCGAAGTCGACAAGGCAAGGGCTTTATCGGTGAGTATGATTGAAGAGGCGATTGCATTAATTGAACAAGTTAACAGGTAACGTTTACAGGCGTCGAGTCGCATATTGTTGGTAATCTACAGGTGCCGCAGCTTTACGTCGCAGTAACACTACGCTCAGCGCCCACATCACCAAGCCACCGGCAAACAAACTTGCACTGACATAGCCTGTTTCGTTCATCTGTAGACCATAAGTAAGGGCCATGCCCCCAGCCCACGGACCGATTGCATTGGCAGTATTAAAGGCACATTGCACCAGCGCCCCAATCATGGCATGGCCTTGCGGCGAGACCTGCATAAGCAGCGACTGGATCACCGTGCCTAAACCAACACTAAAGCCAATAAAGAAGATCACCCCACACAGCAGATAAATATTTGTGGCTACATTAACATACAGCAACGCAAACAAGGTCGCGCCAAGCAGCGCTGCACCTGTGGTGATAAGCGCAGAGTGGTCGGCGGCTTTACCCAGTACATAATTGCCTAAGGTACAACCTATACCGAACATCACCATAGCGATGGAAATGGTGACGGCAGCGCTTTGCGTAACCTGTAAAATGGTGTCGGCGATATAGGTATAAATACAAAAGACGCCACCAAAACCTATGATAATAATTCCGAGAATAGACCAAACAAGTGGATTCTTAAGCACCTCTAACTGATCGCCTAAATGAGTGTGCTCTTTGTTGGCTTGGTTTGGCACCAGCCATAACACCAGCACAAAAGCGATTAAGGCCAGTAGGGCCACCAGAGCTAAACAATAGCGCCATGAGAGTGATTGGCCTATTAAGGTAACGAGCGGCACACCGACAATAGTGGCGATGGTCAGCCCCATAAATACCTTAGCCATAAAGCTTGCGCGGCGATGAGCGGGGGCCAGCTGAGCCGCCAGCAACAGCGCAGTACCAAAATATGCGCCATGAGGGAGGCCGCTTAACAACCGAAATAGCACGAGCTGCTCCAGCGTTTGTGCCATTGCGCTGAGGCCATTGGCAACAAACATAATGGCAACGAATATGGCCAGCGCGTTTCGCTTATTCATGTTTGCGCACACGAGCATAAACACCGGTGCGCCAATCACGACGCCGATGGCATAGGCGCTAATGGCATAGCCACTTTGCCCGGGGGTTACCGCAAAGGTCTCACTGATCAAAGGTAACATGGGCATCATCGAAAATTCAGTCAGACCTAAAATAAAGGTCCCCAAGGCCAACACGAGTAAAATAACGCCAATAGGTTGGCGGCCCTGACTATCAAGGTGGTGCATAAGAACCCTTTTGTAGTAATTGGTTGTGATTATCGGCGCCAATGGAGACAGAAAAACAGGAGAGAGATTGAGTCTGAGACTGTACGACGCCTATTTGTATGATAATTTAAAGTGGCACCCTCAAGCAAGGGCTGAGCTTAGGTTTGTACCCTGAATTCGAATGCAGCGCCAGCCTCACACCGGCGCTATAAGGGGTTGTTGTTAGTAGTCGAACTTATGTTGGCTAAACAGGCTTTGCACTTGTTGCCATACCGGGCCGGGTTGGCCGCTGCCAATGACTTGATCGGCGACTTTAACCACCGGACCGACTTCTTTGGTTGCCGAGGTGATCCATACTTCATCGGCGTTAAGTAATTCCGCTTTGCTGATCACG
The DNA here is from genome assembly GCF_022347875.1 of Pseudoalteromonas sp. CNC9-20. NCBI lineage: Bacteria > Pseudomonadati > Pseudomonadota > Gammaproteobacteria > Alteromonadales > Pseudoalteromonadaceae > Pseudoalteromonas > Pseudoalteromonas sp. CNC9-20. Next base: position 69,004 of record NZ_JAKRFS010000002.1, on the reverse strand, counting down.
CGTTGTTGCACGGCAAAGTCGCTGTGCTCGGCTAAAATGGTGAGGATCAGCCAGCGGGTGATCCCAGGCAGAATCTGGTGATCTAACGGCGGGGTGCTGATCACGCCATCTTTGACGATAAACACATTGCTGGAGCTTGCTTCGGTAATCTGCTCATCACTATTGAATAAGATGGTCTCTTTGTTACCTGCCGCCGCGCCGCTTTGATAATGCATCACATTGCCAAGCAGGGCGGTGGACTTAATGTTACAGCGTTGCCAACGTTTATCTTGCTCGAGGGAAACATGGTAGCTGGTGGCTAACTCCGGATCGCAAACCGGCTCGCCGGGCAGCTCAAAACAAAAGGCGAAAACCGTGGGCGTGATACCTTGCGGGTAGGCGTGGTTGCGTTTGCTATCGGCCCCACGGCTAACATGCAGATAGATACCTTGGTTTGGGCCCGGGTTCTTGGCAATCAAGGTGTCACAGATTTGCCGCCATTGCTGCGCCGTGTAGTCAAGCTCAATATCAATGGCCGCTAACCCCGATTGCATGCGTTGGATATGGGCATCAAACCCGAGCATCTTACCGTGGTAGGCGGGCACCACCTCATAAATGCCGTCACCAAATAAAAAACCGCGATCCATCGGTGAGATTTTAGCCTGCTCTGGTGGCATGTAATCGCCATTTAAATACACAAGGCTCATGGGGTTTCCTCATTCTCTTGGGGCAAAAAGCCCGTTAACTGTCGTAATTGGTTGATGATACCTTGGCCGTGGCTGGCATCGAGACTGTCTTCGGTCAGCTCATTGCGTAAAGTGACGCCATCGACACTGCCAAGCTCGCTGCAGTAGCGCAATAACGCCGGGCTATCAATATCACCTAACAGGTCTTGTTGCTGCCACAACCCCAGAAAAGCAATTAAGCCATATGCGCCCCAGTTCGACACGTCGGCCACAACCAACTCATCACAACTGGTGACACTGGGGGTAATTGCGAGTTGTTCAAGGGCTTCGCTTACCTTACCCATGCCAATTTCATTGCCGCCATCGCCAATGGCCAAGGTTGGACAAGGGGCCAACGTCATATAGGGGTCAAAGCTGGCGCAGCCGGAGCTAATATCTTCACCGCGCATATTGGTGTAGCGTCCTTGCGCGTTGAGCCCAGGACGCTCAATGGCGAGCACACAGCTGACCCGGTGATGGTGGTAGTAGGCCTGGGCTTGTTGATGAGCGCCTACGACATCATTTAAAGGCAGCGGCATACAGTTATAATCCTCGGCGATCTTCCTGTATAGCGGATCTGCGCAGATTAATTTAACTTCTTTGCCGAGTGTGGTTAGCGCCTGATATAGCGCCATTGCGCCGACCGGGCCATCGGTTTCAAAGGTCCCCGCTACGGGGAAGCCTGTAGCAATTAAAATTTGCTCTTGGGCCGCAAATAACTGCTTAGCGGCGCGATAGACATAGCCGGGTTGCAGCGCCTTTTGTACCAGCGCCATGCCGCGCAAATTCTGCGCCACCAGGCAATCTTCAATGTGTCGACTGAGTTGTAGTTGCGGTGTTAGCGGGCACACAGTGCACGGATCTCTTTGATGGCATTGACGGCTTCGAGATTATCGCCATGAACACACAAGGTATCGGCATTGAGCGTGAGGCTTTGGCCACTGTCGGTGATGACTTTGGCCTCGGCCACCAATAATTGAACTTGCTCAAGCATAGCTTGCTTATCCAACACACTGCCTGATTGTGAGCGTGGGGTAAGGGTGCCTTGATCGGTGTAGCGGCGGTCGGCAAAGGCTTCAAATAATAATGACAGGCCGTGCTGCTGCGCCATTAATTCATGTTGTTGGCGCTGCCCGGTGGCCAGCAACATCAGCTGCAACTCGCTCGGATAGTCGGCGATGGCCTGCATCACGGTAGCGAGAATAGCGTTATCACGCATCATGTCGTTGTATAAGGCGCCATGCGGCTTCACATAGCGCAGCGTTAACCCTTGCACCCTGGCCATGCCCTCTAAAGCGGCGATTTGATAATGTAAATCGCTACATAGTTCGTCGGCACTGAGCGCCATGGAGCGTCGTCCAAAGCCTTGGCGGTCAGGGTAGCTGGGGTGTGCGCCAATACTTACCTGATGGTGTTTGGCCAGTGCTAAGGTGCGGGCCATTACCTGAGGATCGCCGCCATGAAAGCCGCAGGCGATATTGGCTAAGTCAATGTGAGGCATGGCTAAGGCATCCTCACCCATACGCCAGTTGCCAAAGCTTTCACCTAAGTCGCAATTCAATAGCATAAACACTCCTAAAAGCTCGATAGTGCGGTGTTTTTAATATCTAAAATCAGCATATGCCCGGGGCTGTGGGTGATGCAAAAATCCGGGCGAGCAGTGGCAATGGCCACCTGCGGCGTCACCCCACATGGCCAGAAAACCGGCACCTCGCCTGGCTTTATACTCACCGCATCACCAAAGTTGGGCCGATTAATATCGTTAATGCCAATGGCCTGAGGATCGCCAAAATGCACCGGTGCGCCATGCACACTAGGAAAGCGGCTGCATATTTGAATGGCGCGAATGGCATCTTTAGGGGTCATGGGCCGCATACTCACCACCATGTTGCCGCCAAACACGCCGCTGCGGTGACAGGCTTGATTAGTCACATACATGGGAACATTGCAGTTTTCGGTGATATTACGCACTTCAATGCCATCGGCCAATAACGCCTCTTCAAAAGAAAATGAGCAGCCGATCAGAAAGGTCACTAAGTCCTTGCGCCACAGCGAGGTAATTTCGGTTTGCTCACTGACCTTTTGTCCTAGCTCATACACCCGATATTTGGGAATGTCGGTGCGAATGTCCAGATCCTGCGCTAAACGCGGTAGCTCGGTGGCGCCGGCTTCAGTGTGACCGAGTAACGGACAGGCGCGTGGGTTATTTTGACAAAAGCCCAAAAAATCATAGGCATATTTTTTAGGTAAGATCACCACATTTGCTTGCACATAACCGGGGGCAAACCCAGAGGTATGCCCTGAATAATGACCATCGCGTATCAACCGGCGGATGTCCGCAGGTGTTTTTAAAGAGGCGTTTGCGTCCATAACAGTATCTTATATCGTGTTTATCCCCACCCTAGCGCAGAACCTTGGTCGGCGCTATAGTAACCGGCAGTTCTCCAGGGGCCTGCCGCAGTCCTAAGAGTACCTTGGCCAATGCAGTAAAGGCTGGGCCTTGTACGGTTTCGCCATCATCAACATCAATATTATACGCATAGGTTGCCAACACGGCCTGCGCGTAGGCGCCAAATTGAGTAATGTCATAAGGGGCTCGCAAGCTGACAAATATCACCGGAGTGTCGCTTTGCTGCGCGTGTTGTAATAACGATTCCAGCGCATCGGGTTGCTGCTGACGATTCAGCGCAAACTGCGCTAAGGCTGAAACATCGTCCATGCCGCCTATTTCGACGGCACTTTGTGGTGGGCTGGCATTCGCCGCGATGACTACATCGGCGTCATTGATATCCAGGTATGCTTGCTCAGGGTCGTGGCCTTGCAAACTAATGCAGTGAAACACTCGGTGCTGTTCGCTGAGGTGATCCAGAGCTTGCTGCAACGCCATACACTTGCGGGTATCGGGCATAATGAGCGCCACTTTGCGCGCTTGTTTAATTAAGGTGGTGGCCCGCTGTCCAGCTTTGATATCGGTGATAGCGGCGCTGGCCAGCTCGGCTTCAATGGCCCGATGACTGGCGTTGCCTAAGGTCATCGCCGCTAGCTCGGTTTGTAGCAGGTGATTGTCAAAGTGCGCTGGCAACAATTGATAGTCGGCTTTCAAAGCCATAACCCGCTGCGCTGATTGCGCAAATTCGCCGCGCTCTAACTCGCCGCGCTCAATGGCATGGGCTACGGCATCAATGAGTTTATTAAGCTCGGCAATATCTTGTTCATTGCGAATAGCAATGGGCATAAGCGCAATATCGACACCGGCCTTGAAGGTGTTAATGAGCGCGTCCTCGGGGGTAAAAAAGTCACTGATACCCGCCATATCTAACGCATCGGTGATGGTGACACCCTGATAACCCAGCTCCTCACGCAGCAGTGAGGTCATAATGGCCCGCGACATGGTAGCCGGTTTAACCATTGTTTGCCCCTGTTTACTGACAAAGGTGCTGCTGTCGAGCGCCGGGTATTGAATGTGTGCGGTCATAATCATGCCCGGGGCATGGCCGGCCTCAATTACCGCCCTAAACGGGGCAATATCTTGGGCCATGACCTGCTCTTTGCTATGCATGACCTTGGGCAAACCTGTGTGGCTATCGACATTGGTATCGCCATGACCCGGAAAGTGCTTTAACGCGGCAATGACCTGTTGGTGTTGATAGGCGTCAACCTGAGCGCCGCCAAGCTCAGCGACTCGGGCCGGGTCTTCACCAAAGGAGCGCACATTGATCACCGGGTTGTTAGGATTCATATTGACATCTAAGGTGGGCGCGTAATTAACGTTAAAACCAACTGCCCGAAGCTCTTTAGCAATCACTTTGGCACTGGCGCTGGCATAATCACTGCCATGCTTTGCATAGGTCGCACCGATGGACATATTACCAGTCATCGCCGTACCAAGATGACGGGGAATACGAGCAACGCGCCCCCCTTCTTGGTCCACACTAATAAACAAAGGGGCCGCTAATGAGGAGGCCAGCGCCGCTTGTTGTAAGTCGCGGTTCAGCGCGACAATTTGCTCGGTGTTGTCGATGTTCTCGGCAAATAGGATCACGCCACCAATGTGGTGCGTGCTAATGGCATCGGCAAGAGCCTCTGGCAGCTTGGTCATCGGGGTGCGACAGCGCTCACTGGCAGTGCTATCACCGCAATAATAGCGAAAGTCTAACATTAGCTTTTGGCCAATTTGCTGCTTTAAGGTGAGCTGGGTAGCGGCAAAACTTGGGGCACTCATAACGGCATATCCTACTATGGCAAGGCTTAGTGCCTTGGCTATCTGGCGAAAAAACACGGCTCGCTCCGAGACTGATTTTGGAATAAACTATTCACGATTCTATAGTGTGTAGTGGTAAAAAAACAACCACTTTAGACGGACTGACCTTAACATGTACTGATCTCAGTTGCTTAGGCGTAAAACTATCTACCTTAAGGGATTTAATAATATTTTATTCCAAGCTATGCTAAGGCACGTCGCCCGCTATTAGTGACCGTCATTATGTCAGAGTACCGCGCCGCCATGGAAGCCTTCATTGAGGCTGCCCGTGAAACTTTAATGGGGTATTATGACATTAACAAAAGGCCACAAAGTGCATATCAAAGAGTCACAGACTCGGTTGCTGTTGAAATGGATATCAAACGACTAATATGGAGCCCTCAAATTACATGGGTAATATAAATATTGTTTTTAAATGTTCATTACTTGCAGCGGTTATTATTTTTGTTAGTGGTTGTTCTAGTGTTTACTGGGGCAGTATAAAAAACAACACGAGTGAAGGAATTCATGTAAAGCTTACTTTTTCTAATGAATATGGTACTCAGATCTTAGAGTTACAACCTATTAAATCGCAAGAAAATGAGCTTTGGCACTATGAGCAGTCATCATTAGTAAAGACCAAAATAGACCAAGACTTATCTCAAGTTGAGGCGACAAATAGTAACGGATGTACAATTACCTTAAATCGTGATGCCATAGATAAAAAAGTTGAGAATCATGAACTAGAAGTTGTTATTGAGCCACAAGATTTTATTGATTCGTGCGGTAAATAATACACTCCCAGTTAAATTAGGCTAAATTTACCAGCACAGAATTGGTTCGATTCCCCGCTATTGCTTTTAATTGGCTAGCCACACCAAATACTTGGTCACAATAGTTAGCGACAGGGCACTGGTTGCTTAGGTGCAAAACTATCTACCTTAAGGGATTTAATAATATTTTATTCCAAGCTATGCTAAGGCACATCGCCCGCTATTAGTGACCGTCATTATGTCAGAGTACCGCGCCGCCATGGAAGCCTTCATTGAGGCAGCCCGTGAAACCTTATCCTGCGAGCAGGTGATCACAGATTATGCTTTGCGTTATGCCTTGGGCACCGACGCCAGTTTTTACCGCCTTACCCCCGAGTGTGTGGTACGGGTACATCACCGCGCGCAGGTGCAACAGTTAATTACCCTAGCCCAGCGCTTTGGGGTTGCGTTAACCTTCCGTGCTGCTGGCACCAGCCTCTCGGGGCAGGCGATTAGCGACAGTGTATTGGTGGTGCTTAGTGACCAATGGCAGGATTATGAAATCGGTAGCAACGGTGATTGGATAACGCTATCACCGGCGCTTATCGGTGCTAAGGTCAATCAGCTGCTGGCACCATTTGGCCGTAAAATAGGCCCTGATCCGGCTTCGATCAACAGCTGTAAAGTGGGAGGTATTGCCGCAAATAATGCCTCGGGCATGTGCTGTGGTGTTAAGCATAACAGCTACCACACGCTTAAGGACATGCACATTATATTGGCCGACGGCACTGAGCTGAACACCGCAGATGCACACTCTTGTGAGCAATTTCGTCGCAGTCACGGCGAGTTCGTACAGGCACTTGAGCACCTCGGCGAGCAAGTGCGGGCAAACCAGGCGCTGCGCACGCGCATTGAACATAAATACCGACTGAAAAACACCACAGGATATGGCCTGAATGCGCTTGTCGATTACCAAGATGGCATCGATATTATCAAGCATTTGCTGATCGGCTCCGAAGGCACCCTTGGATTCATTGCCAATATTACCTACCACACCGTTCCCTACAGTGCGCATAAACACACCGGGCTGTTTACCTTTGCGACAATAGACAGTACCTGCGATTTTATCGAGCAGCTCAGTCGCTACCCCGTAGAGGCGGTGGAAATGCTCGATAAACGCGCGCTGATGTCGGTGCGCGAACAGGCCATTATGCCCAACGAGGTTGTTGATTTTCCGGCGCAGGCCACCGCGCTGTTGATTGAAATTGCCGGCGCTGACGAGTCTGAATTACAGGCCACCAGCGCCACTGTCAGTGCCTTACTCGAACGTTATCAAGGCGATATTATTCATCAATATGCTCTTAGCAGTGATAGCGAGCGGGCACAGGCGCTGTGGAACGTGCGTAAGGGCACCTTCCCAGCGGTGGGGGCGGTGCGGGAGGTAGGCACCACAGTGATTATTGAAGATGTCGCCTTTGCGCTCAGCGATTTGGCACGCGGCATTAAGGCGTTGCATGCCTTGTTTGCCAAGCACGATTACCAAGAAGCCATTATCTTTGGTCATGCTTTAGCCGGTAACCTTCATTTTGTATTTACCCAGCGCTTTGATAACGATGAACAGGTGGCGCGCTACGAACGGTTTATGGCCGAGGTGGCGCAGTTGGTGGCCGTTGAACTCAATGGTTCGCTGAAAGCCGAGCATGGGACGGGACGAAACATGGCCCCCTTTGTGGCCCTAGAGTGGGGAGATGATGGCTATGGAGTCATGAAAAAGATCAAACAGCTGTTTGATCCCAAGGGGATTTTTAACCCTGGGGTGATCATCAACAGCGACCCGCGTGCGCACGTGCAGCATGTTAAGGCTCTGCCAGCGACCGATGACATTATTGATAGCTGTATCGAGTGCGGCTTTTGCGAGCCTGTTTGCCCATCGCAAGGTTACACATTAACGCCGCGCCAACGTATTAGTTTGAGTCGTCATCAACAAGAGCTTAAGGCGCAATTAGCCAGTAGCACCAGCCCAAGCCCTCGTTTACGGCAGCGTTTAGGGGCCGTTCAAAGCCGCTTTCAGCACTTAGTCGATAGCAGCTGCGCCGCGACCGGATTATGTGCAACGCGTTGCCCTGTTGGCATAGACACCGGTGCCTATGTGAAATCGTTACGCCAACAGGGGTTTGCGCAGTCGCGTTTGGCTAATCGCATTGCCCAATTCAGCGCGCAGCATTTTCAGGGTAGTACGCAGCTTGCCCGCGTTGGCCTCAGTAGCATGAAAAAACTGGCCCATGTAGTGGGCGAGACGCAGCTGCACACCAGCACCCAGTGGTTGCATCAGCGTTTTGGCACCCCTCTCTATTTCAGCGCCTGGCCGCAAGGGCAGGAGCAGCCAACCCCTGCACAGAGCCACAGTAAGTCCGGGGAGCGTAACGTGGTGTACATTCCTAGTTGTGCAAATCGGGTTTTTGCCAACGATGGCGAGCACAGTGTGCAACATACACTGCAACAATTATGTGCCAAAGCAGGCTTTACGGTTATTGTGCCCAAACAACTAGGGCAATTGTGTTGTGGTATGGCGTTTCACAGTCGAGGCGCGGTGCACCAAGCCCAGTATAAGCAGCAACAGCTTCAGCAGGTTATGGCCGAGCTCAGTGACAACGGGCGTTGGCCAGTGGTCATGGATGCCAGCCCCTGTGCCTTGCACAGCGCTAGTGACGGCGACATCGCGCCGCTTGATAGTATTACCTTTGCGCAGCAGTACCTGCTGCCACATCTGCACATTACCCCCAGTGCCGAGCCTATCTGGTTACATGTCACCTGTAGCTCGCAACACCTCGACGGAGGCAAGGCCATGTTGGCGCTGGCAAATGCATTGAGTGAGAAAGTCAGTACCACCGATATTAGTTGTTGTGGTTTTGCCGGTGATAAAGGGTTCACGCATCCTGAGCTTAACAGCCATGCTTTGCGTCATCTCACAGACTCGCAGCCCCCTGGCTGCAAAAGCGGTTACAGCAACAGTCGCACCTGTGAAATTGGCCTTAAAGCACACAGTGGTATGGTGTTTACGTCGCTTTTGCTGCGCTTAAATGAGCAAGCGCAGGCACGCAGTTAACGCTTACCCTTGGGGACATAGACCATGGCCTGTGCTTTGCGTTTGGCTAGGCTTTTTACTCGCGCATCAATGCATGATGAAAACGTCATGATCGCCGCGCCCATAAAGGTGCCGTCGTCGGCGTAACCAAAACTTGTGGCCAAGTCATGGATTAAATCATAGGGAAAAAGCAGATACGCCAATGCGGCGATTAACGCTAATTTATACGTAGCGGTGCATTTTGGTGAATGCCATGCGAAATAGAGGGTTAGCAGCTTTGCGAGCAAGGCGCGAATGCCGATGAGTAGCCAGCGTGGATAGGCACTTCGGTGATTTAAATTGGGTTTGCTGTGCATAAGTCACTCCTGTTGTTAATGACAGCATAATGCATGGGCGCAATAAAAGTATTACACGGCGTTACCCTATGCCCTTTTACAGGCTCATTGACTCTTTTAATTCGCTCGGAGTGAGGCCGGTCCAGCGCTTAAATGCGCGACGAAAGTTCGGGGTGTCGTAAAAGGCTAAGCGGTTGGCCACATAATCGTTGCCTTTATCACGAATGCTAAGTAAATAAACCGCTCTAAGCGTTTGCTGTTGTTGTTGTAATTGGGAAAAGCGCCAGCCATGCTCTTTGAGTTTGCGCTTAAAAGTGGCAGGGCTCATGGCCATATGTTGCGCGAGTGCGGCTAAGCTAAGGTGCGGTTGGCGCGATAACAACTGGCACAGCGCATCGATGAAATACGGCGGCGACTCACACCGAGGTTGGCTTTGCAGACGTTGCCAGCGCAACAGACTGGCATTGTCGTTAGTGCATCTGAGCATACTGGCAGCAAAGGACCATTTATACACGGGCTGGGCAAAGCGTAAACGCGTGCCGAGGTTGTGCTCAAACTCATACATATGGCGTGGGCGCTTGCAGGCAAAATCAAAGTGACAGTGTGGGTAGCCTTGGCTTAGGCGTTTTAACAGCGCATAAAAAGCGCTGCTATAGGCCTGCATAAGTAATTCGGTTGCCTTACTCTCTGGGGCCAGCGTTGGCGTAATAAACACATGCACTTGGCGCTGATAAAGGTGATAACGAACATGGACCAGTGGCGCAATGTGTTGGTAGAGGCGTTGCAGCATACCTAGGCTATCGCCAACAGTGGGCGCGCTTAGCAAGGCTTGCCCGACAGTGCCCAATTCATTTAGTAGTTGCTGCCCTAATAAAAATCCCGCATCGGGGTGAGGAAATTGGCCTTGGTATTGTGCCAGCAAGCGCATTAGCTGATGATGACTAAAACGGCTGTGTGGGTCGAGTAAATCGTTACTAAAAATCCCTGTACCTCGCAGTAGCTTGTGCAAATCAGCACCACGAGCCAGAGCCAGCTCGGCGATGGCACTGATCAGCCCCTCACTGCTAATGACTTTTTTATCTTGAAGCGCAAAGCGTGGCATCGCCCTGGCCTGGTCGGTGTTTTTGTTGTTGTAATTGCTGTTGCAGCTGCCCCAATAGCTGCGGCAACGGCTCATCTTTTGCGGTTTCAATAACGGCGCTGTAGGTGTTTATGTAGTGGGCTTGCCCTTGGGGATCAAGGCGAAAGGCGCAGTGGCTAATGGCGCTTTGTAACTGCGCGATAAGCTGCTGTGCCTGGCGACTCGCGGTGGCGGGCAAAAGCAGAATGAAGCTGTCACTGGCATAACGACTGAGTACATCACCCATGCGTATATTCATCACCATTAAATCGCTGAGCTCACGCAGTAATCGATCGCCGGTGGCTAGGCCGAAGCGGGCGTTGATGGTGGCAAAGCTCTCTACATCAATCATGGCAATACAACATTTAGTCTCGCTTTCGCGGCTGCTATCGAAGACTTTTTGCACATACTGAATACGATATAATCCGGTGACCGGGCACACTTTTTGATGGTCGCGCATGTGCGCCTCACGGCGAGCCAGTTGGCGGTTCAGCACAAACTGCTCTTGATGCCACCAATACAGCCCAGCACTGGTAAATAACATGCCTATGGGGGCAGGCAGAGACTCAATCCAACTTAACCAATAGCGACTGGGCTGGTGTAACCACTCATCAAGCAAGTCTAATGATGCAGAAAACATAAATAGCCCCAGCCCTAGCACCAACAAGGTTGTGACTTTCCCCGGTGGCCGAGACACCAGCAGTGCGACAATCCAGCTTAATGTCATGAGCACAATGCCGCCTTCGCCAAGGATATCAAGCCAGGCAATATCACCACTGTATTTGAGCTCCCCCAGCTGATAGCTGAGTAGCGCGGCAAGTACCAGCCAAGCGATGCTTATATGAGCCAGTAAGGGATGAGTGCGAAATGGGTTAAAGCGCATGAAAGACCTTGAGTTAATTAGTGTGTGGTTATGCTAGCGGGCCAACTTCACTATGGGCAGGGTCATATTGGCTCAATGATATGACAGCATCATGACCACGTCATGCGATAACACCGTGTAAGAGCCCGTCCTTTGCTCTGCGAGTAGGGTTTTTACAGCTCAAAAACCGCCATGACGCGGCCCATTTAGCTCGCTTGGGCAGCGCGATAGCAGCGACTGTCACAGTGCTGTCATCTGCTGTTTTTAGCTTAGCGCCATACCAAGGACACGCAGGAGAAAACAGCAATGACAAGCTTTAAACTAAAAGCGCTGGTGGCGGCATTAGCGCTTACCAATATCAGCGCCTATGGCGCTCAAGAAAATGCCAACAAACCGGTGAAAGTATCTGAGGAGCTGGTGGTGTATGGCGACATCGGTTATCGCAACCGCTCGCAGCAACTAGCACCCACTTTGGAATATGACCAAGATTACTTTCAGCGCTTTGAACCACTGACCGCTGGCGATGCCCTTAAACGGGTGCCGAGTGTGACTTTTTTATCTGATGTGTTGGAATCCGACGGCGCGCGTATGCGTGGTTTGAGTCCAGCCTATACTAAGGTGCTGATCAATGGCGAAGAAGTACCTGGTGCTGGCGCCGACCGCTCATTCTTTGTTGATCGCATTCCCGCTGAGCTCATCGAACGAGTGGAGATCATCCGCTCGCCCAGTGCTAACCGCTCCGCCGATGCCATTGCCGGTACGCTGAATATCGTTTTGCGTGATGGCTATAGCCTAGACGGTGGCTACTTGCGCGCCGGCGGCCTGCGCTACGATGATGGTGAATTTAAAGAAAGCCTAGGCGGTGTCTATGGCACTGAACTTGGCGGCGGGCGCTTGTTACTGGGAGCCAATTTACAAGGGCGCTACAACCCCAAGAAAAAGACCAGTTTTCGCTACGGTGATAGCCCAGAAAACAACCCCGACTACCGTGAACAAAGCTTCGATAATCGCGAACATCAAGACGATACCCGTGATGGCGATGACACCTCACTGAACGCCAGTTATGAATACACCTTCAACGATGGCGCCTATTTCGACATCAGCGGTATTTGGGTCGACACCGAGCGCAGCGAGGATGAACGTTCATATGAGTATAACCACCCCAGTACGGCCAGTGGTGATGCGGCCAACGGCGGTAGTTTACTGACCGATAATGCCAATATCGCCGATATTGAGCAGACCAATTACAGCCTTAGCTCCAGCTATAACCAGCCACTTTTTGGCGGTAACAGTAAATTTAAGGTGGCTGTGGCGCGCTTTGAAGAGTCGGTATTTGAACAAGAGGTTGAACTCGATACCGCTGAATTGCCCATGGTATTGGAGCAGGAGCAAGAGCGCAGCGACATTGATGATAAAGAATGGACGCTACAATGGCAGCACAGTCAGCCCTACAGCGATAGCAAACAATGGCAAATCGGCGCGTTTTGGCAGCAAAAAGAGCGGGACACCGGTATTTACGCCTCTGAAAGTGAATTAGAAACCATGCAAAGCAGTTGGGATCAATTCGCGCAGTCGCCGCTGTCGCTGGCCACTTTTGATGCGCCTTTTGAGGCCGTTAGTGGCGGTGTGAACACAGTGCAAGAGCAGCGTTTTGATGTCTTTGCGTTGCTTAAACACGAGAGTCAGGAGTTTGCTTGGGAGCTGGGTGTACGTTGGGAGAGCACCGATTCGCAGGTGGACAACCATGTTGATGCGGTGCGCACCGACAACGATTACGACTTTATTTTGCCCTCCGCTCATATACGCGTGCAAGTGGCAGAAAACGGCCGCATCAACGCATCGGTAGCGCGCAGCTTACGTCGTCCGGACTTTGACTATATTACCCCCGCGCTGCGTGAGGAGGAGTTGGCCGACAACGACTTACTGGGCAACCCGGCGCTTGAGCCGGAGTCGGCATGGGGCGTCGACCTAGGTTATGAGTATCGTCTCGGTCAGACCGGGGTGATGGGCGTGAATCTGTTTTATCGTGATGTCAGCGATTTAATTGAAATCGCCAATACCGGTATGCAAGGGGCCGAGGGAGAGGGCACCTTTGTGCTGCAACCCCGTAATACCGGCGATGGCACGGTGTATGGCGTCGAGCTCGACTTATCGACACCCCTAGGCGCATTGGGGCTACCCAATACCGGGGTGTTTGTGAATTACTCCTGGCTTGATAGCGAAGTTGAAGACTTTTTCGGTGAGCGTAAATTTAACGACCAATCAGATTACGTCTATAACCTCGGATTTATTCATGACTTTCCTCAGCTAGGCGCGTCTTTCGGGGCCACCTACCGCAAGCAAGGCGATGCCCTTGGGCGTTTTGTCGGTGAAGAGGTAAGCACGCACTATGGCGCCGATCTTGAGCTGTTTATAGAGAAACGTTGGCAAAATCTGACGCTACGGATGGTGGGTTCCAACCTACTGGATGCCAGTAAAGAGGAAGTATTCAACAAGTTTGATACCTTGGAGCAGCAAATCGAGCGGGACTTTGATGAATACGAATTGGAGTCGGAGCAGGCCGGGCCCGTGGTGCAATTGATGTTGCGCTACGCCTTTTAAATTTAGGCGTGGTGAGTTATGCACCACGCCAATGAGGAAAGAACATGATTAAGCAGTTAATAACTCTCATTGCCTTGCTCGTGGCGCCGCCATTATTGGCCCAGAGCACGCCCATTTATAGCGATGCGCTCTATCAACAGCAGCGCATTGAAGGGCTGGCGCCCTTGGCTGATAGCATCAACTTTGCCGTTATTGGTGATTGGGGCCACAACGGACACTTTTACCAGCGCCCCGTTGCCCACCAGTTAGAGATCGCCTTGTACCAACTGGATGGTGACTTTGTGATCTCCACCGGCGATAACTTTTATCCCGATGGCGTTGCCAGTACCCAGGATCCATTGTGGCAAAGTGCTTTTGAGCGGATATATCACGGCCCTCATAGTTTTGTGCCGTGGCACAGTGTGTTGGGCAACCATGACTACTTAGGCAATGCCCAAGCGCAAATTGATTACAGCAACGTCAGTGGCCGTTGGCAGATGCCGGCACGCTATTACAGCCAGCGCTTCACGTTGGCCAGTGGTGAGCCTGTGCAGGTGTTGTTTTTGGATACCAATACTCTAGTCAGTGACTATCGCACCCGCGCCAAGTACCGCGCCACCCAAGGGCAAGACCCAGGGCCACAGCTCGCATGGCTAAAGCGGCAATTGGCGGGCAGTGACGCAGCATGGACCCTCGTTGTGGGCCATCACCCCATTTACACCAGTGGCAAACGCTATGGTCGCGATAACGGCTTGGTTGAGACGTTAGCACCGCTGCTGAAGCGCTATGGCGTTGATGCCTATATAGCCGGCCATGAACATGACTTACAACATAACCAAATTAAACACAGTGACCTGGCGCATTATGTTTCTGGCGGCGGCAGCGAAGCGCGCAGCGTCGAGCAGCGAGAATTTACGCGCTACGCCGAAGCCACCCCAGGCTTTTTAACATTTTCAATTAATGCCGATGCACTGCAGATGACGGCGGTTAATCACCGAGGCGAAGTGCGTTACCAACATAAACAACTGCGCCGTAATAAGGAGCAAAAACATGACCATTAAAAATAATAAGCTCGTTAATGTCAGTATGGCGGCGGCGCTAATGGCGCTAACCCTGTTTACTAAACATAGCTACAGCGAAAGCCTGACGGTGACGGAGCTCGGCGAGCAACATAATATGCAGGGCTCGCAGGCTCAGTGGTTGCACACTGGGCACTGGCTGCTTGCCAGTGAAAGCCAAGGCTTATTGCTGCTCGAGCAACATCAGCAACAAATCACCCCGTTGCTTGCTGGTAACTATGAAGGCTTGTCTTTACGACAGCTAAGCCCACAGCGCTATGTGCTGACCAGTATTGATAATAGTGCCGATGCGGTGGTGGTATGGCAGTTAGATTATGATGGCGCGCAATGGCAGATTGATGAGCTGTCACGGCTAACACCGCCGCAAGCGCAGCCGGAAGCGGCCTGTTTATATCATGATGAGCAAACGCGTACGGTGTCGGTATTTGTTGCCGATGTGCGCGGGCTTATTGCGCAAACACTGGTGTATGATCTAGAGGCTGTGAAGCCGATGCAGCTACCGATTCGCACTTTTGCTGGAGTCAGTGAAGCGTCTGGCTGTGCCGTCAGCGATCAGGCTCAGCAGCTCTTTATCGGTGAGGCAGAGCTGGGTGTGTGGAAGATAAACGCCAACAGCGAATCGCGGGCCGATAAAACACCTGTCGCCTTGGTTTCGCCCTTTGGGCAACTGGCACCGGAAATTGCGGCGCTCAGCAGCGACTCCGAGGGCTATATCTACTTTACCAGCAGTCAGCGCCAGCAGGTGTATCGCTACGATCCACTGCGTGAAACCCTGCAAAGCTGGCACCTTGAGGGGGCCGAGTTAGGCGTTGAGGCCATTGCTGTGGGCGCAAACAGCCAAGGGCAACAACAAGCCGTATTGTTTGCCGATAAGCTCGATAGCTATATCAGCACCCAGCTACCCAGTGCTAAACAGGTGCCTGCGAGGCATACAAAAGGGTTGCAACAGGTGAGCGCAAGCTTCGAGACTACGCCGGTAGCCGCCTTTGGCGATGCGGCGGACGACCCCGCTATTTGGGTCCATCCGAATAACGCGCAACACTCGCTGATTTTGGGCACAGATAAACGTCGTGGCTTAATGGTCTATGGGCTTGATGGTCAGTTACGGCAACAGCTCGCTGTAGGGCGGGTGAACAATGTTGATGTGCGCCAGCATCAAGGTATCAATAATGCCACCCACACGTTAATTGCTGCAAGTAACCGCAGCAACAATAGCATTAGTTTGTTTACCGTGAGCAGCGATGGGCAGGTACAGCAGCTCAATGATATTGCCACTAACCTAACAGAAATTTATGGCCTGTGTATGTACAGCGCGCAAAGTGGTCATTATGTGTTTGTGAATGACAAAAATGGCACCTATCAACAGTACCGTATTAGCGTGCAAGGCACCGAGGTTCACGGTCAACGTGTACGCCAGTTCTCATTACCAAGCCAACCCGAAGGCTGCACCGCAGACGATCAATCCGGGCAGCTATTTATGGGCGAGGAAGATGCGGGTATTTGGTTTATCGGTGCAGAGCCTGATGCCGGCACCAGGGCACAGCGTATACAGCAGCTAGATAGTCACCTTGTTGCCGATGTTGAGGGCATGGAGATCTATCATCACGACGATGGCACACGATTGCTGGTGGTGTCCAGTCAAGGTGATAACAGCTATGTGCTGTATCGCATAGAGGGTAAGCGTTCAGAGCCGACGCTAACGCGATTAGTGAAGTTTGCGGTAACGGCGGATATTGAAAAAGGCATAGATGGTGTATCGGAAACAGACGGACTAACGGTCACCGCCCATGCTTTACCAGGTTATCCTCAAGGAGTGCTGGTTGTCCAAGATGGTTATAACCGTATGCCACAACAACCACAAAACTTTAAAATTATTGATTGGCGGCAGATAGATAAATTACTGCTCTAAGTTGCGCGCGATGTCTGGCTATGAGGCGGGACATCGCGCAGCCAACGTGCGAATTGAATTATTGTCATTACTGAAATGGTAAAATGTTTCTATACTTTGACGGTGATGACAATAACAGAGTGCGTTTATGGCCGTAGTTCCCAGCTTAATAGTGTTAGCTGCAACGTTAACCTCCATGCAATTGAATGACGTGCTGGTGCGGGCCGAAAGCCATGCGCGTGAGCGCCCGCAGCAAACATTGGCTCTATATCAACAATATAACGATAGCTTCGGCTCTGTGCCGACGTCGGTGCGCTTTCGCTGGTATTTCGCGGCTGCTCAAGCGGCCATATTCAGTAATAACTTTAGCCAGGCGCGCGATCTTATCGACAGTCTTTTAGCCCTTGGTGATAGCAAAACGCAGCAGCTGAGTCGTAGCTATAATTTATTGGGTATTTGGCTTAAGAAAAACCACCTATTAACCGATGCAGAGCACGCCTACCAATGCGCATTTACAAACGAATCACGACCTATTTATCGCGCTATCTATCTTAATAATATGTTGATTGTTGCCCGTCATCGGCAGTCTTATCAGTTGGCGCAAAGTTATTACGACCGCGCAGCAGCCATTTTACAAGTCCATCCAAATGATGCTTTAAGCGCCAGCCTTGCCAATAATATGGGTATGTTAAGGTTAAGTTTGGGCGATATTAAAGGAGCTGTGGGGGATTTTCGTAAAGCCACTTTTTTAAAAGAGCAACATAATCTCGCGTTAAGTCAATTGAATGCAGCGATGAACTTGACCTTAGCGCTTTTGTTAAACGAGCAGAGCGAGCGCGGAGCACGATTACTTGCGGATATAGATGCGTTAGTTGCACAGTCTGCTGACCCTGACCGCCGTACCTTGGCTGCATACCTGCACGCAATGCTCGATAAGCAGCAACACCAACCAGTACGCCACACCGAGCAGCATTTAAGAGCACGCTATACACAAATAAAAGATGATAGCCTGGCTCAGCTCGTGCGCTACAGCGCCGACTATTTAAACCTGAGCTTACCAGCGCGAGCTGTTCACCAAGGCGAAAGCGCCAGTGCGTCCATGCAGGCGGCACTGCAGCGCTGTCAAAGCGCTAACCTCAACGAACATGTGCATCGCTGAGTCCCGCATGAGCGGTGGTTTTCCTTAGCGATGGAATAGGGTATTGTTTATTTTATCGCTTTGGTCAAAAACAGGAATGAAAGGTTATGAAAGGGTGTGTTATCGGTGCAGCTGTGTTTGCCAGCGTCATTCTCAACCCTGTGGCAGCGAAGCCGAGTGAATTTGTCGCCATTGCTGATATCGCGCCAAGTATTCAAAAAGATATCCGTTATTTTGGTCGTGATAACTTTGTTGGTACGACTATCGATGGTTACTTGGCACCTAAATGTCTGTTACATCAAGATGCCGCTAAAGCGCTAGCAAAGGTACAAAAAAAGGCACTGCAACAAGGCATGACCCTGAAAGTGTTTGACTGCTATCGACCGCAGCGCGCCGTTGATCATTTTGTCCGCTGGGTGAGCGATACCAGCGCACAAGATACCAAAGCACACTATTACCCAAATCTAGATAAGGGCGTGTTACTTGGTGATTACATTGCCGCAAAGTCGGGCCATAGCCGAGGTGCAACCGTTGATTTAACCTTAGTCGACATGGCTTCCGGTGAGGAGCTGGATATGGGCTCGGCGTTTGATATGTTTGACCCGATATCAAATACTGATGATCCGCGTATCAATGCGCAACAGCGTAAGAATCGCTATTTGCTACGCGATCTCATGACTGCACAGGGCTTTGCCCCCTACGCGATGGAATGGTGGCACTTTTCCTTAAAACCCCAACCCTATCCAGATACCTATTTTGACTTTGTGGTGCGTTAGAAAACAAACAAATTATGGACTTAGGCTCGGAACCTGCTGCATATTGAAGCCCAGTTAGGGGCACTTCATAGTGTGAGCAAATCTGCAAATGACCTCTAACTTCTTACCCATACTCTAATGGTGAAAGAGCTCTCGAAAACTTAAAATGAGCATGAGAATAATGAAAGCCGAAGATTTACCAATAAATGAGTTCATTCCTAAGTTGAGGTATTCTTTGACATTAGTCGCCTGCATCATGGCGTTGGTGTTTTGTTATACGACGATATCGATCACTGTCAATATAGTGTTCTCTTTAGATCAACACCTTAAAGCATGGTATATGGCTACTATGCTGGGGGTACTCATAGTGTGCGCTGCGGGATGGATGTTATCTCAAGGTAAGGTAGGCGTTTTACCATACTGTAAGTTGGCAGTGTTACTCTGTTTTATTGTGCACCTATGTTTGTTGGTTTTAGGCGGTGCCGAGCTCAACTCATACCCTCCCACATCAGCATTGGTTTTTTTGAGCCTGAATAGCCTGTCTTTATGGTTACTCAACAGCAGGTTAGCCTACGTGAGTGCCCTGATACTAAGACGTTTACACCGAAGAAAGCGCAAAGTGCTTAAATACATGGAAACCGTGAATCAACAGTGCTAATAAAAAGGCATGTGGATAATAGCTAGGCAATTCCTTTATATGTAAAAGGGCGCGATTTGCGCCCTTTTCATTGGTTAAGGTGAATTAAAACTCACTGGGCGCCGGCGGCACATTCAGTGGTTTTTTCGGATTCGCTTTCAGCTCCTTTAACAGCTCTTCAACCGCACGCTCAATCGATGGGTCTTGGCCTTTGTAAATAAGCTCTGGGCGATCAATCACCTTAATATCAGGTGTGACTCCCTCATTTTCGATGATCCAATTACCTTCGTTATCTAAAATACGGAAGGTCGCGGCAATCACTTGGCCGCCATCCACTAGGCTGGGATTACCTGAAATGCCAATGAGGCCGCCCCAGGTGCGGGTACCGATCAGTTTACCTAACCCTGCTTGACGGAAGTAATAGGGTAGGGCGTCACCGCCGGAGCTGGAATAGCCGTTGATCAGCATGGCTTTTGGTCCATCGTGCGCAAACTGCGGCGTTTTCGTCGGCTCGACACCACGGCGCTTCCAATAGTTAAGGGGCTTGCGAGCCAACCAGGTGATCATATGCTCGGGGATAAACCCACCGCCATTATAACGATCATCAATGATCATGGCGTCTTTGGTGGTTTGCGGCATGTAATTTTTAAACATGGCGCGGTTACCTTCATAATGGGTATTTGGCAAGTGCACGTAACCAATACGCCCGTCAGAGAGCTTATCAACATAAGCGGCGCGGGTGTTGACCCAATGCAAATAACGTAGCCCTTGCTCGCTGGCTACCGGCTCGACACTGACTTGCCATGCCCCCTTGCTACTGGGTTTGTCGTTAAGCACCAGCTCAACTTGCTCACCCTGAGTGTTCTCCAACAGCTCATAAAAGTTCGCTACTGTTTTTACCGAGCGACCATTAACGGCGATGATAAAATCGCCTTTGCTGGCTTTCACACCGGTGGTACCAAGCGGAGAGCGGAAGTTTTCGTGCCAGTTTTCGCCTTCGAAAATATGCTCAATTTGCACATAGCCAGAGCGGTGGCTTGCTAGTTTGGCACCCAGTAGACCATGGTTTTTACGCTCGGCTTTGGGCATATCGCCGGATTGCACATAAATATGGCCGGCGTTAATTTCCCCGGCGATTTCACTGAGAACATAATCTAAATCAGCGCGGTGGGCCACGGCATTGGCCATGCCTTGGTACTTCTTAACAGTGGCATCCCAGTCCTGCCCGTGGTGATTTTCATCGTAAAACCAATCGCGCAGGGTGCGCCAGCCTTCCACATACATTTGTTGCCACTCAAGCTGAGGGTCGATTTTCAGCGTCATATTGGTTAAATCCAATTTTGTGGCGCTTAAATCTTGCTCTGGTTTAGGCGCAATAATGCTGTAGTCATCGCCAGCGCGCACCAACAGGTGTTCGCCATTTGCCGATACCGTATAGCTGCTAACGCCCTTGGCCACGGTTTTCAGCTCGCTATCGTGCTCGGTGCCAAGAAGTTGTAAGGCGTCGTTAGCCATCACCAGAACGCCACCGTCAACGCCATGCAGTGAGCGATAATCGCCCGAGGGCGCGTTTAGCGCGGTCACGCGTTGCATAAAGCCCGTGCTTTGCAGTTGGTTGCCATTGTCGGCATCGCTTTGCGCATCGTCGTCACTCACTATGGTGGTTTCGTCACTTTGCAATGCAACCAACGGCGTTATATCAGTGTTCACTGCCGCAGCGTAGATGCGCGTGGCGCGGTTAAACATGTAATCGAACTCGTAGCTGCTAAAGGCTAAGTTAAAGTCGCGCTCAGAGGTGAAATACAGGTAGTGGCCATCCGGTGAGAAAGTGGGGCTGTGCTCATTGGTCATCTCGTCGGTTAGGCGAGTTACGTCTTGCTCGTCGGTATTGTAATGCCATAACGAGCCGTAGCGGTTTTCATTGTTTTTAACATAGACAATGTCTTCGCTATTAGGTGACCAAGTGTACTGACGAATGCCTTCTTCATCATAGATACTGGTATCAATTTTATGCTGCTTGCCTGATTGCGCATCCAGCCACCATAACGTATGGTTTTTATCGGCAAAAAGCAGCTTAGAGCTGTCGGGCGACCAGATGGGGGTAAAGCGCCAAATGGTGCCATTACTGGTCAGTTGCTTAACGGCGTTATTATCCGCGCGGTCCTGTAAATAAATTTCGTATTCACCGGATTCGTCGCTCATGTAGGCAATATAGCGGCCGTTGGGTGACCAACTGGCGTCTATTTCTCGACCTTTAGGGGTGTAGGAAAGGTTACGAGTTGGGCCTTTTTGAGCGGGGACGCTAAATAGCTCGCCTCGGGCGGTAAACAAGGCCCGTTTGCCATCATGAGACAGCGACATAGAGTCGATAAAGTCGCTCACATTTTTGCTGTAAGGCATGGCATATTGGCGCACGCCAGCCACATTAATGGTGAGTTTATTGCTTTGCTCGGTTTTAGGGTCGAAGCGATACAAATAGCCCCCATTTTCGTACACCACCGCGTTGGGACCAGCTGATGGCCACAGCACATCGAAGTCTTCATGGGTGGTGAGCTTTTTAGGCGCTTCGCCTTCGCGGTATTGATACAGGTTTAAGGTGTAGTCGCGATCGGAGACAAAGTAGATATTATCGCCCACCCAAGTTGGTTGCTGATCGGTGGCGCGATCTGTGGTCAGCTGCTTGGAGCTGTTTTGTTCTAAATCATACACCCACACATCTTGGGCACGACCGCCGCGCGAGCGTTTCCAGGTACGAAATTCACGATCAATCGGGGTGTATACATATTTGCTGCCATCTGGGCTTAGCATGCCACCCCCGGTTTCAGGAATAGCCAGAGGCTGCTCTAAGCCACCATCGGCAGGCACCATGTATGGGCGGCCCATGCGTTTACCCCAAGGAGTACGGTTAGCCCGAAATACCACATGTTTACCATCGGGTGTCCAATCAAGCACCCGGTAATCGAAACCGCCACGCGGTGGCATAGGGCCAACATCGTTGTAATAGGTAAGCTGTTTAAGGCCAGAACCATCACGGTTAATGACGTAGATTTGTCGGCTGCCATTGTACTCGGCGGCAAACGCAATCCGTTGGCCATCCGGTGAGAATTTAGGGAAAGTTTCAAAGCCGATATGATCGGTCAGGCGCTGGCTGGCACCGGTTTCGGTGTTTGCTACATACACATCGCCGGCGTAAATGAAGGTGACGTGTTCGTTGTGAATATCAGGAAAGCGCAATAAGCGTGTGTCTTCAGTTTCATAGGCTGACACCCACGGGGCCAGCGTTGCGGCCATGGCGAGCGCCAAGGTGGTTATTTTTCTCATCTTTGGTAACCCTTTTTTTAGAAGCTGTTACATCATAACAAGGGTACTTACAATTGCGACAGCGCTGCGATAAAAGGCTGTTACAAAATATGTCAGGTACTGAGCTTGGCGCAGATAAATGAAATAACATTAGGTAAACCCTAGTGCCTGTGTTAAGGTGCCCCTGTCTGATGAGTTCTACCCAGATTCGATATTTGCTTTTGTCCTTCAGTTCTTCGTGAGTCCTATCCAGTTAGAGTTCCACCCGAATTTAAGCACCAAGCCGTTCGTGTTAGCTAGTACTTAGTTTGGCATTACCGCGTCTGTTAACAGCGCACATTTATATTTAAAAGATTTTGGAGACACTATGTCTAATACAACTGGTACAGTTAAATGGTTCGACGAGAGCAAAGGTTTCGGTTTCATCACTCCTACTGATGGCGGCAAAGACGTATTCGTACATTTCCGCGCTATCGTTTCTGATGACGGTTACCGCACTTTGCAAGAAGGCCAAGAAGTTCAGTTCACTGTTGAACAAGGCGCAAAAGGCCCACAAGCTACACAAGTTACTGCTGTTTAATTACGGCGCTAATCTGTGATGCAATTGAGCGCATACGCTCACTTGCAATAAGAAATACCCGAGCCTGAGCTTGGGTATTTTTTTGTCTACCGCGTTCGCATTTCTACTGTTTTCTCATCGCCATAAGCTTCACTTAAGTTTCACTTAAGTTTCACATTTTATGTTAGCCGCACGAATTCTCTTTAATGCGATGACATGCTCAAATTATACATACGGCAATTTGCCCCCTTTATTTTATTCGTAACTACTTTAGCAGTAATTTTTGTGGCTACTCGGCTCGGTTTAATGCTCTGGCAACATGAGCGCTTGGAAGTAGGTCAGTGGGGGTTGGTATTACTAGGTGGTGTGCGTATTGACCTGAGCAGTATTGCTTATATAGCTCTGCCACTATTAATCATCAATGTGGTGTACTTGATGGCACCACGCAAATTGAAATACGTTTTATTTATTTTATTAAAGGCTTATGCGGCACTTACTATTGCGACAATTGTGTTGCTCGAAGCCGCAACACCAGCATTTATCTTGCAGTATGACGTTCGACCAAATCGATTATTCATAGAATATGTGCAATACCCCAAAGAGGTTCTATCCATGCTTGCGAATGGGCACTTTCTCGCGGCAGCAATCTCACTCATTCTGGCCTTGATTTTCGCCATTGCTACAATCCGTTATATACCACGTCCTTATTGCCAACATCAGTCTCGTCGCTTCAGCGTATTCGCAGTCTTAGTCACGGTAGTTACGCTGGCGGTTTTAGCTCGAGGTACGTTTGCACATCGTCCTTTAAACCCTGCACTAGTTTATTTCTCTCAAGACGCTTTAGTGAATTCACTCATTTTGAACTCGTCATACAGTGTGGTTTTTGCAGCCAAAAATATGGCCTCGGAACGCAGCGCGCAGACCTTGTACGGGGCGATGGCTGAGGAGCAGGTTGTTAAGATAATGAGGTCATCCACTTTTCGTTCCTCAATGGGCGATGAGCATATCCCTACACTCACGGTTAATGCTCCTTACCACCAAGGTCAAAGTAAAAACGTGGTTATTATTTTAGAGGAAAGTCTGGGAGCGCGGTTTGTTGGCGCCTTGGGTGGTAAAGGATTAACCCCACAACTAGATAATTTATACGCTCAAGGATGGGGATTTCATAGCCTTTATGCAACGGGCACGCGCTCGGTGCGAGGCATTGAGGCGGTTATTAGTGGCTTTTTACCATCGCCTTCACGTTCAGTGGTAAAGCTATCAAAGTCCCAGAAGCAATTCTTTACCATTGCTCAGCTGCTTGCTAGGCACGGTTATATGACACAGTTCATTTATGGTGGCGAGAGCCACTTCGATAATATGAAAAGCTTCTTTCTAGGGAATGGGTTTCAGGATATTGTCGATATGAATGATATTGCCGAGCCTCAGTTTACGTCCTCTTGGGGGGTCAGTGACGAAGATTTATTTATTCAAGCAGATAAAGAACTCTCTTATTTAGCGCAGCAGCAACGACCTTTTTTTAGTCTTATTTTTACTTCTAGTAATCATGACCCCTTTGATATTCCAGAGAATAAAGTCGTCCTCGATGCGGTCGGTACCAATGAACATGTTAAGCGAGATTTGGCGATAAAATATGCCGATATGGCGCTTGGTCAATTCATTGAGCGTGCAAAACACAGTGAATATTGGCAGGATACTGTGTTTCTTATCGTTGCAGATCATGATGTTAGGGTGTATGGGCGTGAGCCAGTGCCAATTAAATCCTTTCATATTCCCGGCGTTATTCTCAATTCTCCTTTTGACGGCATTCAAGATGATCGGCTTGTCAGTCAAATAGACTTGCCAGTGACTTTACTATCCTTAGCAGGTATTGAAGCAGCAACGCCTATGACTGGGTTTGATCTTACAAAGCATTATCCAGTGGAAAGAGCGCTGATGCAGTATTACGACAACTTTGCATACATAGAGAATGATAAAGCGGTGGTATTAATGCCTGGTCAAAGGGCTAGTTATTGGTCTTATAACAAAGCATCAAAAACGCAAACATCGTTATCAACGGGCAATAAGTTGGTCACTTTGAAAAATAAAGCGTTGGCCCATGCCTTATATAGCACGATGGCGTATCAAAAGCGCTTATATCAACTGCCACAACCTAAGTAATGAATTACCACACCATGATAAAACGAGAGAAGGTTGACTATGCGCTTTGACAACACCAAAAAGCCAAAAGGGTTCAAGCGAATTGTCTTCGCATTGCGACACTCGTTAAGGGCTCTTTCTTGGTTAATAAAAAACGAATCAGCATTTAAGCAAGAGGTGACATTACTACTCGTATCGTTAGTCGCGCTTGGTGTGTTACAAGCCGGTATATATCAATGGATAGCTGTGATTGGGGCTACACTTTTTGTGATGTTTGCTGAAATATTAAATACCGCAATTGAAGTGATCGTCGATAGAGTAGGGTTAGATATTCATCCTTTATCTGGACGGGCAAAAGATTTAGGGTCGGCCGCTGTTCTAGTGGCATTAATCATCTATGCGCTCGTTTGGGTAGCTGTCATTACTGCGTTTTAGAGCTGGCTTCGACGCTATGACGTTTGACGTGAGCGAGCAACAGCGGGAAAAAGTGTAAAAACACCGCCTCAAACTGCTCAAAATGTTGCTCAATATCGTTAATGCTGCCAGCAAACTCATTGTTAAAGCGGATACGTTTGGCAATGTTATCCAGCGCCAAAGCCACCCCGTCTAAGTGGGCATAGGTGCTAAACCAGTCTTGGTCGCTCATACGCGCAACCACCTGTTGCATGGTTTGGGGCATATGCGACTGACGCCTTAGTAGCAGCGTGTAAGCGTGATTGCGAAAGTTAGCAAACTCCGTGCTACTGAAGCGCGACCAATGGCGAATGAGAAAGTGATCAAACAACACATCTAACGCCACCCCGGCAAAGCGGCGGCGCTGAGGTGAAAACAACTGCTTGGCTTGCCTAACCTGCTCATTGTTATCGGTGAACTTATCCACCAATAAATGATTTTTTAATCCCAAATACACAGGCCGAGGCAATTGCTCGGTACTAACACCACGGCGAAAGTCACCAAGCAGATTACCAAAGTGGGAATCTGCTGTGTTTTGGGCCAAAAATAAATGCGCGAGGTAATTCATGACGGCTAAGTGTTCACAGGCTACATGCATTCAGTGTAAAGCATGAGCAAGGCTTAGGTGAAGTAAGTTGTGCCTGCTTAGGCGAGGGCTAAAAGGCAATGAAGCGTATAGTGAAACAGCTTAATGTGTGCCGCGAGGTTCAGAAATAGTGTTTTAATAGACCTTAAATTGTTACCTTTAGTTGGTAAGAGGGCTCCCTTGAGCAATTATTGTAATCTCATCTTTACTTACATCCGTATACTTACTGGCCATCAGCCTCGTCTCCTTTTTTATTAAACATTAATTTGATAAATACGCTCGAATTGCTATTTGTTCCAATGCCGAAATAGGTCTCAGGCTTGCTGTTGGGAACAAATGTAATGAAATGCTTGTACTGTGTGTCAATCGCACCAAGCTCATAATAGAAATTGCCAATATCCCTTTTTACAATGCCAGAGCTTTCAACTGTGGCAAGAAACTCGCGGCGCAGCTCTATATAGTCGTTTGTAATACTTGGCTCGGGTGATTGAGTTGCACTGTAAAGCTGATTGAAGGTCAGGCGCTCGCCGTCAACAGTCATCTCATCATCAAGCATCTCTTTGTTTGTATATGAGCTGATTTCAATATTGATGCCCTCGCCGGTAAGGCGATAAGCATTGCCGGATGTTTTACACTCCAAAGGCATCAGAGGTTTGGCAATTTCATAAATAAGCTTATCTTTGCCGATAAAGTCACACTTTTGCGCAGCCAGAGAAGCGCTACATGGAAAGATAAATGGTAGGACAAAAAGTATCTTCTTCATCAATTTCCCTATTAACGAGTGATTTTCCTATAAGTATGACAATCTATGTTCAGGGAATAAACACTAAGCGCAATTTTTGCAAGGAAATGCTCACTGGAGCCTTAAATTGCGAGGTAACTAATTGTAGCTAAGTGTTAGTGGGCCATGTACATTAAGGGTAAAGCATGAGCTAGACATGGCGAACAACTTTTGAATGCATGAACTCATAGACAAAAACATGCAGTGATCTTCAAACTCACCCCTGTTTACTCACACTTTATACTCTGTACGCGTGAAACGAGCGTGACTGGATGCCTGCGTTGCAGCCAACGATCAGCCATTGTCGGATGGTAAATGCGTGGCAATAAACTCATTTAGTTGCTGTTTTAATAGCTGGGCACGGCGGCTGAGTAATCGGCCACTGGGCCATAGTGCATAAATTGTGCGCGGCTCAGAGCGCCAATTTGGGGCGATGCATTTTAGTTCATTGCGCTGTAGCTCATCGATAATTTCAAAGCGGGGTAGCAGCGCTGCGCCTTGGCCATTACAGGCCAAATACTTTACAAACCCGGTATCGTTAAATTGATGCATAAAACGGGGCACAAACTTATGGCGGCGTTTCGAGGGTAAGTGCGTTAATTGCCAGCTTTTACGCAGCGTAGTGCCAATTAAAGGCAAGGTACGCAGCTGCTCTAAGGTGTTTACCTCCTCACAGTTTTGCCGTTGCATAAATTCAGGGCTTGCGACCAGTAAGGTGTCACTTTCACCTAAGCGTTGTTGCATAAACGCGCTATCGTGTTGGGGGCCAATGCGTATTGCCATATCCGCTTGGGTGTTGACCATATCCTGCTTATCATTGCTGAGTTCCAACTGCAGAGCAATTTGTGGGTAGGTGCGGGTAAAACGCAGCCAAAACGGCTTTAAAAAACCGTGGCTGAAGTTCATCGGCGCCAATACCTTTAGTTGTCCTGTTAGCGAGGCGTTGGCCTCGTTAAGACGGTGCTCAGTGTGCTCAAATTGCGCCACCAAATCGACATAGGCATGGTAGTAAACCTCGCCTTGTTGCGTCAGTTGGCAATGACGAGCACTGCGGTTTAGTAGTTTGCAATTAAGGTGCTGCTCTAAGCGTTGTAAACGCCGGGTAACCGTGGCCGGTGGCAGCGATAAAACCTGAGCGGCGGCGCTTAGTCCGCCTTGTTGAGCAATATGAACAAATACACGAATATCATCAAGCATAATTTCATAAATGAAATTTAAAGTTGTTTATTTCAGTGTATAGGTTATTAGTGAAATTGAATATGCTACTGCCAATATCTTTTGGGAGTCGCATATGAATACAGACATGTTGTTATCGGCGCTTATTGTCGGAGTGGTCGCCACTGCTTTGCTTGATGCCTGGGCATGGCTATTAAAATCAACCCTGCAAGTGCCTTCATTGCGCTTGTGTGTGCTCGGGCGCTGGCTACTGCACATGCCCGAGCAGGGCATGGTGCAACACCATGTTGCGCAACAACCAAGGCATCGTGGTGAATGTGCATTGGGCTGGAGCGTGCATTACGCTATTGGAATACTCTTTGCCTTAGGGTATTTTCTTATGTTGCAGTGGCTGCAGCGCCCACCCAGTCTAATGATTGCTATTGCCTACGCCTTAGCCACGGTGGTATTTGCATTTTTTGTAATGCAGCCGGGCATGGGCGCAGGCCTAGCCGCGCGGCACACCCCCAAGCCCTGGCGGGCACGGGGTAAAAGCATGCTGAGCCATGGAATTTTTGGTGTCGGCCTACACATTAGCAGTCTAATTGTGAGTAATTGAGAGTGTATTATGAATCCTGAATATTGGTTACAACGTTGGCAGCAAGGGGATATTGGCTTTGATCAACAAGAGCCTAATAGCAACCTAGTGGCGTTTTTCCCCACCCTGGCACTGACTCCAGGCGCGCGGGTGTTTGTGCCATTGTGTGGTAAAAGTATTGATGTGCAGTGGCTGTTGCAACAAGGGCACGCTGTGGTTGCGGTGGAGCTCAGTGAAGACGCCGTGCAGGCGTTGTTTCAAGCGCTTCAGCTCACCCCAGGTATCTCTCAGCAGGGTGAGCACCGGTGTTATCAGGCGGGCAACCTCTGCGTGTATGTGGGTGATGTGTTTGCGCTTGAACGGGCACAATTAGAGGGAGTGACGGCTATCTACGATCGCGGCGCACTGGTTGCTTTAGATGCGCCCCTGCGCATGCGTTACAGCGCCAAATTAAAAGAGCTGTGCCCTCAGGCGCAGCAGCTTGTGGTCACTGTGGAGTACCCTCAACCCGAGCCGCAAAGCACACCGCAATCGGTTCCAGCAGATGAATTACAGCAACTCTATGGTGACCATTATCGCCTTGATTGTCTTAACCGAGCAGCCATGCCCGAGGGCATAAAAGGGTTTACCCCGGCGTTTAATAGTACCTGGCATCTCAGCATTGCAGGCTAGGCAGGGCGCGCCTGTATTTGCGGTAAGTGGTAGCCATGCGCTTGCTCCTTAAATAACAGCTTTCAGTCGCCATGGCGCAGGCCATGAAAGGGGCTATAGCCACTATACTCGTTACACTTTTTAGGCGCGGCGCTTGGGTGCACCGCACACTTGATCACTGGCTTGTGAGCCAATGCATAAAACCTTGCATATCGGCTTTGTTGGCAAACTCAATGTAGCTTTTTCCTTGATGGTGGCGAATCGCCATCGCATGTTTGTTCACGGAAATAGCATGGATAGGTAGCGCAATATCAATACGCTGATTTTGATATAAATAGGACATAATAAAACTCTTTTTATTTGGGCGCCTTGGGCGCAAAAAATAAGCCTTATTATCGTCTGGAAATGGCCGCGTTGTTCACACGGAGCAGGCTCTGGCTTTTACTTGCAACAGATAAAGGCATTGAGCTTATAAATCTCTGGTCAGACTTTTAAGGCTTGTATTGTGGCGATGGAACTGACTGGATCAAGGAAAGGCATCACGATGACACTGTGGTGTCGGGTTTGCTTGGTGAGATAATGCAAACAAGCGGCCACTATAAGGCAGTTGATTGTGCAAAGCAAGTAAATAATCACTTACTTTGCAAATGTTGAAGACAAAGCCCGCGCCGCAAAGCGCCTAGCGGGCTTGAAGTGTGTTTAACGTAACACCACCAGCGGGATATCTAAGGTTTCCAGCATCCGTAGGGTATTGCTACCAACAAAAAGTTGCCGCAGTTTCGAGTGCGCGAAAGCGCCCATAACCATCAACTCGATATCATTGGCTTGTTTATAGGCCATCAGCGAGTCGTAAATAGGGCCTTCAAGCAGCTCAGCTTTGACATCAAACCCTTGCTCTTGCAAACGTTGCGTGGCTAGCTTTAGCTTTGGTGCTAAGTCACGTTCTTTATTTTTTACCGCCACCAAGTGGCAGGGGATGCCATGTAAAAGGCCCCCGTCGATAACCTTTTGCAGTGCCTTGTCGGCGGTGGCGCGGCCATCATAGGCAATCATAAATGACTTCGGTGCTGAAAACTGCTTTGGCACCAATAGTACCGGCGCGCTGGCCTGGCGTAGCAAGGTCTCAATGTGTGAGCCCAATGCTTTGAAGTTATCTTCATGGTTTTCACCACAGCGACCGATAACGATTAACCGTGACATGTCACTGAGGTCAATAATGGCCTCGACCACATCGCCATGGCGCTGGCGCGTTTCTACTTGCTCAACGTTAGCCTGTTTGGCTTGTGTGGCCAAATCTTCGAGTAGCTGCTGCCCCAACTCCAACGCCATTTTGCCGCGCTTTTCATCGAGCTCTGTCATCTCATTGAGTAACGATGAGCGAGCTCCGAGACCGATTGCACCGCTAAGGTCGTCCGCGCCGTGTTGCTGTTGGCGCTCAATGGTGTGTAAAAAACACAGCGGGTGTTGCAGTTTATTTGCTGACCATATAGCGGCGTCAGTGACCGCTTGGGTGATTGCTGAGCCATCCACGCAGGTAATTATTTTCTTCATAGTATGCTCCTAATGTCCGCCCATGAGCTTATCCACTTCTTTGGGGTCGTTGTGAACGCCAAATTTGTCTACTACGGTTTCGGTGGCTTCGTTCATTCCGATAACACTGACCTCTGCGCCTTCACGGCGATATTTTATGACTACCTTATCTAACGCAGCCACGGCTGTCACATCCCAAAAGTGAGCATGAGTTAAATCAATAATCACTTTGGGGGCCGCTTCTTTAAAGTCAAAAGCAGCAATAAATTGCTCTGCCGAGGCAAAAAAGACTTGGCCTTTGACGGTGTAGGTAACGCTGTGCTGCTGTTCATTATGGCTTGTTGTAACCGCCATAAAGCGACCAATGCGATTGGCGAAAAACAGCGTGGCGAGTAACACCCCAACGAGCACACCCAAGGCGAGGTTATGGGTGGCAACGACCACGATAACGGTGCTGATCATCACCACATTAGTCGATAATGGATGGGTGCGTAAGTCGCGAATAGACGACCACGAGAAAGTACCAATCGACACCATAATCATCACTGCCACCAACGCCGCCATGGGGATTTGTTTTAGCCATTGATCGAGAAACACCACCATGATCAATAAAAAGCTGCCAGCAACAAAAGTAGAAAGCCGACCACGACCGCCGGATTTAACATTGATAATAGATTGCCCAATCATGGCACACCCGGCCATACCGCCAAACAAGCCAGCACCAATATTGGCTATACCTTGGCCTTTACACTCGCGGTTACGATCGCTTGGGGTGTCGGTCAAATCGTCGACGATAGTGGCGGTCATCATCGATTCCAGTAAGCCCACCACGGCAAGACCGACAGAGTAGGGGAAGATAATGCTAAGGGTCTCAAGGCTCAAAGGCACATCCGGCCACAAAAATATCGGGAGGGTGTCTGGCAACTCGCCCATATCACCGACAGTGCGAATATCTAAGCCCATGAACATGGCAACAATGGTCATCGATACGATGCATACTAGTGGCGAGGGGATCACTTTGCCGACCACAGGGACATAGGGGAATAAATAGATAATAGCTAAGCCGGCAGCGGTCATCGCATACACATGCCAGGTGACATTAGTGAGCTCCGGCAGTTGTGCCATAAATATCAATATCGCCAAGGCGTTGACGAAGCCGGTGACCACCGAACGAGAAACGAACCGCATTAGCTCACCGAGGCGCAGTGCGCCAGCAATGATTTGCAGTACCCCAGTGAGTAAGGTTGCGGCCAGTAAGTATTCTAAGCCGTGCTCTTTAACGAGCGTGACCATCAGCAGCGCCATGGCGCCGGTGGCTGCCGAAATCATTCCTGGACGACCACCAACAAAGGCGATTACCACGGCGATACAGAAAGAGGCGTATAACCCCACCTTAGGGTCAACCCCGGCGATAATGGAAAAAGCAATGGCTTCGGGCACCAGTGCAAGCGCTACCACGATTCCAGCAAGCACATCGCCGCGAATATTAGAAAACCAGTCTTGTTTTACGTGTTCAAACATAGAGATAACCTAACGCGTTACTAGTTGGCGCCCTCGGGTAAGCTACAAACGCTGAAATGCTTAGCGTCACAGCCTCGATAACATGGCACGAACTATTCTTTGCCCCAATGGGCAATGATTGTGTTATTGAGTGTGTTCGCATACTGCGCGCACAATAAAGGTTGCGGCACTAAGTGTAGTGCACAAAAGGAAGGAAAAAGCCTAGGGCGGCGTAAATGTCACAATAACGCTCCAAATACTTAATTATTATTTTAGGCTACATGGTTAGCGTATGAAAAACAATCGCCTAGCGATGATGTGCGCACTTAATAACAGCAGCTTTGCTCGGTCTATATGGGCTCAGATCAACTTATTGTTGGAAACTTTACTCAATTACGGTGCTCACCCAGCAGTTTGTCCCTGTTCTGCTATATTTTATTTGCAATTAAATAAATCGTACAAATGTTAGTAAGGAAACATCATGAAAAAATACCTAGGGGCGGCTGTGTTAGCGCTAAGTACTTTCACCTTAAGTGCAAAGGATGATCCCAATGTGCTTGCCATTATGGTGGATGATGTGGCGCAAGTTTCATTAAGTGCTTATTCCCATGGAATGACCTATAACACCCCAAATATTGACCGTATTGCCAACGAAGGGGCGCTATTTACCGACCATTATGCCCAGCCCAGTTGTACCGCTGGACGAGCTGCCTTTTTAATGGGGCAACTGCCAGTACGTACAGGCTTAACGACAGTTGGTCAGCCAGGGAATCCACTAGGGATCAAAGAGGCCGACCCAACTCTGGCAGAGTTTTTAAAACAGCGCGGCTATATGACGGCGCAGTATGGTAAGAATCACTTAGGTGATTTGGACGAGCACTTACCCACTCGCCATGGTTTTGATGAGTTTTACGGCAACCTCTATCACCTCAATGTGTCGGAAGAGCCTGAACAAGAGGATTACCCAAAAAGCAAAGAATTTAAGAACAAGTTTGGACCGCGCGGGGTGATTGAGGCGTTTGCCGATGGTCGTATTGTCGATACCGGCCCGTTGACGCGTAAGCGTATGGAAACCTTTGATGAGGAAGTGTTAGCCAAATCATTGGATTTTATGGAGCGAGCGGTGGCCGCCGATAAACCGTTTTTTATTTGGCATGCCCCCAGTCGTATGCATGTCTACACTCACCTCAAACCTGAAAGCCGCCATTTAGCAACTCATATTAGCTCCGAAGAAGACGTATTTGGCAGTGGCTTATTGGAGCATGATGGCCATGTTGGTCAGTTATTGGATAAGCTGGATGAGTTGAAAGTCGCTGATAATACGATTGTTATTTACACCACCGACAATGGCCCTGAACAGAGTTCTTGGCCGGATGCCGGCACCACCAAGTTCAGGGGTGAAAAAATGACGACCTGGGAGGGGGGAGTGCGCGTGCCATTTTTAGTGCGATGGCCCAAGGAAATTCCCGCTGGTTTAAAACTCAATGGTATTTCTTCGCATGAGGACGTGTTCCCGACCTTAGCCGCAGCCGTCGGTGAGGATGATTTACGTACCGAGATGGAAAAAGAGTTCAATGTTTATATCGACGGTGAGAACAATCTGGATTATTGGCGTGGTGAGGCTAATGAGTCTGCGCGCAATCACTTCTTTTATTACTATGAATCACAACTAACGGCTATTCGCGTTGGCCCATGGAAAATGCACTTTGCTTCAAAACCCGGTGGCCGCTACTACGAAGATTTAGTGACTCATACCATGCCGAAGTTGTTTAATCTGCGCAAAGACCCTATGGAGCATTATGATGGCGTGACAGGCTTTCACCAAATCATGAAAAAAAGCTGGGTATTCCAACCAGCCATTGCCCTGTTGACCAAACACATCAAGAGCTTTGAAAAATTCCCGCCGCGCCAAGAAGCTGCTTCACTAAATATTAATGAGGCAATTAAAAAGGCGAAATCGGCATCGCATAACCGTTAAGCGCGTGTAACCAGAGTGAGGTTGCTCACTCTGGTTGCGCTGTTACTGGTTTTGCAATTGCTGCATCATCGCGAGCTTCTCGACCATGACCGCTATCTGTGGGTTATCTGGCAGCAATTGCTGCAGTTGCTGGGCATAGCGATAGGCTTGGCGATACTGCTTTTGCTGTGCATGCAATTGCATCAAGCTATAGCTGATATCAGGGTTGGCTGGTGTAAGTGCAAATGCGTTGTTTAGTTGCACAAGCGCCTCTTGGTGCTGCCCTCTATCTTGCAGAAGTAGCGCATAGGTATACACATAATCACCATTGTCACTTTGTGCTGCGCGCGCTAAATGGGAGAGTGCTTGCTGCTTTTGTCCTGAGCGCACTAAGCTCATGGCCAAAGCGTAGTGCAGCGCAGAGGCATTTTTATTAACACTGAGCCCTTGCTCAATCGTAGTACGGGCCTTTTGCTCTTGCGATAGTGCACGGTAAAGGTCGGCCAGATTGACATAAGCCGGAATAAAAATGGGTTCCACTGCGATGGCAGCTAAGTAATGTTGCTCAGCCTGCTGATGCTCGCCTAATGAGCGTGCCAAGTTTCCAAGATTAGTATGGCTGTAGCCGCGCTCAGCTTGATAATGCTGCATTTGACGATAGTCCTTTAGTGCATCTTCAAGCTCAAGACGCTGCTTGTCACTTAATTGAGTCGCAAAGGGAGCTGTGAGCATTTCAGCTAAGACTCGCCCTGCTTCCGCGCGAATGGGCAGGCGAGGATCTGTGAGCAAAGGCTGTAACATTCGATAGCGTTCGGCAATGGCAAAGTTGCGCGCACCGGCTATGGCTCCTTGGCGTTTTAAAGGCTCGTCGTCCCGCACCGCGCGAACAATTGCGACTACGGTATTTCTATCTGGCTGATCTGCCATGCGAGCCAATGCTGAAGCGCGGACGATATCTGGGTAACTCTTATCCTGCGCTATTTTTGTCAGCATGGCGGATGCACTCGGCAAGTTATTGTCTGCAGCATAAAAAGCCTCGGAGAAGTGCGGCGTGCCTAAGTAATTTGAGTTCGGGTGCCAGCGCTTTATGTGCGACGTTGCCCATTGCGGCGTTTTATCTTGATGGCAACCGTTACAGGTGTTGGGGGCGTGTGTTTTCGCCGTTAAATCGGGACGTGGTACGCGAAAACTGTGATCGCGACGTGCATCCACCTGCATAAAAGTAGTCGCTGGCATGTGGCAATCGACACACTGACTGCCCTCAGTGTCGTGTTTGTGGCCATGGTGTTTGGCGGTATCAAAAACTTCGGCAGTATGGCACTGGGTACAGGTTTGATTCCCTGGCAGAGTTAATTTGCCACTGTGCGGGTTATGACAGTTCGCACACGTGACACCCGCTTGGTGCATTTTACTTTGCACAAATGAGCCCCAAACATAGTTCTCATCCCATATCTGACCATCAACATGGTACAGCTCAGGTTCCAGCAGCGCTGGTTGAAAACTGTCCATAAAGCTATGCGGACCTTGGCGGTCGGCCACTTGTGAGCGTCGTGCATGGCAAGTGGCACACACTGCAACTTGAGAGCTGGGACGCAGTGGACTGGCCGCTTTCATACTGCCATCTTGCTGGCGCTTAAACAGCGGCGTTTTTACACCGATAGTGTGTTCATAGCCTTTATCGTTAATGGTTTTGTCGCCCTTTGCCCATGCCAAGTGCGCCTGACTATCGCCATGACAGGACGCGCAGCCGACATTAATAGCGCTGTAGCGCGAGTCGAATTGTTGCTGTTTTGCTAAATAACGTTTCTCAAAATCACTGGAGTGGCAATCAGCACACATATGATTCCAGTTTTGCCCTTTTTGGCTGTAATGGAATTCGTCGTGGGGCTGCTGTTCAGGGTGAAGAACAAACCAACGCTGGCCTCCTTGTGCCTTTGGGCGACTATCCCAAGCGAATGGAAAAAACTGTAGTTGGCCATTGTCTGACGCAAACATGTATTGTTGTAAAGGGAAGTGACCAAAGGTGTGAGTCACCTCAATATCACGCATTCGCCCTTGTAAGTCAGGCATGGAGATAATTAATTGCGCATTGCGTTGCTTAAAGATCGCTTGTTGGTTTTGAAACGCCAATGTGCGGTTATCGAATGCCCCTAGGGCGGTCTCTTTGCTGGCTAGCGCCATCGCGTTGGCATGATCTGATTGCTGCCAATCCATGACCTGTTGTTGATGGCAGGTGGCGCACTGCTGAGGGTCGGCAAAAGCGAGTGTAGTAAACAGCACCAAGGCAACGCCAACGATCCTCCATTTGCCTAATTTGCTCAAATCCATTGCTACATTCACTACATTGATAATTTAACTTGTTTATAACAGTTTATTTGCTGCGCAGTAAAGCACAGCATTTTTGCACTAAGTATTTGTTACTAAAGCTGATAGTTAAACTCTAAGCGATGATCGCCAGCAAAAAAGTCAGTGTTTTCATTCCAATTAGCAAAGTAGCGCAGGTTCATACGCGGGGTGAGCTGATAGCTGAGGGCGAACTCATGGGTGAGTAGGGTGCTTTCTTGGGCGCCATAGTAGTTATCTCTGTATTGGCTGGAGCCGGTTAGCGTAGTTAACCAAAAAGGGTTGTAGTTTACCCAAATGTTGTCGCTGATGGCCCATTTAGAGTACATACCTAACAATCCATAACTGCCCATGAGGGCGTAGCCGTCATCAATGCCGCCATCGCTTTGCACTCGGTCTTTACCCACAGAGAGCCCCACCCCGGCGAGCGGGTAGAAGCTAAAAGCTCCGTGAGCAGGCAATGCCTGAATAAAGCTGTAAGAGATATCAGCGCTTTCATCAGCAACCAAACTGCCGCGAAAGTTGTAATTAATATCGAGCTGCTGCGCTTGACCTTTGGGGAGCGTAACATTGAAGTTGCGAAAACGAAATGAGTCGAGTGACTGTGATGTACGCGTATCAGAGCGCCAACCTAGAGTGTCGCCCAACAGGCCCTTAGCCTCGATGATATTCATCGCGGCGGTTTGTTCATTGCCAGTATCGTAAGACTGACCCACTTTAAAATTGACTCCTTTGTCGGTAACGCCAACACCGGCTTGGGTATACACTGCCAAGGGATCAGACATATCCTGGACTTCATCGTCATTGGCGAGAACCAGCATGGGAGTGAGCAGTAATAAAAAAATGAGGGGTTTCATGATTATCCTTAACAAAGCAGTCCACAATATGCGTGAGAGCGAGTCTTCCCACAAATGCTAAAAAGTATAGCTTAGGCCCTAAAAAGTTCCTGCAAAGGATACATTTTATTTGACCGAGATCAGAGTGCTAGGACAACCAGAATTCTTCTTATCACTTGATAGCGGCTTGGCTTGGTTTTGAATAATCCACTAATAGCTCAACAACGTCGATGGCTTCGTTTTGTTGCAGTTGCATCATCTCAGCGGCTAAATCAATTTTATTTGTGGGGGTTAAGCGATAGTTATTCCCAGAGAGGTTGTTTATTTTATATCGAGCGCGCAGCATGTCAGCGGGTAAAGCTTGGCTGGTCACAACAATATCGCCCACTACCGTGCCATATTCACCTGTCGATACGTTGAATACCTTGTTTCCAGCTTGCAAGCGAGGTGTTTGCCAGCGAATCTTATCGCCGTTGTTGTTTAGCGTGTAAACAGCAGGTGTGCTTTTTTGTGCAGTGGCAGAAGTCGGCGTCTGAGGCATGCAACTGGTTAGCAATAGCGCGCTGAGTAGGAGATAAATTGATCGCATTATTACTCCGAATGTGTATTAGTAATATGGTCTACCTTTAAGGTAGCTCCGATATAACCGCGAACGCAAGGTGACTTATGGCTCAATCTCAACAATGCAGTAACTCTTTTAAATTAACGCGAACGGCTTCAAGCGTTGCAGTTACCGCTGCATTGAGCGCTGCTTTATTGAGTATGCCGCTAACGCTGCATAGCGCGCCACAACAGGCTGGCCAAGACCATTACCAAGCGGTGGCCAAGGCCGCAGCGCCGCTGGCCGTGGCGCAACGAAAGCTAGCACAGCAACCAACGGCCAGTGGCCATCAATCTCATTTTGATAATACCTTAGAGCGCGCTACCTTCGTGTGGGGTCAAGCTAAGGCGGCACCTGCCACTGCCCAAGTCACAGATTTAAAAAACCGTGCACACACGCATATGCAACGGCTCAGCGGCATCAGTGCGCTCAAATCATCTCAGGTGGATGTGCGCCTCAATGACTGGCATGACATAGGTACTGGCGCTATCGTGGCGCGTTATCAGCAATTTGTGCAAGGTATTGAAGTATTTAATCGCCGCTACAGCGTTATGCTCAACCGTCAAGGTAGCCTCGTTGCTGGCGCCGGATATTTTGCTGATGTACCGCAAAGCGCGCAGAACTTTACCGCCCTTGGCGCATTTTCGTCTGAGCAGGAGGCAGCCCTTAGAGCTATTGCCGAGCTCAGTGATGTGCCGGTACAACTCGATGCACGCCGTATTCGCCAAGGCTATAACCATTTTGAAGTACGCAGTGCCAGCGACCAGCAACAATTTGACAATGTGCGTGTGAAGGCGGTGTTTTATCCACTTGCCGATGAGTTGAAAGCAGCCCATTACGTTGAAGTGGAACGCAAACGCAGCGACTCACTGGAGAGTGACTACTTTGCTTATGTGATTGCCAGCGACACCGGTAAAGTGCTGTTTAAAAACAATTTGCACAGTCATGCCACGGAGTATAACTACCGAGTTTATGCTGATGTGCAAAGCGGCTATCCCCTAGAGGGGCCGCATGGTGATGTGATCCCCGCCGATGGACCGAATCAAACCGACGAAACCACTATTCTAGCTGCACCGCTGGTTACTCTTGCCTACTACTCGGCGATTTCAACCCAAGACCCATGGCTTGGCGAGAGTGCCACCCGCACCGAGGGTAACAACGTTTTTGCTTATGCAGATATCAATGCTCCCCAAGGTTTTACCTCCGGCGATGTGAGTGCCGAGACGACTTCGGCGTTCACCTTTGACTATCCTATTGATCCGGAATTAGCTCCGACTGCTGAAGGCAACGTAAAAGCGGCGGTGGTGAACCTTTTTTACATGAATAACTTTTTGCATGACTTTTTTTACGACTACGGCTTTGATGAGACGGCAGGCGTTGCTCAGCAAGATAACTATGGCCGAGGCGGCGCTGCTGGTGACCCGATAGAGGCGCAGGCACAAGATTACAGTGGTTTGAATAACGCCAATATGGCCACCCCTGCAGATGGCGCTAGCCCAAGAATGCAAATGTATTTGTATAACTCCAAAGACGCTCAAGTCGGCCAGGATTTTGGTGTTATCGGGCCGACAGGAATAGGCACTTTGAGCTCATCGCAGCGCTCGGCCTTTGGCCCTTTAGAATTTGATATCACTGGCGAGCTTGCGCGTT
The DNA here is from genome assembly GCF_022347875.1 of Pseudoalteromonas sp. CNC9-20. NCBI lineage: Bacteria > Pseudomonadati > Pseudomonadota > Gammaproteobacteria > Alteromonadales > Pseudoalteromonadaceae > Pseudoalteromonas > Pseudoalteromonas sp. CNC9-20. Next base: position 29,190 of record NZ_JAKRFS010000002.1, on the reverse strand, counting down.
TTAACGATGGCAACGATGTTGATTCAGGCAGTGTGTTTGATGGGTGCGAGGCCGCTGCTGACCCCAGCACTTTGGCGAATAAAATCGCTATTATTGAGCGTGGCAGTTGTAACTTCACGGTGAAGGTTAAAAACGCACAAGATGCTGGCGCATTAGGCGCTATTGTCACTAACAATGTCGATGATGGCACCCCAGCCCCCATGGGCGGTGAGGACGCCACCGTCACCATTGGCAATATGGGCCTCAGCTTCGATGACGGCCAACAGTTGTATAATGCCATGCTGTTGGGCTCGGTCACGGTGCGAATGTTTGATACCAACCCATTGAAAGATGGCACCTTTGATAACGGTATAATCGCTCATGAGTGGGGGCATTACATCAGCAACCGTTTGATTGGCAACGGCTCAGGGCTGGGTAACTTCCAAGGTCGTGCTATGGGTGAGGGCTGGGCAGATTTTCATTCACTCCTGTTTATTGCTAAAGCCAGTGATGCGCAAATTGCGGGTAATAGCGATTTTACCAAGCCTTATGCTACCGGCACTTTTGTAGAGGATTTTTACTTTGGTATTCGTCGTGTTCCTTATACGCCGAATCAAGATATCAACCCACTGAACTTTAGGCATATCACTGAAGGTGCAGGTGGTGATGTTGGTTTACCACCTACCAGTGTCGCCTCACCTCATGCACCGGGTGAACTATGGGCATCTGTGCTGTGGGATAGCTACGTGGCGTTGATTAATGAACATGGCTTTAGCGAGGCCCAACAACGCATGGCGCGCTATCTCGTTGCCGGGTATAAAATGACCCCGGTCTCTCCGCTTTACACCGAAGCACGAGATGCTTTATTAGCGGCCATTGCCGCAGAGGACGTCGACGACTATCGCCTCGCACTGAATGCCTTTGCCAACCGTGGGATGGGGCTGGGTGCGCAATCGCCTGAGCGTTTCAGTACTACTTTAGATGGCGTGGTCGAGTCCTATGAAACACAAGCGTCAGCATTTAGTGCCGAGCAAATAACGCTCGATCCCGAAGGAGTGAGCTTCTGTAGCGCCGATGGCTACCTTGATATTGGTGAAACCGGTACGCTGACGGTGCAAATTAGTAATACCGGAAGTGAAACGCTTAATAACATTCCTGTGCAATTTAGCGTGCTATCGCAGCAAGATGTAACCCTAGGCAATGGCGGTGAGAGTGAAGTGGTGAGCATTGAGCCCTTTGCCAGCGCTCAAAGCACGCCCATCTATGTGAGCTTAAATGATGCTGATATCGCCTCGCCTTTGCAGCTTCAGGTTAGCTTCCCTGACGATGGTGAGAGTGTGCAACGTCCCGAACCTATCACCCAGACGTTTACAGTAAATATTGCCTTTGCGGATGCGCCTCTCACCGATGCCAGTCAAAGTGACGACATGGAATTAGCGGCATTGAGTAAAGAGAACTTAGCGCTTTCTTTGCTCAAAGACACGGTGGGTTCTGAGCAAACATTAAGCTTTGATAGTTCAGATATCATCGACACCTTTGAACAAGGAGGTGTGCAACTGGGCGAGCAAAGCTTATTTTTACGCAACAATAGCTTCGAGTCTGATGTGGCTCTGACTACGCGAGCGTTTACGGTTGCTGAAGAGCAAGACTTTAGCGTCTCTTTTTGGCACTTCTATGCCCTAGAAGAGTTTTGGGATGGCGCGGTCGTTGAAGTGAACATCAATGATCAAGGTTGGCAAGATGTCACCGAGGCGGGAGGGCAGTTCGCTGTCGGCTATAATGGACAACTCAACCAGAACCCGGCTCAGTCGCTGCAACAGCGTCCTGTGTTTACTGGGCGCAATAGCACCGACAGCGTGTTTGGCAATATGGAAACCATTGATTTTGGCCAGCAACTGGCAGGTGAGCAAGTGCAATTGCGTTTTCGTATCAGCTCCGATGGCAGCGTAGAAGATACCGGTTGGTGGATAGACAATGTCAGTATTGCGGGGATCAGCTCTGAGGTGTTTTATCAGGTTGTACCCGGCGACGTGGAAGGGTGTGATAATCGTCCTCCTGTTATTGCGCAGATACCAGCGCAAAGTGTTGATGAGGGAGAGCCGGTCAGTATCAGCGCTGATGCGCAAGATGCTGACGGTGATACCTTGAGCTATCAATGGCAACAAACTGCTGGGCCTGACGTGACTCTCAGCGCAGCTAACACGGCCACAGTCAGTTTTAATGCACCACAAGTCAGTGCGCAGCAAACCTTGGAATTCACCGTGACGGTGAGCGATGGCGAGCTGATTGCTCAGCAAGATGCGCAGGTGAGTGTCAATAATATCGCCGAGCCAGCTCCTGAACCCGAGCCTCAGCCCACGCCCTCAGACAGTGATGAAGGTGGCAGTGGCTCCATGGGTGGTTGGGCATTATTGCTGCTCGCTATGCTAGGGCTACGGCGACAAAAATAAGGGCGCGATTAGCACTTATAAGGCCACCTCCCGGTGGTTTTTTTTTGCTTATTCGTATAGAACCGCAGCCTATTTTCTCAACTCAGGGGACTGGTCTAAGCTGCGCTAAGTGTAAATTTTTAGATACGCACGCGTGTAGTAAAGGCTTGTTGGCCAAATAAAAGAATGATGCAAAGTTTTGATATAACGTAATAATTTCATAAAATTTAAACGCAGCGTGAACAACAGGAGCGATACGCTTGAATAATATTCAATAACAAAAAATTTACATTATTGTTTTCGTACCTATATTGATACTTCGAACTAACAAGGAGACCAAGGTAATGAAAACAACAACCCTCAACCCCATTCAACGAGCTCTGGCCTGCGCTGGGGTGACCGTAGTTATGCTTACTAGTGCAGCAGTGCATGCTCAACAACACCTCGATGGGTCGGGACAAGTGAGCCCTCTTATTGTCGGCGGCAATCCTGCTAACACCGCAGATTGGCCCTTTTTCACTCAGCTATTATCACGTTATGGTAGCTCTCCCTTTTGCGGCGCGAGCTATATCGGAGATGGTTATGTATTAACGGCAGCGCACTGTGTTGATGGCAGCTCAGCTTCCTCGTTGAATGTAAAAGTAGCGGGGTTTAGCAGCGGCGGCAGTGATGGCGATCGTATTGGCGTGTCGCAAGTATACGTACATCCGAACTTCGCCTCAGTGTCAACCGGATACGATATGGCGCTATTAAAGCTGGCACGTCTTCCAAATCAAGGCCAAGCGGTAACCATGGCACAGGGGTCGATAGGTCAGTACGCTAATAACGGTGATTTACTCACTGTTGCAGGTTTAGGGCGCTTAAGTGAAGGTGGCTCGTCACCGAGTGCCTTATATGAAGTAGATGTACCGCTGGTGTCTGATAGTGTGTGTCGCCAATCCGGGGGCTCTTATAACAATGTCGGCGCAACCCAGTTTTGTGCTGGTTATTCGCAAGGACAAAAAGATGCCTGCCAGGGCGACAGCGGCGGCCCTATTGTGATTAATTCCGGTGGGCAAAGGGTGCAGCTTGGTATCGTAAGTTGGGGGATCGGGTGCGCCAGACCAAACAACTACGGGGTGTACGCTGATGTCGCTGACTTACGCAGTTGGATTGATGGGATAACCGGTGGCTCAGGCACACCGACAGTGTCTTTATCGTATACAGAAAACGAATCCTTGGGTAATTTTACCTTGGGAGAGACACAACAGCACACTTTCACCATTACCAACACCGGCAGCAGCGCCGTCACTTTCAACACCGTGAGCCTATCAAGCGCTGGTGTGGCATCAACTGTTGTCAAAGCGCAAGATAGCTGCAGCGCTGCAACATTGCCAGCGAATCAAAGTTGTAGCGTTGGTGTTGAGTTTGGTGCATCAGCTGCTGGGAGTTTGGGTGTAACGCTTGATTTCAGTGTCGAGCAGAGTCCACGCCAATATAGCGCGGCAATTTCGGCTAACGCAGTGGATGGCGGCAGCGTCTGTAAAGGTAATTGGGACGCTAATACCATTTACTATCGTCGCGATCAGGTCACGTACAATGGCTATCGCTATCAGGCACGCTGGTGGACACAAGGAGATGTCCCCTCAGAATCAGGTCCCTGGGGTGTGTGGCGCCGAATCGGCTCTGATCCCGCCTGCCAATAATACGCCCACCAAAAAGGCCATAATCATGGCCTTTTTATATTTTTAAGCACCCTTAAGGTTTACTTAAGATTGGCTCACTAACTTGATTCCATAGCATAAGTAAAACGAGATAGGTTATGGAGTCGATAGCGTTAAACCACCAACAGCGACTTGCGCCAGAGTCGCTGAACACGTCAAAAAGACCTCCGTCCACCGGGTATTTTACGGCCACGTTAGAGCACCATCATTATAAGGTGTTATGTACGCGGATCCGTCAAGGCTTTGCCAAGCACTATGATGCGGATATCAACCAATTTATGCCGTTATTGGTTTGTTTGGTGACTACCAAAGAGCGCTATTGTTGTTTCGGCCTACGCAGTGCCAATGAGCCCTTGTTTATAGAGAACTATCTGTCTCGGCCTTTGTCGTCATATCTTAAGCAATGGCAGATAGCGCCGCAGCAATGTGTAGAAATGGGTAACTTAGTGTCGACACACAGCGAGACTACATTATCTCACTTTGTGATCCTTGCTAAGGCGTTGAAACAAGCACATAAAAAAAGCCTACTTTTTTGCGCCACGGCCCACATACGCGCTTTACTATCGCGGATCGGGGCACCGTTTGAGGTCGTGTGCGATGCTCAACCCGAGTGTTTAAGCGATCAGGGGCGATGTTGGGGAAGTTATTACTTTAACCGCCCTCAAGTATGTCGCGTCGATATAGATTCTGTGTGTAAGCACATAGATAATACGCCTAAGTTACAAACACTGGCCAACAGCCTAAGTGAGGAAGTGAGCACCCTAGCTTGGCAGGGGAAAATGCTATGAACCACAAGTTATGGCCGTTGCCATCGGGCAGCCACATTAGTGACGAGCATACCACCTTGACAGCTAAACAGCTCGAACTCGCGGTATACCAGCTAGCACAACAGCTAAGCATAATGTCGGCGCGATGTATCGCATTAGAGCTAGATAATGGCGTACCGTGGATGGTATTGGATTTGGCCATGCAGCAAGCAGACGTTGTTGCGTTGCCGCTCCCTGCGTTTTTTACCCCACAACAGCGCCAGCATGCCCTAGATACTGCTCAGCCAGATTATGTGCTCAGCGATTCTTGTCATCAAGGTCAATCACTGTGGGTGGCAGGCACTGAATTGCGACTGACAAAGCTTGAGTATAAGCAGCAAGCTCAGGCCTTTCCTAAAAACACCCAGAAGATCACTTTTACATCGGGCTCTACGGGCAACCCAAAAGGGGTGTGTTTGAGCAACAAACAGCTCATTCAAGTTGCCAATTCGCTCGTGCAACGCACGACCCTGACTCGAGCGAAACATTTGTGTTTACTTCCCCTCGCGGTATTGCTTGAAAATGTGGCTGGTATGTATGCACCCTTGCTGACGGGAGGGCAAGTGCATGCGCCAAGTTTAAGAACACTTGGATTCGATGGTATCGAGCTTGTACAACCACAGCGGCTGTTGACCTATATCAGCACCTTTGCACCGCACTCGTTGATCCTTGTTCCAGAATTGCTTAAGGGTTTAGTGCAAGGGGCTGAGAATGGCTGGCACGTGCCTACGTCATTGCAGTTTATCGCTGTGGGTGGGGCCAAAGTCAGTGCCAAACTCATCGCACGCGCAAGGCAATTGGGTCTGCCTGTTTATCAGGGGTATGGCCTTTCTGAGGCTGGCTCGGTGGTGAGCCTTGCAACTGAGGGCTGCAATAACTTACACAGTGTCGGCCGACCTCTAGAACATGTTGAATATCATATTGAAGATGGCGAGTTATGTCTTGTTGCACCTCATTTCTTGGGGTATCTCGGCGAGCCACACCCTACCGAGCAACACTATCGAACTGGCGATCTCGTGCGCGTGGAAAAGGGTGAGTTATTTATTGTCGGTCGAAAAAGTAACCGCCTTATTTTAGCGAATGGCCGCAATGTTTCCCCTGAGTGGCCGGAGGCTGAACTGTTAAACCAAACTGCAGTTACTCAGGCTATGGTATTTGGCGAGGCTCAAGCCCACCTTGTGGCGTTGTTGTGGGCGCCTGAAAATGTATCCGACCAGCAATTAAACAGCGCACTAGCGCGTGTCAATAAAGCACTGCCAAGTTACGCGCAAATCATGCGTTACCACCGCCTTGTAACTCCTTTATCTGTGGACGCTGGGCACCTAAGTGCTAACCATCGGCCAAAACGCGCCGCTATCGCGCACGCATTCAGCGATATTTTAAATGATTTATACCAGGAGCAACCCAAAATGACCTTCTTTGAACAGCTAGTGGCTAAAACCGAGGCGCAACGTCAATATTTATTGTCAGCGCCGATTATTAGTGAAGCATTGGCCGGTAAGGTGAGCTTAGATCAGTACGTCGCCTTTTTAACCCAAGCTTATCATCACGTAAAGCACACTGTGCCGTTACTTATGGCCTGTGGTGCACGCGTCCCTGAACACAAGGAGTGGCTACGAGACGCGCTCGCCGAATACATTGAGGAAGAGTTGGGGCACCAAGAATGGATACTCAATGATATTGCTGCTTGCGGCTTTGATAAAGAGCAAGCCCGGGCCAGTAAGCCGGCTATGGCGACAGAGCTGATGGTGAGTTATGCCTACGACACCATAGCACGAAACAATCCGCTTGGATTTTTTGGCATGGTGCATGTACTGGAAGGAACCTCGATAGCACTTGCAGATTCTGCTGCAAGCGAAATAAAAACGTCATTGGCGCTGCCTCAAAAGGCGTTTACTTATCTCACCTCCCATGGCGCCTTAGACCAAGAACATGTGAAGTTTTTTCAGGGGCTTATGAATCGTATTACTGATACAGATGATCAACATGCGATCATCCATGCGGCGCAGCGCTTTTACCACCTTTATGGGAATATCTTTCACTCTTTGAGTGCAGAGCACGGTCTTGCCAAAATCCGTGACCAGCAGGTGAGCGCATGAGCCAAGCTATCGCCGTACTCAGCGGAGCCACTGGCGGCATCGGCCAAGCCATCGCCAAACGCTTAGCGCAACGTCACTATCGTTTGGTGCTGCTTGGGCGCCAGCAACAGCTGCTTGATTCTTTAATAAGCGAGTTGCCAAGTCCTCAATGTGGTCACCATATCGGGCTCAGTGTCGATTTGGCAATGACCAATGATATTAACCATGTTATTGATTTACTTAGTGGGATTGGTCGTTGTGACTTGCTCATTAACAATGCCGGTGTCAACAGTATGCAGTCCCTACAGACGCTCTCGACTACACAAATCGATAATATGTTGAGCGTCAATATTCGTGCGCCAATGCTGCTGAGTCAAGGGTTATTGGCGGCTTTGAGCCAAGCTCGGGGCACCATTATTAATGTTGGTTCGTCATTCGGCGCCATCGGTTACCCCCTGCAAAGCCATTACTGTGCGAGCAAATTTGCATTACGTGGTTTTAGCGAAGCATTAGCTAGAGAGCTCAGCGACAGCGCGATTACCGTCAAATACTTCGCCCCACGAGCAACACACACGGCGATCAACAGCGACAAAGTGGTGGCGCTTAACACGGCACTCGGTAACGCAATGGATACGCCTGATTATGTGGCCGATGAATTTATACGCTTACTCGACTCTACAGAGCGCCAACGCAGTGTTGGCAAGAAAGAATCATTCTTCGCCAAGGTAAATGCACTATGGCCAACCTTGGTTGATAACGCGCTAGCCAAGCAACTTCCTGTTATTAAAAAGCTAATGAGGTGAGCTATGAAAACATCATTTTTATCTTTGATCTTCACTGTGGCACTGTGCCACTCCCCAGCCTACGCAGATGAACCACCTATCAGTGTCGCTGAATTGATGAGCCAATGGGCACACGTTAATTATGAGCTACAAGATGATGACCAAGAGCAGGCTTTTGAAGCGCTGATGGGGACTGCCAAAGATTACACCCACAAGTTTCCACAAGATGCAGAGGGTCATATCTGGGCAGGTATTATTTATTCCAGTTTTGCTGGTGCGAAAGGGGGGCTAGGTGCCTTGGGTTTGGCAAAGCAAGCGAAGCAAGAGTTGGAGTACGCTATCCGTTTAGATGGCAGTGCTTTACAAGGCTCTGCTTACACTAGCCTGGGGACCTTGTATGCGCAAGTACCGGGTTGGCCTATCGGCTTCGGTGACGATGATAAAGCCAAAGAACTGCTACAGAAGTCGCTGCAAATCAACCCTGAAGGCATTGACGTTAATTACTTTTATGCTCAGTTCCTCTATGATGAAAGAGAATATAAAGAAGCGAAAACCTATCTGCTTAAGGCCCAAGCCGCACCACCTCGCTTGGCTCGCCCGCTTGCAGATAAGTATCGGCAGCAGGAAATTAGCACTTTATTAGCTAAAGTTGAGCGTAAATTACGCCGTTAATAGGGGAGAGTTGGGTTGCGGCTGTTGTTAGTTGAAGACGATGCGCTCTTGAATCAAGGGCTGACGCGAACATTAGGCAATGAGGGCTACGCGATGGAGTCGGTATCAGACCTAGCGTCAGCTCGCGCATATATCGCCAGCGACGATATTGACATGGTGATATTAGATATAGGCTTGCCCGACGGTGATGGACTCACCTTGATGAGCCAAATAAAAGGGCGCAAAAAGCCGCTGCCGGTGTTGATCTTAACGGCACGAGATAGCTTAGATGATAAGATTAAAGGCCTTGATTTAGGTGCTGATGATTACCTTGTGAAACCCTTTGAAGTGGATGAGCTGCTTGCTCGACTGCGGGTGTTGTCGCGGCGTATCAGTGGCGTCACTTCTAGTTTACTGCGTTGTGCTGCACTGCGTCTTGATTTAGCTGCGCATCAAGCCTGGGTTGACGAGCAGCCGCTGTCCTTACCGCGTAAGGAGTATATGTTGCTGAAAGCATTGATGGAAAACCAAGGCCGAGTGTTATCAAAGGAGCAGCTAGAGCAAAAGTTATATCAATGGGGCGAAGAACTCGGCTCAAATGCCATTGAGGTCCATATTCACCATTTGCGTAAAAAGCTGCCAGCTAACATGATCAAAACATTGCGGGGCATTGGTTACGTCCTCGCACGTGAGCCTCAATAAGCGCAGCGATGATGAGTATTCGTGCGAAACTTTTGTTGTTATTGATATCAGTGATGGTTTTGACCTTATTTTTGGCTCTGGTTGAGGGCTACCAACGCAGTTTAGCCCGCGCCGAGACGTTATTTGATTCACATTTGCATACCCAGGCCGAGGTTCTTTTTCACAGTGGCGAGATAGCACCACAAAGTTTACCTAATGTCATTTGGCAGCGTTGGCATCAGGGCGATATTGTCGCTGGCTCGACAACTTGGCTGACGCAGCCCGAGCAATCAGGCATGAGTACCCTCAATGCACAAGGACAACGCCTGCGTGTGGCAACGTATTGTCAAAACCAACAATGTGTTGCCGTTGCTGAGCCCATCGCTGAGCGTTTTGCGCTCAGTGAACAGCTGATCATGGCCATGGTGGTACCTATGTTGTGGGGTATGGCCCTGCTGGCGCTGTTAATTAGTATCGTAGTGAAGCGTGCATTGCGGCCCTTATCGCAGTTGTCACAGGAGTTGAAAGGGCGAGCTGCTCACGATTTTACCTTGTTGCAGATGCAACCCAATGAGTCGGAAATTAAGCCGGTTGTGCAAACTCTTAATGAGCTTTTGCATCGCACCGAGCAAGCGTATTTGCGAGAACGTTATTTTGCCAGTGATGCCGCACATGAACTGCGCACACCGCTAAGCGCAATGAAAATTAACTTACATAACTTACAGCAGCGCTATGATGACGATGATGCGCAGGCGCTCGTGGAGAGTGTAGAGCGGCTAAACCATTTAGTTGAACAAATGCTCGCGCTGGGGCGCACCTCTTCCCATCAGTGGCAGGATAAGCTCGGGCCGCAATCCTTGGCACAGTTATGCCAAGTCTGTATTGCCGAGTTGTATCCGCAAATTGAAAAGAAACAGCTGGATATCAGCTTAAATGGAGAGTGCCGTGACATTCAGGGTGAAACCTTTACCCTTTCAGTGATGATAAAAAACATTATTAGTAACGCCGTGAAGTACACACCTGAAGGGGGTAAAGTGGTGATAGAGCTGCAAGACCTCGGCGCTGAGGTGATACTGAGTGTCAGCGATTCAGGCCCTGGCATTGCTACTGATCTCCGAGAACGTATTTTTGACCGCTTTTTTCGTGTCGGTGGGGATAGTCACCCAAGCCATATACCCGGAGCAGGGTTAGGGTTGGCTATCGTGCAGCATGTTGTCGGATTATACCAAGGTAAGCTGGCATTGATGAGCAGTCCCTGGGGCGGTCTGCAGGTGCAGGTCACTTTGGCTAGGCAGCGAGATACCTTATGCAGCGACTGATTTGGATTGTGTTGCTATTGAGCTTACCCGCTAAGGCCGAGCTCAAAGAGTTTCATCTAACCCTAAAAAACCATTTATTTTATCCGTCACGCCTGGAAATTCCGGCGGGGGAGAAAGTACGGTTATTGGTCAGCAATCACGATGCCACCCCGGAGGAATTTGACAGCTTTGATTTAAATCGTGAAAAAGTGCTCTTTCCTGGACGTGTGAACGTTATTTTCATTGGCCCATTAGCACCAGGCGAATATGCCTTTTTTGGTGAATTCTCACCGGATACAGCTAGGGGAGTCGTTATCGTCAAAGCGCCTCAGGAGGGACAGTGATCAATAGTGTCATCGTGACCATTAACCAGCTGTTGCCGCTTGCTATTATCGGCGTTTTTGCAATTTACTTTGTCGATAAAAAAATACAAGGCAAACAGTGGGGGGCGCTTGCTTTTTTCGTCACTGTGCCCGCCGCAGCTTATATCGCTGCACTTGAGCAATTGAGTCAAGGGTTTAACTATTTAGGCTTTGAATACTCACAAATATTGTTGATTGTGTTGCTGACCCTAAGTGCTGGCGGGCTGGCTTTTTTTCGTAACTTCATGTCAACGCTGGCGCTATTTGCTTGCGCTAGCTGTTTGTATTTAAGCCACTATGTACCTTGGTTAATGCAGCTGCAACTCAATACCAGTGTGTTGCTGGGGGTTGGCTTAGGGGTGGGCATTGTACTCAGTATGGCGGTGTTGCTCGTGTTTTTACTAGCCTGGTTAGCACAATGGCTAGATGGTTGGCTCTGTGTTGCGCTTTTTGCCTTGCATGTCAGTGGCCAGTTTATTACTTCGCTAGATATCGCCGCTGGCGCTGGGCTGATCACCTTGCCACAACCACTGTTTGATGGTCGTCAGTGGCTTGATGAGCATAGCCCAATAGGGCGACTTTTAAAGATTCTAATCGGGTACGAGGCGATGCCATCCATATTGTCTGTATGTGTTTATCTTGGCGCTGGAGCTCTCTTGCTACTTGCCGCCTATTGGCAACGAAGGAGAAATCATGCGTTACCTTAGTGGCTTATTGCTGTTCCTCAGCTTGCCCTGTTGGGCTGATGGTATGGTGGTTGATAAGGTGTATCATCCTTATGTTTTACCCTATGAAAAGGAACTCGAATGGCGTTTAGTGTCGCATCAAAGTGACGCTGGAAATGTGCTGGCGCAGCGCATCGGTGGCGGCGGCGCTATTAGCGAGACTCTCAGTGTGGAGCTTTATGCGGTGGGTGAGCGCGATGACAATGGTGATTTTGGTCTTGCTGCTTATGAAACTGAATTGCGCTGGCAAGTTGTGGAGCAAGGTCGTTATTGGGCTGATTTTGGAGCCCTGTTTGAAGTAGAAAAAAGCCATCGTCAAAATGCCTATGAATTTACCACCGGGCTATTATTTGAAAAAGAATTTGGATCGACCAGCTTAACGCTTAACGCATTTGCGGTTTATGAGTGGGGCGCGGATATAGATAGTGAATGGGAAAGTGAGTTTCGAGGTCAATATCGTTATCGCTGGCGTGCTGCATTTCAACCTGCAATAGAGCTATATAGCGGTGAAGATTTTATTGGCATCGGCCCTGGATTTATAGGTTTGCACCGTTTTGCAGGGCAGCGACAGCTAAAGTGGGAGGCAGGCTTTATTACCGAAGTAGGTCATGGCGGCAAAGACCACAGCGTTCGTTTAGCGCTAGAGTTTGAGTTTTAAATGTGCAACCCGATTATGATTTTGCATTAAGTTGATCGACATGCCATTGTTATCAGTACATTTTCACTCAGTACTGAGTTATTAAACGGGAGCAAAAAATGACAATTAACGCCTATGCTGCGATGGAAGCAGGTAAAGCGCTTGAGCCGTACCAATATGATCCGGGTGAGCTGGCCGCCGATGAAGTTGAAATCGCCGTCGATCACTGTGGTATTTGCCACTCTGATTTGTCGATGATCGATAACGAGTGGGGGATGAGTGAATATCCGCTGGTGGGCGGACACGAAGTGATAGGGCGCATTGAGAAAGTCGGCCGCGATGTCAATAACCTTGAAGTTGGACAAACGGTGGGCCTAGGTTGGCACAGCGGCTATTGCGGTCATTGCCCGAGCTGTGATGATGGCGACCAAAACCTCTGTGCCAGTGCGCAAGGGACTATTATTGCTCACCACGGTGGCTTTGCCGATAAAGTGCGCGCGCAAAGCAAAAGTGTGATCCCATTGCCTAAGGGGCTTGATGCCAAGGCGGCAGGCCCGTTGTTCTGTGGCGGTATCACTGTTTTCAACCCCTTGGTACAGTTCGATATCAAACCTACCGATAAGGTCGCAGTCATTGGTATTGGTGGTTTGGGCCACTTGGCGCTGCAGTTTTTGAACGCCTGGGGCTGCGAAGTCACCGCTTTTAGTTCCAGTGATAGCAAAGCTAAAGAAGCCAAAGAGTTGGGTGCGCATCACATTATTAACTCGCGTTCGGAGCAGGCCCTAGAAGAGGCCGCAGGGCAGTTCGACTTTATTATTTCCACCGTCAATGTGAAGCTTGATTGGAATGCGTACATCAATACCTTGAAACCCAAAGGCCGTTTGCATTTTGTTGGCGCTACGCTTGAGCCGTTAGACTTAAGCGTGTTTGGTTTGTTAATGGGTCAGCGCAGTGTATCTGCTTCCCCAGTGGGCAGCCCAGGAACCATCGCTAAAATGCTCGATTTTGCTGCGCAGCATAACATCGCTCCACAAATCGAAACCTTTAAATTTGATGATATCAACGCCGCCCTTGACCATGTTCGTGAAGGCAAGGCGCGTTATCGCGTAGTGCTAACGCGTTAATACATCCTGATACGGATTATATAATTTTTGTTGATACCAAGCCGCTTTTTCGATAGCTGAGAAAGCGGCTTTTATATTGGCCACCAATTGAGGGTCGCTATCGACATTAGCGGCGAGATAGCCATATACACTCAACTGTTCGATATCTCTGACAAAGCGTAGCTCCTTGGCGGGGACATTAAACTGTTTGGCCATAGCACCCAGGTAATTGGGGTCATCAATTACTAAATCGACTTTGCCCGAAAGCAGCAGTCGATAGGAATGTTTAATATCAGCGGTTTGTACGGTGCTAAACTGACGATCGGCAAAGAACTTGGCGCTGATATCGCCGCGCTGCACAGCAATACGATAAGGACGAGCGTCGTTTACTTGGCGTAAGTTAATTTCAGAACGTGAAGCCAAGGTAACAAAACCTAAGCGGAAATATGCCACTTTGCCTAACCATTGGAATTTGTCGAGCCTGTCGGGGGTTTTGGCAACACTGTAAAGTAAGGTGTTAGGCTTTTTTTGTGCCAGGTGAAAAGCGCGTGCCCAAGGGTACATATTGATAGTGGCATCAACATTGGCTTTAGAGAGCACATGGCGGACTATATCGGTGCTGCTACCACCTATTTGACCGTTGATCACTAATTGGTTGGGTGGGCTCAGCTCTGTGACCACTTCAATAGGTTGTGCAGCAATGCGCGTGGTCGATAATAAAATCGTTACCCACAGCGTAAAGCGAGCCAAAAACAAAGCCATAAAGCGATAAACCAAAGACACAGCACTTGTTTTTAGAATAGATAAGTTCACAGCGAATTGCGATGATTTTTTGCCCTAAACGATAAAAGGGCCTTGCGGCCCTTTGGTGAAGTATCGTTCAAGTTAGCTATTGCCTTAACCCCTTAAAACAATAACCTAGGCCGAGGAGGCCCTGTTTTGCAACTGTGGCTTCTCTTTGTTTCTAAGCAATAGAGAGGAAAAACCCAGCAATTGCGGCGCTCATGAGGTTGGCCATAGATCCTGCCAACACTGCTCTGAGCCCTAGGCGTGCGATGTCCTTTCGCCGGCTTGGCGCCATACCGCCAATCCCACCTAGTAAAATGGCTATCGAAGACAAGTTAGCAAAACCACACAGCGCAAAGGTAACTATGGCTTGAGTGTGTTCGCTTAACTGGTCGCGATAATTTATAAAGTCTAAATAAGCTACAAACTCATTGACGACTAATTTCTGGCCGATAAAACTACCGGCAATAATGGCTTCGTCCCACGGTACACCTAATAACCAGGCTACCGGTGCGAAAACGTACCCGAGAATTTCTTGTAGCGTGAGCTGTGGGTAATCAAACCAACCACCAAACCAACCCAATACGCCATTAAGCAATGCAATCAGGGCCACAAATGCAAGCAGCATAGCGCCTACATTCAAAGCAAGCTGCATCCCGCTTGATGCGCCTGATGCGGCTGCATCGATAACATTAACGGGCTGCTCATGGTCGCCATCCAGTTCAGCCAAATCTTCTTTCGGGGTTTCTGTCTCTGGCACAATCATTTTTGCCATAAGGAAACCACCTGGCGCCGCCATAAAACTTGCGGCAATCAAATACTGTAAATCGACGCCTATTTTGACGTAACCGGCCATCACTGAGCCTGCTACCGTCGCCAATCCACCGACCATCACCGCAAACAACTCCGACTTAGTCATAGAGGCAATAAACGGCTTTACAATAAGTGGCGCTTCGGTTTGCCCAACAAAGATGTTTGCCGTTGCCGAGAGCGACTCTGGACGCGAGGTTTTTAATAACCGTTGCAGCGCACCACCGAGAATTTTAATAACCCAGTCCATCACCCCGAGGTAGTACAATACCGCCACCAAGGAGGAGAAAAAGACAATGACCGGCAACACTTGAAAGGCAAACAAAAAGCCCAGCGTTTTTTCCGAGGCCAATGGCCCAAACAAAAACGTAATGCCATCGGTGGCGTAGCTAATCACTTGCGCGACCGCCGCCGACATCTTAGCGAGTATGTTTTTGCCAAATTCAAAAAATAATACAAAGCCACCGATGATGACTTGTAATAAAAAGGCGATACCAACCGTACGCAGGTTTATTGCTTTACGGTTCGTTGAAGCGCCGAAAGCGATGGCGAGTAGGGCTAGCATACCCACCAAGCTCATTAATGTTGTCATGCCCGATGTTCCCGTTATTCTTGTAGTAGGTGTTTGATTTTACTTTTTATTATATCGATTGCTACACGGTTCTTACCGCCTCGGGTCACCACTAAATCGGCGCTGTGCTTCGAGGGCTCAATAAACTGGTAAAACATCGGTCGCACTGTTCGTTTGTATTGCTCAACCACCGATTGCAAACTGCGGTCACGTTGTTCAATATCGCGCTGCATTCGGCGCATCAAGCAAATATCCAGTGGCGTATCGATAAACACCTTAATGTTAAATTCGTCGCGAAGTGCTGGGTCACTTAATAACAATATACCTTCGACAATGAGTATTTTTGCTGGCAACACTCGACGCGTTTCGGCGCTGCGAGTGTGTTCGCTATAATCATAAATTGGCACATCAACTGACTCTCCCGCACGCAGATTGCGTAGGTGAGTCACCATTAACTCATGCTCAAACGCATCGGGATGGTCATAATTGGTTTTAATACGATGCGCCATCGGTAAATGGGACTGATCACGGTAATAGGCATCTTCCTCTATAATGGCGATGGCCCCCGGCTCTAGTTCATTTACCAACTCGTTATATATTGTTTGGCTAAAAAGCGACTTCCCTGATGCAGACGCACCAGCGATCGCGATAATCGTTTGTGTCACAGACAAGCACCCAGACTGATGTAAGATAAAGGATTACTTTAGCAAATTCGCTGCTATTAATCTCTGAAGATGTCGTCCTTTACTGCTGTCTAGCGCCTTAGTGACGCAAATCCTCACGTTATTCCGACAAATGTAGCTATTATTAAGTGGTCAAAATAAGGACTTATGTCCGCTGAATGTGAACAGCCATCGTCAGTTGCGGCTGCATTCATAGCAACCCACAAAGCACGGACTTTTGTCCTGTGTCGCCTAGTAACAAGTCGTTAAAGTGGTTCCATAAAACCACAAAAGTGAGGTGAGTATGGCACGCGCAATTATCCTGATGGCTGATAGTTTAGGTATTGGTGCAGCTCCAGATGCTGATAAATTCGGTGATGTTGGCGCCAACACACTCGCTCATCTTTTGCAGGCATACGAGCAAGACAAGGGCCAGCCATTAGCATTAGCAAACTTGTCGCGTTTAGGGTTAATCGATGCATGTGAGGCTGCATCGGGGGCGAGCATTAGCATTAATGAACGCCAACAACCTCAAGCAGCTTGGGGCTATGCGAAAGAGCTTTCCAGTGGTAAAGATACGCCCTCAGGGCATTGGGAAATGGCCGGTGTGCCGGTGTTGTTTGATTGGGGCTACTTTCCCGTTGAGCAACCGTGTTTCCCGCAAGCATTTATTGATGAGCTGATTGAGCGTACAGGTATTCCTGGCATCTTAGGCAATTGCCATGCCTCTGGGACCACTATTATCGCCGAGTTAGGTGAAGAGCATGTACGCAGCGGTAAACCGATTTGTTACACCTCCAGTGACAGCGTGTTTCAGGTGGCCGCTCATGAGCAAAGTTTTGGCCTAGATAAACTCTATGAAGTATGTGAAGTTGCACGGACACTACTTGATGAGCATAACATTGGCCGCGTTATTGCCCGCCCCTTTGTGGGGGAGAGCAGCAACGACTTTGAGCGCACCGGCAACCGCCGTGATTACTCGGTGTTGCCACCGGCGCCTACGGTGCTAGATAAACTCGCGCAAGCCGGTGGTGAGGTGATCAGTATTGGCAAGATTGCTGATATTTATGCGCACCAAGGCATCACTCAAAAACACAAAGCGCCGGGCCTTGAAAACTTGCTCGAGAAAACCGCGCAAGTGATGGCTGAAGCGCCGGATAACAGTCTGATTTTCACCAATTTGGTGGATTTTGACGAAAAATATGGTCATCGTCGCAACGCTATCGGTTATGCCGAAGCTTTGAAAACCTTTGATGACTTTTTGCCGCGTATTTTCGCGCAAATGAATGACGACGATTTATTGTTAATCACTGCGGATCACGGCTGTGATCCCACTGCAGCTGGCAGCGATCATACCCGTGAGTATGTCCCTGTCATTGCCTATCGGCCGGGGATGACTCCGGTGGCGCTGGGCGAGCGTGAAACCTTTGCCGATATGGGGCAAACCTTAGCGCAGTGGTTTAACTTACCTGAGCTAGACTATGGTACAGGGTTTAAAGCGGCGCTAGAGCGCTAAGAACGAATAGCAAGAGGATAGAATATGAGCACGCCACACATCAGCGCAGCCCCAGGTGATTTCGCCGAAACGGTACTTATGCCAGGCGATCCACTTCGTGCGCAATACATCGCTGAGCACTTTTTGGATGATGCCAAACAAGTCACCAGTGTACGTAACATGTTTGGCTTTACTGGCACCTATAAAGGTAAGCCTGTGAGCATCATGGGCTCGGGAATGGGTATTCCCTCTATGTCTATCTATGCGCGTGAGCTGATTGTTAGCTTTGGCGTTAAAAACATTATTCGCATCGGCACCTGTGGTGGCATTGCCCAAGACACCAAAATTCGTGATGTTATCTTTGCCCAAGGCGCAAGCACCGACTCTAACGTGAACCGCGCCCGCATCAGTGGTTACGACTACGCCGCGATTGCCGATTTTGGTTTGTTAGAAAATGGTGTGCGTGCAGCCCGCGACTTAGGCATTGACGCCAAAGTAGGAAATGTATTCACCACCGATACCTTCTACCAGGCCGATGGCAGCTTTTATGAGCAGCTCAACAAACTGGGTGTGTTAGCGGTGGATATGGAAACCGCTGGTTTATACGGTGTAGCTGCTGAATATGGTGCCAAAGCCATGGCGTTGTTTACTGTGAGCGATCATGTGATCACCGGTGAAGCAACCCCAGCGGAAGAGCGCCAAAGCACGTTTAACGAAATGGTTAAAATCGCGCTTGAATCGATTTAAATAAATTTAGTTAACGCAAAGAAGCATCTTTGCGGTGCACCACGCCATCTGCCCATGGCCAGTGCACACAGAGTTCCTTGGTAATACGTAAATACGTTAACCCAAAGCCCCCACCTTTTAGGTGGGGCTTTTTTATGTCTTTAAATTTAACACTAGTGAAATTTTTTTCATCTTATGTTTACAGGTGTAATTATATCTGTATGATCTCCGCCGCGTATTTTGTATCTGTATATGCTTAATAAAAACCACGAGCGACTTATTATTTCTTGTTGAATGTATGAACTGCTCGCGGTTTAAAAGGGTGGCATAAACAACTATTCTGAAATGGACTTCTACATGAAACTAGTTTTCCCTAAATCTGGCTTTTTAGCCGGAGTACTTCTATTGCTAATCAGTGTTGGCGCAATAGCATCCCCATCTATTACTACAGCGGGCTACTATCCTCGAGTAGTAGAGCTCGGACAAACTCAACAATTACGGTTACGTTGGCAAAATGCGCATAAATGCTATAACGATAAGTATGGCGTTGTGTACCACCAAGCGAGTACAGGGAAAAACACCAATGGAGAGTTTATTTGGGATTCTCCAGCGAGAAATAAAGTAGAGTCCAAAAGTTTCAATATCATTTGCGAAGACACTCAGGGTAACAAAGTTTCTCGTTATGTTTCTATGCAAGTTATTAACCCTAAACCAGTTATCGTATCTGCGTATTACTCTCCTAGCCGAGTCTCTGTTGGGCAACGACAAAGCCTCATAATACAATATAAGAATGCATCTAAGTGTTATAACACTAAATATGGCGTGACTTACTACAATGGTGCGCAAAGAGATGGAACTTATCGATGGACTTCGCCAGTTCGTGATAAAGAGCTGACGTATAACTTTGCCATATACTGTGAGAACAGCTCAGGACAAAGAGTTTCAAAATCCGTTAGCGCTCAAGTGTATAATGCCGCACCAAGAGTGAGTGCAGGTGCAGACATTCATGTAATGAGCGGCCCTCAAGTGATTAACTTAAGAGGCAGTGCGAGCGATCCAACTGCCAATGGCGGAATTAAAAGCTATTCTTGGAGTCAAGATTCAGGTTCGACGATTCTCAACTGGCGTAATAAACATACCGCCGCCAGTAACTTCGACTTACCAGCTCAAAATCACGGAGATCAGCGTCTAAAACTAAGCCTTAGGGCGTATGACTTACATAATAAAGCTGGCTTAGACTCTGTATATGTTTATGTGAATGGCCGCTCGTCGATTAACATAGCCAGCCCCGCTGCTGGCAAACTCCCCTATTCAAAACCGATTAATGTTCATTTGAATAACTTTTCAGACATCAGTGACGGCTTGAAGCAACTGAAAATCAATGTGCAGAAAAAGCAAGGGAGTAGTTGGTCGACAGTATTCCAACAAAACTTTGCACCTAGCACCTCAAACAGCGGAAAGTTTTCATTTACAGCTCAGCAAAAAAACTTATTGCCTAGTACTCAATATCGATTGGTTGCATATGCAATTGATGACGGTGGTTCATCAGGCGTTGGTAAACCTAGTTTTCACAATTTCACTATTAATCACAAGCCTGAATTAATATTGAACAAAGCCAGTATTAATTTAGTTAATACACGACAGTTAGTGTTAAACGAAGACATTGTAAGTATTTCAGACGCCGACGTTCAGAGTCATAGCTGGAGTATAAATGAAGACCATCGCTTCAGTGTGCAAGGAAATACCCTCAGGTTTAATGAAGGAGTGAGTGGTGCCATTCCTGTGTCGCTATCTGTATACGACGGCATTGAACAAAGTACGGCAAAAACCCTTACAGTCAATCTAAGTGTCGTTGATGCTCCTGCCATACTAGAACATAAGTTTGTGAGTGAGTCAGGAGCTGTTAATCAGGCTGTTGTTGGTGAAAGACAAACGCTGACATTCATATGGCGAGGTGCTGAACAATGCATCGCTGAATTCAGCTATGATGACGGTAGAACAGGGTCTGTTACCTACAGCAAGCATGATGAACGTACTATCCATCAGAGTGATGGCAGCTACTTATTTAGTTGGCAAAGTCCTGTTCGAGAATCTGAATTTACAATGGAGCAAACAATTAGTTGCTCCAATGATGCAGGCACTAAAACGAGCTCACTAGTTAATAAGGTCATACCTAGGGCGCCACAAATTTTGCAGCACAGATTTGCAAGCGCTTCAGGCTCAACAAATGCTGCATTTATTGGTGAGAACCAAGTATTTTATCTAGCTTGGACAGGCAGCGAATCTTGTACTTCGAACTATACATATAGCCATGGCGAGAGCGGAACCGTAACTTACAGCGCAAGTGATGAGCGCACCATTGTTAGGAGCGACGGCAGTTATCTATTCAGATGGACATCTCCAGTTAGGGAGGCTGCCTATTCAATGGAGCAGACTATAAACTGTGAGAATTCGGGGGGCAGTGACTCCAGCTCTCTTGTCAATGTTATTACTCCACCACCGCCACAGATCCTTCAGCATGAGTATATATCTGAATCAGAGGCGATAAATACAGCGCGTATCGGTGAAAAACAATGGCTTTACTTTGCTTGGAAAAATGCCAGTTCTTGTACCTCCACCTTTGAGTATGATGATGGTGTATCTGGCTCTGTTACCTATAGCAGAGAGGATGAGCATACCACCGTACAAAATGATGGCAGTTATTTATACAAGTGGCTCAGTCCAGTAAGAGACAAAGCATATATAATGACCCAGACTATCACCTGCACGAATAATGAAGGCTCTGCTAATAGCACTTTGACGAACACAGTGGATGGTGTTGTAGCGCCACCTAAACTAGCCCCTCAGTCAGGAGAAGTGCCATTTGGTGAGAGCATTCGTATTACCCATGGTCTTCCTTCGGTGAATATAAGCTTTGCGCAAATAGCGGCAGACACATTATGTGATAGCACCGCTGACTGGCAGCCATACACCAGCCCAATTGCTATAACTGAAAGCACCACACTTTGCGCGAAAGCAAGCTTAGATGGCGTTGGTGAAAGTGACGTCATCAGCGCTGATTTTAGCATTCAAGACGATAGCAACTTTTCAGCCTTATTAGGCGACCCCGACGATCAACCATTTTCTGATGTCCAAGAAATCACCGCTGAGGCAGTGGGTACTATTGCGGGTCAAGCAGCTGTGAATGGCGGTGCTGCAAGCTACACGATACCCATTAAATTGCCACCAGGGCGAGCAGGAATGCAACCGAACGTTTCTTTGAACTACTCTTCTCGCAGTGGTAATGGCATCGCAGGGGTTGGCTGGGGCTTATCAGCTGGCTCAAGTATTACTCGGTGCGCGGCAACAGTGGCCCAAGATGGAATCAATCATACGCCCAATTACACAGCGAATGATAAGTTATGCCTAGATGGCCAGCGACTTGTAATTGTTTCGGGGAACTATGGAAACTCAGGTGCAATTTACAAAACTGAGCTAGATACCTTTGTCAGGGTCAAACAAACAGGATCTCTTACAGATGAAGCATCCTTTGTTGCAGAATATAAAAGTGGCCGCACAGCCTATTTTGGACAGGAAACAAGCTCTAAAGTAATTCACGCAAACAAATCTTCAGCTTATTCGTGGCTTATCTCATATGAGCACGACGCCACTGAAAATAACTATATCCACTATGAGTATTCATCGTATGGGCAAGGAGAGCAGCTTCTCAATACTATTTACTACACAGGTACGGGAGCTGAAGAGCTCGGTGACCGTAAAGTTGTATTTGAGTATGAAAGTGCTGCAAACCTTTATAAACGCTATATAGCGGGTGGATACTACTTTTCAACAAAAAGACTGAAGAGTATCAGTACTGAATATGGCGATGCTCAAGTTAGTTCATGGAGCTTATCCTACTCAGCGAGTTTAGGGACATCGCGAAGCTTATTAGATTCAATAGAGTATTGTAGCCATATCAGTGGAACAGAAAAATGTCTTCCAAGTACTGAATTTGATTGGAGCAGTAAGCCTGCTGTTTATAAACCAGAACTTTTGGCCACGTCTGATGGGACAGAGATTTTTGGGCAAGGCCACTTCCCTGAGGGGTTTGCGGAAGTGACTGCGTTTGGGGATGCCGATGGAAATGGCTCAAGAGATTGGCCGCGCTATTTTACCAATGCAGAGTTTGACCAAGTAGGTGTTAACCCATTACGGGGAACCGATTGCCACTTCAGCAGTATGTTGCTATCCACTACGTGTTTGCAAGGCGATTTTAATAACGATGGTAGGACCGACCGCTGGAGTAAAGAAAATAATATTTTGCGAATAGGCTATGTATCGGGTGAAGACACTATATCCCTAAATTGGCAAGATACAGGTGTAGAGCTTGGCCATTATACTAGCGCTAATCGTAGTGAGGGTGACACATTGCTGAGTGCAGCAGATTATAATGGCGACGGGTGGGTCGACATTACTGTGCTGAGGCGTATTAGTGAAGAAAAAAGAACGCTCACTGTATATAAACATACTCAAAACTTGCAGAACCCATACACAGAGAATGAATCTCACGAGCTCGATAGCGCTATATTCAACGGATATAGTATTGAGCCTGTCGGAGATATGAACGGTGATGGCATTCCAGACTTTCTCAAAAAGAAAACCAGAAGTGTTTATATGGACAGTGCTTCATCTGAGCTCTTACTTACTAGCACGGCTGCAAATGGCGCAATTCAATTGCAATCTTATGATGTGTTATTCGGTGCTGATATCAATGGACAGTCGTCAGCCTATGGGTACTGGGTTGATGTAAATGCCGATGGTCTGCCTGACTGGTTAGGTTGGGTAGACGGTAAAGTGGGCGCAAACCTTACAGTTAAGCTAAACCAGGGAAATGGAACCTTTACTGAAGCGCAAGATATCGGTGTGTCTGTGCCTGTGCGGCGAATACCGCTTCATAATTCAGGTGATAGATTAAGTGAAGGGGTACTCAGGCCTAAATTCTCTGATGCATTTCGTATTATGGATATCGATGGTGATGGTCGTAGCGAAGTTATTATGCCTAATAATATACTTGTCGAAGGCTGTATCATTTTAGTAGGGCGCCGCCAAGTAGCTCAACGCCACGGAAGATATACTGTGTGCGGAGACTCTGTTTATGAACCATACATCTCGGAAGAAGGCTCTAATAAATTCGAGGCAGTAGAGGCGAAGTTTGATTACAGCCTCTATCAATATCAGGCCTTAAAGTTTTCACAAGATGCAACCGGCTCAGTGAGTGCCCACTTTGTCGATACAGACCTAGTTGGCACACCCAGCTACTCCAGTGTGATGGATGCAACAGGCAACGGTTTACCTGATTTGGTATACAAATACGGCTGCAGACATTACGCATCAGGTGAGTACGAAAATCACAAGTTTTTCTGCTATATGAAAGGTGTTAATGGAGAGAGAATAGAGGGCCCGGAGCTGGTCGATAAAAACCTTATTACCTATAGTTATCCTAGTGGTACAGCAGGGGGGAGCAGCGCTGTTGCTGATCACCAAGTTAGAAAAGTGTACTTTAACCGCAATTACGGTGCGACCGAACCCGCTAGCATAGAAAAATCAGATTATCACCCTCATGACCTTTTGCTATCGGTCACAAATGGCCTTGATAAAAAAGAGCAATGGCACTATCGGCCTCTAAGCTCAGACGTTGTAGATGGATTATATAACAACCCAAAACACAATGAATTAAATGACACTGAGCACTTTTACTTTAGCTCAAGCATGTATGTCGTTCATAAGTTTACTCAAAGCGATGGTATAGGTGGAAATCAGCACTACACCTATCAATACCGAGATGCAATGTTTAATAACCAAGGCCGAGGCTTTATGGGCTTCAAAAGTGTTATTGAAAAAGACCTAGATCGAGGCTTAGTTACACAAACAGACTTTAAACAAGTGTTCCCACTGCAAGGAAAGCCCTATCGTCAGGCCACATTCTTGGAGAATGACTACACGGCTGGCAGTTTAGGTGGAAAGTCTGACCATACAAATGCGATTAGCTACACTCAATTTGAATGGCTCGTAAACACGGATAACGGTAATCATGTTTACCTAGCGAATAAAGAGACTATCACCCGAGATATCACCCAGGATGCAACTAAATTAGGCAGTGTGGTTGAGTCCATCGCAAGTATTGATGCCTACGGCAACGTGCTTGAAAGCAAAAAAACATCAAAAGATGAAACCGGCGTAGTGACTGTTACCACAACCCGCGCCTATACCCCGAATACAGATACTTGGTGGCTAAATAAGCTCGATACCTTGAAGGTTGAAACCAGCGAAATAAGCGAACGTGTGGTGACGGACCCTTACATCTCATTGAGTGATGAGCAAAAAAAAGAGCTGGATACAAAAACCACCCTGACGACTAATTATTCTGAATATGATAATAGCCGTAAACCGAAAAAAATTACCGTCAGCGGGTCGTCAGGAACAGGAAGTAGCACCAACATTGCTTACAACTCCTATGGCTTACCAACAAGTAAAACAGTATCCGCAAACGTATTAGCGGGGGGGGCGTGGTCATCGTCGCAGCGGGTGGTTGAAAGTATCACCTATACCAAAGATGGAACAACAGAGGCGGATGATGGTTACTTCCCGCTTAAAATAACGAATGCGAAGCAGCATGAGCTGTATAAGCACACCGACCCAGCGACCGGTTTTGTTACTAAAACCAAAGTACAACTAGGTGACAATGTATACCAAGAGACAATAAATACATTGGATGGCTATCAGCGTCCGTATAGCAGTAAAACCAGCGGTCAGCCGAAGGTTTACACCGTGGTCACTGGGCCCGATACAACCCACGCGCCCGAAAATGCAGTTGTGCAAATAACCACCCTCTCAGCGGGCAAGCCAACACAAAAAGTTTATCAAGATAAATTGGGCCGCACGCTGCGGGTCGCAACCCAAGGTTTCAACTCTGACGATTGGGTATTTACCGACACACAGTACGATGCGTTAGGGCGAAAAGTCTTTGAATCTCAACCTTATTACAATGGCCATTCCAAGTATGGTGTTTCTTACTCGGAGTTTGACGCCTTAGGTAGGCCAAAGAGCAAAGTTACACAGCGAAGCTGCGGAGGCATGACAACGAGCTATGCATATGCAGGGTTAACAACAGACATTGAGGTGAAAGATGAGTGTAACAGCAAACTGATTACGATGTCTCGCACCTATAACACCCGCGACCAGCTCATTGAAACCAAAGACGCTGAAGATGGGATAACTCGCTACGCATATAATGGGCAAGGCCTACCCATTGTTATTCAAGATGCTAAAAACAATCACATTACAGCAAAATATAACGCTTTTGGACGCAAGACCGACGTAAATGACCCCAATCAGGGTAAGAGCACATTTGCTTATAATGGCTTTGGTGAGCTCCAAAAGGAAACACATAGCACCGACACAAGTATTATCTATACAGTCGATAAGCTAGGACGAGTAATCCAGCGCTCGGCAACAGGCGAGGACACGTTAACCTACACTTATGACACAGCCGATAATGGTGTTGGGCAGTTGCACAAAGAAGTGGGTAATGGCGTAAACCGTACCTATGAATATGATGCTTATGGTCGCCCCACAGGGACACTAATCAACGGCAATAATCGTTCTTATCGCATCACAACGTTCTATGATGGGAATTATGGTCGCGCTAAGGGGCTGCGTTACCCCAATGGCTTGACCTTAGAGTACCTTTACACTGATGCAGGCTATTTAGAAACGATTCAAAACGCGGCGAGCCATTACATCTTTAAGAAAATTACAGGGCAAGATGCCTTTGCCAATGTCACCGAAGCCACTTTAGGAAATGAGTTGACCGAAATCACCTCATACAGCGCTGTAGACGGCGCGATGACAAGTAAGCAAATAGCTGATGGCAACAACAACCTAATGTTTCTTAACTATGAACAGTACGATGGTTTTGGCAACATACGCAAAATGGATGTTACCACAGGGGCCGTGGGTGAACAGCATACCTTCACAGAAACCTATACCTACGATAACCTTCATCGCCTTAAAACGAATCAGGTTAACGGTATAAAAATCGGCTCTTACACCTACGATGCCATTGGCAATTTACTCAGCAAGAGCGACTACTCTAACGATTATGACTACACAAGTGAGGGGAGTGGAGGCCCGAACGCCGTTAAGCGAGTACAACGTAATGGTAAGTGGGTCAGCTTTAGTTACGATAAGCGGGGCAACATGCTCACCGGTGATGGGCTGAGCAGCGCAACCTACAATGCCATGGATAAACCAACTACGCTGGTCAAAAATGGGATCACCAGTCAGTTCGTTTATGGCCCCAACCATATGCGGTTCAAACATACCACCAAAGGCCGAACAACATACTATGCAGACAAGCTGTATGAAGAAGAAGTTCAAGCAGAGGAGACCACTTGGCGTGCATACATAGATAATGTCGCCATAGTGAGTCAAACTAATGAGCAAGCAGTACAAATTAGGTACACGCACACCGACCGTCTTGGCAGCAGTCGATTATTCACAAATCATAATGGTGATGTACTTGCAACGCGTAATTACGATCCATTCGGTAAACCGCGTTTAGCCAATGGTAACTCAAAGCCCTCGGCCCGCTTAGGCGATATTGTGGATACCACCACATACCGAGGTTTTACCGACCATGAACACCTTGATGAACAACAACTTATTCATATGAACGGTCGGGTGTACGATTATAACCTTGGCAGGTTTATGTCGGTTGATCCGGTTATTCAGAGTCCAGGTAACTCACAGAGCATCAATCCGTATTCATATATTATGAATAACCCGTTGGCGGGGATAGATCCGAGTGGTTACAATAGCCTCTGCCTAAAAGGAGAGTCGAGAGTGGGATGTGGCGGTGTTGGTGGGCTGTCAAAAGGAGAGATAAATAAAAGTCACCAGTTTAGTGGTGGACTCAATGAGGCTATGAGCGAGCTTGGATTTTCAGGTAATCCCGCTACAACGTTTATTGAAAACAGTAACGGGGCATTTCAGGCGCAGCAAAAAGGTCATGTAGCAATCACCGATATTAATGCTGAGGGGCAGAAAGGAAAAGCGGATGGGGGACATAGTGGTACCAGTGGAGGTGCTTTATCTGGAGCTGCTGTCGCATTACCTCTAGCCGCTGAGGGTATTTCTGGGGAAACTATTCTTTCAGCTCTAGGGCGAGCCTTAACGACGGTAGCTCTGTCTCTTTCAACTCCCGGCTCTACACCTGAAGCTGTCCATCCACTAATCCCAGCTGAATCATTAACAGAAAATGAAACTCTAGAACGAGTTAGGCAAGGTGCTATCAATATTGATACTGGCACGGCTAGGGCGCTATCAGGCCCAGCTTCACCCATTCAAGGTGAAATCCTTGCAGCTATGGGTAATAATGCTCGATTGATGACTCAAACTGCTCTTGGCGAATTTGTAGTTGCTGTTAGGCGTAATGGTAGACCAGACGTGATAGCAAATGCTTCCGCGTTTTTATCAACGGTCAGCGCTATTCCGGACATGCCATCTATAAGAGTTATGAACTTGCTCCCTACGCGAACTATAAAAATGCCAGATCAACGAATATTTGGAACAGGTGATAGACTTGGTATTCGAACTATTACTTCAGACCAAAGATTTGTTAGGGCTGCTGCAAATCAAGGGGTTGTGCTTGACTCATATATTCATAGCCCTCACTCGTTTTAGAAAAGGAAAATAAAGTAATGAAGATATGTTTATGGGACATGGTAGGCGCTGGTTTAATTATTCAGGCTAAATCTAATTGCGTTTACTTTAACCAGACTGGAGGGACAGCTTGTTTTCATTCTGAAATGGAAGGGTATTTTGTTCCTTTCAATTTTGATTGCGACCCTTATGATTTTGAATCTTCTCTAGAATATAAATTAAGTCAGCTTTTTAAAAACTCAGAATCAGTTAGTACAAAGTTGGCAATGTCTATAGATAAGCTATTGCAAAATAACCCTGAAACAAACGGAATTTCAGTTGATACTACAAAGCTAGAAGATTCAATTGAGTCATGGGTATACGTAATTATAAAGAGCACGGAGAGTAATCCTATAAGTTGTGAAAATGAGATGAAGGGTATCTTAACTTGGTCTAATAGTGACTAATTGTAAACAAGCTAAAAGGATGGCCTCGTTTGTGTAATACGATCAAGGGGTCCGATCGAGGGGTCAGAGTTGTTGAAACTAAACTTAAATCTCTCCCTTGAGGCTTTTGCCATCGCGGTAAACATTTATAGCCCGCCCATCGCGGGCTTTTCTTTGCCTGAAGTGATCAGTTTCACCAGCAGCCTGAACAGTGTTCGATCGTGTTCGATCAAGGGGTCAGAGTTGTTGAAATTGCTGAATCAAGGGGTCAGAGTTGTTGAAATTGCAAAATGGGTGTTACCACGGGGGCTGTGGGTGAACAGCATACCTTCACAGAAACCTATACCTACGATAACCTTCATCGTCTTAAAACGAATCAGGTTAACGGTATAAAAATCGGCTCTTACACCTACGATGCCATTGGCAATTTACTCAGCAAGAGCGACTACTCCGATCAAGGGGTCAGAGTTGTTGAAATTGTGATCAAGGGGTCAGAGTTGTTGAAATTGCTGAGTTGCGCTACGTTTTTAGTGCAATTGGCTATTTCAGGGAGGAAAGGCCATGGCGCGTCGGCCGAGATTGACGATCAAGGGGTCAGAGTTGTTGAAATTGCTGAATTGCGCTAAGTCCTTAGTGCAATTGGCTATTTCAAGGAGGAAAGGCCATGGCGCGTCGGCCGAGATTAAACTTACCCCATATTCCGCAACATGTTGTTCAGCGTGGAAATAACCGTCAGGCCACCTTCTTTACGGAACAGGATTACACCGTATACCTGGACA